>JBPOEZ010000016.1:0-3954 GCA_051252005.1 Alphaproteobacteria bacterium | reverse complement strand
CTCACCTCCTGTTCGGTGTACTCCACCCTGAACCAGTAGTCGCTCGATGGCAGCACGTTGCCGTTGTAGGTACCGTCCCACCCCTGTGAGAGCGGGCTTATCTGTTTGAGCAGTTTCCCGTAGCGGTCGAATATAAAGATATTCGCCGTGGGGTCGAAGTCCGCGATCCCGATGATGTTCCAGCTATCGTGGAAACCGTCCCCGTTGGGGGTGAAGTAGTCCGGGTAGTCCACCACGCCTATGTCGAAGGTCACCTCCCCGCAGCCGTTGGCGTCCTTCACCGTCACCGTGTGCATCCCGGGGGACACGTCAGTGAACGTAGCGCTCTCCTGGAACGGGCCACCGTCGATGCTATAGATATAGTCGCCCATACCCTCTGCCGTTATCACCACCGTGTGGTCGTCCGCAAAGGCCCCGTTGACAAGCTCAAAGCCCCATGAGGTCGGTGCCTGGGACACGGTGACCTCGGTGCTCACCGCGGTACTGCACATGGATTCGTTCTCCGTGATCGTCACCGTGTAGGTCCCGCCCTGAAGCGCGGTGATGCTCGGTCCCGTCTCGCCCTGCTGTACCTCCCCGCCGATGTCCCACACAAAGGTGTACAGCGATGGGTCGAGGCCCGTATCGATTACCGGCGGGGAATCCTCCCCCTCCTCCTGCGGGATGGGAAGCCCGTCCGCGTCCACGCACAGCCTGTAGCTATCCGGTAGTACCACCACCGGCAGCTGCTCCACCTTGAGCACCACCTCGGCGATGGCGAAGCAACCCGTATCCAGGTTCTCCACCCTGGCGTAGATGACCTGCGGGTTGATGATGTTCGTATAGGGGGATGCCAGGGCGCTGGTACCGTCCGTTGCGGTCCCCTCCGTCCCGTGGAAGGTCAGGCCATACAACATCGGGTCCTGGCCGCCCAATATCCCGTCCAAGAGCTCGGGCAAGGTAAGGTCGAACTCCGAGAGGCCGTCGTTGGGACCGCTATCGTCACATATGGTATAGGGCTCCGCAGGAGATGTGGCCGTCGCCCCTTCCCTCACCTCGAGGGTAAGGGCCTGTGTCCCGCCCACATAACAGCCCGTGGCCGTGTTGCGGATACCCACGTATATCACCTGGGGGTTGCTGGTGTTCTGGTAGGACGTGGGGATCACGATGGGGTTTATCCCCGCCATCGCGTCGGCCTGGTCCTCGTAATAGCTCACCTGGTTGTTGACCATGTCCTGGCCAACGAGCACCTCGGCATCCCTGGTCGTTAAATCGAAGATGGCAAGGCCGTCCGAGGGTACGTCATCGTCACAGAGTATATAGTCCTCCAGCACCTCACTGTCGTCCGGCAGCAGCTCAACGCTGATCACCAGTTCCACTATCTCGAAACAGCCCAACGGGCTGTCGGGGTTCACCACACGTACATAGATGGTCTGTGGGGTACCCATGTTCATGTACATCGTCGGGTCGGGTATCTCCGTACCGGCGATGCCCGCGATGGCATCCCCTTCAGATACATAATAGGTGATGTCGTATGTGGTACCGTCGGATATCTGTGCCTCCCGGATGGTAAGGTCGAACACCTGCGTCCCGTCACCGCCCACAACATCGCATATCGCTATCGGGTCGGGCCGTTCGGGCTGCGGGTTGGGCAGTACCCTCAACGTAAGGGTAACCGTGGTGTCCGCGCACAACGTGTTCCCGTCGGTAACCCGCACATAGATGGTCTGTGAATTTATGGTGTTCACGTATGCCGTGGCGGGGTTGATGGCATTGACATTCCCCTCGGCATCCGCCTGGCTCTCGAAGTACTGTATGCCCACACCCGGTGCGCCGCCCGTTATCTCACCGTCCTTGACCGTAAGGTCGAAGGCAGTGAACCCATCGTTGGGCTCGCCCAGGTCATCACAGAGCTCCAAAGGGGTCGGCTGTATTACCGTTGGCCCGAGCGACACGCGCAGCTCAAAGGTACCCACCTTGGAACAGCCCGTATCGATATCCCTCAAGCGTACCCAGATGGGCTGTACATTGGGCACCGTATTGGTAAATGATGTAGGGGCAGCTATCGCCGGAGTGCCCGCCTGTGCCGCGGCAAGCGAGGTAAAATAGTTCAATGTGTAGCCCGAGGGGTCCTGGGTACCGTAGATATCAACCGCGCGCTCGGTAAGGTCGAAGGTGGCGATACCGTCGCCATCGTCGTCGCATATGACCAATGGTTCAAGGTCCACGGGTATCTCCGGGGTAGGGTTGACGATAAGCTCCAGTTCGATGACTATGAAACACCCCGTGCCCGTTGCGGGCGGCACATCGTCATAGGTGACACGGACATGTACTGTCTGGCCACCCGCCACGATATTGGAATAGGGATCCGTAAGGGCGAAAGTGCCGTTCTCCGCATCGAGCTCATTCTCGTGGTAGGTAACGACCACACCGGGCTCGCCACCTATTATCTCCACGTCCTTGTCCGTCAGGTCGAACTGTGCAAAACCATCGTTGTCGATATCGCAGGCCTCCAAGGGCTCAGGTTCTACAGGCGATGGCAGCGGATTGACTATCAGGTCCAGGGTGACCATACTGTCACCTGCCTCAATCACACAGCTGCTATTGACGTCCTCAGCACCTATAAAAATGGTCTGGTTGTTGACCGTGTTCTGGTACGCAGTGGGGGTCGTTATCTCAAAGAGCGTACCTCCAATATCCTCGAAGAACGTCACCGATACGCCCAGTGCACCCCCCGTTATCTGCGGGATGGCCTGGGTGAGGTCGAAGACCTCCGTCTGGTCGTCCGGACCGAAGATCTCCGTAACGTCGCACAGCTGCAGGGCATCCGGGTTCACAAGTACGGGGGGTATCTCTACCCTCAGGACCAACGTGGTCTCCGCCGTACAGTCGTTGTCGGTGTCGCGTACCGTTATATATATCGTCTGCGTGTTGGAGGTATTGGTGTAAGCGGTCGGGTTGTTGATGGGGCTGGTCTGGGCCATGTCGCTATAGTAGGTGACCACATAGGAACCGCCCGGGAAGCCCATCAGCATCTGCGGCTCAACGTCCCTAAGATTGAAGAGCGCGAAACCGTCACCGTCCGTGTCACATACCACAAGGTCGTCGGGGTCCGTTATCTGCGGCGTCTGCTCAACCCGAAGGGTGAGCTCTATGGTACTGTAACAGCCCGTCGAGAGGTCCGTCACGCGTATGTAGACTATCTGGGAGAAGGGGACCTCGTTATCGTAGGGACTGCCCAGCGGCAGTACGTTGTTGTTCGCGTCAGCCTGCGTCAGGTGGTAGCTCACCACGATGTTCCCCGCGGGGGTACCCCCAACGGCCTGCTCGGTGGCATCCTCCAACGTGAAGGTACCGAAGCCGTCGTTGTCCTCGTCACAGTATACAAGGTCGTCGGGCTGGAAGATCTCCGGGCGCTCCAGGACCACCAGCTCGCTCGCGAAGATACCGTAGCAGCCGCTCGTGTTGCTCTCCACGCGTACCCATACCGCCTCGGGGTTGGTCGAGTTCGTATAGAAGACGGAAAGCGCGTTGATGGGCTGCTGCGCATCGGAAAGGCTACCGTAATAGGTCACGGTAAGGTCCGGGTTACCGCCCGTTATCGCGGCATTGTTGCCGTTGAGGTCGAACTCCGTGATACCGTCGGCCACATCGTCGTCACAGGCGGTTATCTCCGGAAGGGCGTTGAAAACGGGGACCTGCCCCAGCACAAGGTTGAAGCTGCCGATCGTCGTACAGGCCTCAGGGGCCGTGGGGTCGCCATCCTCGTAGTTCACAGCCCGCACCCATACAACAGCATTGCTGCTCACATAGGCGTCCGCAGGGACTATCGGCATAAAATCGTTCTGCGCGTCAGCCTGGCTCCCGTGGTAGCTCAAGGTGACATCAACCAGGGTGTTCAGTATCTCGCCCTCCTTGCTCGTCAAATCGAAGGTCTCGAGACCGTCGCCATCCAAGTCGCACAAAAAATAATCA
>JBPOEZ010000015.1:0-4612 GCA_051252005.1 Alphaproteobacteria bacterium | reverse complement strand
CCTTTGAACTGCAACGCGCCGCCGCCCGTATAAACCGCCCCGCCAATCGCAACCGCAGATCGGCCCGTGGCACGCGCGCTCTCATCAGAATTATTACCGCCGCCAAGCGCGGACGCGCCGTCGCCAGTGGCCCTAGCGCGGCTGCCTATAGAGACAGCATTCTGCGTTGTGGCATGAGCTTGCGTTCCTGACGCCGTCGAGTGGACACCCGACGCAAGCGCCGCACGGCCAAACGCGCTGGAACCGGTCATAGACGCCGCAGCCCCAGAGCCAACAGACGTGGACTGCGTCCCCGTCGCAAGGGTCGCTGCACCTAAAGCGACTGAATCAGTGTCTGTCGCCTGCGATTGCTCGCCTATAGCTGTCGCCCGAAGGCCGGACGACACAGACCCTGTCCCCAGGGCGACAGAGAGAAGACCACTGGCACGGGCGGAGTCAACTGTTGACCCTACGTAAACTTCCGTTTCACCATCCTCAAACAAAGCGCCACCAATGGCAATCGCACCGCGCCCGGTCGCTTGCGCGCCTGCGCCATAAGCATTTCCGCCGCCAATAGCCACCGCACCTTCTTCGGTAGCATCAGAATGCCCCCCAATCGATACAGACGCGAAATCAGTCGCTCTCGCGCTAAATCCAAACGCAGCAGATTGCACACCGGAAGCGGAGGCTTCGGCACCTACCGCCGACGCATTATCTTCGGATGAGAACGAATAGGCCCCTAAGGCCACAGACGCTCTACCTGAGGCGTTTGCGGAATATCCAACGGCTGTATCAAAGTCTGCTGTCGCTTGCGCGTCCGCGCCTAGGGAAGTCGTATAACTCGACGTGGCATCTGCGTCCTGTCCCATCGCTAGAGATAGCGAACCTGACGCAATCGCTAAATTGCCGATTGCTGTTGCCTCAGAACCTGTGGCCTCTGAAATTGCCCCCAATGCAACGCTACTGTATGCGGACGCATTCGCCCCGGCTCCCAAAGCTACGGCGTCCCGCCCCCCTGCATCAGCGCTAATACCCACTGCCGTTGCATTAAGTCCATCCGCAAGAGTATCTGAACCAAGTGCTGTCGCACCGATTGCTGTAGCTTGAGCACCGGAAAGACCTGCATCTTCTCCGTCCCCGCCAACCGCGGTCGCACCTGCAGCCGTAGCATTCGCATCATACCCCGTCGCAAGAGACCCTTCGCCCGAGGCGGCGGCGGCGCGGCCAATAGCCTGGGCTCTGAGGGCAGAGGCATTTGCGGATTGACCTACGGCTAGTGTATCGTCCATTGTGGCTTGGGCATTGTGACCAAGCGCCGTTGAATCATTACCCACAGCGTCCGAAAGTCGTCCTACTGCTGTCGAACGATCGCCTGAGGCTGCGCTATTTGATCCGACAGCCACAGCAAAATTACCAGAAGCATTGGCATTTGCACCAATAGCAACAGAGGTACTGGCCCCCGTAGATGAACCCGTACCACATTCAAGACCAGAGCTTTCTTCGCAAGCTGCGCCTGCACCCTGCGCGCCATCATCCAGAATCATATCATTCGACGTTGTATGTCCTGTCTTCAGCCTATTGATCTCAGCTTGCATCTCTATATTCTGAGCCTGCATCTCCACAATCATTTGCCGCATCTGCGCAATCTCGGGCGCAGTTTCCGTATCGGCAGCAAGGGTCGTCTGCGAGGCCCCCACACAAAGTGCAAGCCCAAGAGCGCTTGTTGTCATAAGAGTTTTAAAGCTGTGATGTCCCATGATGTTCTCCATTCAGACAGGTCGGCGAACACTATGTTCACCGTGATTATTCCGAGGGAGTTAAGAGCAAAAATGGCTGTTTGACCGGCATCACTTTAAGACAAAACTCCCAGCGTAAGCCGAAAGGCACTCTTGCCGCATCCGCCCATGCCATGGAGAGAAAAATCGATTATATAGTATTGTGATTTTGCGCTCCACAAAGCTAACAAAACCCTAATGCAGCAAAATGTCAAGCGGGATGCTTACCCTTAAATTTATATTTCCTATCAAAAAAGGGTGCCCCATGGAGCACCCTTTAAATTTTTATGTACAGAGAGACTTAGAACCCTCCGTAACGGACCTGAACCTTGCCTGTCGCTTGATCGCCCCCAAAGCCTGCGCTGGCCCCAAACGACCAATTCTTATTACCGCGTATGGCAAGCGTACCGCCGATGCCTACATCACTACCATATACAGAGACACCGCCAGCCGCTGACCATTTCTCATCAGAGTTGAGATACATATCCGGCAGAGCGGCAACGGCTGCGAGGCCTTGCGAGAGCTTGCTGATCTCTTGCGTATTGCCCGCAATGGCCGCTGAGTTGGCGCTGATGTTATTAAACGCCGTGTCGAGCCGTGCCGTATTCACCGCAATCGCTGTCTTGTTCACATCAATTGCCGCTGTGTTCGCCGTGATCGCCGTTGTATTGGCCGCTATAAGCGGGTCATTAGCGGCATGGCCGAGCGGTGAGGACTGGAACGTCGGAATGGCGGTTGCTGTGGCCGTCGGCGATGTGGTCAGGTTCGACCCGATCACGTCAGAGGAGACCTCCGCATCCAGACCTTCTGCAGATGTCTGATTGCCTGTTTTCACAGTCGACTCAACGGCGCTACTGCTGGCTGTGTCATCAGAGTCCGCTTCAGGCCGGCTTGTCGTGGTTTCAACACGTTCCACACCAGACAAAGCCTCATTCTCAAGCGCGGCAACACGGCCTTCAAGCGCTCCGCCATCTGACGAAAGACTGCCGTTTACATCCACGGTAACAATGCCGTGTAACTCGCCCTGTTGCGCTAATGAAGTGCCACTTGTTAGGCCGGGCATCACATAGGTGACATTGGATGTGCCAAACATCATTTGGTTCACCATTGTTGCCATAGCACCAGTCCCAATCGCTGTAGACCCCGAAAACATTGCCCGTGAATTCACGCCAATGGCGACGGCATCATCGTCCGTGGCTTCCGCCATAGAGCCTACCGCTACCGTTCGACTCGCACTGGCAAGGGAATCCCGGCCAAGCGCCATTGAGTCCATTGCAGTGGCATCTGAGTCCGCGCCAAGCGCAAAAGAATTCGTACCACTGGCAACAGCAGAGTTGCCTAAAGCCGTTGAATCGATACCACTAGCTATCGACACAGCGCCAATCGCAGTCGCATTGACCGCAGTCGCATGGGCCGAAGCTCCTAAACTCACAGTATTACGGGCTAGGCTCATAGAACTATCACCTATGGCCGTACCATTTACGCCTATAGCGCGAGCATCCGCGCCAATCGCAACAGCGTTTGAACTCGTACTCGTAGCACCATGACCCAAGACCGTTGAGTCTGTTGCGCTTGCAACAGACCGCGTACCAACAGCTACGCTGTCCTGCCCGCTAGCTTGAGCACCCAAGAATAAAACCGCCGAACTATCCGTGTAAACTGCACTGCCAATCGCAACAGACGCGCGACCACTTGCACGAGCTGCCTCAGCATTTTGATTGCCCGCGCCGATGGATACCGAGCCTAAGCCGGTGGCCTGGCTATATGCCCCCAAAGCCACAGTATTACGTAAGCTTGCTATAGACTGTGCTCCGATAGCACTAGAATTTGCGCCGCTAGCGGTTGCGTCATGGCCATAACTCGAAGCCGATGTTGCCGATGCTCTCGCATCATTGCCGACGGCCGTTGTAAAGCTCTGAGACGCGCGCGCATCATTCCCTAACGCAGTACTGCCATTACTCCCAGAAGCATGTGACCCGGTCCCACACTGCAAAGAGTTCAAGCTCAAGCCGTTATTGCAGGCATTAAAAAGATTAAGAAGCTCTGGCTCCACCTCAATATTTATGGTTGGTGTTAATTCGGAAGGAACCACAGGTTTAAAAGCATCACCGGACACATCCGCCGCTACAAGCAAGCCTGCACTTGGCAGCACAGCCTGCTTCACTTGGGGCTCCAACTCACGCTGAATACCAACAAAGACTTCTGCAAGTTCGGCGACGTCAGAGGTCACTGGTTCATCCAACGCCCAAGCCGATTGAGCGATCCATACCCCTGCTGTAAACGCCGTGATTATCGCAGCGCGCGCTGCATTCTGCGTTAGATTTGATTTAAAGTATGTACGGGTGTTGTACGTCATGGGAAACCTCCTATTGGTGGTAGAGCAAAATTACTCAACCTTGAGATTCACACCAATAGGATGTGTAATTTTAAACTTCCTTTATTTTGATATAAAATCAGCAAATACACTTAAAAATATATAAACCTATAACAATTTCGAAGCATTATAACTCCAAAAGAGAGCATGCGTTTTTCTTAGCAGTCGCAAAACCAGCAAAACTTTCAGCTTTCGATTGCCTGTTAACAATTCCCTCTTATGATTTTTTCGGCGCCACCTATAAAAAAGGACGTGTCAATGACACGCCCTTTGAGTTCTTTCCTGGTAAACAGAGTTAGAAACCGCCGTAGCGTACCTGAACTTTACCTGTCGTTTGGTCACCGCCAAAGCCTGCACTGGCGCCGAACGACCAGTTCTTATTCCCGCGCACGGCAATCGTTCCGCCTACACCGACTTCGCCGCCATAGGCCGATATTCCGCCAGCCGCTGACCATTTTTCATCAGAGTTGAGATACATATCCGG
>JBPOEZ010000014.1:0-22936 GCA_051252005.1 Alphaproteobacteria bacterium | reverse complement strand
CAACCAGTTCACGTCTGTTGCCGGAAGCATGACAACGACTTAGTCCTCAGGACTATATCTAATGAAAAGGTCGCTCTTCGGAGCGGCCTTTTTGCGTTTGTGACGTGAGGGATTAGGGCGGAATGTTCTTAGGCCGAGGGGTAAACGGCTTAAAGAATGTTGGAGGCTGGAAACCTGACATTAACTCTAATCATTTACCATAGGCTCTTACGAGTAGGAATACGGCGAACAAAAATACGGGGTTTGGGATGATATTGTCCTTTTTCATTTTAATGATCTTTGCTGCGGGGATGTTTACAGCCGCTATTCGCGATGCTGTGACGATGACAATTCCGAATTGGGTCAGCCTTTTGGTCTTTGCCGGGTTTCTCATTACTATCCCATTCATGTGGCAGGGCTGGGCTGCGGAAAGCTCTGCTTGGGCTATCTTGGGTGAACATTTTGCTGTCGGCGGAACCGTATTTGCTGTTGGCTTTGCTATGTTCGCTTTTGGTTGGCTGGGTGGCGGAGATGCTAAGTTAATGGCAGCAACCGCTTTTTGGTGGCAGTGGCCGGATCTGCTTTTATACATAGCTTACACGACATTTGCAGGCGGTGTACTTGCCTTGCTGATCATCTTTGGGCGGAAATACATCCCAGCACAGGTTTTGGGGACGACATGGCTGCACCGCTTGATCAAGGACGAGAAAAACATGCCATATGGATTGGCGTTGGCGTTTGGGGCGCTTGTAACGCTCCCGCAAAGCGCAATTTTCATGACGGCAGCGGGAATCGGTTGAAAATTAACACTTTGTTTGTCTCAGATTCCTAAACGTTAACCATGCTTTATGGAATCAGTCTGTAAGATAGGGCGAAATATCGACGACTCGAGGATTAAGTAGTCGTTTTGTGAGGGAAGATGGAACCGAAAAGAATAGCATTAGCAGCCATTATGGTCATTGCAGCGTTTCTTGTGTTCACACAAGTGCGTAAAATGGCGACTCCTGTAACCATAGAAGTCCCGGCACAGACAGATGTTGTTGCTGAGCAAATCGAATATACTGATGTTTTGGTTGCGACCAGCGAAGTGCCTTTTGGTACGCGCCTTACAGAGGCGCACATGAAGTGGACACAGTGGCCTGCAGAAGTGGTAGGCAAGGACTTTCTTACCAACTCCGTTCGTCCTCAAGCGATTACAGAACTCGTTGGCAGTGTTGCTCGTTCCGTCATTTATGAAAATGAGCCTATTTCTGAACGCAAGCTGGTTAAGCCGGGAACACAGGGCTTGATGGCTACGCTTCTAAAACCGGGCATGCGAGCTGTGACTATCCGAATTTCTGTCGATACAGCGGCGGGCGGGTTCATACAGCCAGGTGACCGAGTTGACGTTATGTTGACGACGTCACAAGCTCCGAATCCAACGTTTCAGGCGGTAGAATCTCGGACGCAAATTTTTAGCGCGAATACAATTTTTGAAAATGTGCGCGTTCTTGCCATAGACCAGACTTTCAGCACAAACTCAGAATCTGGTGCTAGCGTGATCGGTTCTACGGCTACATTTGAAATGTCACAGCAGGATGCGGAAGTGCTTCAAGAGGCAGTGGCTCAAGGTGATATTACACTCACACTTCGTCCTATGGGGCCTATTGGGGACGCCCGAGGTAAAAGCCATGCTCGGATCAAGAAAAAAGCCAGCGGCGAAGTCAGCTCTCTGACGGTGTACCGCGGGGGTCAGCCGACCCAAGTGGCGATTAAAGGGCAATAATGATGAAGCATTTTGCAAAACAGACATTCCTTTTACGTAGCGCAGCGGTTCTTACGGCTTTCGCGGTGAGTGCGGCTGGCGTGAACGCAGGGACGCGCTCCTATAGTCATGTTCAATCTCAAGCTCAAATTCGTTCTTTGGCTGGAACGCAAAATCATACAATAAAAGTTCAATCTCCGGGCCAAAGCGCAACGTCTAAATCGATCGTGATCCCCTTTAGCAAGTCAACGGTTGTCGAACTTCCAACAGAGATGATGGATGTCATCGTATCTAATCCTGACATTGTCGAAGCGATGGTGCATACCTCTCACAGGACCGTATTGATCGGAAAAAAAACTGGGCAAACAAATGCTTATTTTTACGGCCACAATGGAAAAGAAATTCTCAGTCTTGAGATCCGCGTAGAGCGCGACATAAACGGCCTAAAAGACCTTATTAAACAACATGCTAACGGCGCAGAAGTGGAAGTCCAAGCGGTCAATGATAACCTGCTTTTGACAGGTTCTGTAGCCAATGCGGGCATGTCTAGCCGTATCCATGCTTTGGCCGATATGTGGCTTGATGAAAATACGGAATCCGGCGTTGACGGCGAAGTTGTCAACTTGATGTCTGTTGAAGGCAAAGATCAGGTGCTCTTGAAAGTTCGCATTGTTGAAATGCAGCGTAGCGTCACTAAGCAAATGGGCGTTAACCTCAATGCCATTGGTAATTTGGGCGGCTCAAGCGTTTCTCTCCTTAACAACGCTTCTCTCGATCCTGGCGCGGGTTTTACAGGCGGCTTTGACTTTATAAATTCCGCAGGCGGTGCGTTGCAGTCTTTGACGGGGCAGCTGACCGCGCTTGAACGTGTTGGTTTGATCCGTACTCTTGCTGAACCGACGCTTACGGCAATTTCTGGCGAAACTGCAAATTTCTTATCAGGCGGAGTCTTTCCGCTTCTGACAAATGTATTCGTTGATGACCAAGGCCAATTACAACGGGAATTTGAGTTTAAGCCTTACGGTGTATCGCTAGGCTTTACCCCTGTTGTTCTTAGCGAAGGCCGTATCTCATTAAATATTTCAACAGAAGTGTCTGAACCGACGAATGAAGGTTCTTTTGAAACGGGGGGATTGTCCTCTGATATTCTTGGCCTTCGGGTTCGGCGCGCAAACTCTGTTGTTGAGCTGCCTGCTGGCGGTAGCCTTGTGATTGCGGGTCTTATCCGCGAAGAAAGCCGTCAATCGATCGATGGAACACCGGGGCTTAAAGATATTCCTGGCCTTGGCGCCGCGTTCCGTAATCGTGATGACCTAACAACGCAAACCGAGCTTGTTGTACTCGTTACGGCTTATTTGGTTGACGCTACCCATCCTGATAAATTGCAGACGCCGCTTGATGGATTCGTGGCAGCGAATGACAAAGAAGGAATTCTACAAGGTCGTCTCAACAAGGTTTATGGTGATAAAGCCAAAGACGTTGGCTCGGATCGTCTTTCGGGTCCTTTTGGACATGTGGTGGATTGAGGTTAAATTATGAAAATGTCGTCCAAACTTAAATCAGCATACCTTCAAAGCGCCGCTGCGCTTTTCGGACTGACTCTGCTTGCAGGGTGCTCGACGCCGATATCTTCGCTACCGCCCGTATCTAATTGGAGTAACATTCAAGTTGCTGAGTCCATAGAACGGCTCGAGCTTTATGCTCGTCCTGATGGCATGGTTTTGTCAGCTCGTGACGAAACAGCTGTTGCGCAGTTCTTGCAGTCTTATGGCCGTTTTGGCGATGGTCCACTTTATATAAATGTGCCTACTAATCAGGCTGTCAGCGGCGGTGTAAATCAAACGCATGGTTTGATAAAAGGTCTCATGAGTAATGTAGGTTTAGGCGGCGCGCCTGTTCAAACCGGGCAGTATCAGGCGCAAATGGGCCGTCCAGCACCCATTATCGTCTCTTACCGACGCTTAAAAACGGTGCCTATTGATTGCCGCCAAATGGGAAGTCTATCAGACACCTATAGCAACCAACCTTATAGCGGATTTGGCTGTAGTTATCACGCAAATCTGGCGGCAATGATTGGTGACCCTCGCCAGCTTTTGGAACCTTATGACACGACGCCGCCCGATATGAAGCGCCGTATGGAAGTTTACGATAAGTATATTAAGGGCGAAAATCCCGCATCGAGCCAACCTGAGCGTCAGGAAATATCTGCGACCGAAGGTAATTAGGGATCAAGAGCACAATGACACAAAATCCGACGCCGTATAACCCACAGCCCGCTCCAATGGCTCCGCATCCGCAGCCATCGCCAGGACAGATCATGCCGCAAGTTGTGGCACCTTCGCCTATGGGGACACAGCCAGTCGCGCCTTCGCCTTATCAAAGCGGGCCTGCACCGGCTCCAGTCCAACCGCAAGGACAAACGCAAATGCCGGGTGGTTTTACTGCTCCGCCCATGCCAGGCAATGCGCCTATGCCGCCTATGCCTGGGCATCAAGCCGCGCCAGGGTATCAACAAGCTTCGCCCATGCAGCAGCAGGTACCACATGCGGGCCAAGTGCCGTCCCATGGCCAGATTTCCCCTCAAGGTATGGCACCAAACGAGTCGCCTTATGCTGCGCCCGTTGCCGTGCCTGTAAAAGACGGCGGCGAGAAAGCACTTCCTGCGATTTCTATTCAAGCCTTTTGTGATCGGTCTGAAACGGCTGGTGTTATTCACGAAATGTCAAATGATTGGCGCATGAAGCGTGCAAATCTGAAAATTTTCATGGGCGGGCTTCCAGCCGCAGTTGAATATTATCACAAAGAAGGCACGCCTAATTTAATCTTAGTTGAATCCGGCATGCGCGGGCCTGAACTTTTTGCACAGTTAGAACAGCTCGCTTCGGTTTGCGATGAAGGCACAAAAGTTGTCATGATCGGCGCGGCCAACGATATTAAGCTCTATCGTGAGTTAATTGATAAGGGTGTGAGCGATTACATCGTCCCGCCTTTTCATCCGCTTAGCCTTATTCGTTCAATGTCTGATCTATTCGTAGATCCAGAGAAGCCATTTGCCGGACGCGTCGCTGCGTTCTTTGGTGCTAAGGGCGGCGTTGGGTCATCTACTCTGGCGCATAATGTTGCTTGGTGCTTATCAGAAAGTATTCAGCAAGAGACAGCGCTTATCGATTTGGACGCTTCTTGGGGTACGACGGGTTTAGATTTTGCCTATGATGCAACTGAAGGGCTTGAAGAAGCGTTGGCCGATCCGGAACGTCTTGACGAAACTTTGCTTGACCGGATTATGCTTCGACACACGTCAAAGCTATCTATTCTTCCGGCGTCTTGCTCACTTGCGAATCGTCCTAATATGTCGAGCGAGGCATATGAAACCGTGGTCAATGAAGTTCGGGCAATTATTCCTATGACGATTTTGGATATGCCGCATTTTTGGTGTGATTGGACATCGAACGTTCTCACAAGTGCGGATGATGTTGTGATTACTGCGACACCGGATTTAGCCAATCTACGAAATACGAAAAATCTAATTGATTATCTAAGGGCCGAACGTCCGAATGACGCTGAGCCTATTTTGATTCTCAATAAGACTGGAACTTCAAAAACTAACGAAATCACTGTGAAGGATTTTGGTGCGGCCGTAGGTATTGACCCGGCCTTGGTGATTGGTTTCGATCCTGAGAGCTTTATCGAAGCGGCTAACGACGGAAAAATGCTGACAGATGTTAAAGCTGCTGCCCAAGCGGTGAACGGATTGACCTATATTGCGCAACGTTTGAAAACCGGTGAATTCCCTATGAGCCACGGTGGTGTGGGAAGAGGGCGCGGCGGAAAAAGCAGCGGCAAGGGGGCGAAAGCATCTCTTTTTTCTAAACTGCGGAGGAAGTAACACTCCATGTTCGGAAAACGTCAAGTCAGTTCTGCGGCTTTAGAAAAAGCGCCTAGCGCCGCTCCAAAGCCTCCAAAAGCTAGCGCCGCACCTGCGGCCCCAGCTCCGCAAGCCGCGGCGCAAAGCGGCTCCGCGCGCCCAGATGCCTCTGAGGAATATTACGAAACGAAGGCAACGATCTTTAACGCCTTGTTTGAAACGATTGATGTTTCGGCGTTAGCCGGAATGCAGCCTGACAAGGCCCGGGAAGAGATTCGGACGATTGTCGACGAAATTATTGCGATCCGAAATGTTCGCCTTTCCGTTAGCGAGCAAAATCAGCTTATTACAGAAATTTGTGATGACATTCTTGGTTATGGCCCACTTGAGCCGTTACTTGCCCGAGATGATATTGCCGACATTATGGTCAACGGCGCGAAAGCCGTCTTCATCGAATCCAATGGTAAGATGCAGAAAACGAATATTCGGTTTCGTGATAACCAACAACTTATGAATATTTGTCAGCGTATCGTGTCCCAAGTGGGTCGCCGCGTAGATGAAGCCAGTCCTATCTGTGATGCGCGTCTCTTGGACGGATCACGGGTTAACGTGATTGCGCCGCCGCTCTCGATTGACGGGCCTGCGCTTACGATTCGGAAATTTAAAAAGGACAGTCTCCGGCTTGAAGATTTGGTCAACTTTAAATCCATTTCACCCGCAGGAGCCAAAGTCCTAGAAATCATCGGCGCTTGTCAGTGTAATATTGTCATCTCCGGCGGTACGGGTTCTGGTAAGACAACTTTGCTCAATTGCCTGACCGGTTATATCCATCCCGATGAACGTATTATTACTTGCGAAGATGCGGCAGAGCTACAGCTGCAACAGCCGCACGTTGTACGCCTTGAAACGCGCCCGCCCAATCTTGAGGGCAAGGGTAAGATTACTATGGCTGATCTTGTGAAAAACTGTCTGCGTATGCGTCCTGAACGTATTATTGTGGGCGAGGTCCGTGGCCCTGAAGCGTTTGATCTTTTGCAAGCTATGAATACGGGCCATGATGGTTCCATGGGAACGCTTCACGCCAACTCACCCCGTGAAGCCCTGTCGCGTCTTGAATCTATGATTACAATGGGCGGATTTAGCCTTCCAGCCAAAACCATCCGCGAAATGATTGTGGGGTCTGTTGATGTTGTTGTGCAGGCCGCACGCCTTCGTGACGGTTCTCGCAGAATAACAAAAATTACTGAAGTGATCGGAATGGAAGGCGAGGTTATCGTCACACAAGATCTTTTGACTTACGAAATGGACGGCGAGGACGCACAAGGTAATATTATCGGGTCGCATAAATCCACGGGTATTGCGCGTCCGGCTTTTTGGGATCGCGCACGTTATTTCAATCTTGAAAGACAACTTGCCGAAGCGCTTGACGCGGCAGGGGACTAGACAATGGATTCCGCAACGCTCATTGCTGGCCTCGCGGCACTACTCGCCGTAGGACTCGTTTTGCTTCTAATGGGCGGCGGACCCTCGAAGGCACAAAAACGTGCTATTCAAATTTCTGGAGGTAAAAGTTCGGCAAATACCGGCCTAATGAGATTGCTAAAACCTGAGGATGGCAGCAACCGACGTAGACAAATCGAACAATCTCTTGGCGATATTGAAACTGCGCAAAAAGATAAAAAGAAACGGAACAAAACTCTCAAAGCCAAATTGGTTCAGGCAAATTGGAACGTCTCTGATAAATCCTTTACGGTAATTACTTTGGGCATCGGCGCTGCGTTAGGTTTTGCCGTGTTTGCTATAACAAAAAACCCTATGGCCAGCGGCGGTGGAGCATTTATTGTAGGTTTTGGACTTCCGCGTTGGTTTTTAAATTCGATCATAGCGCGACGTCAGAAAAAATTCATAGAAAACTTCGCTGATGCAATGGATATTATTGTTCGAGGCGTTCGCACGGGTTTGCCGCTTGGTGACTGCTTGAAGATTATTGCTCACGAATCTCCGGAACCCGTGAGGGGAGAGTTCTTGAAGGTGATTGAAGCTGAAGGTGTTGGTGTTCCGATCGAAATCTGCCTTGAACGGATGTATGAAAGAATACCCGTTTCAGAAGTGAACTTCTTTTCGACTGTGCTTAACATTCAGCGTACTACTGGCGGTAATCTTGGTGAATCGCTTGCTAACCTCTCCAATGTTTTAAGGGGACGGAAGCTTCTACGGGAAAAAATTAAAGCTCTGTCTGCAGAAGCGAAGATGTCAGCCATTATTATTGGCGCTCTTCCACTTATCGTGATGGTCCTCGTGACGATTGCGTCACCGGACTATATGACCGAGCTATATACAACGAAAACAGGTCATAGGAATTTAATGATCGGCGCAGCCATGATGGTCATGGGGATATTGACTATGCGTAAAATGATTAACTTCAAGTTTTAGGACAGGACATGGAAACCGGATCCGTAACAATGTTTCAAAATGCCGCCTACGCGCTTATCGCGCTGTTGGTTGTTGGAACCTTGTTTACGATTCTTAGCCCTCTTTTAGAAGGTGACAAGCTAAAGAAGCGGATGACTTCAGTTTCCTCCGAACGTGACAGCATGCGCGATGCGCGTTTGAAAAAACTTAAAACAGGCAATAATGCGCTCCGGACTGAGACAAAAGGGTTCTTTAAAAACCTTGTTGATAACCTTAGCCTAGAGAAACTTTTAGAAGCGTCAAACCTACGCGATAAACTGGCGCAAGCGGGTCTGCGAGGCCAGCGCCCTGTCTATATGTTCTACATTTTTCGTTTTATTATGCCTATCGCTCTTGGCATTTTTGGTCTGCTCTTTCTTGTCTTGCTCAATATCATGGATTGGACTGTATTACAAAATTTGGCAGCGACTTTGGGCTTGGTATCATTTGGGTATTACGCGCCAGCAATTTACCTGAAAAACAAAGCCACGAAACGGATGACGTCTATTACTCCGGCCTTTCCAGATGCTCTTGATTTGCTCTTAATTTGTGTCGAATCTGGTATGTCTGTTGAGCTCGCTTTTGCGCGGGTCGCGAAGGAAATGGCAGAAAACTCCGTCGAACTTGCGGAAGAGTTTTCGTTGACTACGGCTGAACTCTCTTACCTGCAAAGCCGCCGCCAGGCTTTTGAAAACCTGGCTCGGCGCAACAACCACGTTGGCATAAGATCCGTATCGACGGCTTTGGTGCAGGCTGAAAGGTATGGTACGCCGCTCGGGAATACATTGCGGACAATGGCCAATGAAAATCGCCAGATGCGCATGCTGCAGGCTGAGAAGAAAGCTGCGGCCCTGCCAGCGAAGTTAACAATTCCGATGATTCTATTCTTCTTGCCCGTTCTGTTTATTGTTATTCTGACTCCAGCTGTGATGCGGATCGGCGACGCGCTTTAAACTTTTCAAGCACTTTTTTTTAAATAGATATTCGCTTGTGCCTCGTTAACGGCGCATTTGGATTGTTTAATGGTCGCGTTTTTCTCAGGCTACAAGCAAGGACGCGCTCCAAGGGCCAAATCAGGGGTTAGTCCAAGATGGCTTCAAGCAAGTGATTATCAATGCGAGCTTAGCCAAAGTTGTTCTTAAAGAGGATTTATCGCCTACGCGCCGCGCCGCGCCGCTCTGACGCATTATTATCGATGTTTGGCTGCGGAGTTGGCTGTGATTGAGCGGAGGTTGGGTATTGATATTGGGGGGCTGCATAAGTGGAATAGCTTTGTTGCGGCTGCCCCGCTGGCCGCGGGCCAACATTTTGCGCAATTTGAATTAGAATATCTGTTTGCGCTGGCGCTGTCGGCGACTGTCCTAAGGGCACGACAACCTTACGGTTTTGACCCTGCGAGTGAGCCGCTGCTGCACGGGCAGCATCTGCGGCGGATTGTGGTCCGCCCTCTTGCTGCCCAACAACGGTGAAGCTGGAGCTATAGCCGAAATTTCCGTTTGGCGCAGTAGGAGCGGTAGGTTTTCCGTATTGCGGCAAGGTTTGGGGGGCGCTCGAAGATGTTATTTGCGGGCTCTGAGAGGCCTGACGGTTCATTTGTAGCGGCTGTCTATACTGTGGTTGCCGCGCTTGAGAGGGCCGCGATTCAAACTGTTGTGCTTGAGGTTGATAGGATTGATATTGTTTTTGCGGTTGTTGACTCTGCTGGGAATATGCAGGTGCGTTACTGGGATAACCTTGTGGCTGCGTTTGCGGGGCCGCGTATGATTGATAAGGCTGAGGCGCGTTCCGGTATTCTCCAGAATATCCATTCTGGGGCTGCGGCGCTATGGACTGGGTCTGTGCAGGCTGTTTGCCCTGTAGCTGCATGACTAAGGCTAAGTTTTGACGAATACCTTCACCTGCGCCGGGCTGCTGGGCTGCACGGCGAAGCCATGTTTCTGCTGTTTGGGGGTCTCCGGCGAGGGCGTAGCTTAGGCCAAGGTTAGACATAACATTTGGATCATCAGGTGTGATTTGAAGTGCTCGGCCATAATGCTTGCGGGCAAGTTCATACTGTTCTTGCTGATCAAGGGCGGCGCCCTTGATCGACCAAAGACGGGCATAACCGGGCGCAACACGCAGACCTTCATCGGCGGCGGTTATGGCGTCGCCGGTTCGCTCAGATGCTAACAGGGCGGCAGCAAATTCAGCAGTAAGATAAGGGTCTTTAGGATACATGGCGCGAGTGGTTTGCGCGATCTCAACGGCCTTCCCTGGATTGCCGATTTTCCTAACTGCAGCAGAGAGTTTAATCGCGGCTTCAAGGTCCGCGGGGTTAAGCCTGTATTGCTGGGACCAAAAAGCGGCTTGGGCAAAATTGTCTTGCGTTTCTATACTGTTGCGCAAATCGCGTGTTGCCGGCTGATATTTTGAGGGGGCCATATCGGCAACCATTTCTTTTTCAGAATCTGTGAGGCCATCTGCAATAGCGCATCCGGAAAGCAGGACGGCAGATAGCCCTAACAGGCTCCATTGGCGTAGATGTAATACGGTCATGATGCTGTCTCCTCACGGACAAATAGCTGAAGAGCGCATACTATCTTGCGCCGCAGCTATATTTAGTTAACAAACGTAAACAGAGCCGGTTAATGAGACGTTAAAAGTTTCCGGTCTAACTATATGGCCCCCTTTAAAAAGGCATTATTCGATGACACCTTTCTTTGCAGTCCCAGCCGTGGATCAAGACCTTAGCGCCGCTATTCCTGTTTATGTTTGCCGTCCATCGGATTGGCCTGAACTTGAGAAAACCTTGCGCCCTGAATCGGCGCGTTTCGCCGCCGCGCGCAGTTTTACTGGAGAGACGGGACAAATTGTGAAGCTGCCGGATTCGGAGGGGAATATAGATTTGGTGCTCTTCGGCGCGGGGCCTGCAGAAAAGGATATGGCAGGGCCAATTAATGCTGGAACTTTATCTGGGGCACTGCCAGCTGGTACTTACCGCTTCGCGCAAATGCCAGATGATTGGACAGCTGACTTAGCGGCCATCGGTTGGGGCCTTGGCGCGTACAAATTTGAAAAATATTTGAAGGAAAAAAAGACGTTCCCTGTTCTGCAATTAGGTAGTGATGTGGCTGCTGACGAAATCCGCGCGCAGGTTAGCGCCATTCATTTTGGCCGGGATTTAATCAATACGCCTGCCGGCGATATGGGCCCTGAGGCACTTGAGGCTGAGGCTCGCATTATGGCTTCGCGTCACAATGCAAAAGTAAAAACGATAAAAGGCGAAGCCCTTTTGGCTGAAAATTACCCTATGATTCACGCAGTGGGTCGTGCCGCTCACGAGGTTCCCCGTCTTGTAGAAATTGAATGGGGAAATCCAAATCACCCGCATCTGGCTCTCGTCGGAAAAGGTATTACCTTTGATACGGGCGGCCTTAACATTAAAAGCGCGGCTGGTGCTCGGATTATGAAAAAAGATATGGGCGGAGCAGCCCATGCCATCGCAATGGCCGATATGATTATGGCGAATAACCTTCCTGTTCGATTGCATGTTTTGCTAGCAATTGCTGAAAACGCAATATCTGCTGGCGCATACCGTCCCGGTGATATCCTCCCCTCACGCGCAGGCCTTACCGTAGAAATAGACAATACTGACGCCGAAGGTCGTCTTGTATTAGGCGATGCTCTGGCGAAAGCCGCAGAGGGAGATCCAGATCTTATTATTGATTTTGCGACATTGACGGGCGCGGCGCGCGTAGCGCTTGGGCCGACATTACCGCCTTTCTTTTCTAATCGGGACGAGCCTGTTGCTAGCGTCACAGCTATGGCGAAAACGCAATATGATCCTTTATGGCCTATGCCATTATGGGAGCCCTATATGAGCCTCTTAAGCTCTCCGGTCGCAGACATGAAAAACTCGGGCGGCAGTTTTGCTGGTGCCATGACGGCGGCTCTGTTTTTGGAGCGGTTTGTTGATAATAAGCCGTGGATGCATTTTGACGTGTATGGCTGGAACCCTACGGCCCTTCCGGGGCATCCTGCGGGCGGCGAAATGTTCGTTCTGCGAACGCTTTATCACTGGCTAAAAGACGGCGGCGTGAAATCAAAACCGTCATAGGGTTTTAAGCTATATGCGGTTTGCTCACAGGCAGGCGGGACAACTGGCTCGCATAGGCGTAACTATGCTTCGATAGCAGAGCGTAGGCGGCGAGAGCGATACAAAGCGAAATCGGCAAGCTAAGCGCGATGAGGCCCCAAGGTGTAATTTCTGGGAATGCGAGCATTAGGAGCTGTGATGTTGGCCAGTTCACAAGGTAAAGACCCAGCGCCAAATTAGGCCAGTTTTCTAATATGCGCAGTGCTGGAGTCTTGGACATTGCTAGCAAAAATGCGCTATAAACCCAAAATGCGGTTAGACTGATTTCAATTATCGGTGTCCACATAAAAACTCCGCTGTGCCATATGAAAGCCATGCCAGCGAAGAAGGTCAATAGACTGGTTCGAACGAGAGGCGACGTTGGCAGCTTATCCTGATAGGCAAAGACGGCCATTCCGATCAAAAATGGGTAAGCAAGGCGTAAGGCTAGGGCCGGAGTTTCTAGGAGAGGCATATCTATTTTTGCGCTTAGGTAAAAAACGCAGGCAAATAAAAGCGTTACGAGAACTGCGAGCGTGAGAACAATACGGTTATTATCAAAAAGATGTAGCTGAGTTCCGGCGGCAGCCGCAAGATGGGCGACGAGGCCCCACTTAAACGTCCACACGGCGCCTTGTATCAAGCAAATATAATTTGCCTCATCCAAAAGTCCAGGAAGCGTACGGCCAGGGTCTAAGCAGCTTACCGTGTATATAAAATAGAGGCCTAATTTTTTGACGGTCACCACCAACGGTTCCGTCGCCGTGTTTAAAGCGGGGTAAATTATCAGCACTGTCACCAAGGTAAAAAGAGCTAATAAGGGCATATTGCGGATAAAACGTGAACGTAAATAGTCTATGGCAGAGCCGTGACGCCGGATGCTACGTAGGGCAAGGAAGCCCGAGAAGAAAAACAGGGCCTGTATGCCGATCCAGCTTGGGTCATAGCCTAAATGCGCGAAAAGCTCAGGGTTTCCAGGGCCTATAGGCATGGTCGAAGCATAACCAAAGGCGATCACCAGGACGATAATGACGCGTACCGCATTGAGGCGGATCAGGCTGTCTGAATGGTCAATTTGAGGCATGGTTGAATCCAAGTGGCACTTACGTGTTTTATAGACGGGATAAATTAAGAAATTATTGGGCTAAAAACCCTTTAAGTTTAAGGCGTTAACGCTTTGTGGAAATCTTATCTCGATTTGCGGCTTGACCAGAGAATCCCCAGTGTGCGAATCTTTTAAAAGTGATTTGCAAGCAATAAGAGGTTTCACAGTATATGCGTCTTCCGAGCCAGACAGGGTCGTTTAACCGACGGGATGCGCTTTCTTTGTGGCACCGTGTGACTTTGCAGGGCGTGCGCGAGGCGGAACCTGATCTAACAACGCGGCAACTGGCTATTTTAACGACGGTTTACCTTGAGCATGGGCCTCATACTGTCCGGTCACTTGCGCGCAGACTTAATGTTACGAAAGCTGTGATTACGCGGGCTCTGGATACATTGTCCGGTTACAGGTTTATTGCCCGTTCCCCTGACCCGCGCGATAAGCGCTCAGTGGTCATTCGTCAAACGGGGCCGGGCGGGGCTTATTTGAGCAAGTTTGCTGACCAAATTCGCGGCGAAATTTCATTGGTTAGCCGCCAAATCGCAGTAGCGTAAAATATTGCAAAGCATGCAGTTGCGGGCCTGCTTCGGCCCGCCGGAGACAAGTCGATTATGCTTGGAGCCTAGTGCCCGTCTTCATCATGTTTCTTGTCGTCATTTTCGCCAGCAACCGTGTCGATTACAGTTTCTGCTGCATCGGTGACTGTATCTAGGACAGTTTCAGCGCCGTCTTGAACCGTATCAAGAGCGTCGTCTAAAAGAGAGCCATCTTCTGGAGTGACGGCGGCTTCGACCACAGCAGCTTCTGGCTTTGCAATCGGGCTACCGGACGCTTGGCGTAAATATTCAATAACAGCCGCGCGGTCAGTTTCTTTTTTAAGACCGACAAAGTTCATGGCCGTTCCGCTTAAGTATTTTGTTGGTTTTGTAAGGAAAGCGTCAAGAGTTTCGTAGTCCCACGTTAGGCCAGAGTTCGTCATGGCGCTGGAATATTTAAAGCCATCATGCTTTGCAGAATGAGATCCGACAACGTTCCAAAGATTTGGACCCGTTCCGTTGGTTCCGCCATCTTCTGCGTTATGGCAGGACGTGCATTTTTTGAAAACCTTTGCACCGCGCTCAGCATCCATAGAGGCGACCCAAATATCTTGGGGGAACGGTAGATCAACAGGCGCTGCGTCCGTTGGGCCTTCAGGCACAGCGATACGGTAGGCTGGTGTATCTGGCGCGGATACATGTAGGGCCGAATGGGAAATTTCTTTAATGCCCATAAAGCCGAGAGCGGTCGCTAATACAGCCGCTGCAATTTTATTGAATCCGAGATCGTCCATCGTTACGTCCTTTTGTCAAAATGTGACCCGAACAAGCATTCGGGCGCACATAAAGCACTATAATTACGTCTTACTATAAAAATATAGCCTTAAAGCCAACCCATATTCGCCTCTTGTGCCCAATCATCTTGCGGCGAAGGGTCGCAAAAACCAGTTACCGGGCCTTATTGGCCGAAACATCAGAGCCTGTATTGATAAATGGCCAGAGAAGCTGCTCCCCCAAAGTTGTTTCAGGGAGATCTTCGACGCCATATTCCGGCGGATAGGTTTGCGAAATTTTGGCGGTGCCGAACAAAACATCCCAAAAAAACAGCATATTGCCGAAATTACCTTTGTAATGGGTGACGCCATCAGACTTGTGCTTGCCGTGATGGGCGTGATGCGTTGCGGGCGTGCTGATAGTGCGCTGTACTATCCACATGACAGGCGCAAGCCATTTGATTTTATATAGCGGCTTATCCCATTGCAAATCAGAGTGAGCGCCAAATATGATCGTCATTTTAATGACGATATAAACGGCATAGGTCCAGCCCAGTCCGAGATAGATCAACACGCCTGACATCCAGATCGCAGGCATAAAGAGATAGTAGAAAAGATTGTTTCGGTAGACAAGCCGGATACTCATATAGCCAGCATTGTGGTGCGGGCGGTGAAGTTTGTAGAGCCAAGCATAAGAATGCGAGGCGCGGTGCCACCAATATTGCACCATATCGTCAAAGACGACGAGGAGAAGGAAGCCTGCCCAAAACGGCCAACCGCTAATCGCGCCTTCTAGTCCGGGTGCAGCAACGGCCATAACGCCGTATGCCAGAAAGAGAACGAGCGGCTGCGTGAAACCAGTGAGCGCGATGGTGCTGATAAATTCAACCCAGCCATCCGTGTTGTTTTGCCCTTTCTTTTTGAAGAATGACGAGAACAAAATTTCGGCGATAATAAAGACGACGAAAATGGATAGGATGGCAATAATTTCTGGTTTCATACAGATTGTATAATCTTGGAGCGGCTCTCTGTCACGGAGCTTTTATGAGCCCGCCTTTGCTGACCTCGAAAAGCTGAGCGCGTCCGCTAAAAGCCTCAAATAGAGATTTGTCAGTACCTGTCATAAAAACCTGTGTTTTCAGGGCCAGCAGTTCCTCAATTAGGGCGGCACGGCGGTCAACGTCTAAATGCGCGGCGACTTCGTCGAGGAGGAGGAGCGGCTGTTGCGCGGCTTGCGCGCGGGCATGCGCGAGGACGAGCCCAATAAGCAGCGCTTTTTGCTCTCCCGTCGAGCAGTCCTGCGCGGGCATATTTTTCTCAATATGCGTGACTTGGAGATCGGAGCGGTGAACGCCGTCAAGGGTGCGCCCCGCGCGGGCATCACGCGATCGGTTGCGGGCCAGTGATTCAAACAGGCTGCCTTCGACATCATCTAAAGGCAGCCCGCTTTGACACATGTCCTCGGCTTCGCCTTCTAGGGAAAGCGCGGCTTTGGGAAATGCGCCTTCTGGGCGTGCTGCAATTTCGTCTACGAGGCGGCAAACTGTTTCAGAGCGCGCTTGAGCGATGCGCGCGCCGCGGGCGGCCATGTCGGTTTCGAGCGCAATAAACCATCCCGCGTCATTTATGCCTTCGGCGAAAAGTCGGTTGCGTTCTGAACGGGCCTTCTCGTAACGCAGAACATTAAGCCCGTGATCCGGTGCGTGGACGAGGGTGAAGCGGTCAAGAAATTTACGTCGGTCAGACGCGGGCCCTGTGAACAGGCGGTCTTGAGCCGGTGTAAGCCACATGAGGGTTAAGTGCTTTGACAGTGCAGCCCCTGTGGAGGCTTGCCCGTCAATGCGGATTGTGCGCCGCCTTGGATGTTCAGGCACTTGCCCAACAGCGATTTTTACGGGCGTGCCGTTCGCAGAAACAGAGGCGACAACGCCCCAAGCTGGAGCGATATTATCGCTGCTTCGTCGCGCAATATCTTCCATGCGCGCGCGTCGCAAGCCTTTGCCTGGCGATAGGAGCGAGAGCGCTTCTAAGAGGTTTGTTTTTCCGGCCCCGTTAGCCCCGTATAGCACAACGGGTTCTGGCCCGAGCAAAACATCAAGGGCGGAATAAGAGCGAAAATCTGTGAGGCGTAAGCTTTGTATAAAAGGCATGTGGCCCGTAAGCGCTAGACTCTAAGCGGCATTAAGACGAACAAGCTGGCCGGATCTTCGCCGTCTTTGACAAGAGCGGGAGAGGCTGGGCCATCAAGGTGGAACGTGGCATCGCGGCCTTCAATTTGGCTAGTGACGTCCAAGAGATATTTCGCGTTAAAGCCAATCTCAAGCTCTTCGTGGCCATAATCGACAATTAAATCTTCACGGGCATTACCACTTTCAGGGTTGTCGACAACAAGAGCCAAACTGTCTTGAGACAGGGACAGTTTTATAGAGCGGGATTTTTCCGCGGAAATTGTCGACACGCGGTCAACGGCGTCAGCAAAGACCTTATTGTCAATCACGAGCTCTTTATCATTCCCTTTAGGAATGACGCGTTCATAATCTGGGAAAGTACCGTCGATCAGTTTCGAGGTTAAAACTGCCGCGCCGTACGTAAAGCGGATTTTAGCATCGGAAACGGAGAGGCTGACATCACCGTCCGCGCTGTCAATAAGGCGGCGAATTTCGGCAACGGTTTTGCGCGGAATAATCACGCCTGGTAAATCTGCCGCGCCCGCAGGAAGAGGCATTTCAGACAGTGCCAAACGGTGACCGTCTGTCGCTACAGCGCGCAAAGCGCCGTCATGGGCATGGACATAAATACCGTTAAGGTAATAGCGGGTTTCCTCGGTACTGATTGCGAACTTTGTCTTGTCGATTAAGCGCCGTAACTCACTGGTCTTCATTACGAAGTCATGAGTGAAACCGTCGGCCGTCATCTTGGGGAAGTCGCCTGACGGTAGAAGCGGCAGTGTAAAGTGCGAACGTCCAGCATCGACATCAAGGCGGTTATCATTGTTTATTTTAAGCGAGACCTGCGCGCCGTCGGGCAGTTTGCGGGCAATATCATAAAGCGTGTGAGCAGGAGCGGTAACATCACCCGGCGCGTCAACTGTGGCGTCTGAGCTTTCAGAAATCTCAATGTCCAAATCGGTTGCGACAAGCGTAATTTTACCGTCTTCGGCGCTGATAAGGACGTTGGACAGGATCGGGATTGTATTGCGGCGTTCAACGACGTTTTGAACATGTCCTAAAGATTTTAGAAGCGCTGCGCGTTCAATAGAAATTTTCATACCCGTTTGTCCCGATTACTTAACATTTCAAGGCTTGCTAGGCGGTCTGCCCCAACCTCGAATATGGCCGACCACAATACTCAAACGGCAGGAAATGCCAACCGTTTTTCGTAATTGGGCGTACAAGTTATTGCGGTTCAATCAAGGGGTTTTTGATGAAAAATGCATAACCTTGTCGTGCAGTGTGCCCATGCCCAGTGATATTTTGTCTAAGACGTAATTTTGGTAAACGCGCCATGGGGCCTTTTCGCCTTGCTTGGGGAGCTTGTCTTCTGCGCGGAAAATATAACCGGATTCAAGATCAAGCGCTGGACGGGGGACGATATCATCTGCGGCTACGGGGGCCATTACAGGCTTCCCGCTTTTATCCATTTCGTTGATAAGGCGGCAGGCGTAGCGGGCAATGAGCTCGCATTTGAGTGTCCATGACGCGTTCGTATAGCCGATGGAGTAGACAAGATTGGGCAGTCCTGAGAACATCATACCTTTATACATATAGGTCTGGCTAACATCGATAGGCGTGCCGTCAACGGTCAGGTCAACGCCGCCTAAAAACTGCATGTTGAGCCCTGTGGCTGTGATAACCATGTCGGCATCTAGGTGACTTCCAGATTCTAGCGCAAGGCCATAGGCCGTGAAGTTTTTAATATGATCTGTGACGATGGAAGCCTTACCCGCCTTGATGGCGGCAAACATATCGCCGTTCTTGTCGATACAGACGCGTTGATCCCACGGATTATAAGTCGGGTTGAGATGTTTCTGTACGTCGAAATCAGGGCCAAGTGCCGTTTGCGCGCCGCTCATGACCTGTTTTTTCATATAGCTGGGGAAGCGGCGGGCGATCTGGTAGTAAAAAATTGTTCGCAGGATGTTTTTCCAGCGGATTAATTTGTGAGAAATTTTAGCCCCAAGATGTTTGCGCGAGGCTATAGCAAGCGGATCACGCGCGGGCATTTCCACAATGTAGGTCGGCGAGCGTTGCAGCATTGTGACGTGCGCTGCCTTTTCCGCCAAAGACGGAATGAGTGTCACGGCGGTTGCGCCGCTGCCGATAACCGTAATGTTCTTACCTGTGTAATCTGTATCTTCGGGCCAGCTTTGAGGATGAATGATGTCGCCCTCAAAGTCTTGCGTTCCGTCCCATTGAGGTAAATATCCGGCGCTGTAATCATAATAGCCAGGGCACATATAAAGCACATGGCAGGTCAGGATCAGTGTTTCGCCGTTCGCTTTGGCCGTGACTGTCCATGTGGCTGTCTTGGAGTCCCAGGCGGCTTTGATAACTTTATGGCCGAACCGAATATGCTGATCAATGCCGTTTTCCTGCGCCGTGTCTTCAATATAGCTCTTGATTTTATCTCGGCCCGCAAAGGCTTCGTCATCCAGCCACGGGCGAAAGGAGTAGCCAAATGTGTAAAGGTCAGAGTCTGAGCGAATACCGGGATAACGGAATAAATCCCATGTTCCCCCCATAGCGTCGCGGCTTTCTAGGATCGTGTAGGATTTAGATGGACAGCGTTTTTGTATGTAATAGGCGGCGGCGATGCCTGAGATGCCTGCCCCGATAATTAAAACGTCAATAGGGTTAGAGGTTTGTGTCATGGCCGTCTCCTTGCGGATAATCTATGCGGAGGCGGTCTCTCTTACAAGGCGGGCTTTGAGACAAAAATGAATAGGCCTTATGCGGCTTTCAAATTTGATTCCAGCGTTTGGATCTTTGCGTGGAACTGCGGATCATCCTGCCGCAAGTCTTCAATCCGCTTAACAGCATGCATAACCGTTGTGTGATCACGTCCGCCAAAGCGCCGCCCGATGTCAGGCAGGGACCGCTTGGTCATTTTTTTACAAAGATACATAGCGACTTGGCGCGGACGGGCAACAATGCGGGTTCGGCGTTTCGACACCATGTCATTGAGCGTAATGTCAAATTCTTCGGCGACGGCGCGCTGTATGCGGTCAACGGTCAGACGCTGCCCGGTAATATAACGGCTGTCGGAGAGCGTGTCTTGAATGGTTTCAAGGGTGATCGGCGTGCCAAGAAATTCAGATTGCGCCACGACTTGGTTAAACGCGCCTTCGAGGTCACGAGGCGTGGCGTTAATACGGGCGGCTAAATGATCACGGGCATTTTGCGGGATGGTGATATGTCCGCCGTTTTCGCTACGGCGCGTAATAAGCCGGTCCAGTATGCGTTTGCGTAGCTCATAATCCGCCGCGCCGATTTTACAGATAAGTCCGCTGCAGAGATAGGACTTTAGCCTATCAGAGGCTTTTTCCATTTGGTCCGGATGGCGATCTGTTGCGATCATGACCTGACGGCCGTCTCCAACAAGCGATACGAGCGTATGTAGGAGCTCTTCTTGACTATTAGGCTTGGTCGCGATGAAGTGAGCGTCGTCAATCATTAAAAGGTCAACGCCGCGCAATGAGGCCTTAAAGGCATCAATGGCTTCGCGTCCGGTCCCGCGTAAGGAATTCACAAAGGTTGTGACGAATTGTTCGCCAGTAATCAGGCGGACCCTGCGTCCAGGCTGGCTGGTTTCTATGGAATGCTTGATCGCGTACATGAGGTGGGTTTTGCCCATTCCATTCGCGCCGTGAAAAACAATCGGATTGTATTGAGCGGCTTCTGAGTTGGCGGTTTGGCGTGCGACGGCGAAGGCGAGCTCGTTTGAAGGGCCAACAATGAAGTTGTCGAAAGAAAACTGTTTGCGCGGCGCGCGCTTGGCGCTCTCATTATGAGCGGCATGCGGTTTTTTGGCGACATTTGCCGCGGCAGCGCTCATGGCTTGCACAGGAAGCTTAGATGGGCGGGCTTGCTGCTGCCCATTTTGTGATGCAGGCACAGCTGATATTATAGTCGGTTGGCTGTCGCCAGCTTCTAAAGGCTTAGCAATGCGGACCGCGCGGGGCGGAGCGACCATGTCGTGCTTCTTCCAAAGCCGGACTAGCGGCTCCATATAATTGGTTTCGATTTTTGTAGCGATAAACCGTGTTGGCGCTGAGAGTGTGACAGAAAAGGCATCCGCGCTAGTGATGTGAAGGCGTCCTGTCCATGATCTATGAACATTGGGCCCAATAGCGTAGCTGAGGTCTTTTTGCACTGCGGCCCATGTCTTATGGGCACTCTCTACAGGGGATTCCCCAGTAAAGAGATCAGGGCGTGTTTCGCCGAGATCTGGTTGCGCGTCCTTCTTCACAGTCACTAATTTTCCCCAATACTTATGCGCTGGATTAAACAGGTAACCCATTGAAAATAATAACAATATTTGGATTCTGCAGGCAGGATGATCATCCTTTTGCAGCGCTCCTCCGCAACAAGCGATCCCGTAGGGGCCTGTCTCTCACCCCCTTTAAACCGTTAATTTATGATCGCGTCAACGGCGAAAAACTGCAAAGTCGACACTCTTTTTTATTGACTCAAAAAAACGTAAATGTGGCAGTGCATTAGCGGCAAAAATAATTTCATTTTCATAAAGTTTTTGTGACAGAGCCATTATCTAAAAATTTAGAATGGCGATGCGTGTTGCGAAAAAGGCACGTTTTTTCCGCGTAGTAAACAGCGAGCTGCTAAAAAGCAGACACAAAAAAACCGGACGCGAGGCCCGGCTTGATGCAGTGCTAAGCGTGGAGGGCTTAGCTCATAGCTTTAACGCGCTTGTTCAGGCGGGAAATTTTCCGTGAACCAGTATTTTTGTGAAAAACGCCATTGCTAACAGCACGCATCATAGCGGGCTCAGCGGCTTTAACAGCGACTTGCGCGGCGGCTTTATCGCCAGAAGCAATCGCATCTTCGACGCGGCGTAGATTAGAGCGCACCATTGTCCGGCGGGCTTTGTTAACAGCTGTCTTGCGTGCCATGACGCGGACGGCTTTTTTGGCTGATGATGTATTGGCCATAATATCCTCATATCCGGAACGTTTGCCGGAAGTAAACTTGCAGCGCGCCCTATAGCGCTCCCTCTATGGGGCGTCAACACCTCGCTATCATTTTTATCAATGAATCTGCGAAGCGCTTACGGTGTGCTCTATTTGTGCTTAAAGTGCGGTTTGCGTTTTTCGATGAAGGCCGTCATGCCCTCTTTCTGGTCGTGGGTTGTAAACATGGACTGGAACAGGCGGCGTTCAAACTGCAGGCCCTGAGTCAGCGTTGTTTCAAAAGATACGTCGATGGCTTCTTTCGTCATCATCGCAATCGGCAAGCTCTGCGCGGCGATTTTACGCGCAGCGTCAAGGGCTGTGTCTTGAAGTTCATCGACGGGAACGATGCGAGAGACAAGTCCTGCGCTTTCCGCTTCCGCCGCGTCCATCATCCGGCCCGTGAGACACATATCCATGGCTTTTGATTTGCCAATCGCTTTGACAAGCCTTTGCGTGCCGCCAATGCCGGGCATGACGCCGAGCGTAATTTCGGGCTGCCCGAATTTGGCATTATCTCCGGCAATGATAAAGTCGCACATCATCGCAATTTCGCAGCCGCCGCCAAGGGCGTAGCCAGACACGGCGGCGATGATCGGTTTGCGGAAGCGTTCAATCGCGCAGTGGTTTTCTTCAAAAGGGTCGTTTTTATAAATATCGAGATAGGTGTTTTCCTGCATCTCTTTAATATCTGCACCAGCAGCGAAGGACTTTTCTGAGCCCGTCAAAATCACGCAGCCAACGCTATCGTCCTTTTCCAGGTCATTGAGTGCGTGCGCGACTTCGCCCATCATAGCTTGGCAAAGCGCGTTGAGCGCCTTAGGGCGATCCAAACGGAGGGTCGCAACGCGGCCGTCGCGTGTGAGTTCGATCATTTCGTAGTTCATGAGTGCCTCTTAAATTTTCGCCGCTCCTACACCCTTTGCGCTGGGGCATCAAATGCTATTTGGGTCGACTTGCGCAGGTAATGTCTACGAGCAGGGAGCGGTAGCCACGCAAAATCCCCCGCTGGGACGGGCGCGAACATTGGCAGGGTTTGTAAGTTTCGTTTTTTTAAGTGCTAGCGGCGAAGCCGCTCGCGGGGTGGGTTGGTGGTTGGTACCCCGCATTAATAAAGCGGGACAGTCCGTGTGGTTTTCGACCAACGCGGTCAAAAGGTGATAACCGTATTCTATATTCCGTTGGC
>JBPOEZ010000013.1:0-29980 GCA_051252005.1 Alphaproteobacteria bacterium | reverse complement strand
GCGAGCGGCTTCGCCGCTGGCACTTAAAAGAAACGAAACTTACAAACCCCGAAAGACTGACACCGCCGCGAGGGCGCCTTTTCTGCTGCCATAATCTCAATTATCAAACACACTTGCTCTCAAAGCAAAATATCGTCATGACTGAACGAAAGAATAATAAGGGGAATCTTAAGTGAGTCAAAAACCGTCCAAAAATTATAGAACCCTTGTCTTGCTATTGCTGACATTGGTCTACGGCTTCAACTTCATTGATCGGCAAATTGTAGGGATTTTAGCCCCCTTCATTCAAGCAGATCTTGGGCTGAGTAATTCACAGCTTGGCCTTCTGATCGGATTCGCCTTTGCTGTTCTTTATACCGTAGTAGGCATCCCTATTGCCCTCATGGCCGATAAATTCAACCGAGTGAACATCCTGGCAATTTCGCTAGCCTTATGGAGCGGATTTACGGCCCTGACAGGCATGGCCAACAATTTTGTACAAATCGGCCTAGCGCGTATGGGTGTCGGTATCGGCGAAGCAGGCGGAAGCCCTCCCTCGCACTCCATTATCTCCGACCTTTACCCCAAAGAAGAGCGGGCATCGGCCTTAGGCGTTTACTCGCTAGGCATTCCGCTTGGAATTATGACCGCCTACTTTGCCACCGCTAGCCTCATGGGGGCCAACCCCGAAACCGTAAATTGGCGGCGCATATTCATCGTCCTTGGGGTTATTGGGATTGCGTTAGCCATTGTTGTTAGACTTATTCTTCGGGAACCTGTTCGCGGCACCCAAGAAATCGCCAAAGGCGGGGAAGTAAAAAAATACAGATTTTCACAGAATCTAAAAACGCTTCTCTCCATAAAGTCTTGGTGGTTTATGTGCCTTGGCATTGCAACAGCCTCCTTTGCCTCTTACGCTTTTTCAGGCTTTCAAACCAAGTTCATTCGCCTCCTGGACCCATCTTATGATTTCCGGCAAGTTGTCCTGATTTTGGGCGTCATAAACGGCATTGCTTATGCTGGCGGCACGTTTATCGGCGCGAAAATCGCAGATCGATGGGGCGCGAAAAATGTTCGAGCCTATGGCTGGGTTCCGGCGATTTCCATCGGAATTGTACTGCCCTTTGCCGTAATGGGCTTTTGGGTCGACAGCGTTAACCTGCACCTCATCACGACGTTCTTCATGCTGTCCTTCCTCGGTGTTTACCTTGGACCAAGCTTTGCCATTGCTCAAACCCTAGCACCTATCCACATGCGCGCTATGTCGACGGCTTTGTTCTTCTTTATACTGAACATGATCGCCCTTGGCGGAGGCCCGACAACGGCAGGCCTTCTCATTGATGTGTTCAAATCAGCGGGGCATGACGACCTTATGGCAACAAAATATGCCATGACATGTGTATCATTTGCCTTTTTTGTCGGCGTATGTTTCTTCCTTCTGGTCTCAAAGACTCTCCCCAAAGACTGGGCTGCGGCAGAAGCTCGGAATGAAGGCCGCGGCACTTAAACGCCGCGCCTGCTTGGGTTGACCTTTGATGCGTTTTGCTTTCAAAAGCAGCCCAAAGATAAAGTGAGTCCATTATGATTGAACGTTACGCCCGTAAAGAAATGACCGAGATATGGTCAGCCGCTACAAAATACCGGATATGGTTCGAGATTGAGGCCCATGGCTGTGACGCTCTTGCTGAGCTTGGGGTCATCCCAAAGGCTGCGGCCGAGAACATTTGGGACAAGGGCGGCTCTGCTGAATTTAATGTGGCGCGCATTGACGAGATCGAACGCGAAGTCAAACATGACGTGATTGCGTTCCTGACGCACCTTTCTGAATTCATCGGCGAAGATTCTCGCTTTGTGCATCAAGGCTTCACATCCTCTGATATTCTTGACACCACCCTCTCCGTACAGCTTGCACGCGCGACGGACATATTGCTTGCTGGTATGGACCGCGTATTGGCAGCGCTTAAAAAGCGGGCCGAAGAACATAAATATACGATCACCATTGGCCGCTCTCACGGGATCCACGCCGAGCCGACAACCTTCGGCCTCAAGCTCGCGCAAGCTTACGCTGAATTTGAGCGCGGCAAGGCCCGCCTCATTGCAGCGCGCGAAGAAATCGCCACCTGCGCCATTTCCGGCGCGATTGGAACCTTTGCCAATATCGACCCCAAAGTCGAAGCCCATGTGGCCAAGGAAATGGGCCTAGCAGTTGAGCCGATTTCGACACAGGTCATTCCGCGTGACCGCCACGCGGCGTACTTTGCAGCCCTCGGCGTCGTCGCCAGCTCTATCGAACGCGTCGCCGTGGAAATTCGCCACCTACAACGCACCGAAGTTTTGGAAGCCGAAGAGTTTTTCTCCAAAGGCCAAAAGGGCTCATCGGCCATGCCGCATAAGCGTAATCCAGTTCTAACAGAAAACCTCACAGGACTTGCACGTTTGGTTCGGATGGCAGTCATGCCCGCTATGGAAAATGTCGCCCTTTGGCATGAGCGCGATATTTCGCATAGCTCTGTCGAGCGCGGGATTGCCCCTGATTCCACAATACATTTGGATTTTGCCCTTCACCGACTCGCAGGTGTGATCGAAAACCTTGTTGTTTATCCCGAAAAAATGCGCGCTAATATGGACCGTCTCGGCGGCCTTCATAATAGCCAGCGTATTCTCCTCGCGCTAACACAGGCTGGAGAGCAACGCGAAAGCGCTTACCGCCTAGTTCAGCGTAACGCCATGAAGGTGTGGGAAATCTTCCGTATGAGCGGCAATGCGGGCGAAGGCTCTTTCACCGCCCTGCTCCTTAAGGACCCAGAGGTCACGGCCCTTCTATCAGATGAGCAAATCAAGGCTATGTTCGATGATGCGTATCACATGAAGCATGTAGATGATATTTTTTCGAGAATTTTTTCTTGATCTAATTCAATGCCTTAGCATGATCAAAAGGCCGCCAATTAACCTTTGACAAGGCGATTATTAAACATCGTAAACACAGGGTTATCGCTGTGTTTGGGCTTTTTAAACCATTCTTTTGTAAATATGGGACACCGCTGAAAAGCAGATCATAACTAACAAAGGAACTCAGTCATGAAGAAGTTTGCCGCCCTTTTAACCGCAACACTTATAACAGCCGCTTCGGGCGCGACGGCTTTCGCAGCCGCTCCTGATGTCTATGTTGTCAATTTCCGCAACGAAAAAAACACTGACAGCCAAACACTTGATACGAAAATATATTCTGCCATCTCATCTGTTGGCGCGAATATAGAGCACGTCGTCATCGACACAACGACGGCCGCGCGCTGGGAAAAAGGGGCTCACGAAGCTTTTGACCGCGATATCGTGCCTGTATTCAATAAATGGGTTGGGCTTCCTGGATTTGCTGCCGTTGTCGACGCAAAATCAAAAAAAGTTATCGGATGTGTCAATCCGAACACCGAAACGGATGAAATGACCCAAGAGCTAAAACGCATGACGGCAAAAGCGTCTGGAACGGCGATCATCTCTCGCGCCAGTATTAACGCCAAAGCCACAGAGTGCCCACCAGCTTATAACACACCGCCTAAATAACGGTTTTCTTATATTGCGTTAAAAAACCCGAACGAGCACCCCTCGTTCGGGTTTTCACTATCTTGTGATCGAGAAACTGATATTTCTACGCGCCAAAGAACCATATTCATGACAATGTAGACAAAATGAAAGTTTACGTATGACCTCTATTTTCAAATCATTATGTTTGGGCGCTAGCGTATTGTTAGGCGTAGGCGCTTCCTCGATGACAACAGCATCAACAGGCCCTGATATGTATGTAGTCGTATTTCGCGCTGACTGGTGCGGACCATGCCGCATCCTAGAACCTCGCCTTAGAGCTGCTCTCAGCAATCTTAATGACCGGAAAATTGAATATGTTGAAATCGATATTAGCAACCAACCTCTTTCAGAAATCGGCGCGCATAAAGCCTTCGATAGAAATATCGTCGCGCAATATAATCAATGGCTAGGGATTACGGGATTTGCCGTCATGATCGACGCAGACACAAAACGTACGCTCGGATGTGTCAATAAGACTTACGATGCAGAAGCTATGAAAATGCACATCCGCAACCTAAAGACACATGCTGTTACTAACCATACGTCGTTCGATACGACCTGCCCGCCAGCAAACCACCGTTAATCAGACAAACCCAAGAGGTATTATTCGCACTGCCTTTAACAGTGCGAATAGAGTTTTCGTGAAGGCCTAAGCTTCGCCGACGATTTCTGCGCGCGCTTCCTGCATCAGAGCATCCATTTTCTCGCGAAGAGAAATATCCGTGAGCTCTACATTAGCATCGTCTAAATCTTTCCGAACTTTACGGAAAACGTCATCATCGCCAGCTTCTTCCATATCAGCAGCGATCACTTCAGTGATATATTTTGTGGCCTCATCGTCGTTCTTTCCAAGAAGTCCGGCAACCCATAGCGCGAGCTTTTTATTACGCCGTGATTCTGCTTTAAATTCTAACTGTGCATCCAAAACAAACTTTTTCTCAGACGCATTCTTACGATCATTAAAGCTATTCATGCCTATCTCCATTACGCAATGATGTGTACACCTCATTTAGGGATTGATAGCCCAATTCACAATGAGAAAATCAGTAAAACACGCGCCGCAAATTACGGATAGCCATTGCCGCCCTCCAAGGCATGCGCTATGACGCCCCTTTTAGAGGCTTGGAAACGAGTCTCGCTTCGCCAAAGAGGGCTACCATGAGCCGACGCAAGCAAATTTACGAAGGTAAAGCCAAAATTCTGTATGAAGGCCCAGAAGCCGACACCCTCATCCAGTATTTTAAAGACGATGCCACTGCGTTTAACGCGCAAAAAAAGGCAACTCTTGACGGCAAAGGTGTCCTGAACAACCGTATTTCAGAATACATGATGATACGCCTTGGCGAAATCGGAATTCCTACTCATTTTATTAAGCGCCTGAACATGCGGGAGCAGCTGATCAAGAAGGTAGAGATTATACCGCTGGAAGTTATCTGCCGGAACATCGCCGCGGGCACTATGTCAAAGCGCCTAGGGATCGAAGAAGGCGAACGCCTTCCACGGCCTGTCGTTGAATTTTGCCTTAAACGTGATGACCTTGGCGATCCATTGGTCGCTGAAGAACACATTAATGCTTTCGGCTGGGCAGCACAGGCCGAAGTTGACGAAATGATCGGCATGACCCTACGGATTAATGATTATATGCAAGGCTTGTTTGCTGGCATTGGCATCCGCCTCGTTGATTTCAAAATTGAGTTTGGCCGCTACCATGTTGACGGCGGACACCAATTATTGCTCGCAGATGAAATCAGCCCCGATTCCTGCCGTCTGTGGGACCGAGACACTAATAAAAAACTCGACAAAGACCGTTTCCGCAGGGATTTGGGCGACGTCACCGAAGCTTATAATGAAGTCGCAACGCGGCTTGGAATCATAAAAAACAACCCCGTCCCACACCCTAATCTATCAGTGGTAAAAAACGACGACGCGTAAAGGATATTGCCATGAAAGCGATCATTCATGTTGGCCTCAAACCGGGTGTTCTTGACCCGCAAGGCCGGGCTATTGCCCGCTCCCTCGTCGACCTCGGTTTTGACGAAGTCAAAGGTGCTCGCCAGGGCAAGGTCATTGAACTTGACCTTAAAGAAAAAGATGCTGAGCAAGCGAAAGCGCGCGTCACAGACATGTGCGAAAAGCTTCTCGCCAATACGGTGATTGAAAGCTACCGGGTCGAGATTGAGGACTAAATGAAAACCGCCGTTATCGTTTTTCCCGCTTCCAACTGCGACCGCGACGCCGCGACTGCATTGGAAAAAATCACAGGCCGCCCCGTACAGATGATTTGGCATCGCGAGAGCGCTCTGCCCGACGATCTTGATTTCGTTGTAATCCCCGGCGGCTTTTCATACGGCGACTATTTGCGCTCCGGCGCTATGGCCGCGCGTTCGCCTATCGTAAAAGATCTCGTGGCCCGCGCAAAGAAAGGCCTTAACGTTGCTGGGTTTTGTAATGGCTTTCAAATCCTAACAGAAACAGGGCTCCTACCGGGCGCGCTTATGCGCAATAAAGGCCTCAAATTCGTTTGCCGGCCTGAAAAGCTTAAAATCGTTAATAGCAATAGCCGTTTCACCTCAGCTTATAACGGAATGACAGACGTTACCTTCCCTGTCGCACATCATGACGGCAATTACTTTGCCGATGATAAGACGCTAAGCCGCCTCGACAAAAACGGGCAAGTCATATTCAAATATGCGGACAATCCAAATGGTTCGGCCAATGATATTGCGGGCATCTGCAACGCAGACGGAAATGTCTTTGGCATGATGCCTCACCCCGAAAGAGCCGTTGACCCGCTGCACGGCGGAACTGATGGTATCAATCTATTCAAATCTATTATTGAGTCTATCTGATGGCCGATAACATAAAAATTACACCAGAAGTCGTCGCTGAGCACGGTCTATCCACGGACGAATATGCCATCATTCTCGACCGATTAGGCCGCGAACCTAACATCAATGAATTGGGAATATTCTCAGTCATGTGGTCTGAGCATTGCTCCTATAAATCCTCTCGCCGTCACCTTGGTAAGTTCCTGACAACGGGCGACCGCGTCATTCAAGGCCCTGGCGAAAACGCTGGCGTTATTGATATTGGCGACGGCGACGCAATTATTTTTAAAATGGAAAGCCACAACCACCCGTCCTACATTGAACCCTATCAAGGCGCAGCTACAGGCGTTGGCGGCATCATGCGTGATGTATTTACGATGGGCGCGCGTCCGATCGCGTTGCTTAATGCCCTCAGATTCGGCGAACCCGATCACTGGAAAACGAAACAGCTTGTAAACGGCGTTGTTGCTGGCATTGGCGGCTACGGCAACTGCGTCGGTGTACCGACTGTTGGCGGCGAAACCAATTTCCACCCCGGCTATAATGGCAACATTCTTGTCAACGCCATGTGCGTCGGCCTCGCTAGCGCCGATAATGTTTTCTATTCTGCAGCTAAGGGCGTCGGCAATCCGATTTTTTATGTCGGCTCTAAAACTGGCCGTGACGGCATTCATGGCGCAACCATGGCATCTGCTGAATTTGACGATGATAGCGAAGAAAAACGCCCAACTGTTCAAGTCGGCGATCCGTTCACAGAAAAACTATTGATAGAAGCCTGCCTAGAACTCATGGCCACCGACGCCATTATCGCCATTCAAGACATGGGCGCGGCGGGTCTTACCTCCTCGTCCCTAGAAATGGCCGATAAGGGCGGTGTAGGCATTGCGCTCGATATGGACCTCGTACCGCAGCGCGAAGAAGGTATGACGCCTTACGAAATGATGCTGTCTGAAAGCCAAGAGCGGATGCTCATGGTAATACAGCCCGGTAAAGAACAGCTCGCATTTGATGTGTTCCAGAAATGGGAACTGGATGTCGCTAAAATCGGTATAACCACAGATACAGGCCGCCTCGTGTTAACTCATAAAGGCGAAACCGTCTGCGATATACCTGTGGCCCCTCTTGCCGAAGACGCGCCGAACTATGACCGGCCTCACGTAGCAACGCCGAAACGGCCCGTGTTAAAAGCGGAAGACATTGCCGAGCCGAAAAACTACACAGAAACATTCCTCAAAATCATGGGCTCCCCTAATATATCATCCCGTCGCTGGATTTGGGAACAATATGACCGTCACGTGATGTCTGACACTGTGGATAGTAGCCAAAGCGGGGGCGACGCTGCCATTGTCCGCATTCACGGCAGCAACAAAGCCGTTGCAATCACAACGGATGTCACGCCGCGTTACTGCGAAGCTGATCCGTTTGAAGGCGGAAAACAATGCGTAGCCGAAACATGGCGCAATTTGACCTGCGTCGGTGCTGACCCGATTGCGATTACAGATTGCCTCAATTTCGGCAACCCTGAACGCCCAGAAATTATGGGCCAGTTTGTGGGCTGTATCGATGGCATGAACGCCGCCTGTCACGCTTTTGAATACCCTGTCGTCTCTGGTAACGTCTCCCTTTATAACGAAACCAATGGGCAAGCCATTCCGCCCACGCCCGCAGTTGGCGGCGTCGGCCTCATTCCCGATCTTAATTTTTATACCACCGTCTCAGGCGCCTGCAAAGGCTCTGCCCTTATCATGATCGGTGATATGGACGGCTGGCTCGGCGCATCCCTTTATTTACAAGACATAGAAGGCCGCGAAGAAGGCGCCCCTCCGCCTTGCGATCTTGACGAAGAAAAGCTCAACGGCGACTTTGTACGCCGCCTTATCCGCGACAGACGCGTCCTCGCAGCTCACGACTGCTCAGACGGCGGTCTTATGGTAGCCGCGACTGAAATGGCGCTGAGCGCCAATGTCGGCCTATCCATGACACGCGAAGACAAGACTATACCGCTTCATGCATGGCTATTCGGCGAAGACCAAGCCCGCTATCTACTGGCTGTTGACCCCAACAGTGTAAACCCGATCCTATCCACGGCTAAGAGCAAAGGCATACCCGCGACGATCATTGGCACCTTTGGCGGAGACAAAGTTACTGTTGACGATGTGATTTCCACCACAGTAGCCAAAGTCAAAATGACTTACGATGCGTTCTTACCAAACTTGATGGATCGTTAAGCGTGGCCATGGCTGCAGATGACATCATCGCCCTCATAAAGGCGGGGCTTCCTGATGCAGATGTTGAACTGATTGATCTGGCCGGCGACGGCGATCACTACAAAGCCATCATTACAAGCGCTCTGTTTGAAGGAAAGTCCCGCATAGCGCAGCACCAGATGGTGTATGCCGCGCTTAAAGGCAACATGGGTGGCGTTTTGCATGCACTCGCGCTTGAAACTAAGATACCAGCCTCTTGAATTAAGGCGCCTTGCTTCCCAATTAATCTATATAGATACTTATAAAGGCTTCACAAAATGACTTCAGCACATGATCGAATTAAGAAAACTGTCACCGAAAATGATGTTGTTCTTTATATGAAGGGCAACCCAGCCTTCCCACAATGTGGATTTTCTTCAACCGTCGTTCAAATTTTGGACTATGTCGGCGCCCAGTACGAATCCGTAAATGTGCTCGAAGACCCAGACATTCGCCAAGGCATCAAAGACTATAATAGCTGGCCAACTATCCCGCAGGTATTTGTAAAGGGTGAATTTATCGGCGGATGCGATATCCTGCGAGAAATGTTCGAAACCGGTGAGCTCCGTGATCTTTTAGAAAAGAACAACATCCCACTCGCCTCATAGCCTATTAACTCTCTTTAAAAGTAGTTCTGTTACCGTTCTTACAGATTTGTAGGAATATAGACCAGCATGGCATTTAATCGAGTAGGCGTAAAAAGCGATTTATCGATTCATGGCACGCAGGTTCGCCTCATGGCAGCAGCCTATTATGAGCCTAAACGCTCTATGTCAAACAGGCGACTCACGGCTACAATTCTATCGCTTTTTCTCGGTTTAGCAGTCCTTTACGCGAGTGCATTTTACGCGCCCGCCTATATTAACTTCAACCAAGCGATTGGAGCCTCAACAGAAAACCTAAAACTACCAGAACAAAACGACAGCAACACTTTTCTAACCCCCTATGTCAAAATGTTCAAAATCAGGCGGGGTTTTGTAAAGCCGGGTCAAGCTCTTAAAATTGATTACGCTTTAAGCCCAGGCACCTACATGACGGTACACGTCAAAAAATGCAACGCGCCAGTTTTCCTCGAGGTGATATATTGCATGAACACAAGTGAGCAAAGCACAAAAATAGTTGGCCCTAGCAAAAGCGCCCGCACCTTTCTTATGAAGGAGCCAGGATTCTACTACTTTGATGAGTTCGTGATGAACATGGACGGTAGCCCTACAAAAAAACCTTACAAAGTTTTATGGACAAGAAAAAATATGGCGCAAAAAAAAGGAGCGGCAAAAGCCGCTCCGGTCACGAGTTCCGCAGCTACGGAACCTTTAAAACTTCGAGGAAGCTCGAATTAACGTGAGTAAAATTCGACAACTAGATTTGGCTCCATAACAACAGGGTATGGCACTTCATCAAAGCTCGGCGTGCGTACAAATGTCGCTTTCATTCCCTTTGGATCAAGATTGATATAATCAGGAATTTCGCGCTCTGGGCTCTCAAGAGATTCAAGAACAAGCGCCATGGTACGGGATTTTTCACGCACTTCAATAACATCACCCTCTTTACAGCGGTAAGATGGAACGTTCACTTTTTGGCCGTTCACAAGAACATGGCCGTGATTTACAAACTGACGAGCCGCAAAAACAGTTGGAACAAATTTAGCACGGTAAACAACCGCGTCCAAACGGCGCTCTAGAAGACCGATTAGGTTTTCAGACGCATCGCCGCGCTGACGTGTAGCTTCATCATATGTACGGCGGAACTGTTTCTCAGTGATGTTACCATAATAGCCTTTAAGCTTTTGCTTAGCGCGAAGCTGCGTACCAAAATCGGAGAGCTTGCTTTTACGGCCTTGGCCATGCTGTCCCGGAGGAAATGGGCGCTTGTTCACTGGTGACTTGGGGCGGCCCCAAATGTTCTCGCCCATACGGCGATCAATTTTATATTTAGCTGAATGACGCTTAGACATGCGTGTATACTTTCATTTGACGTGGCCCGGCCATCCAACCAATTTGGACAGCGATTAAAACGGCGGCACCACACCTACCCGTAGATCCGCAAAGCGGTAGCAGCTTTTACGAAATTCTCCTGCCGAGTCAAGTCTCTCGCCAAAAATATAAATCAATGTGCCGTCTTATTTACATGGATTCAATCGTAAGAGTATGACATGCAAATTTATGACTTCTGCGCCACCACCCCCTCCGTCTGAAAGCCGCTCCGGCTTCTTTTCAGGCGTGCTTGCCTATACAATGTGGGGACTGTTCCCCATATACTTTGTCGCAACGCGCACGATTAACCCCTTAGAGCTTTTATCTCACAGAATTGTTTGGGCCGTACCGTTTGGGCTCTTGATCATCCTCGCTCGGAAGCAAATTTTTGGCGTCGTCAGAGCTCTTAAGCAGCCTAAAGTTCTGGCACTTCTAACATTAGCCGCCTTGGCTCTTTCTATTAATTGGGGCGTATATATTTGGGCTATACAGCAAGATCAAATTTTTCAAGGCAGTTTGGGTTACTATATCAATCCGCTCCTCTACGTTTTAGTCGGCGTAGTGTTTTTAGGCGAAAAATTGTCAAAGCTACAAGCAGTAGCCGCTAGCCTTGCCTTCCTAGGCGTAATCATTTTAACAGTTTACGGCGGCGTCTTTCCCGCGATCTCGTTGATCCTTGCAGCTACTTTTACAATTTATGGAGTCATTCGCAAACAGGTCAACATCGGCGCCATGCCAGGTCTTTTTATTGAAACATTAGTAATGTTGCCTGCGGGCGCCTTGTTTTTACTCTGGCTACATCATTCTGGCACTCTTGATTTCACGTCAGCGACGCCTGCCATGAAAGGCTTGCTTATATTTGCTGGGCCAGTGACGGTCCTACCACTACTCGCATTTGCCTTTGCGGCTCGGCGCTTAAAACTATCAACCCTCGGCTTTTTACAATATATAGGACCAACACTACAGTTCGGCTGTGCGCTCTATTACGGCGAAGCGTTTACCATCGCACACGCAATCTGCTTCACATTTATATGGCTGGCGGTCCTACTGTTCTCTTGGGATGCTTGGAAGAGCCGCCCCAGAGCCGTCAAGCCAGTAAACCAGCCACAATAGAATGGCCACGTCCTAAAAAAACGGCCGAGCAAGTAAAAGCATTTCATTTACCTGAACTTAACCCTAAACTTGATAAGGTTGAAAGTGAAACCTTTTTGAATGCCAACGCAGATCCACATTAAGACCTTCGTAAGCATTCCAACCTATTAATCACCATTGAGAGTTCAAGCAAATGAGCTCCGTTAAACAGGGCCAACCCTGGAGTTAGGTGATTATGAAAAACTTTATCAAAATGCTTTCCGTTTGCACAATCCTCGGCTTTGCCGCCGCGCCTTCGCATGCAGCGAATAATGCACCTAATGCGCAACCGACGATAACGGCCTCCTACTCACAAAAGCCCACTCCGAAGCGCCGCGTTGTTCGCCGAATTGAGCATAAATATGTAGCCACCCGAGCTTCACACAACAAACATCTTGTGACTTTAACGAATACTTCGCAAGCTTATGGCAAAGTCGTTATTCCTCTTGGACGGGCAAAAAAAATGCCAAACCTTTTCCGCCCATAAAAGTATACACTCAGCAGGAGCCAGCTCCATGTTCCGAATAGGCAAAAAGAAAAAAACAATAAAAGAAGACGGCACGCAAGCCTACTCTTACCTGTTTCAAACAAGCGGGTTTCCCGTTATTGACGCCATCCGAGCCGAAATTGAGAGTCAAGAACAGTGGGATTATGTTGCCTCAGCCTCTAGGGCCCTGCATTGCCAAATAACCGCAGCGCAAAAATTTGGCTTCTTTCCACCCTATACCAAGGAACAAAAGTTCTTAGCCAATCTCTTGCGCAGCAAAGCTGCAGGGCAAAACATTTCGACTTACGCTTGGGGGCTCTATGCCGACACCCTTAAAACTGCGCAAAACCATACGTAGAAAAGATATTTACCTAATCGCATCCGACAAAAACGCCTATGCAGAAATGCATTAGGCGTTTTGTGCTTAAAAAGGCCAAGCCCAGATAACCCTGAGCGCCCCTCATGACGCGCCTATAAGCCCGCCATTAAATCACTTAACTGCGCATTTACAATCGCAAATTTCGGCACGGTCCAACCTCCAGATCGCGACATCGCCGTCACAGACTCTTCATAGGTCTTGATTTGTGGAATTTTGTCACGAACCCAATCTGCAATGATAGAGCTCACAGGCGCGTCATGAGCACTTCCTTTATCAGCGGCATAGATCGCAACACTTTGTGCAAATCGAGCCTGAGCCTTAAAGAAGTCCTCCTGTAGATGCCGCATGGCCAATCGCTCCCAATGTGAACTCGATTTTGTATTCAGTAGCGCGGATCGAATACGGTCAATCTTAAACCGCCCGCCAATATCATAGAACAGTTCAGCAGCGCGCTGTGCAGGCCACCCTGTGGCCTCAGCGAGGCCGATAACATCAAAGCCGGAGGCACGAGACTTCAAGAGCGCGACGTCAGTCGCTAGGTCTTCGGAGATTCCAAGCTTAGTATAGCTCTTAATCCGCTTATCAGCTCGCTTTTGATCATAAGGCGACAAAAGCTCGAGCCATGCACTGTCAACCAATCCAGAAAGCTGCCCACGTTTTTCAACCCGTTCGGCAATCGAACCTGTTTCATTATGCCGAACAAGCCACGCGACAACGCGTTGCAACACATTCGCTATTTCATTGTGGAGGCGAAGTTGAGCTTTGGCATCAACTTTGTTGTCCAGCGCGGCAATATTATCGCGTAACTCAGCCACGTTTAGCGTTTCGTAAGCCACAATGAAGGCCTTCGCGATGTTTACAAGTGTGCCTTGCGTTTGCTCTTGCAGGCGTAATGTGAACACCGGGCCGCAAACATCGATCATCAAATTGATCAAACGCGAGATGATAATCTCTCGCCGCAATCGGTGATTTGCAAGAGCCTTGTCAAACCCATGTAGGGCTTTAGGGAAGTAAGCCTCAAGTGTGTCCGCCATGAACGGGTCATCGGCGACGTCAGTGTCAATAACATCATCAAACAAAGTGATCTTAGCATAAGCGAGCAACACTGAAAGTTCCGGACGTGTTAGCCCCTGAGAGTTTGCCGCTAGCGCCTGCATAGCCTCTGTACCGGGCAGCCCCTGCACGGTGCGGTTTAGCACGCCTCTGCTTACAAGTGAGCTCATCAAGCGCTCGTAAGCGTCATGATCATGAATAGCCCGCATCTGCGCGAGCGATAAAGCCCCAGTTTGGTCGTAATTATGCGCTAACACTAAATCTGCAACCTCATCCGTCATACTCGCAAGAAGCGCGTCGCGCTCTTCGCGTTTAAGCTCGCCATGATCGATCGCAGAACCAAGCAGAATTTTAATATTCACCTCATTATCAGAAGAATCCACACCTGCGGAATTATCAATCGCATCTGTGTTGATGCGCCCCCCAGAGCGGGCAAACTCAATACGGCCCGCCTGAGTTACCCCGAGGTTTGCCCCCTCGCCGACAACTTTTGCTTTAACCTCTGATCCATTTATACGGATGGCGTCATTGGCTTTGTCGCCAACGTCAGCATGAGACTCATTTTCGGATTTGATATACGTTCCGATCCCGCCGAACCAAAGAAGCTCAGCTGGCGCTGATAAAAGCGCCTTCAGAAGCTGATTTGGCGTTACGCTTGGGGCCGTTAGCCCAGTAATCGCCATAATTTCTGGCGTTAGGGTAATCGCTTTTTCCTGACGTGAGAAGACACCGCCGCCTTTTGAAATCAGTGACTTATCGTAATCCTGCCACGTAGAGCGTGGAAGCTCGAACATGCGCTTTCGCTCTTTGAAAGACACGGATGGGTCTGGGTCCGGATCAATGAAAATGTCCAGATGATTGAAAGCCGCGACGAGCTTAATGTGCTTAGACAGAAGCATTCCGTTACCGAACACATCGCCGGACATATCGCCAACGCCGACAACCGTAAAGACTTCGGTCTGTATGTCCTTGCCGTCCTCACGGAAATGCCGCTTCACAGCCTCCCAACCGCCTCGGGCCGTTATGCCCATGACCTTGTGATCATAGCCAACAGAGCCGCCAGACGCGAACGCGTCATCGAGCCAATAGCCGTAAGATTGAGAAATTCCGTTCGCGATATCAGAAAACGTTGCTGTGCCTTTATCCGCCGCCACAACAAGGTAAGGGTCAGGATCGTCCCAGCAGACAACATTAGCAGGAGGCACGGTGCCCTCACCCACATAATTATCAGTCAGATCAAGGATGCCCGAAATGAATGTTTTATAGGCCTCAATGGCTTCTGCCTGCACGTCATCTCTTGTACCCGTTTTCGGAAGCTGTTTCGCAAAGAAACCGCCCTTTGACCCAACAGGAACAATGACAGCATTTTTCACTTGCTGCGCTTTAACAAGTCCAAGCACCTCAGTTCTAAAATCATCACGCCGGTCAGACCAACGCAGACCGCCGCGCGCAACAGGGCCAAACCGCAAATGCACGCCTTCAACGCGAGGCGAGCTTACATAGACTTCTCTGTAAGGCCTGGGCTCAGGGAGGTTATCCAGCGTATCACTTTTAACCTTGAGCGAGATATAAGGTTTAACTTGCCCGTCATCAGGCTGATAAAAGTTTGTCCGAAGACCCGCCAAGATCACATCTGCTATACGCCGTACAACACGGTCATGCTCTAATGAGGACACAGCAGTAAGTTCAGCCGTTATGCTTTTCTCTAGCCGTTTAACCGCATCCTGACGAGCGCCAAGATCAGCGAATGCTGACGGATCAAATTTAACGGTTTTCAGCTCGAGCAACAACCGTGTCAGCGATGGATAAAATTCGAGGGCCTCAATTTGCGTTGACTCAGACGGATCAAGGCCGCTTTGACGGCGATATCCCGCGACCAAGCGTAAGAAAGCAATGTCCCGCCAAGCGGCATTTTGCGGCAAAATCAGGCGATTGAAAGCATCATCTTCGTTGAAACCATTCCATGTTGCCAAGAATGCCGACTCGAATGTTTCTGTAAGCTTTTCGACGTCGTCCGGTTTGAAGGCAAGCCGAATTTCATAATCATGAACCCAAATGACAGTGCCATCACTGCGAGTAATCTCATGACCCATTTCTTCAACAATATGGCAATTAAAATTACTGAAGACCGGCATAATACGGGACGGCTCCAGCCGTTCGCCGAGTTGATAAATTTTAACTTTGAATAGGGATTGTTCGATTTGTGCGGTATCAAAAACACGTACTGCGATTGGGTTCTGACTGGACATCGTTTCGCACACAACGATATCAGACAAGGCTTCGAGGGATGAGTATTCATCCTGATAAGCAACCGAAAAGGATCCTTTGTATTTATGCATTGCCTTGAAGACATTGTCATCATCATAGTCCTCGGACAATAAGCGGACACCTTCAAACCAAGGCTGAGCAATGCTCGCAACTTGCGCTTCAAGTACGTCCAAATCAGGGTGCAACCCTTCATCAGGATCCATACCGATAATAAAGTGAACCCGCGCCATCGGCGCGTCGCTATATTGCGGATAAAATGCTGATACGCGGCCGCCAAAGGCCTCTTTAAGTCGTTCGCCAATGCGCTGCCGCACCCGCGTGTTATAATGTTCTTGCTGTATATAGACCAGAACGGAAACGAAACGTTCAAACCGGTCTCGCCGTACAAATACACGTGTACGCGGGCGATCAAACGCTTGCGCAATCCCCGTGGCGATGCGTAAAAGTTCATCATTATCAATTTGAAACAGCTCATCGCGCGGATAAGACGCCAAAACGTATTCTAACCGCTTTGCATTATGCGAGCCTTCCGTCCACCCAGACCGCGCTTTAACGCGGGCAACTTTTTGCCTTATCAGCGGCACATATTGCGGCGAACGATTATAGGCTTCCGCGGTAAACAGACCTACATAGCGCGTCTCGCCAGTAACTTTGCCCGTTTTGCTGAAATGTTTGACAGATATATAATCCATACGCACACGGCGATGAACGCGGGTAAACATATTGGATTTAGCCACGGTAACCGTCGGGGCCTCTAACACGAACCGCTCTACATTGGTTGAAATCGATGAAGGCTCACTACTCTGCCGTAAAATAGTAACCGATGCGTCTCGAAGTAGTCCGAGAGAATCGCCCTCAACGATTGTTGGATTCACGTAATCAAGATCACCAGTCGCCAATTTTGAGCTTTGCGTATAATCATAGCGCCTTGCGCCAAAGAGTACAAAATTACCATCAGCGAGCCACTCTAAAAAAGCCACGCCCTCATCAACGTCATCTTTAGGAGTTTTTCCGTGAGCGTGCTTGAGTTCTTCCGCCCGCATCCGTACATTTTGAACGAGCGGTAAAAAATCAGCATTAATAAGCTTAACTTCTTCTAACGTTTTCCGGATTTCTTCTTCCAAACGCTTCTGGCTTCGTCGGCTCTGTGGGGGAATCATCAAAAGAATCATAGATTCCATAACCTCGTCACCGGAGGCCGACCACTTGCCTTCCTCATCTCTCCAACCCTCTACGATTGGATGAAACAGCCCACTGACATTAACACCGAAAGATGAAATAGCCGCAACAAGGGAATCGACAAGAAAGGACATATCATCGCAAACGATTTGAATGGCCGTGTCGGTTTTTGACGCACCGGATGGTGTCGGCGAAGACTTTACTGAAATTACAAATTCAGATGGGCGACGACGATTGCCTATCATCCAAAAATCACGAGCCAATAAGATCAAGTCATCAAGACTATAGTCTAAAAACTCATTTTCCAGAGCATCCGCATAGAAACTTTTTAAAAAGTTTTCTGCCCCGCGCTCAAAGCCATCCGAGCCTAAATTCGTAAAATCTTCTTCGCTGGAGGCGGCTTTAAGAAAAACCTTTTCCGAAAACAGTAGAGAGGTCATATGCAAATCCAGTTCACGTAATCTTCAAAAACAAGATACCTCATACGCGAATTGTGTGAAAGAACTATTCTCAAAAGCGACGTTTACAAGGTATTTTATACCTAGTCATAGGCTTAGGCTGTTGCTCCCTTGAAATACGGATCAACACGTTACTTTTGCTGCCTGTAGAAATAGCGTGTCAGCAAACCTGCAGCCACTATCATCAAACCCGCTATGATGGTTTTCAGGGAGATCCAAACAGCAAGACCAAGGCACCCGCATAATCCCAAAACGGGGATAATGCGGGGATAGAGTCGTTCTTCGCGGGACAGGCGCAAGGCCGCTACATTCGTTATGGCGTAGTAGCAAAGTACAGCGAAGGCGCTAAAGCCCCAAACTGCCTTCAAGCCGCCAAAAAACGCAAGCAAAGCAATGAATAACCCCACACTCCACACTGCTACAAGCGGCTCTTGCCCTAGGCTAATGCGGGATAGGCGTGAAGGTAGATCTCCTTCCCGCCCCATAGAAAACGCCACTCGGGACAACCCCAAGATCAAATTCAAGAGCACCCCTGCCATTGCCATAATTGCGCCTATTGCAACGAAAAGACGAAGCCCAGGAACCTGAAGCTGCGCGGCCATGGCTTGAAGCGGAGCGGACGTCTCTAGGGTGGCCGCCGCAAATTCATCAACGCCAAGCACGGATATCCCCGCGTATAAAACGCCTAAATAGAGCCCAGAAGATATCAACAACGTAACAATAATAGCTTTTGGGATAGTCTTTCTCGGCTCTTTTACTTCCTCGCCAAGGGTGGCAATCCTACCGTAACCCGTGAATGCAACAAAAAGAAAGGCGGCGGCTTCTAAAAAATTTTTCGGAGCAAACGACATCTGCCATAGCCTAACATCGCTCGGATCTAGGCGAAGACCCGCAAATACAATCAGCGCCAAAAGCGAAATAAGAGCTGCTATGACTAGCACGCCATTCACAAGGCTCGCTCTTTTTAAACCGCTCGCCACCAATAATGTCATGATAAGCACAAACCCGCTGGCCAATACATTTGTTGGCACGTCGCTCAAGCCCAATAAAGACCCAGCATACCCCGCCAGCCCCATGGATGCCGCCGCCGCACTAGCGCTTTTCGCAAGTAAAAAGCAAAGACCCGCCGTAAAACCCAACTCCGGATTTAAGTATCGGTATCCGTAAGCATAGGTTCCTCCGCTCACGGGGTGACTTGCCGCGAGCTGAGCGCTTGATAAGGCATTAAAAACGGCCAGAAGACCGGCAAGTCCTAGAGCCGGTAAAGCCCATACGCCAGCTATGCCAACGGCGAGGCCTAAACTGACGAACACACCCGTCCCGAGAATCGAACCAAGACCTAATAATATAGCTCCCCGCAACCCGACAGAGCGTTTTAACGTACGTTTTGGCGACATAACGGCGCTTATTCTTCTATGATTTGCCCGACTTTGTTTTGTTGCCCAAAAACCCTTTGGCTACGAGGTAAATTTCCGGACTTCCAGCACGCGAGGCTTTCGGTTTCGCGTGGCGTACAGTTTTGAAGTTATCTTTCAAGCGTGCAAGCAATGTTTTTTCCGCCCCGCCCTGAAACACCTTCGTCACAAAATCTCCACCAGGCTTCAAAGTTTCCATAGCAAAATCAGCCGCCGCTTCGACCAGAGCCACGGTCTTGAGGTGATCCGTGCTACGGTGACCGGTCGTATTAGCCGCGAGATCTGACATCACTAAATCCGGCTTACCATCGAGCAGCGTAATCAACCGCGCCGGAGCTTTCTCATCCATAAAGTCCATTTCGATAATTTCGGCTCCTGCCACAGTATCAACCGCTAAAATATCAATACCGACAACATGGCGCGCGCCGCGCTCAATCGCGACCTGCAACCAACCGCCGGGGGCACAGCCAAGATCAACAATGAGAGCATCTTTTTTGAGGAGCGCAAACTTATCATCAAGTTCAGAGAGCTTAAAGGCCGCGCGTGATCGATAGCCGCGCATCTGCGCTTGGCGCACATAGGGGTCATTGATCTGACGTTCTATCCAAAGTTTGGAGGAAAGCTTTCTGCCCCGCGCGGTCTTGACCCGGTTGGTCATCATCCGCGTGGCATTTTCTTTGTCAATTTTCGGCGTCTTCCGAGCCCGTTTCGGAGCACTCGGTTTACTGCCGGTCATTTTCCGAGGCTCATCAGTCATTGTTGTTACTTCCATTTGTGTAATCGAGTCTTTGCGTTTGCTCCATAAGGCCCATCAGCATGCCTTCGCGTAGTCCGCGGTCAGCCACACGTACCCGTTCCGCAGGCCACATTTCACAGAGCACGTCTGTAATAGCGCACCCCGCCACAAGAAGTTTGGCTCTATCATGCCCGATACAGGGCTCTTCAGCGCGGCTATCCGGTGAACGGCTCGCCATGTCGCGGGCGATCTCTACCGCAGCATCTGTCGGCATCCACATTCCATCGACTTTATTGCGTTGATAATATGGAAGTTTTAAATAGATTCCGGCCAAAGACGTAATAGTCCCCGACGTACCAATGATGTGTCCATTTCCAGCTTTAAATGTATTTGTGAACCGAGTTTCACACCCAGCCGCAGTAATGCAGTCTCGGACACGGTTTTTCATGTCTTCATACCATACCGCGCGGTCTTCATGCTCAGGCACTTGTTCTGACAACGTCACAACGCCAACAGGAAGCGAGGCCCACGCGCTAATCGGCGGCCTGTGAACACGCATTTTGGCGTCTGGATCGCGTAACTTTCGAACATCAACCCAGCTTAATTCGGTAGAACCGCCGCCAATATCGACAACTAAAACAACATCTTTTGATAAATCAATTAGGTTCAAGCAGCCCATGACGGAAAGACGCGCTTCGACGCGGGGAGAAATAATCTCAAGCGTGATACCCGTTTCTGACTTCACTGTATTTAGAAATTCATCACAGTTTGTCGCCTGCCGGCAAGCCTGTGTGGCAACGCAGCGCCACCGTTTTACCGATTTAGCTTTCATCTTACGAGAGCAGACCTCAATCGCTTCGACCGCTGCCGCCATGCTTTCATCTGAAAGCCGACCGCTTGAGGCCAGCCCCGCACCCAATCTGACAACTTTAGAATAGGAATCGACAACGCGAAAACCTACTTGCGCAGGGCGCGCAATGAGCAATCGGCAATTATTCGTCCCTAAATCTAGGGCCGCATAGGTTTTTTGCTTCTGTCCCGGCCCGCGATTTCGTCTCGGCCTACTGCGAAGAGGTTGAGCGTCTTGCTGAGCCGCCTCCGCACCGGACATATCTGTCTCCGGCATAGTCTTCTTTCATTTTGCGAGGTCGCAGTAAATGCGCCGCGTCGCGTTTCGAGATGACCATAACGTAATATCTTGGAATAACAAATACTAATGTATGTCTACGTGATCGGAGAACTGTGTCCAATCAGGTTCCGGCTCCAAAGCCTCAATCGCCTCATGCTGCGAGAGAAACAACTGACCTGTCAGCTCATCCATGAAAGTTGAACGGAAAAGCCGTTCTTGGACATGAGAGTGAAGCTCTGAAAAATGTAAATCTACGCGGGCACTTTTCAAGCGTCTGTTAATTTCTGTCAGGCTTGAAAGCGCGCTTGCGTCAATATGATTGACCGCAGGGCACATCAAAATCAGATCTGTCATTTTTGGGCTTTCGGCCACGATCCGAGCAATTTTATCTTCTAAATAACGAGCATTAGCGTAATAAAGGCTCTCATCAATACGGAGCGTTATGACCTCCTCATGAGTTTCAACATTGTATTTTTTGGCATCACGGTAATGCTCTGTTCCGAGAAACCTCCCGACAATGGCCATATGTGGCTTGAGTGTCAGGCGTATATGAAGCGCCATCGCTAATACCACGCCCACCAAAACGCCCCACTGTACGCCTAGACCCAAAACGGCCAAGAAGGTCAGGATCGCTGTAATACCATCGGCGCGGCTATATTTCCATGTGTTCCACAAGCTTTTAAAATTTATCAAAGAGAAGCAGGCTGTAATAATCATGGCTGCAAGAGTTGCCAGAGGCAGTGTTTTTAAAAGCGGCGTTAAAAATAAAGCGGTGAGCGCCATGAGCCCTGCGGTTAAAATACCTGCGATTGGCGTTTTTGCGCCCGCAGAAAAGTTCACAGCGGAACGAGAGAAGCTACCGCTGACAGGGTAGCCGCCTGACAGACCCGCCGCCATGTTCGAAACGCCAAGCCCGACAAGCTCTTTATTAGCATCAATCCGTGTCCGCGTGCGCGCAGCAAATGTTTGAGCAATAGACATAGAGTCAACGAAAGCCACCAAGGCAATCACGATCGCAAAAACTGCGAGAGCCTCATACTGGCCGGAACTGAGGCCCGGCAATGACAAATAAGGTAACCCGCTTGGAATATCACCCACAATACGCAGGCCGTTCTGCGCTGACAGGTTAAGTAAATCCGAAACAATGATCGAAAACGTCACCGCAACGATAGGTGCTACACGCGCCACCAGCTTTGCGTATTTCGCCCGCAACCCAAGCTTAACGAGGCTGTAGGCTAAATAGCGTTTTGTCAGGAGCAAAAAGACAATGACGCAGACCCCGACCACAACCGCTGACATATTCCGACTTCCGGCATTCTCCAAGATCGAGTTAAGCAGCGCAATAGAGGTTCCGCCGCTCGCCTCTATGCCTAAGATATGGCGGATTTGGGACATGATAATAAGAATGGCGCTGCCCGTCACATAGGCAGAAACGACTGGGCGAGAGACGAAGTTCATAATGAACCCCGCCCGCAAAAGCCCGAATATAAAAAGAAGCCCGCCCGTCATCAAAGCAAGCGCCGCAGCGCTGACGACCCGTAACTCTTCTGGCATAGACGCGATTGCTGCGGCGGTCAGCAATGACACGACTGCTGTCGGCCCAACGGCGAGCTGACGCGAGGACCCAACAACAGCATAGGCAACTAGAGGAATGATTGAGGCGTAAATACCAACATAGGGCGGTAAGCCCGCCAAAATAGCATAAGCTAGCGCCTGCGGGACAAGCAACACTGTGACAATGATTGCGGCCACGCAGTCATCCGCGAACAGGCCGCCTGAATATCCCCTCACCCAATCCCAATGCGCCAATAGTTTTTGCGCCGGATTAAATCTGCGTAACCCCTTAGACATAAGTCTTAATGTCAGCTTTCGCCGCTCTGTACAAGGTAGCCGCTCAGTGGCCCGCGTAACTGCTCAAGGGCGTATCCCGCACTCTCCGCCTGCTCCAGGACCTTATCAACACCGAGTTCGCGAACATGAGCAAAACACCACAGCGCGGCGCTGCGCATTCCGGACTTACAAAAGGCGACAACTGGCTTGGAGGTTTCTTGGTAAGCCGCTTCTGAGGCTGAAATCATCTCTGGCGATATGCCTCCCGCCATAGGAATGTGAGCATAGCCAATTCCGGCCGATTTCGCGGCCTCGGCAAGGACGTCGCTTTTGACCTGAAACGGCGCTTCATCATCAGGGCGATTATTAATAACCATGCCCACGCCTTCATCCGCAAGAGCATGAATGTCTGCCGCGCTTAACTGGCCGCAAAGACGGACTGTATCGCTTATAGAGTTCATGATCGTCCCAAAAGGGTTTTGGCTTTCTCAACTACGGCTTCAGTCGTGATTCCGAAATGTTCGAAAAGCGCTGCGCCAGGGGCTGACGCGCCGAAACTACTCATACCAACAAAGCTGCCATCCAAACCAATAAGGCCATCCCAGCCTTGCTGGATACCGGCTTCTATAGCAATTTTTGGAAGATCTTTCCCAAGCACAGAGCGTACATATTTTGGACCTTGCTCTAAGAAAACTTCCATACATGGAATTGAAACAACCCGCGCGCTAATGCCTTCGCTAGAAAGGCGTTCTTGCGCCTCAATCGCCAAATGCACCTCAGACCCTGTTGCCATAAGAACTATATCATCAGATCCTTCTCCAGCGGACAGTACATAACCGCCGCGCGCGCTTTCATTGCGAGACGCATTATCTCGAAGCGCTGGAAGCCCCTGCCGCGTGAGCGCCAAGAGAGATGGCCCGTCCGTACGCGATACAGCCAGTTCCCAGCATTCAGCCGTTTCCATAGCGTCAGCAGGACGAAAGACATTCAAATTTGGAATAGCGCGCAAAGACGCTACATGCTCGACAGGCTGATGCGTCGGACCATCTTCGCCAACGCCGATACTATCGTGTGTCATCACATAGATAACGCGCTTCCCCATGAGGGCCGAAAGGCGAATAGACGGACGACAATAATCGGCAAACACAAGAAACGTTCCCGCATACGGAATAATTCCGCCGTGCAGAGCCATACCGTTCATAGCCGCCGCCATAGCATGTTCACGAATACCGTAATTCACATAGCGGCCGCCGTAATTATCGGCCTGAATTTGTGAAGACGTCGCGGGCGTTTTAGTTTTGTTGGAGCCTTCCAGATCGGCCGATCCAGACATCATATCGGTCAGGCTTTCAGTCAAAACTTTGAGCGCGTTACCAGACGATGCGCGCGTCGCAAGCTTTGGCATATCCGCCGCTAGGCCGTCCTTATATGACTGCATAGCCTCTTCCCAGCCTGCATTAAGGCCGCCAGACATAGCGCGAGTAAAGTCATCTGCTTTTGCATGAGCTTTAAGGCGCTCGGTCCACTCTCTTTGCTCTTTCGCGCCGCGCCGTCCGGGGCGTTTCCACATGGCATAGACATCATCAGGCACTTCAAAGGGAGCGTGGTCCCACCCAAGCGCTTTGCGCACACCAGAAATTTCTTCCGCGCCAAGAGGAGCACCGTGCACTCCGGACGTACCCGCCTTTGTCGGCGCGCCTTTCCCAATAGTTGTTTTACAAGCAATCAAGGTCGGCTTATCGGATTTCTTCGCGGCGCGTAACGCATTAGCCACTTTGCGCGGATCATGGCCGTCAACCGCGATAGTTTTCCAGCCCGACGCTTGGAAGCGTTTAAGTTGGTCTGTGCTATCAGAAAGCGATACCGCGCCGTCGATAGTGATGTTGTTATCATCCCACAGGACAATAAGGCGGTTGAGCTTGAGGTGTCCAGCAAGGCCAATTGCCTCTTGGCTAATGCCTTCCATCAAACATCCATCACCTGCAATAACATAAGTATGGTGATTGACGAGGTCATCGCCGTAGCGCGCATTCATATGACGCTCAGCGAGTGCAAACCCAACGCCGTTAGCAATACCCTGCCCTAGAGGGCCCGTTGTTGTTTCTACGCCCGGTACGTGGCCATATTCAGGATGACCCGCTGTAATAGAACCCAGCTGCCTAAAATTTCTTATCTGCTCCATGGTCATTGCTTTGTACCCAGTAAGGTGCAGCAAACTATAAATCAGCATAGAGCCGTGACCCGCCGATAAAATGAAACGGTCCCGATCAGCCCAGTCTGGATCTTTTGGGTTAAACTTCAAAAACTTTGAAAACAAAACAGTCGCCGCGTCCGCCATGCCCATAGGCATACCAGGGTGACCAGAATTGGCTTGCTGGACAGCGTCCATTGATAGCGCCGATATCGCCGCTGACATGTTTTTGTGCTCGTATTCTGATTTGGAAAGATCAGCCATTATATCACCTATAGTATCGCTGTTTTAACAGCGTGAGTCTTTGAGCGTTATTTACACACACGCTGCAATATCTAAAGGATAAATCCGCTTATTTTGTAGATTAAAGCCCTGCGGCGTTAGCGGCCCAAAATGTCAGGCCTGCAGCGCCGTAAGCAAGTAAGGTCAAATACGCGAAAGCAAAAGCTGGCCACTTCCAGCTATTCGTTTCCTTACGCATGATAGCAAGCGTTGAAAAACACTGAGGCGCAAAGACAAACCACGCTAAAAATGAGAGCCCCATAGGGAGCGTCCAAGACGAGCTGATAATACCGGGTAGGAGTGCATCTACAGAACTTTCTTGAATAGCGTATATCGTTCCAAGAGAGCTCACAGCCACTTCGCGCGCGGCCATAGCCGGAATAAGCGACACAACCATTTCAAGATTGAACCCAATCGGAGCAAAGATCGGATGCAGGAAACGCCCCATCATCCCCGCATAAGAATGCTCGATCCCGTCCTGCCCATTTGGATAACGCGTGAGCACCCAGACAATGATTGTGGCGGGCAAAATAATCCGCCCTGCCCTGCTTACAAATATCATTGCCCGTTCCCAGAGACCTAGCAAATAGTCTTTAAAGACGGGCATTTTGTAGCTTGGAAGTTCAAGCAACAATGTGGAAGCCCGCCCTTTAAGAAGCGTACGCTTAAAAATAAATGCGCAAATAAGCGCAAAGACAACGCCGACCATCATTAGTCCAAAAGCCACGAGACCTTGCAAGCTAAATGCCCCGACTTTGGAAGCCGGAATCAGCGCGCCAATGATGAGAAAATAAACGGGCCAACGCGCGGAACATGTCATGAGCGGCGCGATTAGGATTGTCGTCAGCCGGTCCCGCTCATTTTCAACGGTCCGCGCCGCCATAATACCGGGAATTGCGCAAGCAAAACTCGACAGAAGCGGAATAAAGGCTCGCCCGTTAAGTCCGATCTTCGCCATGAGCGTATCCACAAGAAACGCCGCCCTCGCCATATAACCAGAGGCCTCAAGCGCCAAGATAAAGGCAAAAAGGATAACAATCTGCGGGATAAAGACCAAAACCGCACCCACACCAGCAATAATACCGTCCGCAACAAGCGATTTAAGCCATCCGTCAGGCAAGACATCTTTGACAATACCGCCGAGGCTTCCAAAAACACCGTCAATAAAGTCAATAGCAGGGGTCGACCACGTATAAACGGCCTGAAACATAAAGAACAAAATCAAGACAAGGATCAGAAGTCCTAAAATCGGGTGTAGGACAATTTTATCGACCTGACTGGAAAAAGTTTCCGCCTTGATGCTTCTTTGTACGGTTTTATCAGTTATCGTTCGAGCTCTGGCTTGCAAAGATTTCAACTCTTCCGGCTCGGCTTGAGGAATAGTTCCTTCAGAGTTTTTGAGACTTTCAAGCCACCCCTCCAAATAATCCAACAAACTTGCCCGTCCCGACTGCCTTACGGCCACGCAGGAAACAACCGGAACGCCAATGGCCTCTTCGAGTGCCGCAATGTCAATTTCAATCCCGTCTCGCGCGGCCATATCCATCATGTTCAGCACAAGTACCATCGGCAAGCCGTAATTCTTCGCCTGCAAAACATTGTGCAAGTGAGTCGTAATGTGAGAGGCGTCCATCATCACAATTAGGCCATCTGGTGGCGATTCGCCGTCAAGGTTGCCTTGAATAGCGTCGATCGCCACACGCTCATCCATGCTGTGGCCACAATTTCCATATACGCCAGGTAAGTCAAGAAGCTCGGCTTGCTTGCCCGACGGCGTCTTAAACTGCCCTTTACGATATTCAACGGTCACGCCGGGATAATTAGCAACCTTGGCCCGCCCGCCCGTAAGCGCATTAAAGAGAGACGTTTTCCCGCAATTCGGCGCACCTAGAAGCGCCAACCGCATCACACTCGCCTTGGCAACAACATCAAGCATCAGTCAGGCGCTCCACTAAAACAGCGGAAGCTTCGTGCTTACGCATAGCAATCAACGCCCCGTTAAGCCTAACCGACATGGGGTTACGCCCAAAAAGCCCGAAATGCAAAGCTTCCACCCTATCTCCTTCGGCAAAGCCAATTTCTCGAAGGCGAGTCTGCATATCATGATCTGCGTCATCGAAGCCAGTTATGGTCGCAGGCGTGTTCTGGGGTAGGTCTCGTAATGTCATGCCCCCCCATTACTGCGAATTGTTCTCAATAGCAAAACAAAAAGACCTTTTATCGGGCGCGACAAAATCACGAAATTTTCCGTGAATTTCGCATAGACAGGCGAAATTACTTGCCCTATAACGCGGCGCTGTTGATGAGATGAATCGTCACAAAATGGCCGAATAGCTCAGTTGGTAGAGCAACGGATTGAAAATCCGTGTGTCCCTGGTTCAAATCCAGGTTCGGCCACCATTCTTACCTTATGAAAAGTAAGGATAATATCGTTAAAACGCGACGAAACTCTTCAAAGTTTTTTGGCTATTTGGTCATATTTTGTCCAATATTTGTACGATTTGTCACTCTTACCCGTCCAAAATCCGCCCAGTGTTTTTGATGGCCTTACCCTTTGACGTTGCCGCTAAATCGTTCTAACCTCAACCTAATGTCCGCTGCTCCTGTTATTGATTTGCCCCATGTTCCAACGCATGCAGCCAATGATAGTCAGAATGCGACACCCTCGGTCATTGCATTCCCTCGGAGGCTCCGCGCCTACGACATGGCGGATCAACCGCGCGCGATCTCTGGGTTGTCTACTGGAACCTATCAGTATGACGGTAATATGAAGCGGGTGAAATCCGTCGTGGACGGCGTCACGATCTATAATATTTATGATGCCTCCGGCAGCCTTGTGCATATTGATGATCTCGGCACGGGTAACAAAACCGACTACGTCAAAGGCGCAGGGCTCTCCCTCGCGCGGATTAAAAAGGCGGGGCCTGTGGATATTACGCGCTACCTCCACCCCGATCACCTCGGCAGTCCAGTGGTTGGCACCAACAGCTCAGGTAACCTCGCATGGATCGAGCGCTACACCCCCTTCGGCGAAGAAATCAACGACCACCCCGTCAATGATAACCAAGCCGGATTCACAGGGCACATTAAGGACAGCGCGACGGGCCTAAGCTACATGCAAGCGCGCTACTACGATCCGGTGATCGGGCGGTTCTTGAGCATAGACCCCGTCACGTTCATGGATACGGGAAATCCCGGTTACTTTAATCGTTATGCTTACACGATGAACGACCCAATCAATTTGATTGACCCAGATGGCCGACAAAGTTCTAGCCCCGGGAATCAAGGAGGCTGTTCTGGATATGGTAACGGTTGCACTGGTGTTCGCAATTCTGACGGAACTTATTCCTTTGTTCCTGACAGAACTATTCCTGCTGGAAACGTCCAAGGAATGTCTAATGTTGTTGGCGCTTTGACCTTAGGAATGGGAGGTGTCGGCAAATCTGGATCCTCCGCGTTAGGGCAAGGATTAAATCGAGGTTCTCGTGCTTTGCAATCTACGGCAAAGCCATTGGTTCTTGGTTTAGACAAAGCAGGACTAACAGGTTTTGCAGAAAAAATTGGTGGAACGCATCTAATGAAATCTCAAAATCCTGGCTTGGATTTTCTTGCTGCCGTGTCAGATAAGTCACAAAAGTTTGTAGTAAGGCTTGATGGCTTACAAGGCTCTACCCCCAAGGAGATGTTTAATAATGCAACGTCTCGTGGGGCCATGTCGGATGCTTTAGGTCAAATGGGTAAGGGTGGAAATCGAACAAATTGGGAGCTGCATAAATTAAAGGATGCGGGTAGGTTAGCAGATACGACATTCACATTAGGTGATGATATCGTGAAAATAGATTGATTTTGAAAATGGAAATTATTGTTAATCGCGAGCTTCAATTTTGGAACTATAGCAGATCACATTCTGTGCTTCTTTTATTGTCACCTAAGGCCAATAAGTATGAGGATAGAAGGTCTTTTCTTTTTAAAGGTGTTCGGAATATTAATCTCCCAACTTACTTTTTTTGTAAAAAAATAGTTTGGGACGATGAACTCGAAGAAAGAGTTTATCACCTTCATAGCGAGGAGGAAGTGTTCTCGATTAGATCACTGGAAATGCTTCAGCATACAGATAATTTAGAATATTATGATGATGTGGAGTCATTTGAAAAATTAGCCTAATTGGAATCGAAAGGGTCAGAAAGTGTGTAGAGCAAGATAAAGCGAGTGCGCCCTTCTGGCCCACTTCGACGCTAAAGCTCTGTTTTTGCGACTAATTTACTGGGCCAAAGTGCCCCCACTTTCTTATCACCTTGGGCCACAAGTGCACCCATCCCAGAACCCTCAAGGTGGTGCTCTACCACTGAGCTACGCCCGCTCATATTTTGCGTATCATGGCTTTAAGGGCAATGTCTGTCCATAAAACTCAGTGAATCAAGACCCTCAAGTTCCGAATTCCATTCAGATAAAACATCAAACAACGGGTTCAAGCTTTCCCCTGTTTGGCCCACCATTTTCCCTTTTAAAACAACTAATCTAACTACGCTAAAGTTGCCCCTAGACTAGGCCTAGACATTCGGGTGCGCCGAGAGGTTCAGATATTTTATTACAATAAAAAAGGGCGCATCAATGACACGCCCTTTGAGTTCGTTCTCAGTAAAGGGACTTAGAAACCGCCGTAACGGACCTGAACTTTACCTGTGGTTTGGTCGCCGCCAAAGCCTGCGCTGGCCCCAAACGACCAGTTCTTATTACCTCGCACGGCAATCGTTCCGCCGACACCGACTTCGCCGCCATAGGCCGATATTCCGCCAGCCGCTGACCATTTTTCATCAGAGTTGAGATACATATCCGG
>JBPOEZ010000012.1:0-45957 GCA_051252005.1 Alphaproteobacteria bacterium | reverse complement strand
AACGATAATTGGGCCTTCGGCGCAAGTGCAGGCTTCGGCGGCGACCAAGCCACTGGTAAAGTGCAAGTTCGTTACGAGGGCTTCTAACACTATCGGCACACTGTAAAAATCAGAAGGGCGTTCCGTATAATCAGCAAGGAACGCCCTTTTTTGATTCTAAAATTGCGCCTCTTGCCTAGGAGGAAACAGTGACGAAAAAAGTAGAGAATACGCCATATGGCGTATGTGGTCCCCATGTCTCATATGCCACAGTATTAAAAAGTATGTCTGGTTCTATCCATATTTCTGGTTTGAGGGTGTAGAGATAGACTGGATTTGTCAACTTTCAACCATGCAGGAGCGCACTATGACTCATCACACATTTAAATCTTTAATGACAAGTAGCGCAGTAGGGCTAACGCTTTGTATCGGACTGGGCAGCGCTCAGACAGTTTTTGCCGCGGATACAGCTGCGCCTATGGATATGGCGCAAATGCAACAAGTAATCATGGAGATGCAAAAGAAAATTGAGAGGCTGGAAGCGGAAAAAAGAGTGGATAATGTTGTTTTGACGAATACAGAGGTTCTCGTAGGCCCTGTGGATACGTCAGGTGAACCGGAACTCGCCGCGATTACGGAAACGGCGCAAGAGCCGCAACCAACGAAAAACCCGGGCATCATTTTTGAAGCCCCGAATGTAGGTGACAGCTGTGCTGGTGGCGTACTTTCGGACTCCCTTCAATGTGGTGACGGTGCTGAGGCTCCCGGGAGTGCAGGAGCAACGGCAGTTGGAGCGAATTCTTTGGCTAGCGGAACTCAATCTACAGCGATTGGCGAAAGCTCATTGGCAAGTGGTGATTTTTCTGTAGCGGTTGGTGAGGACACTTTGGCGTCTCAATCGGCAACGACTGCCTTAGGGAATTCCGCTGATGCTACAATGAACGGTGCTACCGCCGTTGGTTTCAGTGCTCAAGCAACCGGGGCTGGTAGTACTGCGGTAGGGCGTTCTGCGAATGCAGTAGCAACAAATTCGACGGCTCTTGGAGAGGCGAGTAGTGCATCTGGTTTGAATTCTATGGCGCTTGGTGGGGAGTCAGATGCGACTATGGACGACGCCACGGCTGTGGGAGTGAGCTCGCAAGCGACGGGATTGAATAGCACCGCACTAGGGCATTTTGCATCTGCTACAGCCTCGGGCGCAACGGCGCTTGGTGAGGGTAGCGTAGCCTCTGGCGACCGGTCTTCGGCTATTGGCGCCGAGACAGATGCGACTATGGCCGATGCCACGGCCATGGGTTACGCTGCGCAAGCGACAGGATTGGACAGCACGGCGGTTGGGAGAGGGGCTGCAGCTACTGCAAGAAGAGCGACAGCAATTGGCGCGAGGTCAGATGCGACCGTGGAAAATGCTACGGCAATAGGGACCGAAGCGCAGGCTACAGGAATCGATAGCACGGCGGTTGGTCGTTTTGCCGGAGCTTACGGAGACGATTCGACGGCCTTAGGTGAAGAAAGTAGAGCTACTGGCCCGCAATCAACGGCGCTGGGCAAGGGCGCAGATGCGACAATGAGAGATGCAACGGCTGTGGGGTTTATTGCGCAAGCAACAGGATTGGATAGCACGGCGATTGGCCGTTTTGCACAAGCTTCGGCAGATGATGCTAGTGCCGTTGGAGAAGCAAGTATGGCGTCCGGAACACGGTCGTCTGCCTTTGGTGCAAATTCTAGTGCCACTTCTAGTAACGCTTTGGCAGTCGGCGCTCATGCTGTGGCAAATTCGCCAAGCTCGTCTTTCACTGCGACAGCGATTGGTACTTACGCGCAAGCCACGGACAATTTATCTCTCGCCGTTGGATCGGGCAGTAGCGCGATGACGTCTGCCCGTGCCACGGCCGTGCGCACCATCGCCATAGGCTCAGGCGGTAGCGGAGCAATCGGCGCATTAGCGAGTGGACAAAGAGCGATCGCTATCGGGGTTGACTCGCAAGCAACGGCCATTGGGGCTACAGCTTTGGGCGATGATGCTAATGCCAGCGGGGTTGATGCAACCGCTTTAGGGGAAGATGCGAATGCCTCGGGTGTTGAATCCGTCGCCCTTGGGGCTAACGTGCAAGCGACAGCTCTACACACCGTCGCCATTGGGGGGTCCGCAATCGCCAGTGCAGAGGATGCGATAGCAGTTGGACGGTCCTCTTTCGCGAGCGAAATTGGAACTGTTGCTCTTGGTTTTAACGCCGAGGCAAGTGGAATACGGTCGACGTCTTTGGGGACCAATTCACTGGCGAACTCATCCTATGGAGTGGCGATAGGGGAAAGCGCGCAATCTACAGCCTCTTATGCTACCGCTGTGGGGCATGATTCTGTTGCGAGTGCGGATAGTTCTACGGCTCTAGGCGAGGGCGCAAATGCAAGCGGCGCTTTTTCTGTATCGGTCGGACGAGCAGCGCAGTCAACAGAACATGGTTCAAGTAGCTTTGGCGTCGAATCTATGGCCAGTGGCATATTTTCTATGGCTCTTGGCGGGGCTGCGAGTTCTACGGCATTTGCCAGTACATCTATCGGCGCTGTCTCAAGCGCAACAGAAGAAAGCTCCATTGCTATCGGGGGCGGGAATGGTAATAGCGGAGGCGCGCAAGCGACCGGGCGCGGCGCGATTGCCATTGGCGCCGCGTTGTTTGATGACGATGAAGACGACTTTTTAGCTACGTCAACAGTTGACTCCGCCCGTGCCAGCGGTCTCCTCTCTGTCGCTCTGGGTACAGGGTCTGTGGCGTCGGGCCTTCGGGCGACAGCCCTTGGCGAGCAATCGCAAGCTACGGATACTGACGCCGTTGCTGTCGGCGGCGCGGCTTTAGCGACAGGGACACAGTCCACGTCTGTTGGCTCTGGGGCTGTGGCGTCTATGACCGGTTCCAGCGCGTTTGGCCGTGCGGCGCTTGCCTCCGGTGTCCATTCGACGGCGTCAGGTACGCAAGCTCATGCCACAACGCAGAATGCTGTCTCTATTGGCAGCCGCGCTAGGGCCACTGGCGACGGCGCGTCCGCGCTCGGCGGCGGGAATAATTCTGATGAGAGCGCGCGCGCCACAGGACGCTCTGCGGTTGCCATTGGCGGAGCGGTTTATACGGGCGGCGGAGCGTTGCAGTTCCGCGGGGCTGAGGCTAGCGGCCAAGATAGTGTAGCTCTCGGCACACGGTCAACGGCGACAGCAACGGATGCTACGGCGCTCGGCCACGGCGCGACGGCGAGCCTTGCCAATGCAACAGCGGTGGGCGCAGATGCCCGAGCTGTTGGCGCCAATAGCACCGCGCTTGGCGATAGCGCTAATGCTTCGGCGACAAATTCAACGGCGTTTGGTTTGTCTACTCAAGCCACGGGTGTAAACTCCACGGCTTTGGGGGCAACGGCGAATGCGAGCGGTATTGACAGTACAGCCTTTGGCCGAGCGGCTATTGCGAACTCTGTGGCCGCGACGGCTCTCGGGAATGCCTCAAAAGCGAGAGGCGCGCGCGCGACGGCTGTTGGCTGGAACTCCGATGCCTCTCATGAAGGCTCTTCAGCCTTTGGCGCGCAGTCGGCGACAACGCTTGCAAATCAAATGATGTTTGGGACAGGCACCGTGACTTATGTGATGCCGGGGCTTACGAGTGCTTTGTCGACGTCTCGCCAGGGCGCGGTTCACGGTGTTGTGACGGTCGATGCGAATGGTAATCTGGCCTCTGATGGCGGGGCGCTCGAAGGTCGTGTCACGGCGCTTGAAAGTGCTTCATCGTCTGCGCCGGAGCAAATGTCCAGTGGCTCTCAGAGCAGCACGTCGTCAAAAGCGGCCGTTGCCACAGTGAAGACACCGGAAACCCCTGTTGCGACGAACACGCCGAGTAAGACCCCAGTGTCTAACGCTGAAACTGTGGCGACAGTCAAAACGCCAGACGGCATGGTTCGTGTTTCTGATGACGCTGGAGATAACCGCGCTACGATGCCAAACGCGTCGTCTGAAGTCTCCTCTGACGTGATCGGGTCGAACCTGGCCGCATCGCCGACAGCGACAGCAACCGCCATTCCGTCGTTTCAGTCTTCGCCCCTTGGCCATGCGGCGAATGATCCGCTCATCGCGGCCAACACCACGGCGATTACGGCGAACACAGCGGCGATTGATGTGAATAAGACAGCGATTGCGGTCAACACAGCACGGCTCGACACGGCGTTTACTAACATCAGCGCCAACTCAGCGGCCATTGCGGGCAACACGCAAGAGATCAACAAGCTCTCCCAAGGCCTCGCAGCCGTAGCCGCTCTGCCGGATATGTATCTATCACCAAATGCAAAATGGTCAGCGTCTGGCGGTATTGCGGCTTACGGCGAAGACATTGGCGTAGGAGGAACGATAGCCATTAGAGGCAACGATAATTGGGCCTTCGGCGCAAGTGCAGGCTTCGGCGGCGACCAAGCCACTGGTAAAGTGCAAGTTCGTTACGAAGGCTTCTAGGGGCGATTATTGCTAGCGGCGCCGAACGATTTCAACTCCAGCCGCATCCGCTTTTAGGAGCGCTTGCGGTTTGGAGATTCTGACGGCGCAAACAAGTACGCGCGGATCAGCAGAGAGCGCCCAATCAGCAATACGCGTAGCCAGTGTTTCAACCAGCTGCACGTGGGCTTCTAAAGCGATTTCTTCGGCCTTTTCCGCGACCATGCCGTAATCGAGGGTTTCGTGCAGCCTGTCGTCTTTGGGGGCGGGCATGTCGCCCATATCCAGCTCGACGTCGATTATGACGGGCTGGGTGCTTTCATATTCGTGTGGATGCACACCAATGGACGCCTGTATTAAAAGTCCGCGTACGAAAATCCGCATGGCGGGAGGCGTGTCTTTTTTTAGCATACGAAACATAGATTTTCGGCTCATAGTGTCCTCGCGCATGACGGTTGGTTACTCATCGAAAGAGTTCATCATTAAATCTTTTGTCTGCCATGTAAGGTGCTGACCGCCGTCTACCGCGAGCATTTGTCCCGTCACACTTTCGGCTTCCAGAAGGTATCTCACTGCGCTCAAAATCGTTTCAGGAGGCGATCCGTGGCCGAGGAGTGTGTTGCTGGCTTCGGCTTCAAAGTCTTCGCGGGATTGGCGCGTGTTTCGCAATGTAGGTCCTGGCCCAATCGCGTTTACGCGGACATGAGGCGCTAGTGATTGCGCCAACGTTTTGGTGCTCCAATCCAGAGCCGCCTTAGACAGGGAGTAGGTGAAGTATAAGGGGTTAGGTTTTAAAACCCGTTGGTCAATGATGTTGATAATGACGCCGCTTTGATCTGAGGGGCGTTGATGGTCAAAGCTTTGCGCAAGCCGTAGAGGGGCCCGTAAATTTATATCAATATGGTGATCAAACCCTGCGTGCGAAAAATCTTTGGCAAGGTCAGGCTGAAAAGTGGACGCATTGTTAATCAGAGCCTTGAATGGCAGCTTTAGACGCGCGCTAGCTTTATCCAATACTGTATCAAGTTCGCCCGGAATGTGGAGGTTTGCGCAGACACTTACTGCCCTCCCGCCAGTGTCCTCGATTTCTTTGACGAGACTTTCGGCAGCTTTTTCGGAACGGTTATAGTGGACGGCCACGGCCCATCCGTCTTTGGCAAGGCCTAGGGAGAGAGCGCGGCCTACGCGGGCTGCAGCTCCGGTAATGAAGACTGCGCGCGTCACCGGCGCACGCGGGCGCGTTCCCCGCATGAGGGGCGGCGAACTTCAACGCAGGAAAGACCGGGGAGTTTTGGCTCTAGCCGCTCAAATATCCAAAGTGCGATTTGTTCGAGGGCAGGCTGCTCCAATCCCGGAACATCATTGAGCATCACGTGGTCGAGTGGCTTCACCGTTTCATTGATCAGAGTTTCAATCTTCCAAAGATCGCGCACCCAGCCTTTATCTTCTTGAGCAGGGCCTTCAATGCGGACCGTGCCGGCAAAGGAATGACCATGGATCTTTTTAAAAAGATCATTGGCATCCTCATGATCAAAGTAATGAGCGGCTTCGAACTGGAAGTCTTTCTCGATCTCGATTGTCAGGCTAGGGGAGGCCATGGCAACTATATCGGGCTGGCTTGGACGGCCCTGCTGACGACTGCGCCGAGATAGAGGACGTATCCGATCAAGAAAACCAGGCCTGTCATTTTGCCTATCGGGATGCGGCGCATCACAAAAATGAGCAGCGCTACGATGGCAGCAAGCATGACCCACATATCAAAGACGTAAAGCTCTGGCTTGATAAGAACGTCTCCTGCAAGAGCTGATGCACCCATGACGGCAAATATGTTGAAAACGTTTGACCCGAGTACGTTACCAATGGCGACTTCCGAGTGGCCGCGGTAAGCAGCAACAAGAACTGTGGCGACTTCTGGCAGAGAGGTCCCGATCGCGACAATCGTCAAACCAATGACGGTTTCACTAATATCGTAATAAGTTGCGATCTCGACGGCATTATTGACAATCAATTGACCGCCGATGACGAGCCCGACAAGGCCGACTATGATGAAAAATCCTGACATGAGGACAGATTGTGGGAGGCCATCCTTACCTTCGTCGATGTCCGTCATTTCTTCTAAAATGGGGTCTTCTGCGCCGGACTTTGCGAGCGTAAACATCCACCCGAGATAGAGTAAAATCCCGCCAAAAAGGATCGCGCCTTGCCATATTTGCAGCGGGTTAGAAATAAAGGCGAGGGTGATGAAAATGAGCGTTGCAGCTACGCAGACAAAGGCGTTCCGAGCAACCCCCGGCATGTTGGTCGGAATTGCCATGATGAGCGCAGGCGCGCCGAGGGCTAGCAGGACATTGGCAATGTTAGAACCGATGACGTTACCGGACGCCAGTTCACTGGCTTCGTTCAGCACCGATTGAATGCCGACAACGAGTTCAGGGGCTGATGTGCCGAAGGCGACAATCGTGAGGCCGACGATGAGAGACGGTACGCCCCAATGCACAGCAAGCGCTGCGGCGCCGCGTACCATCCAGTCGCCAGCCCAAAGTAGGACGACAATACCAACGGCTAATAAGAGAAAACTCAGGCCAATGCCCATGGTTTAAGGCCTAATCGAAACGTTTGAATTCGAGCAAGTTCAGCCCGCCGAATAAAATGGCTACAAGAATAAAGACGAACAGTGCTGGGTTCATGTGAAAGAGGCCAAAAACGCTGATGCCTGATTGAATGAGTCCTGCCATGATATTCTCCACTAAGTCATACATAATTACGGCAAAAACTGCCAGATTTGGCGCTCTATACCGTGCTTCACAAAAAAGGCCAAGTGGTGTTAACGGTTATTTTGCCGCGATACTGGGGCAATTCTATGCTCTTGCCATAAGGACCATATATTGGTTTAGTGTGTAAAAAGGATAGCGTTCATGAAAACTCATCTTCTAACTTTGTCATTTCTCGCCGTTTTTGCGGGTTTGTCTGGTTGTGCAACGATTTCCGAAGAAGATTGCGCTGTCGGCGCTTGGTCTGAATATGGGTATGAAGATGGGCTTAAAGGCCGTTCTAGTGATAGGGTTACGGATTATGCTAAAAAATGCAGCGAGTATGGGGTTAAGCCTGATTCCCGCGCCTATCTTGATGGATATGACCGCGGCGTTGTGAAATATTGCACCTATGAACGGGGTTATGAGCGCGGAGAAAATGGCGACAGCTACAACCAGATTTGTTCAGGGCCGCTCGCAATAGATTTCGCCCCAGGATATGATGCGGGCCGAGCCGTGTATGAAATTTACCAAGAGCATAGCGGTTTGGTTTCCGCCTATAATGATGTTTTATCAGATTTGTATGAAGTCCGGCGTAAACTTCGCGAGGACGAGCTTACCAAAGATGACAGGCGGCGACTTCTTAAAAAAGAAGGCCGCCTAGAAGGGCAGGCCGACAATAGACGCATTGACGTTCGGGCCTTCGAACGTATCCACGATCTTCCGAAGCACCAGCTTTAGCAGGCATCAAAATTCATCAGGAGTATATGCATAGCTAAAAGCCACGACAGCGTAGGCGTTAATACAATTCAATTCGGTTTAATCAATTTAGAGTGTAACAATAAGACTTTATTAATCGAAAGAATTCATTTTCTTTTTACATTGGCCTTGTAATTGGTTTCTTACCTTTTAACGCCAATTTCTCTTTAGCGGGCAAAGAAACGCATAGGGACCGACTGGCGCAAGGAGTGCTATCAGTCAATGATACTGGGGAGATCGAAATGAATGCTGATCTCGAATCAAAAACTTCGGCCCGCCAACTTGCCAAAGAAATGGAACGGCTGGAGGCGTTGTATTCCTTCGATTTACTCGACTCAGCGGCAGAAAAGCAGTTTGACGATATTACTCTGCTTGCTTCCGTTATTTGCGAGTGTCCCATAGCGCTTGTAAGTTTAGTAGACGAAAACCGTCAGTGGTTTAAGTCAAAAACTGGCTTAGACGTAAGTGAAACGCCGCGCGAGTTGGCATTTTGTAGTCATGCGATCTTGAATGCGAACCAAATGTTTGTCGTAGAGGACACGGCTCTGGACTCTCGGTTTTGCGATAATGACTTGGTGACAGCAGATCCATATATTCGCTTTTATGCGGGAAGACCTTTAACGGTTTCGTCAGGCCATAGCCTAGGGACTTTGTGCGTCATTGATACGGTGCCAAAAGTCCTTTCGGCACATCAGAAAAACACCCTTAATGTATTAGCAGATATTATCGTAAACCTCATAGAGTCGCGAAAAATTAAAGCCGAGCATAAAAAAGCGATAACTAATTTAAGTGGTTTGAAAGTTGAGCTGGAAAATTTCGCCCACATAGCAGCTCATGACCTCCAATCACCTTTACTCGGCATTGAAAACTTGACCAAATGGCTCGATGAGGACTTTGCAGAAGACATTTCTGAAGCTCAATCTGCAATAATGCGGCGGATACGCCAACGAACGTCACGGATGCAGGGCTTGTTGGACTCTTTGCAGCAATATTATAGCTTGGACGTGAGCGATACTTACGGTGGTGCTGTTAAGGTTAAGGCGCTTGCTGAGGAAATTTTTGAGGACTTAGGGGCCCCTCCTGGGGCTCAAATTCTCGTTGATAATAGTATGGAATTTGTTGGGATGTCAAAATTTCCGATATTTCATGTATTTCAAAGTCTTATTGAAAACGCAATCATGCATCACGACAAAGTGGATCCAAATATTACTGTAACCATGAAAGAAGATGACTCGCTGTATACATTTTCAGTCAAGGATGATGGGCCAGGTATAGCGCAGGTGTTTCAGGAGAAAATATTTACAATCTTTCAAACGCTAAATCCAAGAGATGCGCTGGAAGCTAGCGGAATGGGGCTTGCTTTTGCTAAAAAGATTGTTCAAAAAATGGGAGGCAATATTTGGGTGGTCTCTGAAGAGGGGAGCGGTTCAGAGTTCATATTTACATGGCCGAAATCACTTTAAACTGAAAAACTAGTTCCGCAGCCGCACGCCGCTACGGCGTTAGGGTTATGAATCCTGAAGGCAGACCCAATCAACTCATGAGCGTAGTCAATTTCTGATCCAGCGAGAAATTCGACGCTCATTTCATCAATTAAGACGCGCGCACCGTCGCGCTCTAAAACAATATCATCGCTTTCGGGCGCATCAGCGAAGTCGAATTTATATTGAAAGCCAGAACAGCCGCCGCCTTCTACGGCGACCCGCATATAGCGTTGCTTACCTTGCTTAGCCATGATCACATTGATCTGTTTGGCGGCTGAGGCGCTTAGCGTGACATTTGTTTCGCTCATGGTCTGTCCTTTTGATAGAGCCTCTATATAAGAGCCGAACAGGGAGAATCAAAGCCCTGATCAATATTATCTGAGCAAACCATCAATGCGGGAGCTTCCGTGGGTAAATTTTCTTCTATTCGTGACAGAGCGGTCTATGCGTCTGACCCCGATCAGTCTCGGGGCCGTAAGATCCCGCAGCCCCGCAGCTCCGAACGTAGTCCGTTTCAGCGTGATAAAGACCGTATTATCCATTCCAGCGCTTTCCGCCGCCTTAAAGGGAAAACACAGGTTTTTGTCGCTCACGAAGGCGATTATTATCGTACGCGCTTGACGCATTCACTCGAAGTCGCGCAAATCGCGCGCTCAATTGCGCGGGTATTGGGGCTTGATGAGGACTTGGCTGAATGTCTCGCGCTTGCCCATGATATGGGGCATCCGCCTTTCGGCCATTCCGGAGAAGATGCGTTGGCGGCGGGAATGGAAAACTATGGCGGCTTTGATCATAACGCTCAAACATTGCGCATTATAGAAAAATTAGAAGGCCGTTACGCAGAGTTTGATGGCCTTAATCTGACATGGGAAACCCTTGAAGGCATTGCCAAGCACAATGGCCCGCTTATCAATGAACCAAGCGATGTAGAAAAACTGCCATGGGCGCTTAAAAATCTCGATGATTGGGAAAAGCTAGAGCTTTCCACGTTCGCGGGGCCAGAAGCTCAAGTTGCGGCCATTGCCGACGATATCGCCTACAATAACCATGACTTGGATGACGGCCTTCGCGCCGGATTGTTTACGGTCAAAGATGTCAGCGAAGTGCCTGTGATCGGGCGGGCCTTTGCGGACGTCAAACGCCGCTATCCCGGAATTTCGGAAGACCGAATGATCCACGAGGCTGTGCGGGACTTGATTGGACTTATGGTTAATGACGTTCTGACCGAAACGCGGTCGCGCCTAGCAGAGGCCAAACCAAAGAGCGCGGATGATATTCGCGGACTTGGCCATTCCGTAGCCGGATTTTCCGAAAGTTTTCGAGCTGAAGAAACGCCTCTCAGGGCCTATCTTTTCGAGAACATGTACCGCCATTATAAAGTGAACCGTATGATGGGGCAGGCGACAAGGATCGTACGCGAGTTGTTTGACTTGTTTTTGGCAGACCCATCGATCCTGCCAACTGAGCTTAGGCGGCAATGCGACGGACCGAAAACCAATAAAACTGCGCGTGTCGTTTGCGATTATATTGCTGGGATGACGGACGCTTATGCTATTACAGAGCATAAAAAGCTGTTTTCAGTGAGCGGTTATCTTTAAAACCTTGTTTGCGGCCCGTAAAAGCCGCTTGCATCAAAGGTTTTTCCTCCCTATATACGGCTCGAATCCGGGCGGCCCGTGTATTTTCAAGAAAATGCACTGTCTGCCCATATACTTATGGAGCATCTATGGCCCGCGTTACCGTTGAAGATTGTATTGAAATCGTACCAAACCGGTTTGACCTTGTTCTCATGGCCGCGCACCGTTCGCGCAATATCTCTGCTGGCGCGTCTTTGACCGTTGACCGTGATAATGATAAAACGCCTGTTGTGTCTCTGCGTGAACTCGCTGACGAAACGCTTGACCTCGCTGACCTTCGCGAAAGCCTCGTGTCTAACTTGCAGCGCGTGATTATTGATGATGACATGCCGGACGAGCAAGAAGAAGCGCCAGTCTTGGCTCTAGAGCACGGCGATGCTGCGCCAAAACAAGAAATGTCAGCGCAAGACCTTATGAAAGCTCTACAAGGTGACCGCGATAACGATACATCAAGCCGTTTCTAAGTTTCAGCCGCTTTAATGAATTTTGAAAAGACCGCGCCCTGCGCGGTTTTTTTGTGACTGCTATTTTGGTAACTTTGCTGAACCCGAATTTAGACTGAACGGCGGCTTTGTGTGGGTATAGCGTTTTGGTCGCAATTTTCGGCATTAACAGGGCAGTCAAACGTCAAAACAAAAATTGACCCTTTTCCGGGCTTGCTGGCAACATCGACATCCCCGCCCATGATGCGGGCGAGTTTGCGGGTGATATCTAGGCCGAGTCCTGTCCCGCCGTAAATTTGGCTGGTAGAAGTCTCAGCTTGTGAAAACTTCTCAAAGAGACGCGCTTTTTGTTCTCGGCTAATGCCGATACCTGTATCCGAAACAAATATGGTGACTTTTGGTTGCGGCTCATCTGAATATTTAACGCCGATTTTCACTTCGCCCTCATGTGTAAATTTGAGGGCATTTGAGACGAGGTTAGAAACGCACTGTTTGACGCGTAAGGGATCGAAAATCAAACGCTTGGGGACTTTTCTATCCACTGAAAGCGTGAGGCTAAGGCCTTTGTTTTGCGCGGCGTGTAAAAAAGAGGCGCGCAAATCTTTTAGGACATCATGTAAACTTGCATCATAAGGGTTGATGTCCATTTTACCGGCTTCAATCTTTGAAATGTCTAAAATGTCGTTCACCAACGCCATGAGTGTGTCGGTGCTTTTCATCAGCACGTCTACCATTTCGCCCATTTTAGGATCGGCTTTTGACTTGGACATCATCTCTAGGGCCTGCGCCATGCCGTAAATCCCGTTGAGGGGTGTCCTGATTTCATGGGTCATGGAGGCTAAAAAAGCTGACTTGGCTGTGTTTGCCGCGTCAGCGGCTTCCTTAGCTTTTTCCAAGTCTTTTTCTTTTTGCAGGAGGTCTGTGATGTCCATGCAGTTCCCAACAACATTTCCGCCAGAGGTTTTGGAATGGAATATTTTTACCGTGCGATTGCCTGAGGCCATAATATTAATAGGCTCTCCGCTTTTCAGTCCCTTAATCACTGTTGTCGTCATCTCATTTACAGCGTCTTCACCAAGATGGCTAAAAATAGCGTCGACTTGGGCGTGAGCGGCAGCGTCAAAGGGGGTGCCTTTGTCTAGGCGGCTGTAAAGTACAGGAAAATAAGAGCGTAAAATTTCGTTAGCAAAGACAAGGCTATAGTCATTACGATAGATGGAAAATCCAGTGTCTAGATGCTCAACGGCAGACAGTATTTCTTTGGCTGAAAGTTCCGCATTAACTGACTCTATCCCCGCCAAAATACCCCCCCCCAAACTCGCCGTGATCGGAATAGACACGGTGTATAAATTCATGAGGCTATATTGCGGAAAGGTCAATAGAGGATGCTTGGTCTCTCTCGCTGGGCTATATTAGCACTATCAAACAATTGAACGTGTAATTGGAACGTCTAGGTTCTGTGGTCCCCATTTTCTATCGATTGAGGCTATTAACGCTTGGCTATTTAAGCGCGTATGATGCGATGATCCCAAGAAAAAACTGATCTTTTGACCCACGTTGAAGCACCAAGGGGGAGTTTTTTGCATCACCGGATAACCGTTTATAGCTACTGATAAAGGTGAGGCTGGCGGTTTTACTGACGGGCATAATCGCGAGTCCTGAAACTCCGTAAGATGTCAGTCCATTTGAGGCGGCGAAGGTGGGAAGGCCTGCTGCGATGGATTGCGCCGGCGTAACGCCAAAAAAAGCTTCTGAAAAATCATCGTCCCCATAACTGAGTTGAGGCCCAATGGATAAAATTATAGGGGGGCCGAAATCTCGGATTATAGGGTTGTAGCTTAATCCGATTTCGCCCTTCATACCTTTATGCCCGCCAAGAGCCTGCCCCGCTTTTGCTCGTAAAGTCATGTCACCTAATTTATAGTCTGCAAACGCACCCAGAGACACAGATGTATCAATGTCACCTAAGCCGGCGAGGTCAGTTGTTTTAGTGCCTGCTACGCGAAAAGTGCTGCTTCCGTCTTCGTCCCTGCCAAATTCGACTTGGGCTAAGGGGCCGATACGGAAACCGTTGGATTTGATGAGGGCGTAACCTACACCTTCTTCGATAGATGCGAAAAAACGGTCCTCATATGTGGCTCTTATGAACGGAACAGCGGAAACACTATAGGCGTCGTCGCCTAGATAGTTCGGTGAGAGTATAGCGCCGGCTCCCACGTTAATGTTCCATCCTTCGGATGTCGTAGGTATATCTAGCGGCTTTTCTTGAGCGCTAGCCGTCATCGTGACGATGGTCATCAATAAGGCTGATGTGAGGGTGACAACGCGCATGCTTAGCAACTTTCTATCCATTCTACGTCAAGGCGAAAGGGCCCGTCTTGATCGTCTGCTATTATAAAGCCAATCGATTGGGCTTCGGATTTGTTAAACTCTGTGCCGCTTAGAGGTCGGCCAAAGAGTGAGGCCGTAAAGTCACTGTAAGGTATTTTAACTGTTGCCCACAGCCCAGCTTCAGACGCAGGAATAACGGCTTGAAATGCTACGGAACGTCCACGGTAAAGAGCGTTGGTTCGCAAGGAGACTTTGTAGCTTCGGCCATCTGGCTTGAGGCGCAAAATAAGTGCCTTAGTGTCAGTAAGAGATCCGGTTTCAATTCTAGCACGTACAGAGGAGAAACCTCCGCCATTTGTGTTAATGCTGCCGGCAAAGACCATGGTGTTGTTTTCAAACGTCAAGCCACCTAACGACCGTCCGCCCATAACATTGTCATTAATGATCCGCCAATATTCAGCGGCGTCTTTCTCCGCAAAATCTATTCTCATAGGGCATTCCTCTTGCGCGAGACTCGAAAGCGGATGATATGAGAGTAAAGCCGCAGCAAAGATGCGAGTTAAGGCTGTCATCCGTACTATAATATTGTCTGTCCTGTGTTTTTCCAATCCTTCAGGAAGGCCTCAAGGCCCTTATCAGTGAGTATGTGCGTGGACAGCTTTTTAATGACTTCAGGCGGTGCTGTCATTACATCGGCCCCAATAATGGCGCAGTCTTTTACGTGATTTATGTTCCGGATAGAGGCGGCAAGAATTTCAGTTTCGTACCCGTAATTGTCATAGATCGTGCGGATGTCTTCGATAAGCTCGAGGCCATCTAAAGAAATATCATCAAGCCGGCCTATGAAGGGCGAAATATACGTCGCGCCGACTTTGGCCGCCAGTAAAGCTTGGTTCGCAGAAAAGCAAAGCGTGACATTAGTCGGCGTGCCTTCGCGGGATAGTGTATTGCAGGCCTTAAGCCCGTCCATGGTGAGCGGAAGCTTCACGCAAACATTGTCCGCGATTTTACGCAGAGAGCGGCCCTCTTTGATCATCGTTTCGGCGTCGGTCGCGACAACTTCGGCGCTGACATGGCCTTCAACCATTTTGCAAATTTCCGCTATGACCTCTTTAAAGTCACGTCCCGACTTGGCGATAATAGACGGGTTTGTGGTGACGCCGTCGACAAGACCAATGGCGTTAAGTTCTGCGATTTGATCAAGGTCAGCGCTATCAACAAAAAATTTCATGGTGTACTCCGAAAAGGGGGGCGACTCGCTCTAGTCTTTGCTACTGTGGATTATGTCCGCGCAGTATGCCCAAATCCTGTTTCCTGTAAACGTTGAAACCCCGTTTGATTACAGGATTCCTGCGGGAATGAACGTTTCGCGTGGAGATTTCGTTTTTGCGCCAATAGGCAAGCAGATGAAAATCGGTGTTGTCTGGGGTTTCGGAGCCGAAGACAGCGAACGTAAGCTCAAAGATGTTGCTCAAATCAAACAAACCAAACCGCTTCCGCCGGAAGTTGTTGAGTTTGTAAATTGGACATCTGTCTATAATTGCGCGCCGCTTGGTATGGTCCTGCGCATGGTGCTGCGGTCTTACAAGGCGCTAGACCCAAGCCAAACAGCAACGCTTTTTCGGCCAAGCGGCGACCCATCCGCGAAAATGACTTCGGCAAGAGCTGTGATTTTAGATAAAGGCGGGCCTTTTCCTGCGCGCGCCAGTGAGATTGCTGAACGCTGCAATGTTAGCGCGGGCGTGGTGCGCGGCTTTGCAAAGGCCGGAGGCTTGCTCGCTGAGGAGATGGCGGTCGACGGCCCGTTTGATGTGCCAGATGGGTCTGGACGCGGGCGAGATGATTTGACCGAAGCGCAGCTTAGCGCTGCTGAGGGGCTGGCCGCGCAAGTCCGTAAGCAGGCGTTTAATGTCAGCTTGCTCGACGGCGTTACAGGTTCTGGTAAAACCGAAGTCTATTTTGAAGCCGTAGCGCAAGCTCTCAAAGATGGCGGGCAAGCGCTTGTGCTTGTCCCTGAAATCGCTCTTACCCAAGCGGGAATGGAGAGGTTTGAAAAACGCTTTGGCGCGAAGCCCGCCCCGTGGCACTCCGCTCTTGGCGATGCCGCGAGGCGGCGAACGTGGCGCGAGGTCGCGCAGGGCAGGGCGAAGCTCGTCGTTGGCGCGCGCTCAGCTTTGTATTTGCCCTTTTCTGACCTTCGCGTCATCGTTGTCGATGAAGAGCACGATACGTCTTATAAGCAAGAAGAGGGCGTGATCTATAACGCGCGCGATATGGCGGTTGTACGCGGGATGATTGGGAAGCACTCGGTGGTTCTCGCCTCGGCAACGCCGTCGCTCGAAAGCCTCGTGAATGCTAGAAATGGACGATACGCACACTTTGTCCTGCCGGAAAGGCCGGGGTCGATTACCCTGCCGTCAATAGATTTGGTTGACCTAAAAGAAGACAAACCTGCTACGGGGGAATTTCTATCACCCCCCCTTGTAGAGGCTGCGAGGGCCGTGCTTGAGCGAGAAGAGCAGGCGATGTTCTATTTGAACCGCCGTGGTTTTGCGCCTCTGATTATTTGCAATATGTGCGGTGAAAAATTGAAAAGCCCAGATACCGATAGCTGGCTCGTTGAGCATCGCCGCACGGGGCGCGCCATGTGTCATCTCACAGGTTTTTCTATGCCGATGCCAAGGGCCTGCCCTGATTGTAAAAACGAGGACTGTCTTGTCAGTGTTGGGCCGGGCGTCGAGCGGGTCGCTGAAGAGGCGCAGCGGCATTTTCCTGAGGCGCGGATCGAGATTTTTTCCTCGGATACGGCGGGTAGTCCTGAGGCTATTCGTGCGAGAATGGCGCGAATGGAAACAGGGGAGATTGATATTCTAATCGGCACGCAGATGGTGGTTAAGGGGCATAACTTCCCGCATTTGACATTTGTCGGCGTTGTTGACGGTGACCTCGGCCTTGCTGGCGGAGACCCTAGAGCGGGCGAGCGCACCTACCAAACCCTTGTTCAGGTTGCGGGCCGCGCGGGCCGCGCCGATAAGCCAGGCCATGCTTTGATACAAACGCACCAGCCAGATCATGAAGCGCTTATCGCTTTGGCGGCGGGAGACAGAGAGCGGTTCATTTCGGCGGAGCTGGCTATGCGTGAGCTGCTAGGTCTGCCGCCTTACGGAAAGCTCGCAGCTGTTATCGTTTCCGGCATGGACCTGAAAAAAGTCGAAAGCACAGCGAAGGCATTTGTGATGCAGGCTCCAAAAACAGAAGGCATTGAAATTTTAGGGCCTAGCGAACCGCCTATCGGACGGCTGCGCGGGCAGTTCAGGCGGCGTGTTTTGGTGCAAGCAGAGCAAACCATAAATTTGTCGGCCTATATGCAGGCGTGGCGGAAAAAGATGCGGCTACCCCCAAAGATAAAAATGCAAATCGACATTGACCCGCAAAGTTTCATGTAAGCAACAGTGGAAAACTGAGTACATGTTTAAGGTCGTCTTAAGTTTGTCATGATAGAGGTCTGAAAAAGGACACTTTCACGCTGATGCGATGAGCGTGGTCATAACGTAGTTTATTGGAATGGGGACGCAGTTTTGGCAATAGCCGTCAGACTTCCAGTCGCTTTTCAAGACGTTCTCCCCTCCAATAGTGAAGCATGGAAACATTTTCCTCGTCGTCTTTTTTACTTGGTTTTGTTTCTGAGTGTGTTTCCGGTCGTTTTGTCTTTTCTAGGGATAGAGTTTGGGACGAATGTTTTGCCGATCGAGTCGGGTTTGCCGCGATCCTCTGTTGATACGTCTCAACTTGAAGGCATGAGCAAAGCTCAAATACGGGATATTGCATTTCGAGCTATGATGGGCGGCTTGCATCATGGCTTGCTGGAGTGGTCTTCAGTGATTATCGCCTTGATGTCGACCATCTTGGCATTTTCACATTTTGCCATAAAGAGAGACTTAACGACGCCAATTATTGGCGTGGCCTTGTATTGCTGCGCTATCATGGATGGGTTTCATACTCTGGTGGCCTTGCGCCTTATCAATTTTGTCGCTCCTTCGGACGCCCTAATTCCCTTTTCTTGGGCTTTGGCGCGAGGGTTTAATGCGGTCATGATCATTCTGGGGGCCTTGATATGTTTTAAGGCGGGCAATTTAAGTCGCCGGTACGGGTTGCCCTTCATTATCCTTTTGACTGTGTTCTTTGGGACCTTGGCCTATGTTGTTATTGCTTATGCGACGTTGAGTACCGATCTGCCGCAAACGCAATTCCCTAACGCTTGGGTTAGCCGGCCTTACGATACAGGGCCGCTATTGTTATACGTCTTAGCCGCGCCAATACTCTGGATGCTCTACAAAGGGTTCCCGAGCTTTTTGACGGCGTCGCTTGTAATCATGCTCGTTCCAAATATTGTTCTTGAAGCGCATATGGTCTTTGGATCTCGCGCCTTATTTGATAGCGACTTTAATATTGCGCACGGGCTGAAAATTTTAGCCTATTTCGTTCCTTTCGCTGGATTAACGTTAGATTACATCACGACTTATCGCTTGGAAGCCGAGGCATCATTGCGGCTTAGCGAAAATGAAAAATCTCTCAACCGAGCGATGGAAGAGCTGCGTCTTTCTAACAATGACCTCGAAACATTTGCCTATGTCGCCTCTCATGATTTGAAGTCGCCTTTGCGGGCAATTGATAATCTGACCACATGGCTTGCGGAGGATTTGGAAGGGAAAATAGACGCGGAAAATGCAGAGCGTCTAGATATGGTTCGGGGGCGTGTGAAACGCATGGAAGGTCTTCTTGATAGTCTTTTGGAGTTTTCGAGGGCCGGCCAAAGCGTTAGTGAGGACAAGATAGTGAGCGCTGATAAGCTTGTGCTCGATATCAGCCGTTTGCTCAATGTACCGAAAGGGTTTGACGTGATCGCGGGGGATGGGCTTAGCGCTATTGCTATTCCGCGTATGCCGCTTGAACAAGTTTTTCATAACCTGATCAATAACGCACTCAAGCACCATGATCGAGACACTGGCACTGTGACGGTTAATGGCCGTAAGCAGGGCGCGTTTTATGTCTTCACCGTCGTTGACGACGGCCCCGGTATTCCGAAGGAATATCAAGCCAAGATATTCGAAATGTTCCATACGCTCAAGCGCAGGGACGAAGTCGAAGGGAGCGGTATGGGGCTCGCGCTTGTGCAAAAAATTATCCTACGCTTTGGCGGAACGATTGAGGTCACTTCAGGTGAGGCGCGTGGTAGCACCTTTACATTCTATTGGCCGATTGTAGCGCAAATGTCTGACGCGAGTCAGGTTTAACGCTATATAATCGCTTTGCGTAAGTCCGCGTCTGGGTCTGCGGCCATAGCGCGGTCAAGTGTTTGTCCAGAGCCAAGGACCTTCCGCGTTGCCATGTAGGCTTTGGGAGAGTTGACCGCTTCGACAGAGCTTAGCTGCTCGCCGTCATAATGGAATATCGCAATAGCTCCTGTGTCGGGTTCCTGACGTATAATACGCTCTTCACCGCCCTTATTTAAGCCTGCAATTTGGAGCCTGAGATCATATTGATCTGACCAAAACCACGGCGCGTCTAGTTTTGGACGCTTAGTATCGGTTAGAGCGGCCGCAACAATAGCGCCTTGCTCATTGGCATTATGAACGCTTTCAATACGTATAAGTTCGCTTGAATAAGGAGAAGGGCGCCGCGCGCAGTCGCCAATGGCAAAAATCGCTGGGTCTGCCGTTCGTGACTGCTCATCTACTAATATGCCATTGTCACAAGGTAGGTCGCAATCTGCGGCAAGGCTTAATTCGGGGATGCCGCCTGCCGCCATGAGTACAAGATCACAGGACAGGGTTTCGCCGTTACTGAGGATCACAGCGCTGGCCCTGCCGTCTTCAGTGATGATTTCGTTGACACCAACCGACTTGATAAACGTGACGCCTTGTTCTTGGTGGTAAGTTTCAAAATGTTCGGAAAGCTCTGGGCTGGCCGTGCGGATCATGCAGCGTTCTGCCAGTTCCACGATGGTGACGTCGAGGCCCAGTTTGCGCGCAGACGCTGCGACTTCGAGGCCAATATAGCCCGCGCCAATAACGACAATATGGCCGCCGGAGGCGAGGCCGTCCCGCAGCTTTTGCGCGTCAGATGCCACGCGTAAAGAGTAGACATTCGGCGCGTCATGCCCAGGCATCGGGATAATTCGCGCACGGCCGCCCATAGCCAGTACAAGGGCATCGTAAGGCTCCATATCGCCGTAATCTGTTGTGATAGTCTTGGCTTCGCGGTCAATGCTAGCGACACTGATGCCGCCTTTAAAGGTAATGTTGCGGTCTTCAAGTATAGCTTTTGAAACAAGAAGCGGGCGCTTATCTTCGCCGTCAGTCAGCCATTTTTTTGACAGGGGAGGGCGCTCATAAGGGTCCACTGCATCTTCATCATAGAGCGTAATGCGGCCTTCAAACCCACGTTTGCGCAATCCATTGGCACAGGCCACACCGCCGTGGCCTGCGCCAACAATGATTACATGCTCAATATCACTCATAAAACTCTCTTATCTGCGTGTTCGTGGTTCTAAGCCGTAGTATTTGCATTAATTTCTCCAATGAGCACGTCAAAACTTAGCAAAAATTTTGAAAAGTGACTGGCGTTGCGTGCTTTGCGTAGTGGGACATACTTACCCAGAGGCAAGATCAACCATTGGACCTTCGAGGACTTTTCGGTATGTTGCGGCGTGTCACGCAATGGGCGTGGATAGTTAACTCACTAAAGGAGCCTATAATGGCATTTAACGGAACTTGGAATATTGTAATGAAAACGCCTATGGGTGACCGCGAAGCCAAGCTTACACTGGCGCAGGACGGCGAGGCTCTTACAGGCACTATGGAAGCTGACGGTTCGGCTATGGATATTGCAAACGCATCTGTTGAAGGCGACCGCGCAAAGTGGGATGCTGACATCACAACGCCAATGCCGCTCACACTCTCATTCGATGTTGGCCAAGACGGCGACAATCTCGACGGTACCGTAAAGCTTGGTATGTTCGGAAATGCACCCGTTAGCGGAACCCCTGCATAATATAAAAATTGGGTTTTATGAACCGTATTGCATCCGCCGCCTTTGGCGTTTGCGCCATCGGCGCGATATTTTTGCCGCCGATTGGGTGCGTAAAGCCCTGTTGTCTACAAACGAATTTTCACAAGGGATCACGGCACATATTGCTACCCTTGTGAAAGCAAGCCTTTTGAAGCGCTGTCGCCTACAGCTCGCGCGCATAAGCTTATAGCGAGGCTGCGGCAGATTGAGGCGACTTGACTATACATGTTCGCGGCATTTGAATTTTAAACGGTTGGTTTACCGTTACGCATTATTATCTACGACAATTATTCGATGCTTTACCTTGATAGGTATGCCTCTGAAGCGATTCTCCATGCGGAGAGTTCTGTTTTATAGGAAGCATCACCAAGAGCTGGGACATAACAATGCAGAAACACCCTGTTACTTTTCTTATCGTTGATGATGATGACGTCGATTATCAAGCCATTCGAAGGGCCTTAAAAAAAATAAGCATATATAATCCGACACGCAGGGCTGTAGATGGTTTGGATGCTATCAATATCCTTAAAGGGGAAAGTGGTCAGGAAAAGCTTGAGGGGGCAGTCATTATTATGCTGGACCTCAATATGCCGCGCATGAATGGGCATGAGTTTTTGAAAACAATCTCAGAGGACAGCGATATCAGTGATATAGAGGTTTTTGTAATGACGACCTCTGATAGGGATGATGACATCGTCGGATCTTTCCAGAACGGCGTCGCCGGTTATATCGTAAAGTCTGATATGCTCGAAAGCTTGCGCGAAGCCTTTGAAGACCACGCGAGCCACCGGCTTATTGTGACTTAATAGTCTGTCATTTTTAGTTTTAATTTCCAATGGATCTGTCCATTTTAGGGTGGACGGCTTGGCCCAAGATCGCCTAAAGCTACCTTTCTTATAAAATGTGTGCCGCTTGCTAAAAGGTCGCATTTAAACATGGGTTGAGGTCGCTCTTAACCCGTGCTAAGAGCCGCGCGAGTTTAGGGGGTGCTGAGTCTATTGGCGCCTTCTATTTAAGGTTTTTGATGTGTTCAGGTTGAATGCAGAAAGAAACGCCCCGTAGATACGGATTAAGATTTGTGTCAAATCAAGACGTCATAATTGGGGAAGCCCCCCGCCGCTACGCACTCGCTTTGCTTGATCTAGCTGAGGAGTCTAAGTCACTGAAAACAGTGGAAAAAGACTTGGTAAAAGTTAAAAGCTTTTTCGTTGACAGCGATGATTTGCGCCGCATGGCTGAAAGCCCTGTTGTTGCAATCGATGATAAAGTCAGCGCGCTCGGCGCGATCGCGAAGCAAGCAAAGGCTGGCGCTTTAGTGTCTCAGTTCCTTGGAACTGCAGCACAGAATCGCCGCGCACATGAAATTCCTTCTATGATTAGCGCCTTCCAGGATTTGCTGGCTCGCCGCCGCGGAACGCAGACCGCCTATGTCACAAGCGCAGCTAAGCTGACGGCAGCACAAATTACAAAGCTCAAAGCTGAGCTGAAAAAATCACTCGGCCGAACAGTCGATATTGAAACAGACATTGATCCAGATTTGCTCGGCGGTTTCGTCGTGCGTATCGGATCGCGTCTTTATGATAGCTCCCTCAAGACACAAATTGAGGATTTGAAATTGGCACTCAAAGAAGCCTAACCAAGAGGTAAAATCCATGGATATTCGTGCAGCGGAAATCTCCAATATATTAAAGAAACAGATTAAAGGCTTCGGCACTGCCGCGAAAGTCTCTGATGTTGGCCAAGTGCTCTCAGTCGGTGATGGTATTGCCCGTGTTTACGGTCTAGACAATGTCCGTGCTGGTGAAATGGTTGAATTTCCAGGCGGCATCAAAGGCATGGCGCTTAACCTTGAAAGCGACAATGTTGGTGTTGTTATCTTCGGTGATGACCGCGGTATTAAAGAGGGTGACACAGTCAAACGCCTCGGCGAAATCGTTGACGTGCCTGTTGGTAAAGGTCTTCTTGGCCGCGTGGTTAACCCGCTGGGCGAACCGATTGATGGCAAGGGTCCTATCGAATCAACTGAGCGCCGCCGCGTTGACGTTAAGGCGCCGGGCATTATGCCTCGCCAAGGCGTTCATGAGCCAGTTCAGACCGGCATTAAAGCCATTGACGCGCTTATCCCTGTAGGCCGTGGCCAGCGCGAATTGATCATTGGTGACCGCCAGACGGGTAAGACAGCCGTTGCGGTTGATGCGATCCTAAACCAAAAAGCAGCTTTCGACGAAGACCGTGAAAACGATAAGCTTTACTGTATCTACGTCGTTATCGGCCAGAAGCGTTCAACAGTGGCGCAGCTTGTTAAAACGCTCGAAGAAAACGGCGCGATGGAATATTCCATCATTGTTGCCGCGACAGCGTCTGAACCTGCACCGCTTCAGTTCTTAGCGCCGTTTGCCGGTTGCGCAATGGGCGAGTATTTCCGTGATAACGGCATGCACGGCCTGATCATTTATGATGATCTTTCCAAGCAAGCTGTCGCTTATCGCCAAATGTCTCTTCTTCTTCGTCGTCCTCCGGGCCGTGAAGCTTATCCTGGTGACGTTTTCTATCTTCACTCCAGACTTCTTGAGCGCGCTGCGAAACTAAACGCAGATAATGGCGGCGGGTCTTTGACTGCGCTCCCAATTATTGAAACTCAAGGTAACGACGTTTCGGCCTTTATTCCGACTAACGTGATTTCGATTACAGATGGCCAAATCTTCCTTGAAACTGATTTGTTCTTCCAAGGCATCCGTCCTGCCCTAAACGTAGGTCTGTCTGTGTCACGGGTTGGATCTGCCGCGCAGATCAAAGCTATGAAACAGGTTGCGGGTCCGATTAAAGGTGAACTTGCTCAGTACCGCGAAATGGCGGCCTTTGCGCAGTTTGGTTCAGATCTTGATGCGTCTACACAAGCTCTTCTTGCTCGCGGCGAACGCCTCACTGAGCTTTTGAAGCAGCCGCAATTCTCGCCACTTCAAGTGCAAGAGCAGGTTGCTGTTATTTATGCCGGTACACGCGGTTATCTTGACGGCGTTCCTGTGAAAGCGGTTCAAAAGTACGAAAAAGAGCTTCTTGCACACTTGGCGTCTGATCACGCAGCAATTCTTTCTGATATTGCGGCTGAGAAAAAGCTTACGGATGAAATCGAAGGCCGCCTAAAAGCCGCCCTAGAGACCTTCACTAAGAATTTCGCAGCGTAAAGACCGGGATAGGAGCAGGCCATGGCCAGCTTAAAAGAGCTTAAAAACCGGATCTCTAGCGTTAAAAACACGCAAAAGATCACCAAGGCCATGCAAATGGTTGCGGCGGCAAAGCTGCGTAAGGCACAGGAGGCGGCAGAGATGTCACGTCCTTATGCTGATCGCATTGGTTCGATTATCATAAATCTTGCTAACTCAATGAGCGATGCAGGCGGCGCGCCTGAGCTTTTGGTTGGCAACGGTAAATCCGATACAGTCTTGTTAGTCGTTGCGGCGGCTGATCGAGGTCTCTGCGGCGGGTTTAACACGAACATCGTGCGGATGGCGCGTGAGCAGATTGTGGCTTTGGAAAAGGCCGGTAAAACTGTGAAGCTCTTTCTCATCGGTAAAAAGGGCTACGACCAGCTTAACCGTCTTTATAAAAGCAACATCGTTGAATATATCTCTCTTAAAGAAGAGCGTAAATTGCACGCAGGCATTGCCCAAGATATCGGCGCGAAAATCACGTCCATGTTCGAAGCCGGTGAATTTGATGTTTGCAAGCTGATCTATTCAGAGTTCGAAAATGTCATGACGCAAAACCCAGTGGCTAAGACACTGATTCCGGCTATGGCCGAAACAGGCGTGTCCGACGGCGAAGGCGCAGCGGGTGAGGTTTTCGCCCCTGACCTTGGCGGCGCCATCTATGAGTATGAGCCTGACGCAGAAGGTATTTTACGGGTTCTTCTTCCGCGTAATATCAATACGCAAGTCTTTACAGCTCTTTTGGAAAACCAAGCAGGCGAAATGGGCTCTAAGATGACGGCCATGGATAGCGCGACGCGCAATGCTGGCGACATGATCGACAAGCTCACACTGACATTTAACAGAACGCGTCAGGCTCAGATTACATCTGAACTGATCGAAATTATCTCCGGCGCGGAGGCTCTGTAAATGCGTGCTGCCGCTTTCACAGCTCTCTTACTGCTAAGTGCATGCAAATTTGGTGCGGCGGAAACTCCGTACGGCGTTTGCGACGTAATTACGAAAGCGGACTTTGAGCAGGCTGATAAGAGCGAACTTGCACGATTTAACAAAAAGTCTACAGCAAACGGCGAAGTTGAAGCCGTTATCCGGGGCAGTGGGACATTGCCTGAATATGAGGGATCTCTTGATGGACCTTCCCTTATTCAGGTGAAAGAAAATTCTGTTATAGAGATTACCTATAACAGCAACGCAGCCCTATATTTGCGAGCGCCTGAGAAGGTTGTTTTCGCACTTGATTTTGAAACTTACACTTGCCGGGTACCCGGTTAAATTTGAGGAAAGCTACAATGGCTAAAGCAGCAGTAAAAAAGACCCCGGCGAAAAAGCCAGCGGCAAAGAAAAAAGCTCCGGCTAAAAAAGTCGTCGCTACAAAAGCTAGTGGCCGTGTCACTCAGGTTATCGGCGCGGTTGTCGATGTTGAATTCACGGGCGATCTTCCTTCCATTTTGAACGCTCTTGAAACGGATAACCAAGGCAACCGTCTTGTTCTTGAAGTGGCTCAGCACCTTGGACAAAACACAGTACGGACCATTGCGATGGACGCGACTGAAGGTCTTGTTCGTGGTCAGGCTGTTACCGATCTGGGCGCGCCGATCACAGTGCCAGTTGGTCCTGAAACACTTGGCCGTATTATGAACGTTATCGGCGATCCGATTGATGAACGTGGCCCGCTTAAAACAAAAGCTGTGGCGTCTATTCACAAAGAAGCGCCTGCACTTGTTGACCAAGCGACTGAAACTGAAGTCCTAGCGACTGGTATTAAAGTTATTGATCTACTTTGCCCTTACTCAAAAGGTGGTAAAATTGGTCTCTTCGGCGGTGCCGGCGTTGGTAAAACCGTTTTGATCATGGAACTCATTAACAATATCGCCAAACTCTTTGGTGGTTACTCTGTATTTGCGGGTGTTGGCGAGCGGACACGTGAAGGTAACGACCTTTACCACGAAATGATCGAATCCGGCGTTATCAACCTTGATGGCGAAAGCCGCGCGACCCTCGTATACGGCCAAATGAATGAGCCTCCAGGAGCGCGTGCTCGTGTGGCTTTGACTGGTCTTTCACAGGCTGAGTATTTCCGCGACGAAGAAGGCAAAGACGTTCTGTTCTTCGTGGATAACATCTTCCGCTTTACCCAAGCCGGTTCCGAAGTGTCTGCGCTTCTTGGCCGTATTCCTTCTGCTGTGGGCTATCAGCCGACATTGGCCACTGAAATGGGCCAAATGCAGGAGCGCATTACGTCCACAAACAAGGGTTCTATTACATCTGTTCAGGCCGTTTACGTCCCTGCCGATGACTTGACTGACCCGGCGCCAGCGACATCGTTTGCTCACTTGGACGCGACCACGGTTCTTAACCGCGCGATCTCTGAAAAAGGTATCTACCCTGCCGTTGACCCGCTCGATTCTACATCGCGTATTCTTGAGCCTCGGACGGTTGGTAACGACCACTACGAAACAGCACGTAAAGTTCAGGAAACGCTTCAAAGCTATAAGTCCCTCCAAGACATTATTGCGATTTTGGGCATGGACGAGCTTTCCGAAGAGCAAAAACTCACAGTGGCCCGCGCGCGTAAGATCGAGAAATTCTTGTCTCAGCCTTTCGACGTTGCTGAAATCTTCACAGGCTCCCCTGGTATTCAGGTCCCTCTCGAAGAAACAGTGCGTTCCTTTAAAGGTTTGTGCGAAGGCGAATATGATCATCTTCCGGAGCAAGCCTTCTACATGGTCGGCGGCATTGATGATGTGATCGAAAAAGCGGCTAAAATGGCAGCGGCAGCTGCTTAGTTGGCCAAGCCGCTTAAAATTGAGGACTGTGTCAATGACATATGTCCTTGGTCGGGCGGATCCGTGAGTGCAGACGCGCTCACACTGTATAAAGGTAAAGTCGTTGGCTTCTGTAAAACCGGATGCCGCGACAAGTTTGAGAAAGCGGTAACGCTTTTTGATAGTCTGGGAGCCTGATATGGCTGACACAATGACATTTTCACTTGTTTCTCCTGAGCGTGAGCTTTTCTCTGGACAGGTAACCCAAGTCGATATTCCCGGTACAGAAGGGGATATGGGCATTTTGCCAAACCACATGCCTGTCATGGCGGCCATTCGCACAGGATCTATTACGGTTTATGCTGATGGCGGCATGACTAAATATTTCGTTCAAGGCGGCTTTGCTGATGCGACGCCTGAAGGCTTGACCGTTTTGGCTGAAAGCGCTGCGCTTATGAGCGAAGTTGACGCTAATATGATTGCTGGTGAAATTGAAGCCGCTAAGAAGGCTCTTGAAGGTCTTAAGGGTGACGCGCTTCTCATGGCCACACAAAACTTTGAAGGCTTAAATGCCGTTGCGAGCGCTCTCTAGTGCGCTCGGCGACCGTTATTGCGGTCGCCTCTGACTCCGGTCACAATTTTTCAAAACCTGTCTGTGATTCTATTACGCTTGTAGATGGACTTGGCGTGGAGGGCGATGCTCATTTGGGCGTCACTGTTCAGCATCTTCATGACATGCGCAAAAACCCTGACGCGCCGAACCTGCGGCAAGTGCATCTCATGCACGCCGAATTGTTTGATCAGCTTTCCGAAAAAAATATTACCGTCCAACCGGGGCAAATGGGCGAGAACATCACTACGCGCGGCATTGACCTTTTAGGTCTTTCGCAAGGGACGCGGCTGCAGTTCCCCTCAGGCGCAGAGATAGAAATCACAGGTTTGCGTTTCCCATGCTCTAAACTCAATGCCATTCATCCTGAACTGCTCGAAGCCGTGATTGACAGGTCACGCAAGGCCGGAAAACGCCCTTATCCCTTATCAGGCATTATGGGCGTGATAAGCCGTGGCGGGGAAATTACAGCAGGTGAGGGAATTGTTATTCTAGCGCCTGATACTCCTCATATCGCGCTGCTGCCTGTATAGTTTAAGGTATTAACGTTGAAACCTTTGTCAAACGTTTGATGGCTCTGTGTCTATAAACTTAGATCGGGCGTTAGGGCTTTACGGCGATATTTAGCCGTAATGCTTGTTGCCTTTTTGTTTGCAGAGCCGCGCTCTTAGCTTTCCAAATACCTTTGATCATTTTTACTTAGTTAAGGACGTAGCCTCGTTCTTTATTTTTAGGTCTCTTCATTTTCTCTGCATTGCTATTTATTCACATTTGCACTTGCGAGTGGTTTGCAATGGGATTAGAACCTGCGAGTAATTCGCAAATGCAAAGCAAAGAGACCAGCATGAGATCCCTATTTAAAATAACGCTCACCACGAGCGCCGCATTAATCGCCTTAAATCATACGGCTTTTGCACAAGAGCAGAGCCGCGATGAAAAACCAATAATGGATGAAATTGTTGTAACAGCTACTGGGTTTGAACAAAATTTAAGTCAGGCTCCGGCGAGTGTGACACTAATTCCACGCATCGAACTGCAAATGCAGCGCGTGAACAGTTTGGCAGAGGCGCTGTCATCTGTGCCAGGCGTTGACGTAGGAAACGGCGTAGGGAAGACTGGCGGCGTGAACATTTCTATTCGCGGGATGCCAAGTGATTATTCACTGGTTTTGGTTGATGGCCGCCGTCAAAATGCAGCCGGTAATGTAACGCCTAACGGATTCGGCGAAACATCATCGAGCTTTATTCCGCCAGTATCCGCGATTGAGCGTATTGAAGTGGTGCGCGGCCCGATGTCTACTCTCTATGGATCTGACGCAATTGGCGGCGTGATCAACATTATCACGCGGTCGGCGACAGACCGCCTTCGCGCCGACATTGGCTTGGACACAACTCTTCAAGGTGATGATGAATTTGGTAACAGCTATAATTCCACGGCCTATATTGATGGCCCGATTTCGGGTGACGTTCTGACTTTTGCTGCGCGGGGCCGTTACTATCACCGCGAAGCCTCAGAGTTGACCTTTTTGGACGAGAACGGCGCTGAACTCGATGTATCGTTGCGCGGGCCTAGCCCCGTAAAAGCTGATATTTACTCTCTTGGCGGCCGCTTGAATTTCATGCCGAATGAGAACCATAAAGTTTGGATTGATGCCGATATCGCGCGTCAGACCTATGATAATACTAATGGTCAGCTTGGAACATTGGGGACTCGCGGCTATGCGCCAGAACTTAAGTTCAATCGCGATCAATTTGTACTCGCACATACCTCTAAAATGTTGGGCGGTATTGTCGATTCTGATATCACAATTAACACAACCGAGACTATCGGCCGAATTCTTCCGGATGATGTTGCGGGAACAGACCGCGTAAAAGGTGGTGACCGTCAACTTGAGGCCGAAAATACAATCTTTAATTCGCGCTATTTTCGCGAACTGGGAAATCATACTTTTACGGTAGGCGGACAGTATTGGGAAGCCGAAATGAAAGACGGCATTGCCGCTAACCCCTTTGAACATACGCAGTGGGCGCTCTTTGCAGAAGACCAATGGCAGTTTGCTCCAAACATCTCACTTACAGGCGGACTGCGTTATGATCATCACAGCGTCTTTGGTGAGCATTTTAGCCCGCGTGGCTATTTGGTCTGGAATACAACAGATACGCTGACCCTTAAAGGCGGCATAAGCAAAGGCTTTAAAACGCCTCGTCTCGAACAGCTAGCCGAAGGCATTGTCGGTTTCACAGGGCAGGGCACAAGACCGTTCTTGGGGACCCCCACTTTGCAGCCAGAAACAAGTACGACATATGAAGGCGGAGCTTACATACGAGGGAATAACGGCCTGCAAGCCAATGTCACATTTTTCTACAATCAGTTTGATGATAAAATCGCCGATGGGCCGGAAACGGCCAATTGCGCGTTTGGTTTGACGCAAGCCGAATATGATGCACTGCCAGCAAATGATGGCACATGCCTTGACTATGGGTTTTGGCCTGCCGCCGCGACCTATTCCCAGGACATCAATGTCGATGAAGCTATGACGCGCGGTATCGAGGCCTCAATCGGTAGAAATATAACGGATGATATCAAGTTTTCTGCCAACTATACGTACACCGATAGTGAGCAGAAAAGCGGCCCTGAAATTGGCGAGCCGTTGGTCAATACGCCTTCGCACCAAATAAACGGCCGCGTATCTTGGGCTGTCAATGACCGCCTGAATACTTGGGTTCGCGGGGAATACGCTTCGCCGCGTTACCGCGGTGCGGGCGACGCTCAGGATCAGCTCGGTGATTATAAAAGCTACGCTTTGTTTCACCTTGGCGGGGCTTATGACGTATCAGACAGCGTCACGCTGAGCGCGACGATTTACAATCTGTTTAATGATGATTTCGTGAATTACGTCCCTTATACGACCAGAGGTGCGACGGCTTACTCCAATCGTTATGCCATAAACCAAGAACCGCGCCGTCTTTGGATGTCCGTTAATGCAAGATTTTAAGGTAAACCATGCCATTTCGTAAGATCATTTTTTGGAGCCATCTTGTGGCCGGCGTAGCGGCAGGGTTGTTCATTCTGCTCATGTCAGTGACAGGCATTTTGCTGACCTATGAAAAAAACATGGTCAATGTTTTGCGTTCAACGGCTGACGTAACGGTGCCTGACGGGCTTTCTCCTTTAACGCTTGATGAACTTGTTGCCATAGCAGGTGGCATGGGGCGTCAAGGCGCATCGCTCGCCATTGGAAAGAGTGAAAATGCACCTGTTCTTATTCAGCAGCGCGGGAAAGACCCTGTCTTGCTTAACCCTTATACGGGCGAAGCCATGGCTGACCCTGCGCAGGCTTTGGACGCATTTTTTGGAACCGTGACAGTGCTTCACCGCTGGCTAGCTATGACTGGAGACAACCGTAGCATTGGGCGGGCTATTACAGGGGCTGCTAATCTCGTTTTCTTATTTATTGTTATTAGCGGACTCTATCTTTGGCTTCCGAAAATATGGCGTTGGTCATTTATTAAGCTGAACCTACTGTTTAGACGCAAATTGCCGAACTCCAAAGCGCGTGATTATAATTGGCATCATGTTTTTGGCATATGGGCTCTGGTTCCATTGTTTTTAATCGTGGTTTCAGGTGTTGTGATTTCTTACCCATGGGCAGGGAACCTTGTCTATAAAATAGCCGGCGAAGAACCGCCGCAGCGCAGAGGGCCGCCTAGGGCAGATCCTGACAAGGCGGCCGCCTCTGAACAGGCGCCTGTTGTTTTATCGGCAACTTTGCAGGACGCCTTTGACGCTGTCACAGCTGAGAGCAGTGGAAAGTGGTCGTCTGCGCGGGTTAGTATCCCTCGCAAAGCGGACGATAAAAATGCCAACATAACTTTGAATTATGGCTCAGGCGTTATCCCGAAATATCGGGAAACTTACACGTTTGACCGCAGCCAAGCCGTAATTGCGAAAGTGGAAAACTCCGGCGAGGCGAGCGCGGGGCGTAAGCTGCGAATATGGCTTCGCTTTATCCATACAGGCGAGCAGTATGGTTTCATCGGCCAAACGATCGCAGGTCTATCGACGCTTGCGGCATGCTTTCTTGTCTACACAGGATTGGCGCTCAGTTTCCGCAGATTGATTGTGCCCTTGTTTCGTCGCCGTAAAAAGAGGAAGGCGTAAACTTAGCCCAAGTGTGCCTATTAGCAGCGCCGCTTCTAAAGCGGCGCGCAAGCTGTCTTTAGCCACGTTTTGACCTCGCCGCTCACAAGCGGGCCGATCACGTCGAAGACTTTGGCGTGGTAGGCATTGAGCCAGTTTCGTTCCTCATGCGTCAGCATGTCTGTCACCACTAAGTCCCGATGGATCGGCGCTAGGGTGAGATATTCGAAACCGTGCATCGGGCGTTCGCCGCCGGGAATATCTGCGGCTTCAGTCACATATTGTAAGTTCTCGATGCGAATGCCGTAGCCGCCAGTTTTGTAATAGCCCGGCTCGTTTGAGACGATCATACCTGGCTGGAGCACGACTTTATTCGGCGCTTTAGAAATACGCTGCGGGCCTTCGTGAACACCGAGGAAGACGCCGACGCCGTGGCCTGTGCCGTGATCATAGTCGAGCCCTTTGGCCCAGAGTGCCATACGGGCGAGAACGTCAAGATTGCTACCTGTTGTGCCTTCGGGGAAGCGCACGACTGATAGTCCAATATGGCCTTTGAGCACGAGCGTGAACCGCTCTTTCATTTCCGCGTCGGCTTCGCCGATCGGCACGGTGCGGGTCACGTCCGTCGTGCCGTCAACATATTGCCCGCCGCTATCGATGAGGAAAAGCGAGCCGCGTTCTAGCTTAGCGGTCGTCGCTTTGCTGACGCGGTAATGGACGATCGCGCCGTTCGCGCCTGCGCCCGAGATGCTCTCAAAGGAGAGGTCACGCAGCACACCCGTCGCGGCGCGGAAGCCTTCAAGTTTTTGCGCGGCGGCGATTTCGTCATATGTGCCGCTTTGCGCTTCGGTATCGAGCCAGTGAAGATAATAGGTGAGGGCAGCGCCGTCTCTAATGTGGGCGCGGGTTGTACCAGCGATTTCGGCGGCGTTCTTACAGGCTTTGGGCAAGGCGACAGGATCGTCGGCGCGGATGATCTTTGCGCCTGCGTCTTCTAGCATGCCGAAATGCCAAGCGGAGGATACGGACGGGTCGACAATGACGGAAAGTCCCGACAAGTCAGACAGGCCTGCGTCGATTGCCGCTTCATCGCGCAGCGTTACATGGTTGCCAAGGTGCGCGCGAACTGCGTCCGTGATTTTCGCGGGGTTGATATAGAGGTCAACGTGCCCGTCCGCTTTGATGATCGCCGTAGACAGCGGAAGGGGCGTACACATCACGTCGCCGCCGCGAATGTTGAGCAGCCATGCGATAGAGGCTGGCGCGGTGATAAGCGCAGCATCTGCGGATTTGTCCTTTAAGATGTCGCCAATGCGTGCGCGTTTATCGTCGTGGCTTTCGCCTGCAAACTTCATAGGCTGCACGCTAACTTCGGCTGAGGGAGCGGCGGGGCGGTCTGTCCAGGCTTGGTCGATTGGGTTGAGGCTCACGGATTTTAACGTGCCGCCCACTTTTTCTACGGCCTTCGTTAGGGCGTTAAGGCTCGTCGGGCTGTGGAGGCGCGGATCAAAACCGATTGTTTGGCCAGCTTTAACAGTGTCTTTCAGCCAATTCGTCACGCCGCTTTGTTCGATTCGTTTATAGGCGAAAAGGCTCTCGTCAACTTGGGCCTTAACTTGAATAGTGTAGCGGCCATCGACGAAAACGGCGGCTGTGTCCGTCATCACAACGGCAGCGCCTGCGGATCCTGTAAATCCTGTTGCCCACATAAGCCGTTCATTGCAGTCAGGCAGGTATTCGTTTTGGTATTCATCTTCATGCGGGATGAGAAAGCCGTCCAGCCCTTCGGATGCGAGCGCTGCGCGTAGCTTTGGAAGATTACGGCGGCCAAAGTCTGGTCCGCCCTGAACGTCAAAATTCTGAAACATAAATCACCTCTAAATCAATGATACAGGCAATGACAGACATGCGCCGCAAGGTCAATCTTGGGTCAAATTTGCCGCAAATTTGACCCGATCCGGCCATTGCTCTCCCTCGCAACACATGCTTTATTGCGGCCATGAAAATTAGAACAGGGGTAGCGCTCCTAGGCGCTGTATCACTGATTGCCCTCGCGGGTTGCGGTGACAAGAAAACGAAAACAGATGACACAAAAGCAGCGGAGGCGGCTCCGGCTTTTGCCTCGACCTACGCGCCCTTGCCATCGTCCACTACACTCATTACCAACGCCCACATTATTGACGGGCTTGGCGGAGAGATTGAAAGCGGCAACATTCTTGTTGTTGACGGGAAAATTTCGCAAATCTCTGCAGATGCTATTACTACCGATGGTAAGATCGAGACGGTCGATGCAGGGGGACGTTTCGTAACGCCGGGCATTATTGATATTCACTCACATCTTGGAAACTATCCGACGCCGGGCGTTAACGCGCACAGTGACGGCAATGAAGTTACAAACCCAATTACCTCAGAAGTTTACGCTGAACACGGCGTTTGGCCGCAAGACCCCGGCTTCGACGAAGCCCTTCAAGGGGGTGTTACAACGCTGCACATCTTGCCCGGTTCTGCGAATCTGTTTGGCGGGCGCGGCGTCACGCTTCGCAATGTTCCGTCGAGAACCGTTCAAGGCATGAAGCTTCCTGATGCGCCTTACACGCTCAAAATGGCGTGCGGCGAAAACCCGAAACGGGTTTACGGCAGCAAAGGCGGCCCCGACTCTCGCATGGGCAATGTCGCGGGTTACCGGAAAAACTGGATTAAAGCCCAAGAATATCAAAAGAAACTTGATAAGGGCGATGACTTTAAACGCGACTTGCAACTGGAAACATTAGCCGGCGTTCTAAACGGTGAAATTCTTGTGCAAATGCATTGCTACCGCGCGGACGAAATGGTGCAAATCCTCGATATTGCCAAAGAGTTCGATTATAAAGTCACCACGTTCCACCACGCTATCGAAGCCTACAAGATCGGCGACATTCTAAAGGAAAGCGGAACGTGTGCGGCTATGTGGGCGGATTGGTACGGTTTTAAAATGGAAGCCTATGACACGATCCGTGAAAACATCCCGTTTGTGCACGCTCAAGGCGCCTGCGCAATGATCCACTCCGATGATAAAAACGGCATTCAGCGTCTCAACCAAGAAGTGGCGAAGACATGGTCCGACGGCAACAAAGCCGGCCTTAATATTTCCCGCGCCGATGCGTGGACATGGCTCACATCCAATCCAGCCAAAGCGCTGGGTATTGACGAGCAAACTGGGTCTCTGACGGCCGGAAAACGCGCGGATTTGGTGCTCTGGTCTCATGACCCGTTCTCTATTTATGCGCGGCCTGAAAAGGTCTTTATCGACGGCGCGCTTATGTTTGACCGCGAAACCGGACTTAAGCCGCAAAGCGATTTCCGGCTTGGCCACCCGACCGTCATTGCAGGGCAGGAGTAGACCATGACATTTCAGAAAACACTTTCGGCGCTCTTGATCTCAACCGCAATATCCGGAGCTTTCATAGCGCAGGCCTCTGCGCAAACTGTCTTTGTTAATGATGCTAAGATCGTTACTAACGGCTCTGCGGGCGTATTGGAAACGGGCGATGTTCTTATCAAAGACGGGCGCATTTCCGCCATTGGCGCAACATTGACGGCGCCAGACGGCGCGCAAGTCATTGAAGGTGCAGGCAAATGGGTAACGCCCGGCCTGTTCGCAGGCATGGCACAAGTTGGTCTTGTCGAAATTGGCGCCGAGTCAGATACAAATGATAGTAGGGCTTCAAAAGCCGCAACGTCTGTTAGCGAACGCGCAGCAGATAGCTTTAACCCGAACTCGCCTGTGATCGGCATAACGCGCGCCGAGGGCGTTTCGCACGCGGCTATTGTGGGCTCAGCCTCGCATAATATTTTTGGCGGCACGGGCATTGTGGCTGATATGGCCGGAACCTACGATTCGATCCAGCAACCTGCGGCCTTTGTCTATGTGCAGCTCGGCGAGCGCGGGGCAAGCCTTGCAGGCGGCTCACGTTCTGCAGCGCTCTCGCAGCTTCGCGGCGCACTTGACGATGCATTGCGTTACCCTGACCGATATAAGGACGGCCCTGATACGGGCGACGCGCTTTCACGCCAAGACGCAGCGGCGCTAGCCTCAGCAGCGCGGGGCGGCATGCCGCTTGTGATCGGCGCAGACCGCGCGGTTGATCTGATGAACATCATCGAGCTTCGTAAACGCTATAGCCGATTGGACATTATTATCCTCGGCGCAGCAGAAGGGTGGATGGTCGCGGACGCGCTTGCGAGCAATAATATGAAAGTCATGATCGATCCGCTTGAAAACCTGCCAGGTAGTTTTGACCGTGTGGGGTCACGCCTTGATAATGCCGCGCTACTTAAAAAAGCCGGTGTGAATTTTGCCATTATGACCCGTTCTGCCGGATTTTCTCATAACGTCAGATTGCTCCCGCAAAATGCTGGCAATGCTGTTGCAAACGGTCTGGATTGGGATAGCGCCTTTGCGGCGATCACATCTGTGCCTGCTGGGTGGTTCGATGTTAGCGCCGGAAAGATCGTGCAAGGTAACAAAGCTGATCTTGTCGTCTGGGACGGTGACCCGCTTGAACTGACAAGCTCGCCAACCTTTATGATGATTGACGGTGTAGAGCAGTCGCTTGAATCGCGCCAATCTAAACTCCGCGACCGCTACAACCCTACGACAGGCGAAACCAAACCTCATAAATACCGGTAGTCATAACAGATCATTGCGCCGCGATTGCTTTTCACAGGACATGTGATTGTAGCGTGTGGCGCTATGGCCATTTCAAAATAATATTGGAGACTTAAATGCGCATTTCACACCTTCTTGTTGTTAGCATTGCGGCCCTTAGTTTGGCCGCCTGTAACAATTCCAAAACAGCGGACAGTTCTTCGGAAACGCCAATGGCGGGCTCCTCTGAACAGGCCGCAGGAAACCTTTTGCTGGCGGAGTGGACGGGGCCATATGGCGGCGTTCCGGCCTTTGATAAGGTCGAGCTTGGCGATCTTAAGTCAGCCCTCGAAGTGGGTATGGAAACAAACCTCGCTGAAATTGATGCTATCACAGCCAACAAAACACCGGCTACTTTTGACAATACGATTGTACCGCTTGAAAAAGCGGGCGCTGATTTGAGCCGCGTCTTTACCTATTGGGGTATTTGGAGCTCGAATAAATCTTCGCCGGAATTCAGAGCTATTCAAGGCGAAATGGCGCCTAAGCTGTCCGCGTTTAACTCAAAAATTACGCAAAATGCCACCCTGTTTGAACGTGTTAAAGCTGTTTATGAAGGCGACGAGATGGAGACGCTCCGCGCGGATCAACAGCGCGTTGTGCAGCTTAATTATGACAGCTTTGCCCGTAACGGCGCGACGCTGAACGATGCGGATAAAAAACGCTACGCAGACATCAATGCCCGCCTAGCGGAGCTTCACACGAAATTCGGCAATAACGTCCTCGCCGACGAAGAGGGCTATGTGACCTCTTTGACGAAAGATCAGCTGGGCGGACTTCCGCAATCCTTTCTCGACGCGATTAAAAAAGATGACGGCACTTACGCGGTCACAAATACGCGGTCTTCTATGGACCCGTTCCTAACTTATTCGACGGAGCGGGCTTTGCGTGAAAAAGTCTGGAGCAATTATTACTCACGCGGCGATAATGGCGGCGATCATGATAATAATGCGATCATCGCGGAAATTCTAAAGCTGCGCCATGAACGTGTCGGGCTTTTAGGCTATGATAATTACGCATCTTGGCGTCTTGAAAACCGGATGGCGAAAACACCTGAACGTGCGCTTGAATTGATGGAAGCCGTCTGGCCTGCCGCGATCGCGCGCGTCAAAGAAGAAGTCGCAGACATGCAGGCGGTAGCGGACCGCGAAGGCGCGAACATCAAAATCGCCCCTTGGGATTACCGCTTTTACTCCGAGAAAGTCCGTCAGGAAAAATATAACCTCGATTCTGATGAGGTGAAGCAATACCTCCAACTCGATAAACTTCGCGAAGCTATGTTCTTCGTTGCGGGAGAGCTGTTTAACTTCAATTTCGCGCCCGTCCCAGAAGGCTCCGTACCCGTTTTCCATGAAGACGTGAAAGTATGGGAAGTGACGGATAAAGATACAGGCGAGAATATCGGTCTTTGGTACCTTGATCCGTTTGCCCGCAAAGGTAAACGCTCTGGCGCGTGGGCGACGACGTACCGCTCGCACACAACATTTGATGGTAAGAAGAACGTCTTGTCGTCTAATAATTCCAATTTTGTCAAAGGCGCTCCAGGCGAACCCAGTCTGATTTCATGGGACGACGCGGAAACCTATTTCCACGAATTCGGCCATGCACTACATTTCTTGTCGGCGAATGTAGCTTACCCAACGCTGCAAGGCGGCGTGCGCGATTATACAGAGTTTCAGTCACAGCTCCTGGAGCGCTGGCTCTCGACTGACCCAGTGATCGATAATTACCTCGTTCATTATAAGACAGGGAAGCCTATCCCTGCTGATCTCGTTGCGAAAATCAAAAAGGCTGCGACGTTTAACCAAGGTTTTGCAACGACAGAATACCTTGCGTCCGCGTTGGTCGATATGCGCTACCATACGGCTGATCCAGAAGGCATTGATCCTGACAAGTTTGAGCGCGACACGCTGAAAGATCTCGGCATGCCGGAAGAGCTTGTGATGCGTCACCGCTCTCCGCATTTTGGCCATATCTTCTCTGGCGAAGGCTATTCGTCCGGCTATTACGGTTATATGTGGGCGGATGTTTTAACCTCCGACGCAGCGGAAGCTTTCAAAGAAAGCCCTGGCGGATTTTATGATCCTGTTGTGGCTAAAAAGCTTGTAGATCACTTGTTCGCGCCGAGAAACTCCATGGACCCTGCCGACGCATACCGTGCCTTTAGAGGCCGCGACGCGGATATTGCGCCTCTTATGCGTGACCGCGGTTTTCCTGTTCCGGGCGAATAGGCATTAACGAATTGTTTAGCGTGTTCACAGCTTTGGGCTGTGAGCACGCCCGATCTTAATACTTATTCATACTTATTTCCGTATCAATAATTGAACCTTCAAGAATGAGCTTGAAGCTTCAATACTTGGGGAAAAGTATGAATATTGAGATAGAAAAAACACTGGTTATCCGCGTTATCGAGCGGATGGAATTAACACCAAAATACGTTCGGCAGGACGTTGCTGTGACACAAGCTTACATCAAAGAGACCTTGAATATTCTGACGCCGTTTAAACCGCGTCCCGTTATCCAAGCCATGATGACCCATTATCTCTGCGCCCATGACGCAAGTTCGCAAGACTGCATGACGGCTTGGGCTCTGTTTTTGGATTATTACAGTTTCGAAGCTGAATCCTTTGAAACCTATAAAATTGCGGCTTAAACCACAGGTAAACGTGTAAGCCTGTTGCGCCGGGAAGCGCTGTGTATATAGTTTCCTCATCAAAAGGGAGACTATATGCGCCAAGGTTTTATAATGACGATGGGGTTTTTAGGCGCGGCGTGTCTGAGCCTTACGGCCTGTCAGGATTCGTCCACAAAATCGGATAATGCGCCGCAGCAAACGATGGCCCAAGCGCCGCACTTAGCGGCAATACCTCTACGAAAACAATTCCAGTGCTTACCGCGCGAAGCCGCTCTTGTGGCGGCCCATCGGGGCGTATCTAAAGGTGAGGGCTTTGCTGAAAATTCAGCCTCTTCGCTAAAAGCGCTTATTGAAAAAGGCATTATGGTCGCGGAAGTTGATGTGGCGGGACTCAAAGACGGCACACTCATTCTCTATCATGACGGCGTTTGGGAAGAAAAAAGCACAGGTAAAGGGCCTATCGCATCGAGCGTGTGGGCCGACGCAGAGCGTATCTTATTGCATGATACGGACGGAGCCTTAACGGCGGACAGACCTGTGTCGTTTTCTGATGTTCTCTCGCTGAGCAAAGATAGGCTTTACCTTGAGATAGATTTTAAAAGCAGCGCCAAGTTTGAAGCTGTCATAGACGCGATCCGAGATCACGGCATGGCCGACCGCGTTATCCTTATCGCCTACACGGAAGGGCAAGCGCGAAAACTCGCAGAGCTTGCGCCTGAGATGTTACTGTCCGTAGGGATCAAAGAGAGCGGCGATATTGCGGCGCTCGAAGCGCTCGGTGTCGATAAGAAAAACATGACCGCATGGCTCGGGCGCGGGCCTTTTGATAACGGCCTAATAGACCGCCTCGATAGCGAAAACATATCTGTGCTCGCATGGCCCAGCAGAGACTATGTGTCGGCGACGGCGGCTCCGGCTAGTCTTATCGTCTCTGACTATGCCTTTGGTCTTGACCCTATCGTGGGGTTGACGAATGCTGGCCGCAAAACTTACGAAGCGTGCCTAAACAAATAGAGCCATATTGCACTCGGCGGCTCTGAGCCGCATACTAGAATAATTATAGGGAGACGACGAAATGAACGTAAAAGCGATGGGAAATATCACAGCCGGATTTAACATTCCGGATCCAACGACGATCGATAGCCTTGAAGGCAAAGTGTCAGACACGGAATGGCAGCTCCGCAAAGACCTCGCGGCGACATACCGCCTCTGCGCCGTCTATGGCTGGACGGATTTGGTCTTTACGCATATTTCCGCACGGCTTCCCGACGAAGACGGGGAACACCGGTTTTTGATCAACCCGTACGGTGTTATGTTCGACGAAATGACAGCCTCCGCGCTGGTCAAAATCGATACGGAAGGCAAAATTTGCCAAGATTCGCCTTACTTCATTAACCCTGCAGGCTTCACAATTCACAGCGCTGTGCATATGGCGCGCGAAGACGCAGGCTGTGTTATCCACGTCCATACGCCTTACGGTATGGCGGTATCGGCGCAGAAAAAAGGCCTGCGCCGCTACACGCAAATGTCCATGCAGGTCTATGATGACCTCGCCTATCATGACTATGAAGGCATTGCCTTAGACCTCGAAGAGCGCGACAGGATCGTCAATAACCTTGGCAGCAAAAGCCTGTTGATGCTTAAAAATCACGGCACGCTGACGGTGGGTAAGACCTGCGGGACAGCGTTCCTGCGTATGTATTTCCTCGAAAATGCCTGTAAGGCCCAAATATTCGCGCAGTCTGTTGGCGGCGAAGAGCATCTGCACGAAGAAACCGAAGCCATGGGCCACCGCGTTTATGAGCAAGGCGCAGCGGCATTTGTTCCGGGCATGGGCGACGGGCTTGTTTGGCCGGGCCTAATGCGGAAGCTCGCAAAAGTGAACCCAGGCCACGACCACTAAGTGCGGTTTACTGGCCGCATATGTTTGGCTAGCGCCTTGATGTTCTCCGCTTCTGCTCTGGCCGAAGCGGGGCGGCTTCCGGCGGATTCTTATTGCGCGCAAACACCGTTTCATACGCCGCGTATGGTGCCGGAGGGCGAGCGCTCGGTTCTGGATAATCTCCCTAAAAAACCGCCGATCATTCCTGAGAACCCGAAGAAAGTTTCCACCTACAAGCTTAATATGGTGAAGATTAATCCGGGCACATTCACCCTCGGCTCCCCGCGAAGCGAAGCCAAACGCGAACGGTTTGAAGGACCTGTGCAATCGGTCACCATCGACTATACTTTCGAAGTCGGGGCCTACGAAGTCACCCATAGTGAATGGGAAACCTGCCTCGCAGGGGGCGGATGTAGAGGCTACAGGCCAGACGATAAAGGCTGGGGCAGGGGACGGCGTCCGGTGAATAATATTAGCTGGGACGACGCGCAAAGTTACATCCGGTGGCTCAACGCTGTGACGGGCCTGAAATATCGCCTTTTATCTGAGGCCGAGTTTGAATATGTGGCCCGCGCCGGAACCACCACGCCGTTTTATACGGGACAGGCGATCACGGCAAAGCAAGCAAATTTCAACGGGAAATACCCCTACCTCGTTGGGGAACCAGGGGTCTACCGCAGCAAAACCATCCCCGTGGGTTCGTTTAAGCCCAACGGTTTTGGAGTCTATGATATATTGGGTAATGCCTTTGAGTGGACGCAGGACTGCTGGAACGAAAGCCATGCCGGCGCGCCCAATAACGGACACGCGCGCAAGGACGGTAACTGCAAATTTCGCCTTATGAAGGGCGGATCATGGGTCACCCATGCCTCCCAAATACGGGCGGCCAAGCGCACCCGTTATGATAAGAGTTACCGCTACGAAGATTACGGATTTCGGATCGCGCGAACTCTGGAATAGGTTATTTGCTAAGACGCTTGCGCGCGCGCTCTAAAATCGCGGGGTCAACATTGTCCTCGAGGCGCTCCCGCAGGACTTTTCGGTCTTGTTGGTAATCATCAACTTCGCTTTCACCGCTTTTCAGTAGCCAGTAATAAGCGTCCTCAAAAGACTTTGCGACGCCTTCGCCTTTGGCCAAAGTGAAGGCATAAAGAAACTGTCCTTCGCTATCGCCGCCCTTCGCAGATTTTTCAAACCAGCTCGCAGCATCGCGCGTCGATTGCGGAACGCCCGCGCCTTGATAGACGATGAGACCGTAATCAGCCTGCGCTGCGGCGTGGCCGGCTTCGGCGGCCTGTAATAAGAGATCTGCTCGCTTGGTGGCATCCGGCTGCACGTCCAGATTTTCGGTCAATATAATCGCCGCAATATAGGCCGCATCCGAGTCGCCGAAACTTGCCGCTCTTTCATAGAGCGATAGCGCGCGGTTTACGTCGGTTTCGAAAAAGCTATCGCCAAGTATACGGGCGGCCTTTGGGTCGCTCAAATCTACGGCGCGCTGGAGCCAATCTTGGCCCTTTTCGATGTCTTCGGGGATGCCGGTGCCCTTGAGATACATTTCTCCAATAGCGCGGTAGGCATCGCCGCGGCCTACGCTCGACGCTTTGGCAAACCAAGGCATAGCGTCAGTGGGGGCTAGCCCCGCTTGCGAGCGCAGAGCCATTTCGCCGAGCGCCATATAGGCGTCGCTGTCTTTTTGTTCGGCCGCTTTGCGAAACCACTGCGCAGCCTTGTCGGCATCGACGAAGCCCGCATTGCCGCGCAACAAAATATGCCCCGCCATAACTTGCGCTTCGGAATTGCCGTCTTTGGCGTGGCGCTCGGCGATGACGAGGGCTTTCAGTGTGTTGCCAGCATCATAGGCTGAAATAGCCTCTTCGAGAGAGGTCTCAGTCGGGCCAGTTTGGGACAGGCTTTCGGGCTTGAGGGAAAGCTCGGGCGCAAGCTGCGCGGCGGCGTTTATTCCGGAGAATGCGCCGCACATAATTGCGAGAGCTGCAAGACCGCTTCGGCTGGCCCGCCCGGATGTTGCCACACCCCGGACGAGACGGCGATAAAGTCCGCCCCCGCTTCGATCACGCTCTTGGCGTTGGATATATTGATCCCGCCTATGGCCACAGACGGTATTTCGACGGTATCGCTCCACCATTCCAAAATCTCCAATTCGGCTCGGGTTTTAGGGTCTTTGGTTTGCGTTTCAAAAAACGCCCCAAAGGCAACATAATCCGCGCCAGACATTGCGGCCTGAAAGGCCAATTCGCGTGAGTTATGGCATGTCATGCCGATGATTGCATCCTCTCCAAGCAGTTCTCTGGATGAATAATAGTCCATGTCATCTTGCCCAATATGCGTACCATCAGCGCGGCAGGCTTCGACCAAATCAGGGCGGTCATTGATTAAGACATCCGTGCCAAATTCATGCGCAATCGGCACAATCCTGTCTGCGGCGTGAATAATGTCGATGTCTTCGAGGTCTTTCAGCCGAATTTGCAGGCAGGCCACAGGCGCAGCGGCGAGCGCCGCACGCAAATCCTTAGCAAACGCGTCCATATCCGCAATAACGGGCGGCGTGATAAGGTAAAGCTGACAGGGGGGTATTTGATACGCCATTATAAAAGCCTCGATCCGTTGGGGGTGTTACTGTCTGGGCTAAACAGCACCACATGATTATCGCTATTATGAAAGCCGAGCGTCAGAACCTCTGACATAAACGGCCCTATCTGGCGCGGAGGGAAATTGACGACCGCAGCGACCTGTTTCCCGATGAGTGTTTCCAATGTGTAAAGTTCAGTAATCTGCGCCGAAGATTTCTTCACGCCGATCTCCGGCCCGAAATCTATGACGAGTTTATAAGCAGGCTTACGCGCCTGCGGGAATTCGAACGCCTCAAGGATTGTCCCCGTGCGGATATCCGTTTTCAGGAACGTATCAAAATCTGTTTCTGGAGTTTGAGTCATGTGTGCCTTATGGCGAGATTGAGAAGGGGCGGCAAGCCTCGTTCGTGAATTATAAAGATTGCGCGCGCTTGTTATAACGCGGGCAGGCGCTTACAAAACCCTATGAAAACTTGGATTATACTGCTTCGCGGCATTAATGTGGGCGGGAACAATAAGTTGCCTATGGCAGATTTGCGCGTGAGCTTGGCGCGCGCAGGATTTTCCCAAGTGACGACCTATATTCAAAGCGGCAATGTGATAGCTAGGGCTGCGCCGGACCTAACGCAGAGCGATGTTGAAGCGCGGGTGCGGCAGTGCTTAGCCTCTGATTTTGCGATAGATATTTCGGTTATGGCCATTTCGCCGGATCATTTGCGCCGAGCTATGGCGGACAATCCGTGGGGGCAAGACTACGCGTCACCTAACTTTATGTTCCTGTATTTCCTTCAATCATTCCCGGATGCGCCGGATATGGAAACGCTTGAACGCCTTAAAATGGACACTGAAAAACTAGCCCTGAAAGGCACGGTATTTTACTTCTATGCAGGAGGCGGGGCGGGGCGTTCGAAAATGTTTGCGAAAGTCGAGCGCTGTCTCGGCGTCGCCGCGACGGCGCGTAACTGGCGAACGCTGCAAAAACTTAGTGCAATATTGGAGAGCGGTTATGCCGACGCATAAAGGCGGGTGCCATTGCGGGGCGGTGCGGTTTGAGTTTGTAGCCCCTGCGGAGGTGAGCGTGACAGTGTGTAACTGCTCGCTTTGCTCCATGACGGGCTATCAACATGTGTTCGTGCCGCAAACAGACGTGACCTTCATAAAAGGCGAGGACAAGCTGTCCGTTTATACTTTCAACACGCACACGGCGAAACATATGTTTTGCAAACTTTGCGGGATCAAACCGCTCTATATGCCGCGCTCGCATCCTGATGATTATAGCATTAATTTACGCTGTATCGATGCGGGGACTTTAGCGGTGTCAGAGACGATTGTATTCAACGGTGAAAACTGGGAAGATAATATTAACGCGCTACGCGATCAGACCTAAGGCATCCTCATGAAGAAACTCCTCCTTATTTTGCTTTTACTCGGCGCGGCCTTTTTGGGCGGGCTCGCTTATGGTTTCATCAATATGAAAGGCGGTGCGGCGTCATCAATGCCCTTTAGTGCCATGAGTGAAAAATCGGCCATTACCCAAATCCTTAAGGCGCAGTCTGCCGCTTGGAGCGCGGGCGATATTGACCGTTTTATGCAGGACTATTGGCAATCCGATAAGCTCCGCTTTGCCTCGGGCGGAACGGTTCAGCGTGGTTGGCAAACGACTTTGGACCGTTACAAGGCTCGCTACCCCGATAGAGCGGCAATGGGCGAGCTGTCTTTTACGGATTTAGAGATTGAAATCCTCTCCCTAAACGACGCCCTTGTCTTCGGCCGCTGGACTCTCAGCCGCGAGGCAGACGCCCCAACAGGCCTGTTTACGCTTCATATGAAAAAAGAGGGCGAGCGCTGGGTGATCGTGAGCGATCATACGTCTTCGGCGGGGTGAGCCATCCTTAAACACCAGGCAGGGATGAAAGTTTTTGCGGATTTTCCTCATTTCCTCTGCATGTCACCCCGGACTTGATCCGGGGCCTCGCAGTTATATCGCGCGAACTAACGTCTAGGTCCCGCATTTTCACTGCGTTTCGTGCGGGATGACAGGCTTTACACGGCCCCCACAACCATCATTCCCGCCTTGAGCGGGAACCCATCTCCGAAAACAACAAGGAGAAATGGTGTGTGTTTTCTATGCGATTGCAGTGGCATAACCTGTGATTACAGACGGTGATAGTTCAGGTGATGGATCCTGTTCGATGATGGTTGTTGCTGATTTTCCTCATTTCCTTTGCGTGTCACCCCGGACTTGCTCCAAGGTCTCGCAGTTATATCGCGCGAACTAACGTCTAAGTCCCACATCTTCACTGCGTTTCGTGCGGGGTGACAGGTCCTATTAATCCTGCATACCGCCGCCCGAATTCCCCGCCACAGCAGCACTTTCACGAATATAATCCTCGCTTTCCAAAACGGATTTACATTAAACTCGTTTCTATGCCGGATGGAACAGGCGAGCGTTCGTTGATCGTTTTCGGTATAGACGGTGTGAGTTGTAGCTTTTGGGTTAGGGACCTACCATAGTC
>JBPOEZ010000011.1:0-105075 GCA_051252005.1 Alphaproteobacteria bacterium | reverse complement strand
CTTCTAATATTCGTCATCCCGCGCTTGACGCGGGACCTCGCAGTGACCTTAGATAAAAATATGCAGGACGAACGAAAAACTCATTCTCCCGACAATTTTTTCATCTCGTCTCGCAGTCTCGCTGCCTCTTCAAACTCCAAATTCTCCGCCGCTGTAAACATGCGTTTTTCTAGGTCGGCTAGGACTGTGGCGAGGTTGGCGCCGACATAAGCCGCTTGGCCCGGTTCGGCGAACTCCATTCCAGCGTTTTGGGCAGACTTTTTAAGCTGTCCCGTAGGCGTGTATTTGGCTGCTTCGGCTTTGATAACGCCTGCGGCTTCGCTGTCGCCGACAATATCTGCGACGCTACGCAATACGGTTTTTGGCGTGATGCCGTGAAGCTCGTTGTGGGCGACTTGTCTTGCTCGTCTTCTATCAGTTTCGTCCATGGCCCGCTGCATGGAGCCTGTGATTCTGTCGGCGTAAAGCACAACGTTGGCATGTGAGTTCCGCGCGGCGCGTCCAATGGTTTGCACGAGCGAGGTTTCAGAGCGCAGGAAGCCTTCTTTATCGGCGTCTAAAATACCGACAAAGGCACATTCGGGAATGTCAAGACCCTCGCGTAAGAGGTTGATTCCTATAAGAACATCGAACTGACCGAGGCGAAGGTCGCGGATAATGTCGATGCGTTCCAGCGTGTCTACATCGCTGTGCATATAGCGCACGCGAATGCCTTGGTCGTGCATATATTCGGTGAGGTCTTCGGCCATTTTTTTGGTTAGGGTCGTAACCAGAGACCGATAACCCGCAGCCGCCACGCGTTTGACTTCGTCAATCACGTCGTCAACTTGACTGGCTCCGTCTTTAGCGACGGGGCGGACTTCGACGGGGGGATCGATTAGCCCGGTTGGGCGAATGACTTGTTCCGTGAAGACACCGCTTGTCTGGCCCATTTCCCATTTGCCGGGGGTGGCCGAGACGTTGACAGTTTGGGGCCGCATGGCTTCCCATTCTTCGAATTTAAGGGGGCGGTTGTCGATACAGGATGGCAAGCGGAAACCGTGATCGGCGAGGGTGGATTTGCGGCTAAAGTCGCCTTTACTCATGGCCCCGATTTGCGGGACGGAGACGTGGCTTTCATCCATAAATAGGAGCGCGTTTTCAGGGAGGTATTCGAACAATGTGGGCGGCGGCTCGCCGGGGGCGCGGCCTGTGAGATAGCGCGAATAGTTCTCGATGCCCGAGCAAAAGCCCTGCGCTGCAATCATTTCGAGGTCAAATTCTGTGCGCTGCGTGATGCGCTGCGCCTCCAAATAGCGTTCTTCGGCTTCGTATGTTTTGAGGCGGGCATTGAGCTCGGCCTTAATGCCTTTGACCGCGCTTTGCAGGGTCGGTCTGGGAGTCACATAGTGAGAGTTGGCGTAAATTCGCACGCCGTCCAGTGTTTGGATGGTTTTGCCTGTTAGCGGGTCAAAAGCCGTGATCGAATCAATTTCGTCGCCAAAAAAGTCTATGCGCCACGCGGTGTCGTCATAGTGCGCGGGAAAGACTTCGATTGTGTCTCCGCGCACGCGGAAGGTGCCGCGCGTAAAGGCGAGGTCGTTACGGGCATACTGCAAGGAGACGAGCTGTCCCATGAATTCGCGCGAATCAAGGCTTTGGCCTTTGGCGACGTCTATGGTCATGGCCGTGTAGGTTTCGACCGAGCCAATACCATAAATGCAGGAGACCGAGGCGACGATGATACAATCGTCGCGCTCTAAGATAGCGCGGGTGGCCGCGTGGCGCATGCGGTCGATTTGCTCATTAACCGAGCTATCTTTCTCGATGAACGTATCAGTGCGCGGGACGTAGGCTTCGGGCTGATAGTAGTCATAGTAGGAGACAAAATATTCTACAGCATTGTCTGGGAAAAAGCTCTTAAACTCCCCGTATAGCTGCGCGGCGAGGGTTTTGTTGGGAGCCATGATGAGCGCAGGACGTTGCGTTTGCTCGATGATTTTGGCCATGGTGAAAGTCTTCCCAGAGCCTGTGACGCCGAGGAGAACCTGATCGCGTTCTTTGTCGGCGAGGCCTTGGCAGAGTTCTTTTATAGCATTCGGTTGGTCGCCTGCGGGTTCAAATTCGGAGTGAAGACGGAAGCGTTTCCCGCCGTCGAACTTTTCGGGGCGAGCGGGACGGTGGGGCGTCCACTGGGCAGGCGCTTCGCGCACCTCAATATTGGCTGAATTCGGCATAGGCTCAACGTAAGCGGCGCGGCGGAAATTGCAAGTGAGCCGGAGCAGAAGCGTTCGATATGAAGCGACAAAATGCCAGAGAAAAAAATGTTGCTTCTGGCTTCGCTTTTGCGTTTCCTCGGTCTATAAAGGCTGAAATCACGTGCGCTTGCGCAGCAATACTACGCGCTACATCGCTACAAAGGGACTTTCATGGTACAGCTGTCTTTACCCAAGAACTCTAAACTTTCCTCTGGCAAGGCTTGGCCTGCGGCCGGAGCGGGCAAGCGCCTCAAGACATTTAAGATTTACCGCTTTGATTCCGAATCTGGCGGACAGCCCCGTTGGGATACTTACCAGATTGATCTGGACGAATGCGGTCCGATGATTTTGGACGCTCTGTTTAAGATCAAAAATGAGATTGACCCGACGCTCTCCTTCCGCCGCTCTTGCCGCGAAGGTGTTTGCGGCTCTTGCGCTATGAATATTGGCGGCCGTAACACGCTCGCTTGTACCAAAGGCATTGACGAGGTTGGCGGGTCTGACACGATCACGATTTCTCCGCTTCCGCATTTGCCAGTTGTCCGTGACCTTGTGCCTGACCTTTCTACATTTTACGCGCAATATGCATCGATCGAGCCTTGGCTCCATACAACAACGGCTGAGCCGAAAGAAGAGTGGACGCAAACTCCGGAAGACCGCGATAAGCTCGACGGGCTGTATGAGTGTATTCTTTGCGCGTCATGCTCGACCAGTTGTCCAAGCTATTGGTGGAACGGTGACCGTTATCTCGGCCCGGCGGCGCTCTTGCAAGCCTACCGCTGGCTCGTAGATAGCCGCGACGAAGCGACGACTGAGCGCCTTGATGATCTTGAAGATCCGTTCAAGCTCTACCGCTGCCACACAATCATGAACTGCGCCAATGTCTGTCCGAAGGGTCTTAACCCTGCCAAGGCCATTGCCGAAGTCAAACGCATGATGGTGGGCCGCGCTTAATAAGCGCTTTGGCTCTAAGCCGTATTGAACTGTAATTCAGCAAGGCGGGCGTAAAGTCCGCCTTCTTTTATGAGCGATTCGTGCGTACCACTACCACAGATGCCGCCCTGGTCCATGACGATGATGCGGTCCGCTTTTTTGACGGTGGCTAGGCGGTGCGCGATGACGAGAGTTGTGCGGTTCTGCGCCAGGTTTTCGAAGGCCAATTGCACAGCGCGTTCGCTTTCTGCGTCAAGGGCGCTTGTGGCTTCGTCGAGCAAGAGTATGGGCGCGTCGCGCAGGATGGCGCGGGCAATGGCGATCCGTTGCCGCTGGCCGCCGGAAAGCGTAGTCGCGCGCTCGCCGAGGTCCGTGTCGTAACCCTCAGGCAGAGCCATGATGAAGTCGTCTGCGAAGGCGGCTTTAGCGGCGGCGATGACGTCGGCGTCGCTTGCGCCTTCGCGGCCATAGCGGATATTTTCCATAGCCGAGCCGGAAAAGAGCGGCGTGTTTTGCTGTACAATCGCGAATTGGCGGCGCAGGTCTTGCGGGTCAATGGCGGTGATTTCTGTGCCGTCAATGGTGATGCGGCCAGATTGGACGTCATAAAAGCGCAACATGAGCTGGAAAAGTGTAGATTTACCCGCGCCAGACGGGCCGACAATGGCCACGGTTTCGCCGGATTTGACGGCGAAACTCATATCCTGAATGGCCTGTTCGCTTGGCCGCGAGGGGTATGAGAAAGCAACAGAGTCAAAGCCCACCTCGCCGGTTGCGCGTGAAAGCGCCTTTGGATTGACGGGCGGCGCGATGACGCTTTTTTCGTTTAGAATCTCAACAAGCCGCTCAGACGCGCCGGACGCGCGCAATAAATTAGTCCAAGTCTCTGTTAGGAAGCTTAAGTTCGACAGGGCGAAGAAGGCATAGAGCGAAAACTGCATGATGTCGCCGCTACTCATTCGGCCTTGCGTGACATTAATCGCGCCGTACCAAAGCACCGCAATCACAGAGCCCAAGGCCACGGCGAAAATAAGCGCCGTCATGATCGTGCGGATAACAATGCGCTTTTTGTGAATATCGAAGGTGGCGTTAACGACCTTTGAGAACTCCGTGTCTTCTAGGTCTTCGCGCGTGTAGGCCTGAACGGTCTGGATCGAGGACAGGCTTTCTCCGGCGCGGGCAGACGCATCCGCTAAACGGTCTTGCCCGTCGCGGGACAGGTTCCTGATCATGCGGCCAAAGACAATAACTGGAATGATGATTAATGGCCCGATAGCAACGACCATCAACGCCATTTTCCAGTTAGTGACAAACATCATGACGATAGCGCCGAATGCGACGGCGAGGGCGCGGATGCCGAAAGAGATTGATCCTGTGACGACGGTTTCAATCAAAGTTGTGTCTGTGGTCAGGCGCGATAATACTTCGCCCGTCCGCACGCGTTCAAAATATGCGGGACTTAGCGTTAAGAGGTGGCTGTAAACTTTGTTACGAATGTCCGCGATAACGCGCTGCCCTAAGACGTTAATGAAGTAGGCGCGCATTGGGCCGATGATTGAATAAATCGCAACAAATATGAAGGCGAGTTTGAAATAGGGTGTCAGGTCGCCTGCGCCGCTGACATTCACAGCTCTACAAAAATCACGCGTAGCGCCGTCGCCGCCGCTAGCGAAGCCGCAATCAACGATGAGTTTCGCGAGCGGGGGGATGACCAATGTCGCAGCAGACGATAGGACTAGGAAAATAAGAAATAAGGTTAGCCAGCCGGGGTAGCGGGCAATGAACGGCCAAATATGTTTGAGCGGCGCAAGGGAGCGTGATTTCGCGCGGTGTTCCTTATCGCGGTTGATTTCCGCGGAGAAGGCTGCGCCGCCAGAGCGCGCGTGAGGTTTGGCTGTCGTTGAATCGTTCATGGCGGCTCTATGCCATTATGATTTGCTTTCGTCTATGCGGTGTTTTTGCGCGTTTCTATTCATTTTTGAACGCTTGTGGATTGTTCCTAATGTAGGTTTGCAATCTGCGCCTCAAGGCGACACAAACGCCTATGCAAAGCCCTGATTCTGTACTCAACACGACATTTGGATTTGATAGTTTCCGGCCCGGCCAGGAAAATATCATTCGTTCGATCTTGGAGGGCCGGAACATGCTTGCTGTTATGCCGACGGGCGCGGGTAAGTCTTTGTGTTACCAAATTCCAGCGCTTCTTTTTGACGGGCCAACCGTCATCGTCTCGCCGCTCGTCGCTTTGATCGATAACCAAGTTGCGGGACTGCGCGCGAACGGCGTTAATGCCGCGAGCATCCATTCGGGACAGTCGCGTGAGGATAATATTCAGAACTGGCGTGGCCTTACATCTGGCGTTGCCAAGATCATCTATATGTCACCAGAGCGTCTTATGACGGGACGAATGATGTCGGCGATCGAAGGCCTAAACCCCTCCATGTTTGTCATCGACGAGGCGCACTGTGTCTCCAAATGGGGGCCCGCTTTTCGCCCTGAATATGATCAGTTGTCGGACCTGAAAACCCGCTTCCCCAATGCGGTGATCGCGGCGTTTACGGCGACAGCAGATGAAGGCACACGGGCGGACATCGCGCAAAAGCTGTTCGGCGGACGGGGAGAAACAGTCGTACAAGGTTTTGACCGTCCTAACCTTGACCTCAACATCACGGCGAAGGTTAACCGTCAGAGCCAACTCGCGGCGTTTATGGAAGACATGAAGGGGCAAGCCGGTATTGTCTATTGCCTCTCGCGGCGTCTCACCGAAGAGACGGCGGAGTTCCTCGCAAAGCAGGGTATAAATGCGCTGCCTTATCACGCGGGTATGAGCCCTGATAAAAGGTTTCAGAACCAAGAGCGGTTCATGGCGGAGGAGGGCGTTGTCATTGTCGCGACGATTGCTTTTGGTATGGGGATCGACAAGCCGGATATTCGCTTTGTCTTTCACATGAACTTACCGGGCAGCCTTGAAGCCTATTATCAAGAGATTGGACGGGCAGGACGTGACGGCGCGCCCGCAAGCACGGCGATGCTCTACGGGCTTGATGACGTGCGTATGAGACGGCAATTTATCTCTGATGATGGCAGCGACAGTGAGCACCAGATGCGCGAGCATAAGCGGCTCGATGCGCTGCTGGCCTATTGTGAGGCGTCTACATGCCGCCGTCAGGTTCTTTTGTCTTATTTCGGTGAAGACACGCTTCCGTGCGATAATTGCGATAATTGCCTCAATCCGCCGAAACTTGTCGATGCGAGTGAACCAGCGCGGATATTATTCACGGCGATTGAGCAAACGGGACAAAGGTTTGGCACGGCGCATGTCATTGATGTGACGCGCGGTGCGCAAACGGCCCGTATCAAGCAATTTGGGCATGATAGTTTAGGGTCGTACGGCGTCAGCAAAGCTTACGGGAAGCCCTACTTACAAGCCCTTATCAGGCAAGCTGTTTCCGGCAGCTTCCTTACGATGAATATTGCCAAATACGGCGCGCTTCAGCTCACAGGCAAAGGCCGTGAGGTTTTGGCAGGTCGTATTCCGCTGATGTGCAAAGACATTCAAGCCGGACTTAAAAAACCGAAAAAGATACGCGCGGCACAATCCGTCGCTATGTCTGAACTGTCTTTGGACGGTCAGGATGTTTTGGCTCGCCTGAAAGCCCTGCGTATGGATATTGCGCGCGATATCAATAAACCCGCTTATGTCGTTTTCTCTGATGCAACTCTCATCGACATGGCAAAGCGGCAACCCCGCGACAAGGATGAGATGCTTGCCGTTTCGGGTGTCGGTGAGGTTAAGTTTGATCGATATGGGGATGCGTTCTTAGAAGCGCTTATTGAGAAAACATTGTAAGTGCGTTTCAAACTCTAAAGTGTGCGATTTGCATCCTTATGATGTGAAAACATCACAGGCAGAGTATAAACTTGAAGACGGGCTGTAGACCATATAACAATCATACCAACCCATAATCCATCGTTTAATTGGAAGTGCTCGGGCGAATTTGAGGGGAAATGTTCCCACACGATTTGTTAGATGTAACATTCCAATAGTTCAGAGTTGACCTATCTCTAAAATCAGAAAAATACTCATAGCGAACCGCGGCGAAATTGCCATTCGGATAATGCGTGCGGCCAATGAACTTGGTAAAAAGACCGTTGCTGTTTTTGCAGAAGAAGACCGTCTTGGTCTGCATAGGTTTAAATCGGATGAGGCGTTTTTAATCGGCGAGGGCCTTGGACCGATTAAAGCCTATTTGTCGATTTCTGAGATTATCCGCGTTGCAAAAGACTGCGGCGCTGACGCTATTCACCCTGGGTATGGTCTTTTATCCGAAAGCCCTGATTTCGTCGATGCGTGCGAATCGGCCGGTATCGTCTTTATTGGCCCCAAATCTGAAACTATGCGTTTGCTCGGGGATAAAGCCTCTGCCCGTAATGTTGCTATCGAAGCGGGTGTGCCCGTTGTGCCTGCAACAGATGTCCTTGGCGACGATATGGACGTTGTGCGCAAGCAAGCGGCGGACGTTGGCTACCCGCTTATGCTCAAAGCGAGTTGGGGCGGCGGGGGCCGCGGTATGCGTCCAATATTCAACGAAGCCGAGCTTGAACAAAAGGTTCTTGAGGGGCGGCGCGAAGCCGAAGCATCCTTTGGTAACGGGGAAGGGTTTCTAGAAAAACTGATCCAGCGCGCCCGTCATGTCGAGGTGCAAGTCCTCGGCGATTCACGCGGCGAAATTTATCACCTCTGGGAGCGGGACTGTTCCGTGCAGCGCCGCAACCAGAAAGTCGTTGAGCGTGCTCCGGCTCCCTATCTATCCCAAGCCCAAAGAGAAGCGCTTTGCGAGCAAGCCAAAAAACTCTGTCAGCACGTCAATTATGAGAATGCTGGCACGGTTGAATTCCTTATGGATATGGATGACGAGAAGTTTTACTTCATCGAGGTTAATCCTCGCGTTCAGGTCGAACATACCGTCACCGAAGAAGTCACTGGGATCGACATTGTCCGCGCGCAAATCTTAATTGCCGAAGGCAAAACCGTCGCTGATGCGACGCTCACCAAAACTCAAGACGAAGTGGTTTTGAACGGTCATGCTGTGCAGTGCCGTGTTACAACCGAAGACCCTCTCAATAATTTTATTCCCGATTACGGCCGGATCACAGCTTACCGCTCGGCGACGGGCATGGGTATTCGTCTTGACGGCGGGACAGCCTATTCCGGCGCGGTTATAACCCGCCATTACGATAGCCTGCTGGTTAAGGTCACAGCATGGGCGCCGACGCCAGATTTGGCGATAGCGCGCCTTGACCGTTCGCTTCGGGAATTCCGTATTCGGGGCGTAAACACGAACATTGCCTTCGTTGAAAACCTACTGAAACACCCGAAGTTTTTAGACCTTAGCTACACAACGAAATTTATTGATAACTCGCCGGAGCTCTTCAAGTTTGAGCGCAGAAAAAACCGCGCCAACAAGCTACTCAACTATATTGCCGACATTACGGTCAATAGCCATCCAGAAGCCAAGGGCTCTTCGCGTCCTGTCGCTAAACTGACAATTCCGCTTCCGGTCTTGCGGCATGATACGCCGCTTCCCGGCACGAAAACTTTGCTTGAGACTAAGGGGGCGAAAGCTGTTGTGCAGTTCATGCTCGACCAAAAACGGGTGCTCATTACGGATACGACTATGCGCGACGGGCATCAATCTTTGCTTGCCACGCGTATGCGAACAGCGGATATGCTTAAGGTGAGCCAAGCTTATTCACGTAATATGTCTGACTTGTTTTCCGTCGAGTGTTGGGGCGGAGCGACCTTTGATGTAGCTTACCGTTTTTTGCAAGAAGACCCTTGGCATCGCCTACGCGAATTGCGCGCAGCCATGCCAAACATTCTAACGCAGATGCTTTTACGGGCCTCGAACGGCGTCGGTTATACGAACTATCCTGATAATGTGGTGCAGAGCTTTGTCGCCCAAGCGGCGAAAAGCGGCGTCGACGTGTTCCGCGTGTTTGATAGCCTAAACTGGGTTGAAAATATGCGCGTCGCCATTGATGCGGTCCTAGAAACGGGCCGAGTCTGCGAAGGCACGATCTGCTATACAGGCGATATTTTAAACCCCGACAGGTCAAAGTATAATCTCAAATATTATGTAGAAATGGCCAAAGCTCTAGAGGCTAGCGGAGTGCATGTCTTGGGCCTTAAAGACATGGCGGGGCTTTTGAAGCCTGCTTCCGCCCGCGTTTTAGTCAAAGCGCTTAAAGAAGAAACGGGACTGCCTGTGCATTTTCATACCCACGATACAAGCGGGATTGCGGCGGCGACAGTCCTTGCGGCTTGCGAAGCGGGAGCTGACGCTGTGGACGCGGCAATGGACGCGTTTTCCGGCGGAACATCACAGCCATGCCTAGGGTCTATTGTGGAGTCCTTGCGCCACACGCCGCGCGATACGGGGCTTGACGGAGAAGCCATACAAGACATTTCCAACTATTGGAAATCTGTGCGCGAATCTTACGCCGTGTTTGAAAACGGCGTGAGCGCTCCGGCCTCCGAAGTTTATTCGCACGAAATGCCGGGCGGACAGTTCACCAATCTGCGCGCGCAGGCCGCTAGCCTTGGACTCGCTGACCGCTGGCCAGAGGTGGCACGCACATATGCGGACGTAAACCAGATGTTTGGCGATATCGTCAAAGTTACGCCGTCGTCAAAAGTCGTCGGCGATATGGCGCTTATGATGGTCACACAGAACCTCACCCGCGCCGATGTTGAAAACCCGGACAAGGATATTGCATTCCCCGACTCGGCTGTTGCGCTCATGCGCGGTGATCTTGGGCAGACAGTCGGCGGCTGGCCAAAAGACTTGCAAAAGAAAATATTGAAGGGCGAAAAGCCTTATACGCAACGTCCAGGCGAACGTTTGAAGGCGATTGACCTCGAAGAAACCCGCAAAGACTTATCGAAAGAACTGAGCGGCTATCCCGTGAGCGATGAGGATCTAAACGGCTATCTTATGTATCCGAAAGTCTTCTTGGATTATATGGGCCGCCGCCGTGATTATGGCCCCGTATGGGCTTTGCCGACACCGATATTTTTCTACGGAATGGATATTGGCGAAAGCATTTCTGTCGACATTGACAAAGGCAAAACGCTTGAAATCCTGCTCGTCGCGGTAAGCGAAACGGGCGAGGACGGCGATGTAAAAGTCTTCTTCGAGCTCAACGGACAGCCTCGAACCATAAAAGTGCCTAACCGGAAAGCGCAAAGCCTTGTGCAAAAGCGTAAGCAAGCAGATCCGGGCAACCCGCTGCATATAGGCTCTCCGATGCCGGGCCTCATCGGAACCGTTTCCGTGCAGGTCGGCGACGTAGTCGAAGTCGGTGATTTATTGTTGTCGATTGAAGCTATGAAAATGGAAACCTCTATCCATGCTGATCATGCGGGTACTGTGAAGACCATACATGTACAGCCAGGCGGGAGTGTGGAAATCAAAGACCTCATGCTGGAACTCGCGTAAACCTGCACGAAGGTAACGCCAGACAGCCATTATTGCGCTGTTTTCACGTGAGGTTATTTGATGTAGTAGGCTCCTGTTTTAGGTCACCGAAGTCGTAATCATGCACGAGAAGCAGACATATACCGTAAGTGTTGCGCCTATGATGGACTGGACGGATCGGCATTGCCGATGGTTCCACCGCCGTCTTAGCCGCCACGCTTTGCTCTATACGGAAATGGTTGTTGCCGATGCTGTTATCCACGGAGACCGCGACTATCTTATCGGGTTTGACGCCGCCGAACATCCTGTGGCGTTACAGATTGGCGGGTCTGACCCTGCTAAGCTTGCTGAGGCTGCGAAAATTGGCGCGGATTACGGGTATGACGAGATCAATATCAACATTGGCTGCCCGTCTGACCGCGTGCAATCTGGACGGTTTGGCGCGTGCCTTATGGCGGAACCTGAGCTTGTCGCACAGTGTTATAAGGCTATGGCGAAAGCGGTGTCTGTTCCCGTCACGGTGAAGTGCCGGTTGGGTATTGATGACCAAAATATCGAAGACACGCTACCAACCTTTATGCGCGCGGTTGTGGACGCGGGGTGCAAACATGTGATTGTGCATGCGCGCAAGGCATGGCTTCAAGGTCTATCGCCGAAGGAAAACAGGACGGTTCCGCCGCTAAATTATGCTGTGGTGCGCCGTATGAAAGAAATGTTTCCGGATACCGAAATCGTACTGAACGGCGGATTGGAAACGGTGTCGTCTGCGCTTTCTGAAAGCCAAGGTCTCAATGGCGTCATGTTTGGGCGCGCCGCCTATCATTCGCCGTGGATTTTAACCGAAATAGACAGCACTGTTTTCGGCGATGAAGCCTATGATGTCTCGCGTGATGATGTTGCGCGCTCATTGATTGAGTATGCCCTCGCTCATGAAGGTGAAGACCGTTCGGTTAAGGCCCTAATCCGTCATATTATGGGGCTATATGCCGGCGAGCCTGGCGCTCGCTTGTGGCGGCGGACACTGTCGGAAGAAGCCGGTAAGGGCGGTCTACCCTCAGACATTATCAAAGCCGCCTTAGAAACCCGTTTAAACTATGCCGAGGCAGTCTAATGGATCCGCAATTTTTATATCTGATTTTTGCGTTGCTTGCCGCCGGATGCCTTGCTGGCTTCACCGCAGGGCTGTTTGGTATTGGCGGCGGGGCCATTATGGTGCCTGTGCTCTATTATACGTTTGCAGCTTTAGGCTATTCGGATGATGTTATCATGCATATGGCTGTGGCAACCTCTGCGTCGGTGATGATTGTGACATCGATTCGCTCCGCTTTCGGGCATCATCAGCACGGGGCCGTCGATTGGGACCTCGTTTGGCCGAAAAACCCGCTAAAGAGTTGGGGGATATGGATTGGCGTGGGGGCCTTTTTGTCAGCAAGTTATATTGCGGCCATGTTGTCTGGAGCCATGCTAACGCTTATTTTTGGGTGCATAATGTTTGTACTGGCCTTGCAGTTTATATTTGGCCGTCCCGGAATGACAGTTTGGCGCGGAGTGCCAGGCGGTATCGCGCCGCCTGTGGCCGGAACAGCTCTAGGCGGCTTATGTGCGCTTATGGGAATCGGCTTTGGCTCAATAGGCGTGACTTTAATGCTGCTGTGCGGCCGAAAAGCCCATCAAGCCATAGGAACAGCCGCCGCCATCGGGTTTTTCATCGGACTTCCTGCCGCTATTGGTTATGCCGTATCTGGTTTCAGCGTAGAAGGACGGCCGCCTTTATCGCTTGGGTATGTCAATGTGTTGGGGTTTGCGCTGATGGCTATAGCGACATTTTTGTGTGTGCCAATTGGCGTGAAACTAGCACACCGTCTCAGCCAGAACAGGCTTCGCATGATTTTCGGTGTGTGCTTATTGCTCGTGTCGCTGAATATGGCCCGGAAAGCGCTATTCTAAAGACGTAATATCAACGCGTGAGGAGTGGCTTCGACTTTTTGAAGTTGCCCCAAAAACGTCATCCCTAAAAGAGATGTGTTGAGGCCTTCTGGAACGACTAATGCGCGGACATTTCTGACGGTTACGGCTCCAATCGAAATCGACTTTAGGGTCACATAAGCGGCAACATTTTCGCCTCCCGCAGTTGAAATTGGGACACTATAATCCAATTCATTTGTCCGGATGCCAGCCTTGCGCGCATCTTCAGGCGTCAGAGCCACGGAGCTGGCGCCCGTGTCGACTAAGAAGTGTATATGGCCACTGTTGACACGAGCATCTGTCCAAAACTGTCCATCAACTTTTGATTTCGGGATGGATACAGCCATGCCGGAAAGGGGGCGCATCGTTTCGGTTCTTGGCGGCGCTGTAAACGTGGCTGCTTTTTCCGAAGGGCTAGGGAGTTCAACGCCGAGTTTCTCATATATGTCCTCTCGATTAGCCGCTGCAAACGCAACACCTATCGCTAAGATGCCAATGATGACCGAATCTCTAAGAATATTCCCATGCATGTTAATGTGATGGCCTTAAAAGGTTTAACGTTCCTAAATATTTGGGGGTTTTCAACCATAATCAACCGCTGAGAGGTGGTATGCTATGCAAGATCGTTTATAAATCTCCGAATGATACATACAGCTCGCCCTTTTGATGATTTCCGTAACTTAATTTCGGCAATGCCTTCGCCTGACCTGTCGGCGAGGGCAGAGCTAAAAAAAGCCTTAGATGCGATCCCTGGGCCAAAGTCTATCTTGGGACGTTGCGAGTCTTCAATGCTATGGCTTGCAGGATGGCAGGGAACAGATAAGCCGCGCATAGCTCGCCCTTTAGTCGCGGTTTTCGCGGGGTCGCACGGCGTATCGAGTGCCATAACGGGGCGAGATATCGTAGAAGCGGCTCAAGCGCGCGTGAAGGCCCTAACGGAAGGGCAGTCTAGTGTTCGCGGAATGGCGGCGAGCCAGAATGCTGCATTTAAAGTCTACGAAATGGGACTTGAATACCCCGTTCCCAATATGATGGAAGACGCGACACTCACTGAAAAAGAGTGCGCGGCGTCTATGGCGTTTGGGATGGAAGTCGTTGCTGAAGGTGCAGACATTATTGTTTTGGGTAATGCGGGATATGGTTCCTCTGTGGGCGCGGCGGCTATTGCGAAAGGCCTCTACGGAGGAGCGTCTGATTATTGGGCCGGCGGCGACAGCCAAACTGCGAAAAAGCGCATTAGCGCCGTGGAGCAAGCCACTGCAATGCATAAGCAAATCACTGAAGATCCGCTCGCCTGTTTACGGTGTTTCGGCGGACGCGATATTGCCGGCATGGTGGGGGCAATCATTGCCGCTCGGCATCAGTCCATTCCTGTGATTTTGGACGGATTTGTTGTCTGCACGGCGGCAGCTATATTGCACGCCGTTGATCCGCGTGCGACGTCACATTGTATAGCAGGGCATCTATCCTCAGAACCTGCACACGGCGCGCTTTTGGACCGGTTGGGGCTGACGCCTCTTTATGACTTTGGTATTTCGGTCGGGGACGGGACTGGCGCGGCCTATGCTTTGGGAACATTGCGGCTATCCAGTGAGGCTTTGGCTTCCTTGAGAGGTAGCCCCTAACTTCGACGGTAAAAAAGTGTTCACTTGACGCACAAAGACGTTGAATGTTGCTCATTCTCATGAAATTAGGCATGAATATTCTGCACTTTTCCATTACGGAAACATGACCTTATCTGGAGAGCTTATATGGGTGTGTTCGATTCCTCTGCCTTTGACGATCATGAAGGCGTTCATTTTTTCAACGACCCTGATTCGGGCCTCCGCGCGGTTATAGCCATTCATAATACTAATCGCGGCCCAGGCGCGGGAGGAACACGTCTTTGGACTTACAATGATAGCTCGGAAGCTATGGAAGACGCTTTGCGCTTGTCAAAGGCTATGAGCTATAAAAATGCTATGGCCGACATCCCGTTTGGCGGTGCAAAGGCCGTTATTATCCGGCCTGATACACAGTTTGATCGAGAGGCTTTGTTCTTGGCATATGGCAGGGCCGTCGAATCGCTTGGCGGGCGTTACTGCACAGCCGAAGATGTAGGCGTTTCGACAAGCGATATGCAAACCGTAAGGAGAGAGACGGCCTATGTCGCGGGCCTTGATACTGGCAAAGCCGCGTCGGGCGATCCGTCGCCTGTGACGGCTGAGGGGGTATTTCGGGGGCTTCATGTCGCCGTGGAGCATGCTTTAGGTCAAAGCGATATGAAAGGCCTTCGAATTGCTGTGCAAGGGCTTGGCCATGTTGGGTATAGTCTCTGTGAACGGCTTCATAAGGCGGGCGCAAAATTGATCGTCGCAGACATCAATAAGGCCGTTATCCAAAAGGCCGTGGATGAACTCGGCGCAATTTCAGTTGAGCCGGATCAGATACATAATGTTGAGGCCGATATTTTCGCGCCGTGCGCATTGGGCGGGGCGATCAATAAGAGCACACTTGGCGGTCTTAAAGCAAAAATCATAGGTGGGGCTGCGAACAACCAGCTTGCAACACCGGACATGGGACAGGCTCTTATGGACCGCGGAATAGTGTATTGCCCCGACTATGTTCTCAACGGCGGCGGCATCATCAATGTCGCGGCAGAATTGTCAGGTTCATATGATCCAAAATGGGTTGATATGAAACTAGAAGGCCTAAAAGTGACGCTTAGAGAAATATTCTTGGTATCGAAGAAAGATAGCCTTTCGACAAATGTGGTCGCGGATAATATGGCGCGCGCCCGAATTTACGGTGGTGCTACCTAAGGGTTTACGGGCTCGGAGTTTACGTGTTTGAGACAGATACAATGGGTTTCACGGCCTTAATCGGTTTGGCCCAAGCCTCTTCGATTTGACGGATGGCGTCGGGGGCCGTTGTTGCGGTTAAGATGTCATCCAATATCCAGTCAGGGCTGAAACGCGCATCTATTGTTTTTGAGATGAAGGATAAGAGCGGTTCCCAATAGTTATTGTGCGACAAGAACAAGACGGGCTTCTGGTGAAGTTGCAAGCGCATCCAGCACATGATTTCGACGGCTTCTTCGATGGTTCCAATGCCACCAGGAAGTACGATAAAAGCATCAGACGCTTCAAACATCGCCATTTTTCGCTCATGCATGTTAGGAACAATGCGCTGTTCAATTTCTGTCATGACCCGTTCGGGTGTCATTAGGAAGTCGGGAATGACGCCGAGAACATTCGAGCCCGCTTTTAACGCTCCACGTGCCGTGGCTCCCATTAAACCTGCGCCGCCGCCGCCGTAAACAAGCCCGTAACCTTGAGTTCCGATTTCGTGGCCAGTTTGAGTGGCGAGGTCTACGTAATCAGGGGCGTTACCGGGGCTTGATCCACAAAATACACAGATAGCGCGATTTCGAAATTGTTTTTCTTGCATGTCATCCCTTGTGAGTTTGATTCGTGGGTGTATGAATCAAAGTATAGTAATTTGTGTGATATGAATATGAAGTCTCGCTTAATCTCCATGCTTTTGACAGGGTTTGTCCTCGCTTTAGGGTTGCTCATCGCTGTGCAAGTCACGCAAAGTTTGCGTACGACAGGAGAAGCGCCAGAGCAGCCTGTGGTAGATGTGCAGGACTTGAACAAAACGATTTCACCTGTGATTTTCACGACGATTTCAGAACAGAACAATGAGCTGCGTCTTTCCGGATCTTGCGAACCCGATGCGATTGTGACGCTGCAAAACCAAGGCGAGAACTTGCGGCAAGTTAAAGCGGATGAAGACGGTTTATGGAGCGTAGTGTTGAAAGTCAAAGACGATACGGTTCTCGTTTTGGACCTTATTGTTTATGTCGAGAACGGTGTCAAAGTCATGTCGGATGAAACCTTATTTCGTATTCCGCAACCCCAGTACAGCGACCTTGCGGATGATGAGGGTTCATTGTCTGCGCTTTTAATGATTGCGGCTCCAGGTGGACCTACGCGTATTGTGCAATCTCCTTTTAAAGGAGCGCCGACAATGGGGGCCTTATCCGTCGGGCCTATCGATTACGATCAAAGCGGGAGTGTCATTTTTTCTGGGAGCTCGGAGATCCCCGGTCAGGTGCAAGTGTTTGCCAATAATGTGCTTGTAGGCGTAACACGGGTAGGCCCTAATGGGCGTTGGTCTTTTATTGCGGCAGATACACTTCCGCTTGGAGACTATGACATCACAATTGAGCTACTGTCTTCGGAGGCAAGTTCAGCGAGGATTGTCTTGCCGTTTGAACGGTTAAGAAATGACAGTAACGAGGGTGCCGTTCTACCCTTAGATATAAAATACAAGCCTCTGAGTTGGCAAATTAGCCGCCGTTTGTTCGGCGGCGGCCGTCAGTTTACGGCTGTATTCGCCCCGAATGAACCGACAGTTGAAAGCCTTGACGCGCCTTAGGTCACATTAACCGTTATGCAGATTTTGTATCGGATTTAGACTTTCGTAAATAGGCGTTAAAGGCTCTGATCCGTCTCATCCAAATTGTAGGTGCGGCCAACAACACAGGCGTTAGGATCAAAGTCAGACCTGTTGAAAATGACAGGCCGCAAATAATAACATAGGAAATTGGAGCCCAAATAGGCGACGTCGCCGTGCCGGCTGTTGAAAACTGTCCTGAAAAGATATCTGCTTGCCAACCAAGCGCCAAAGGCAGCAGACCTGCAACAGTCGTCAACGTTGTTAAAATAACAGGTCTTACCCTTTGGGCGGCTGTCCGCATTGCGGCGTCAACAGGTTCATAACCTTGAGCTCTGAGCGATTGGAAGGCATCAATCAGGACGATATTGTTGTTTACGACAATACCGGCGAGGGCGATGACGCCTGTTCCGCAAAGAATAATGCTGATGTAATGATAGAATGTGAGACCTAATAAGACGCCAAAAATGGACAGAATAACAGCGGTTAATGTCAGGAACACATGATAAAAACTATTGAATTGCAACAGCAATATAATCGCCATCATGAAAAGAATGGCAATGCCGGCAGCTTTGAAAAACTCTCCAGCGGCGGCATTTTCTTCGTCTTGACCTAAGAACTTATAGTCAACACCCGCGGGTAAAATATCCGGCTGTGAGAGCCATTCTTTTGCTTCATTCACTTGTTGGTTGATCGTAAAGTCTTCGCGCACATTGGCCTTGACTTGATAGACAAGAGATTGATCGCGGCGTTCAATTTTATCCAATTTGGTTTTGGCTGTAATTGTCGCCACAGAGGATAAGGGCAGGGACCCTTGAGGGGTTTGAATGCGTAAGTTTTGAAGTTCCCGAATATCCCTAGTTGACTTCGGATAGCGTATACGGATGTCAACTTCTTCGTCGCTGTCACTCGGCCTATATTGCGTAACAAGAGCGCCTTCTGTCACGAGCTGCACTGCGGCTCCGATTTTAGCCACGTCGAGGCCAAGACGTCCCGCTTCAGCTTGGTTGACATTGAGCTCCCATTCAACACCGGGAAGAGGTAGGCTGTCTTCGATCTCGAAGAGACCTTCCATGCTTTCAAACTTTGCTTTCACAAGAAGAGCCGCTTGCCGCAATAGTTCATGGTCGTCGGATGTAACTTGTATTTCAATATCTTTTCCGATTGGCGGGCCGTTTGATACGGCCACAACTTCGGTAAGAATACCGGGCATATCACTTACGGCCTCTCGAAGATCACTTATGATCTCTCGGGATGAGCGGCGGTCTTCAAAGGCTTCAAGCTCGGTGTAAATTTTGGCTATCGTGTCGGAGGGGACATTGTTAAGGCCGCCAAATGAAGAGCCCGTAGAGGCTGCGCCGGTAACCGTATACACGGATTGAATGCCGTCAATATGAGCAATTCGGCCTTCAATATCCATTGCAATTGCAAGGTCTGATTGCGGGGTGTTGTTGCCGCGTGAGCGCGCAAGAATGTAGATTTGGTCACCTACCGCATCAGTGAAAAACTCTACGGGTTTGGGGTTGTCGCCGGACATCGCTGCGCCAAAGCCCTGAACGATAAGGAAAGCAATGAGTCCCATGGCTAATAGAACTAGTCCCGGAACTCGAATGAGTTTGTCAATCGTGCGGACATAAACCCCTAATAGACCTTTTGTCTGTAAGGGATCACCGCCTTCGCCGGATAGGGCTTTGAGGTTCTCTGTGGACTTAGTAATTTTACGGGGGCCGACAAGTGCGCCCATTGTGGGCAAAAATATAAGGGCCATGAGGAGCGAAGCCGTCAAAACATAGATCATGGTTATCGGGAAATACGACATGAACTTCCCAGTAATCGAATCCCAAAACAATAGAGGTATAAAGGCTGCGAGCGTCGTTGCTGTTGATGAAATAATGGGCCAGAACATACGCTGTCCCGCTGTCAAAAAGGCTTCTTTGCGAGGCATGCCTTCGGCAAGCTTACGGTCGGCAAATTCGACAATAACAATTGCGCTATCAACAAGGACGCCGACGGACAAGATCAAACCAAACATGATCATCATGTTGATGGTTTGTCCTTGAATGAGGAACATGAAGAGTGCCATCAAGAAGCTAGCTGGTACGGCCCAGCCCACGAATAGAGCCGAACGTAGTCCAAGCGCCGCAATGCAGACGATAAACACGAGGATAACGGCATTGATGATAGAGGAAAATAGCGACGTCACCATGTCCAAAATATCACGTGATCTGTCTTGGCTATATCCGAGTTTCACGGTTTTAGGCCAGTCAGGCTGTGCGTAAGCTTCATCGGCAAGCGCGCGAATTATTTCGATGGTATCGATGACGTTTTCGCCCTGACGTTTCGAGACCTCAATAGAAACTGAGGTATTCCCGTTGAAGCGGGCAAAGGATGTAACATCTTTGTATGTTTTGCGGACATGAGCCACGTCGCCGATACGGATAATGCTGCCATTATTATTGCGGCGGACCACAAGGTCTTCAAGGTCTGAAGGGGTTTCTATCAGGCCAGGGACTTTTACGCCAAAACGCCCATTTTCTGTCTCAATAGCGCCCGCAGGTATGAGGCTATTGTTACGCCCGATTGCGAAAGCAAGCTCGTCATAGGTGATCGCGGTGCTTTCAAGCAGGGCGGGTTCTAGTACAGCTTCTAGGACATCAACGCGTTCGCCAGAGATATTAGCCGTGAGAACAGACGGGAGACCTTCAAGTTTTCTTTGTAGCTCTTTGGCTAATCGTTGAAGTTCTCTTTCGGGGGCATTGCCATAGAGGTTTAGGACAATAATGGGTAATTTGGATGTGCTGATTTCTTCGATGACGGGTTCCCGTGCCTCTACGGGGAATTCAGAGCGGGCTTTATCCACGGCTTCATTCACATCAAGAAGTGATTGGTCTTTATCAAAAGGAAAGTTGAACTCTGCAATGATGTAACCTGCAGACGTTGTGGCCACGCCGTCCATACGTTTCAAACCGTCTACCGATTTCATTTCGGCTTCGAGAGGCCGAACAAGCAAGCGCTGCGAATCTTCGGGTGAAACGCCGGGTAAGACCACTCGCACATTAATGAACGGCACTGGGACATCGGGTTCAGCATCAAGGGGCAGGCGGTTAATTGCAATGATCCCGCCAATAACGGCAAAGATCATGATGCCAATTGTCATGCGCCAATTATCAATGGCAAATTTTACGATACCCGTCATTATTCAGACGCTTCTATAATGTTTTTGGAATCAACAAGGGTTCCCACGCTGACATAATTTTGTCCTTTGACAATGATACGGGTTTCGCTTGGAAGACCCGTTACCCAAATACCGTCTTTATCTTCGTCAATCGTTGTGACAGCGCGAAAGTCGACACGATTATTGGCGTCAACAAACCGCACACCAAGAATGCCTTGATCGTCTAGCGCTAGGATATGCGAGGGAACGTGCTGCGCTTCGACAATTCCAGCCTCAAACTGAACGGTCGCTGTCACGCCGCCTTTGAGTTTATATCCGGGATTTGGAACGGAAACTTCGGCCCGAAACGTGCGTGTGGAAGGATCAGACTTTGCTTCGATAAACCGTACTTTACCCGATATGGATTCGCCCGTTGCGAGTTTGATTTGGGCGATTTGCCCAACTTTCACATCTTTGATTTGAACCTCTGTCAACTCGCTCGAAACCACGAGGGGGTCTAGATCGACTAGTAATCCGCAGGGCTGGCCAGGTCCAAGGTAATCGCCGACTTCGGCGATTTGTTGTTCGAAAATCCCAGAAAACGGCGCGCGCATATTAACATTGTCGAGTTCAATTTCCGCCTGTTTCACAGACGCCTTTGCTCCGTCGAGAGCTGCCTCGGCTGTGGCGGCTTGTGTTTCAGAGCGGTAGCCCTTTTCGACAAGAGTCTTTGCGGCTTTATATTCTAGCTCTCGCGTACGCAGAAGGGCTTTGGCTTGGTCAAGTCCGGCTTGCCTTGCATCGACATCCTGCCGGCAAAGGACTGTTCCTTTGTTGATCGTCCGGCCTTCTGTGATGGGGGTGGATACGACAAGTCCTGCGGTTTCAGCCTTTACCGAAACTTCTTTGTCAGCTTCGGAACGGCCATAAAGTGTGTAGGTGACCTGATGTTTACTCGCTTGCCGGCTTTCTACAATAACGGTGATCGCTTCGTCAGGCTTCTCAGATGTTGTGGAGGAAGTTTCGAGTGATGACTTGTCATCATGCTTACCTGAATTGACAAGAAACCATAAGCCAATGGCAACTATAGCGAAGATGGCGATTAGAACTGAACGATTTATTTTCATGGGATAGTGTGTCGCAGAAAGGGCCAGCGGGCAAAAAGAATTTAGGCGCACCATAAATTGACAGACTACGATAGCAACTGCCAATTCTGCAAATACTGCCATCAAATTTGCATGATTGAATAAAGCGGCCCGTGCTATTAGGAACCCCCAATGACTGTTAAAAATTCAAACTTTGCATCGGGTTCGTTCCGTCCTCCTTTTTGGTTGCGCTCTGCTTTAGTCCAAACTGTGATTGCCAGCCAGAAATTCAGGAAGCGCGGCACTCACGCCATGGAAAGCACGGCTGACTCTATTGTTTTTACGGGCGCCGGCGGCGTGCGGCTGCAAGGCTCTTACTCTCGGCATGAAGATAATAGAGCCTTGGTGATATTCCTTCACGGCTGGGAAGGTAGTGAAAATTCCACCTATGTTATGTCCTGCGCTAGGCAGCTCTATGGTTTAGGATGCTCAGTTTTTAGGCTAAATTTTCGTGACCACGGGGATACGCACCATTTGAATGAGGCCCCTTTTCACTCCGCAAGGCTGGACGAAGTCTTTGAGGCGGTTGTAGAAGCCACGAAATTATCAAGCGGTGCTAAAGTCTATTTAGCAGGATTCTCTCTGGGCGGTAACTTTGCCCTGCGTATTGCACGAGAAATGATAATACGGCCAGAGATGACACTTGAGCATATCTTTGCGATAAGCCCTGTTATCGACCCTGACAAAGCCAGTCCAAAAGTTGATGAAAATCCGTTGGTTCAGCGTTACTTTTACAAAAAATGGACAACGTCACTGCGAAAGAAACAGGATGCTTTTCCGGATGTATATGATTTTAGCGAGATGTATAATCATAAGACAGTGCTTGGCATGACGACGGCCTTTCTGCCTTTATATACGGACTTCGAAAGTATGAGTGACTACTTCAATGCCTATAAAATTGGTGCTGATGATCTTACTGCATGCGAGACGCCTCTTTCCCTTATAATGGCGAAAGATGATCCCGTTATCCCAGCGGAAGATATGTTAACGTTAAAGCTCAATCCTTTTTCTCGCTCCATAATGCATGATCACGGCGGCCATAACGGCTTTTTTGAAAGCCTGAACGGGCCAACATGGTATGACCGATATATTCAATCTGTTATTTTTGCGGAGACCTGATATGGACACTATCGAACTTGTTATATTACTCTTTGTATCGGTGAGCATTATGTTCTTTCTTCTAGGTCTGAAATCGCAAAAAGGATCTGCGCCTGGATTGAAAGATGGACGTCTGGCTCCCTGTAGCTCTAGGCCAAATTGTGTATGCAGCGAAGAGGGCATTCAGCCAGAAAAGCAAGTCGCCCCGATAGGCGCAAGCCTTACTGCGGTAAAAGAGGCCATTATCGCGACGGGAGGGACAATAACCTCCGAAACGGACGATTATGTGTCGGCGACTTATATGTCTAAGCTTTACAAATTTGTTGATGATGTGGAACTCAGGGATGCTGGGGACGGGGTCATCCATATTCGCTCTGCATCGCGCGTCGGCTATTCTGATCGAGGCGTAAACAGAAAGCGGGTTGCAACCATCACGTCCTTAGCCGAAACATAGGCGGAAAAGCCTTAAACCTCAAAATGTTACGAGTTCAGAATTAAAAATACGAAAGACACATTATGGCAAAAATAGATCATGACCGGGTCAAATCACTCGTCACTGAATTGTTAGAAGCATTAGGCGAAGACCCATCGCGTGAAGGCCTTAAAGAGACGCCGCGCCGGATTGCTAATTTTTGGCGAGACTTCATCGAGTATGACGCGGGAAAGCTAGACACTACGTTTTCTGCCATACGACATAACCAGATGGTGTGCGTCACAGGCATGCGTGTCTGGTCTATGTGTGAACACCACATGCTGCCGTTTTGGTGTGATGTGGCAATCGCTTATATCGCGGATGATAAAGTCTTAGGCCTGTCAAAATTTGCTAGAATTGCTCATAAACATGCTCATAAGCTGACACTGCAAGAGCAGCTCGTTGCCGATATTGCTAATGACCTCAAAGAGATTTTAGGTACGCAAGATGTGGCTGTCATGGCTAAAGGAGAGCACCTTTGTATGACGATGCGTGGGATTAAAACGCCGCATCGTATGATTTCGTCCGCGCTTGACGGGCAGTTCCATAATGCAGAGCAACGTGCTGAGTTTCTTCAGCTCGTTGAATTTGGAGTCAACGGATAACGCGCCGTTCTGTAAAAAGAACGAATGTTTTCTATAAAGGATATTGATATTTACGGCGTGAGCGCTTATGTGCGGTGCATAATCTGATCGCATCCAAGGAAATATCATGTCTGTCAGCACACAAAGCGCCGCTGCGCCCGTTAACCCGAATGCGCCAACGCATGAAACTGTATTATCCGTAGAGCATTTCACGGACCGTTTGTTCCGGTTTTCAATTACTCGGCCACCAGCCTTTCGGTTCCGCTCCGGCGAATTTGTGATGATTGGCTTACATCCTGAAGGGGCGAAGAAGCCTATTATGCGGGCGTATTCAATCGCTAGCCCGTCTTGGGATGATAAGCTCGATTTTTATTCGATTAAAGTTCCTGACGGGCCTTTGACGTCGCACCTTCAAAAAATTCAGTCGGGTGATAAAGTCATCCTATCGAAGAAGTCTGTCGGCACTTTGGTGCTCGATGCGCTCCTGCCGGGGAAGCGTTTGTATATGTTTTCCACGGGTACTGGGATAGCACCCTTTGCCAGCGTCATTCGCGATCCAGAAACTTATGAGCGCTACGAGCAAATCATTCTCACTCATACGTGCCGTCAAGTCTCTGAGCTGAGTTACGGCGTTAAGCTTATCGAAGAGCTTCGTGATGACCCATTAGTCGGCGAAATGATCGATGGGAAACTGTTCCATGTTAAAAGTATTACCCGTGAAGAGTACCCGCTAAAGGGCCGTATAACGACACTTCTTGAAAGCGGAAAGCTGTTCGACGAGCTCGGCACGCCTCGCCTTAACCCTGAAGAAGACCGCGTTATGATTTGCGGCTCGATGGATATGATCAACGATACAAAAGCCATGGTTGAGACGTTTGGTCTCAATGAAGGCTCGAATTCTAAACCCGGTGAATTTGTCGTTGAAAAAGCGTTCGTCGGGTAACGATATTTGTTCAGTCAGTTAGCTTAAGGCTCACTGACTGAACAAAACCTCTATTCTGGCGAAACATCACCGAGGGTAAGCAGTGACACGCGGATATTAAAGCCGCTTGAGTCGCGAACGATATCGCTATCAAAGTCGTTTTTATAGTAAGAGAACTGTACCTGCGTACAATCATCTTTAAATATCAAGCCAATGTCTTGACGAGTCGTCACATCACGGTCGAGATCGTGATAAGCTTGATATCTCGCGCTCCAATTCTTAAAGAGTTTTACGCCTAAGCCGCCGGAAATTTCTTCATCCGGAGTTTCTGGGTCTGCGGAAAGGCTAGCAGAATCAATACGGTAATACCTCGCATTGGCGGAAAAACGCTCGCCTGTATATCTGAAGTCTGTATCAAACCGACGAATTGTTTTTGTGTCCTCATCATATCGAGTAAGAGCTGAAAAGGAAAACTTAGTGCCTAAGTCGAGCTCTATTTGCGCGAGATAATCTGAACTTTTTCCGGAAAGGCCTGATGCTGCGCTGAAGCTATCATTGTAGCCGCTTGCAAAAGATTTCCCTAAGAATAGTGAGCCTCGGTTGTTTTCGCCCCAAAGGGTTGAGACGGACCCGCCGACATCGGCTCTAAAGCCTTCTTGCCAAAAATCGTAACCCGTTGACTTATTGTGAGCCCAGAAAAGGGTTTGATCGAGTTCAATATCCTGACTGTCCTGGAACAGAGAAATTGGTTGATTGCCACTGTCTACGGTAGAAAAATTAGAAATTTTCCCGTCACCAAAACTTTGTGTAACCATTGCGCGAGGCTCAATAATCACGCTGGCATTTCCCCCAGAATTTATGAACGGCCACCGAATGTCGGCACCGACTTGGCCGAGTGTACGGCTAAAATCAGTATCAGGGGCGTCATCAGGGTTAAATTGGAAGTAATCATGTCGTACTTCGCCAAACGGTTTGGCTTCTATGCCAGCAGGAAGAATGAAGGTTTTGTCCCAGTCAAGCCCAGCTGTAGCACGGGTATAATCCGTTCCAAGCTTACGGGTTAAAACCGTCACATTACTAAAGGCTTCAAGGCGACCCTCGATGAGTGGGTCGACGAAGTATTTTGAAAGCTCAACTTTCGGTGCAATGATTGGCAGTGTACTGTCATCTTCTCGAGAAATAGTGAACTTATTGGCTATAGTATCATCTCGTTTGATCGATGTGCGAAGGCTTTGAAATCCGTATGCACTTGTTACAAAACGGAAATCATCATCTTGGCCGATAGCAAAAATTTGCGAGACCAAACGCTGTCCGTCGCCATCATAAAGTCCGAATTTTTCTGGGGCTTCGTCCAAGTCATAGCGGTTGAGATAAAGGTCATCTGACGCGCCTTGTACGCCGAAGCCCCAATCCCAATTATCTTTAATTTCAAAATCACCCGTGGCAAATAAGTGTGAGCGCAGTCTTTTGCCTAGCGGGGCTTGCGTGGGGTCGTTGAAAATATCGGTAGCTGTAAAGGGATCGCCTTCATTATCGAAATAGCTACCATAAGTCAGACTCCCGTCGATATTGAGTTCGCCAGAATAAAACTTGCGTTTGTATTGGTAGCCAAGGACTGGGTTTACTTTTTGAAAAATTCGCGGCGTGAGAGTTAACTCGGAATAGGGGTCAAGCGCGACATAGTAGGGCGCGCGTACATTAAACCCTTTACTTTGAGACAATCCAATAAATGGATTAAGCCAACCACTTGCCCGGCCCGCCGTAGGGTCTGGATGCGACAGGTAAGGCGTATAGAAAAACGGAATGCCTTTGACCTTGAAAACCGCGTCCCTGTAACGGATCATATTTCGGTTTTTGTCTTGGCTTACGCGGCGGGCGACGATCTGCCATGTAGGTTTGTCCCCGTTACAAGCTTCGCACGCTGTGTAATAGGCTTTGTATAGCTCAACACCCGCGTCGGTGCGGCGCGTAGCAAAGGCAGCCCCCATAACGCCGCCATTCGGAAAACGGGCGGTAAAGTCAGACGCAGTGCCAGCTTCAAGCTCATCAGAAAGCTCAAGCTTATCCGCATATTGCGAGGATCCATTGGCGTCGATGAGCACGACATTGCCTGTCGCAATGACTTGACCATTTCTGAGTGTGTAGACAACTTTGTCTGCCCGTAGAGTCCGGTCTTGATAGCGGCCTTCGACTTGTCCAATCGCTGTTAATATTCCGTTTTCTTCATTGTTGATAAGCTCATCCGCTTCGAGGTAGATGATATCTGGATCACGGTAGGGGCTGTCAGGTGCCAATTTTAGCGGACGGGAAGTCCCTGCCGCAGTGTCTGATGTTTGGGCATGAGAGGACACAGCAAAGAAGGGCGCTAGGGCCGTGCTGAAAACCGTTGCAAACAGCAGGGTAGTTCTACGTGCAGATTTAGACAATTTTGTCCCCGCCTTCTTAATATATGTGTAAAGTGTTCCTATAGCCTCATTACCCAAACGGGCGTAAACCGTCTATGGGAACATGATGTTTTTTTATGTGTTTTTGGTGAATTTAAAGACAGATTGAGAGATAGGGTCAGCTAGCGTGCTCATTTCATCAAATCTCATCCTCGAATAAGGGGCGAGCGACCTGCAAAAAGAATCATTCCAACCTGTTTCTATTTTGTCGCTTATGTTGAAAAATGACGAGCTTTTAAGCGGTCACCCTTAGGTTCCCATGGCTGTGCGCCTTTTAGCCAGTGGAGGGTAAAAAGCTCAGGAAGGATTAGGCTTTTTATGGATCGAAAGTTTTGACTTTTACATAACTTACCGCCTGCAACAAACTGTAATTAAACGATTATTTTTATAGTTGTTCGGTCGTGCCGATAGGGTGAACTGCTTGTAAATATGCGATTTCCATTTGATCAAGTGCTCGTAGCCTTTATAGGAGGTGCAACAGATCAAAGGAGGCTATTATGTCCGCGCAAACCCATGTTTCAAGAATGACGGCTCCAGCCATCACAGCCCGTAAGGGCGGCGACCCAATAGTTTGTCTTACGGCCTATGATTCGCCCACAGCAGCCATATTAGACGATTACTGCGATCTTATATTGGTGGGGGATAGTGTCGGTATGGTGGTGCATGGCCTTACAACGACCGTAGGGGTGACGCTTGATATGATGATCATGCATGGTCAGGCCGTGATGCGCGGCGCTCACAAGGCGCTTGTTGTTGTTGACCTGCCTTTCGGCTCATATGAAGACAGCCCTGAAACGGCCTTCAAGAGCGCGTCACGCGTAATGATGGAAACAGGGTGTCAGGCCGTAAAGATTGAAAGCGGTTCTTATGCTGCTGAAACCGTTGCTTATCTCGTTGAACGCGGTATTCCCGTCATGAGCCATGTAGGTCTTCGGCCGCAAAGCATGAATGTGCTCGGCGGGTTTAGGGCGCGCGGACGGCGTAAGGTAGTGGAAGACGAAATCATTAACAATGCTATTGCTGCGGATAAGGCTGGGTCTTTCGCTGTCGTTGTCGAGGGCGTGTCGGCTGAAATAGCAGATAAAGTTACACAGGCGGTCTCAGTGCCAACAATAGGTATCGGCGCATCTCCGGGGTGCGACGGACAAATCTTGGTCACACCTGACATGTTAGGACAGTTCGACCGGGTGCCCAAATTCGTTAAAAAATACGGTGATATGAAGGGCTTGATCGAAAACGCGGCGCAAGCATATGCGATCGAAGTGAAAGAACGAGCTTTCCCAGGCGAAGCGAATACCTATAAATTCAAAAAATAGCGCAAACCTGTCTACTTCGTCATGCCGTTAGGTGTTGCGAATGGCAGCACTAGGCGATAGGTTGCGCGAAAATTTCATGATCGAGTCAGCTCGGCGCTAATTCAGGATTCCCAACGTGGTCGATTTTATTTCTGAGGTTCAAGAAGAGCTTCGTAAAGATGATTATAATCGCTGGCTTAAAAAGTACGGCCCATTCGCATTGGCTGGCATCGTCGCTGTCATTGCTGGAGCTGGCTTTATGGAGTGGAATAAAGCACAGCATAGCAAGAAAGCTCGTATGACGTCTGCGAGTTATATTGCAGCCTCTGAGCTTGCAACGTCCGGTGATGTCGCCGCCGCTACGAAATCATTTATGGCAATTTCAGAAAAGGCGCCGAGTGGTTATGCTGGCTTAGCGCTTATGCGAACCGCTGAGCTAGAGCTTGATAAAGGTAACACAGCCAAAGCTGTGTCTTTACTTGATCAGGCTGCGCAAACTTTTGAAACGTCGCGGCACGCACAATTAGCGCAAATTAAGGCTGCTTACATATTGTCTGACAAGGGCGAGTACGCCGATGTTGCCACGCGCGCCGCACCGCTTGCTGAAAAAGAGCAACCTTATGAGTATTTGGCGCGCGAACTTCTTGGATTCGCCTACAAAGAGATGGGTGACAATAGCGCCGCGCGGCAGCAGTTTTCCTACCTAAACACAATTCCCGGCGTGCCAGAGTCTATTCAACAGCGCTCCAAACAATATCTTGACCTTATGACCGTCGCGTCAATTGGTGCGGAAGACATTCCGGCGGCAACGCCCGTTAACCCAGAAATTCCCGCTGATGAAGCGGTGAGCACACCTGATCCCACGGAGACCACAGATGAGCCGTAACGCCGCAAAGCGCCTTTTAGGTCTATCACTCGTTAGCGTCTATTTACTGGGCGGTTGCTCCACGCTCGGCGGTATTGGCGATGCTGTCGGTAGTATTAATCCATTTGATAAGTCGGAAGAGCAAAAAAAGGCGGCTCAAGGCGAAGTCGCTGGTAAAGATGACCGTATTTCGCTCCTCTCTTTGGATGAAACTTTGCAAGTTGCAGAAGACGTGGTGCCTGATAGCGTGGTGTTACCTGAGGCTTATATTAACACGGATTGGCCTCAGGTTGGCGGGAACCAGACACACGTTATGCAGCGTACGGAAGCTCGCGGTAGTCTCGCAAAATTATGGTCGAAAGACGTTGGTAAAGGTTCATCGCGTAAAGGACGCGTTTTATCACCGCCCGTGGTTGCTGGCGGACGTATCTTTGTTATGGATGCCGATAACACCGTCAGAGCTATTGATGCTGGGACTGCTTCTGAAATTTGGGAACACAAGCTTTCTGTGAAGCTCAAGGGGAAAACCCGCGAAGGCAAATCAGGGATTTTTGAACGGATTACCAATCCGCTCGCAGCCGGCGATTCCGGTGGTAAAGACAAAGAGTCTGTTGGCGGCGGCGTCGCCTTTGCAGATGGAAAAATCTATGTGACCTCCGGTCTAGGCCTTATCAAAGCTTTGGACGCGCAAACGGGCGCCGAAGTCTGGCGCAAGCGCTTACCGACGCCTATGCATTCTGCCCCTAAGGTTTCGGGCGGACGATTGTTTGCGGTTTCTGATGATAATGAGCTTTTTGCAGTTGATGCGAATACAGGCGATGTTCTTTGGACTTATCAGGGCATCGTGGAAAGCGCGCGTATGCTAACGGCGCCTAGTCCAGCCGTGATTGACGATGTTGTGATTGCGCCCTTTGCTTCTGGCGAACTTGTCGCGCTACGCGTACAAAATGGCGGCGTTTTATGGCAAGATGCTCTATCATCGTCTGGACGTCTTACGCCTTTGTCTTCACTTAATGATATTGCCTCCGGGCCCGTTATCGCTGACGGCTACGTCATAGCTTCAGCGCAAAGCGGCGTCATGAGTGCCTTCGATTTGCGTACAGGGCAGCGAATTTGGTCTCAACCTGCCGGTACGCTCGGATTTCCATGGATTGCTGGTGACTTCGTCTATTCTGTAACAACTGAGGGCCAAGTGGTTTGCATGTCTAAACTCACCGGTGCTGTGGTTTGGCTTCAACAGCTTCAATCGTTCAAGAATGAAGAGAAGAGAAAAACTCGTATTGCTTGGGCCGGTCCGATCATGGCTGGCGGACGTCTTTTGACGGTTTCATCGCGGGGAGAGGGCGTCGAAATAAACCCTTATAACGGCGCTATTACTCGCACATTTAAAGTCGGAGATCCTGTCTTTGTACCCCCTGTAATTGCAAACGAAACCGTATATATTATCAACGATAAGGCAAAGCTGATCGCTTTGCGATAGGATCCATTATGGACGAGATAGAGACATTTGATCCGGAAACGGACGAAAATTCCGCTCGTCCTGCGAAGGTTGCGATTGTCGGGCGACCTAATGTTGGCAAATCCACACTTTTTAATCGTATGGCGGGTAAGAAGCTTGCGATTGTCAACGATACACCGGGCGTTACCCGAGATCGCCGCGAAGCTATGGGGCGCTTGCGGGGGCGTGAGCTTTTGCTCATGGATACGGCGGGTTTTGAGAATGAAAAGGGCACTGAAAAGCTAGAAGCCAAAATGCGAGCTCAAACTGAGGCGGCCGTGCTTGAAGCCGATGTGTGTCTGTTTGTATATGACGCCCGTATTGGCGTAACGACTTTAGACCGTATATTTGCTCAATTCGTACGCAAATCTGGCAAAGCCGTTGTTCTTGTTGCTAACAAATGCGAATCTAGCGCATCGGATGTAGGGATTACTGAAGGCTATACCCTTGGTCTTGGCGATCCCATCGAAGTCGCAGCAGAGCATAATATCGGTATGTACGAACTTGATGATGCTATGGACATGGCCTTGCGGGATGTCGATTTGCAGCCAGTTGATGACGACATTGACCGCACAGACGCGCCAGTTCGGATCGCTATTGTCGGACGTCCTAATGCCGGTAAATCCACGCTTATTAATACGCTGATCGGGCAAGACCGTCTTTTGACGGGGCCTGAAGCCGGTGTTACGCGCGACGCAATCACGATTGACTTTATGTGGCAGGGACGCCGCGTTCAATTCCACGATACGGCGGGCATGCGGAAGAAGGCCAAAGTTCAAGAAACGTTGGAAAAAATGTCTGTGGCTGAGAGTTTGCGCGCAATTAAGTTCGCGCAAGTCGTTGTTCTGTTAATGGACGCTACCAAGCCGTTTGATAAACAAGACATGCAAATCGCGGCGTTGTGTGAGCGGGAAGGGCGCGCCATGGTTATTGGCGTTACCAAGTGGGACCTTGTCGAAAATAAATCCGAAATGGCCAAAATATTGCGTGAAAAGGCCCTTCGGCTTTTACCTCAAGTTAAAGGTATTCCCGTGGTTATGTTTTCTGGACTGACGGGCAAAAGCGTAGATCGCCTGTTGCCATCTATTGAGCGTGTCCAAATTGACTGGAGCGCGAAAATAAAAACGGCTGATTTGAACGAGTGGCTTAGCGAGAAAATTGTCCGCCATCCTCCGCCAGCTGTAAATGGTCGACATGTTAGGCCTAAATATATCAGCCAAACTAAGACACGCCCGCCAACATTCATTTTGAAGTGTTCACGGGCCACAAGTATTCCGGAAAGCTATAAACGATACCTTATCAATGGCTTGCGGGAAGATTTTGACTTACCGGGCATTCCTATTCGGCTCTTCGTCCGTGCGGACCAAAATCCGTATGATGATAAAACAACTAGGAACATACATTAAGCGTTACGAAAATATTTGAAGGAGACTTAAATGAAACTTTTAGCATCAGCCGCCACTGCGGTGATAATCATCTCTCTTGCAGCGTGTTCGACAGGACCTTCAAAATCAGTAAAAGATTCAAGCAAAGAGACGGTCTCGGCTGTTCCCCCTATGCAGCGCGTCGTTTCACTAGATAAGTTTTCATACGCAAATTACCTTGAAGCTGTGGTCACGCATCTTGATCTAAATCTAGATGTAAACTTTGATGAAAAAATCTTATCGGGTGTCGCCACGCTCGACTTCAAAAAAGTGACGGCAGAGGCTGAAACTCTGGTGCTTGATACAAAGGACCTCACCATTCGGTCGATTGAAATCCATACGGGCGATACGTGGGAAGACGCTGATTATACGCTTGGCGCAGACGATCCCGTTCTTGGGCAAAAACTGACAATTAAATTGGTGGACGGCGCTGATCAAGTCATGATTGATTACCAGACAAGCCCCGAGGCGGAAGGTTTACAGTGGCTATCTCCAGAACAAACCGCCGGCAAGAAATATCCATACCTTTTCTCGCAAGCTCAAGCCATCAATGCACGGACTATGGTACCTATTCAGGACACGCCAGCCGTGCGTTTGACCTACACGGCGACCCTGCGCACTCCGCCCGAGCTTCTGGCTCTTATGAGCGCCGAGCAAGATCCGTATACCCCCCGTGACGGCGAATATAGTTTCTCTATGCCGCAACCTATTCCGGCGTATTTACTGGCTATTGCCGCGGGAGACATAAACTTCAAACCGATCAATGATCATATAGGCGTTTATTCCGAACAATACATTCTGGACGCTTCCGTCGAAGAGTTCTCCGAGACACCTTTGATGGAAGAAGCGAACGCGCGGCTATACGGACCGTATCGCTGGGGACGTTATGATTTGATCGTTCTCCCGCCGAGTTTCCCATTTGGCGGCATGGAAAATCCACGCCTGTCATTTATGACACCAACTTTGATTGCTGGCGATAAAAGTCTAACTAATGTTGTGGCGCACGAACTAGCGCACAGTTGGTCTGGTAACCTTGTAACGAATTCGACGTGGCGGGATGCTTGGCTCAATGAAGGCTTCACATCTTATGTTGAAAACCGCGTCATGGAAGATCTTTACGGCGAAGGACGGGCCGTCATGGAGCAAGCTCTCGGGCTTGAAGACCTCAAGCGCGATATTGCTAATGCGTCGCGGCCAGAACTGACACAGTTAAAACTCCCGGCTAACATTGCTCATACGGATGATGCGTTCTCACAAGTCGCTTATGTTAAGGGGCAGTTCTTCTTGATGTTTCTTGAAGAGCGTTTTGGCCGTGATAACTTCGATGCATTTTTGAAAGGCTACTTCGATCATTTTGCTTTCCAAAGCATCACGACCGAAGATTTCATTAAATATTTGCATGATGAGCTGCACGTGAAATTCCCTGACGCTTTGACAAAAGCTGAACTCAAAGAATGGATCTATGAGCCGGGGCTTCCTGCGACTGCTAAAAAACCTCAGTCTGATGCGTTTAACAAAGTTGAAGGTCAGTCACAGGCCTGGCAACGCGGCGCAATAACCGTGTCTGGCATTCAGACAGCAAATTGGTCTACTCATGAATGGCTTCATTTTTTGAATGGATTGCCAGAAGGTCTTACGCAAGCGCAGTTCGCAGAGCTTGACCGTGTGTTTAAACTGTCCGGTACTCAGAATGCCGAAACGGCCTTCGCTTGGTATATGCAAACGATCAAAGGCGGATACGCTGCGGCAAACCCTGAGCTTGAGAAGTTTTTGATGAGTGTTGGCCGCGGTAAATTCATTTACCGTCTATATGGCAACCTTGCGGGAACGGAAGAGGGGCTAGTATGGGCGAAAAAGGTCTATGCGAATGCGCGAGCTGGCTATCACCCAATTGCTCAGCGTAGGATCGACGCAATTTTAAACCCGGCGTAAATGCCGGGTTACGCCGCCTTTGGAATTGCACATTGGAAAGTAGAGGCCGCTAACGAGGCGGCTTTAACATCATAATGACTTCTTCAGCCGTGAGATCTTCATCTAAGGCAACCCGTGATGTAATTGTGGCATCAGCCATAGGAGCATATTCTTTTGCCCGAGACATAAGTAGTTTCGGGTAACATTCAAATATGTTTTCACGGTCTGTGAGGTCTCTACGAGGCTTGTACTGATTGCGCCATATAAGCGGCTTGGGATTGTCGAAATATTCCCATTTCAAGCGCTCTAAATCAGACGTTTCCGCCTTGATGTGAACGACATAAAAGTTTTCTTTTATGTTTCGGCGGATGGCCGGATCTACATAAATGACGCTACCCGTCGTATCGAGAAGGCTGTTGCCTGCCGCGTTATCTATGGCCTTGCCTGTGGCATTGCCTTCTAGCTCTATGAGCTCTTTTTCGCGTTCTTTGTAGTCTTCTTCGTAGGGGTGCCCCTGCCAGTCAGCAAAGTCGTCCATTGTGTCAAAGCCAAGAGACTCCCAGATCATTTTATCAACCTCGATGAGGTTCATATCATAAGCTTTTGCGATTTTACGGGCTAGAAAGCTCTTACCGATATTGGACATACCGACAAATGCGAGCTTAAGCTCACCGCCGTTTAGCTTGGCGAGGAATTGTTTTGAAGATAATTTCATAACTCTTATTGTCCCAAATAATCAGATAGCGCGTCAAGGGTTGGCGTCATGTAATGTACGTTTTTTTCGTGTTTAAAGGCGGATTCTAGAGCTTTTGGCATTTTTAGTGATGTTTCGAGGATGCGCTCGACATCATCTTGGAATTTTGACGGATGCGCTGTAGAAACTGTGACCTTGATAAAATCACTGTTTATGTCCTGAGAAAATGCCTCCATAGCCAAATGCCCGACGGCGGTATGAGGGCACATGGCGTAGCCTGTATAGGAATGGATGCGGCGCATATGCGCTTCTGTTTCTTCGTCTGTAAACGAAGCGCCCCAACAAACGTCTTCAACGGCGCTGTGCTTTTTGTTGAAAAGATCTAAAATACGAGGGAAGTTGTTTGGGCGTCCAATATCCATAGCGTTCGACAACGTCGCTTGAGAAGGACGCGGTGAGTACTCACCTGTTTTCAGGTAATCGACGAATGGGTCATTCGCATTGTTGCCTATGACAAATCTGTCGATCGGCGCGCCCATCTTTTTCGCAATCAAGCCGCCCGTTAGGTTGCCGAGATTGCCCGACGGAATAGAGTACACAATGGGTAGTCCTGGGTGAGCTGCCTTAATTTGCAGACTCGTCCAAAAATAGTAAAAGCTTTGCGGAATCACACGGCCAACATTGATGGAATTGGCGGACATGAGGTTATGTTTCTTAGATAAAGCCTCATCGGCAAACGCGTCTTTTACGAGTTGCTGACAGTCATCAAACGTGCCTTCAATCGCGATAGCTTTGATATTCGCATTTCCGCCTCCAATGGTTGTGAGCTGCTGCTCCTGTACGCGGCTAACGCCGCCTTTAGGGAATAGAATGACGACTTCAATACCGTCTTGGTCTAAAAAGGCATCGCCAATCGCGCCGCCAGTGTCGCCGGATGTCGCCACGAGAATTGTTCGGGTTTCCCCCGTTTCGGACAGAATGTGGCTTGCGGCGCGGCCCATAAAGCGCGCGGCAAAATCTTTAAAGGCCAACGTTGGGCCATGAAAAAGCTCGAGAATGTATTCTGAAGCCGGTTCAGGGGTTGCTGCGTCAAGATATATCCCGCCCAGAGTGCGTAGCGGGAGCGGGAAATCGTAAGCGTCCCGACATATGTTGATAAGGTCAGTATCGCTAAATCGTTTGTCGACAAAATAGCGAGCAAGGTGCGCCGCGCAATCCGCGTAAGACTTTGCCGCTATTTCAGCCGTTTGTTCTTCGGTAAAATGGGGGATAGCATTAGGCATCCACAGCCCGCCATCTGGGGCCAGACTGGCTAAGAGAGCATCGCTAAACTGCGCTTGAATGTTTTCATCGGTGTGGGAATGGTATTTCATTTTATTGTCCGTGGCGGGATTTTAATTCGTCAATAACGGCGGTTAAGTCTAAATTTTTTGCCCGCAATAAAACAATCAAGTGATAGATCAAATCTGCGGATTCGCTTATAAGCTTATCATCGGCTTCAGCTACGGCGGCGAGCGCGGTTTCCACGCCTTCTTCGCCGACCTTTTGCGCGGCGCGCCTTAGCGGGCCTTGCAGTAACTTTGCTGTATATGAGCTGTCAGGATCTGCAGTTTTTCGGCCCTCAATAAGCGTATCGAGATAAGCTAAAAAACCTAAGCCTTCTGGGCCTTTATCGCCAAAACATGATACTGTGCCTTCGTGGCATGTCGGGCCTGTAGGGATGGCTCGCACGAGAAGGGTGTCATTGTCACAGTCCGAAGTGATTGAATTAAGCGCGAGAGTGTTGCCGCTGGTTTCGCCCTTCGTCCAAAGCGTTTTACGCGAACGACTGTAGAAGGTGACTAGCCCTGTTTCATGGGTTTTAGCTAGGCTTTCAGCATTCATATAACCGAGCATAAGCACTTGCTCTGTACGGCTATCTTGAACAATAGCAGGGACAAGTCCGCCGCCTTTTTCGAAATCTATTGTCATATTCTCATCTCTATGCCGGAGGCTTTCAAGTCACGTTTGAGTTCAGGAATAGCAATGACAGACTTATGGAAGACACTCGCCGCAAGCGCGCCGTCTACATTCGCAGTTTTAAAAACGTCTTCAAAGTGAGCGGTTTCGCCTGCACCGCCAGACGCGATTAACGGAACACTACAAACTTTACGAACTTTTGATAGCTGATCGATGTCATAGCCTTTGCGAACGCCGTCTTGGTTCATGCAGTTCAGCACGATTTCGCCGGCTCCGCGCTCTGTTGCTTCTTTGACCCAAGCAATCGTTTCGCGGCCTGTTTCGCGCATCTTGTCAGGGTCGCCTGTGTGGGATTTTACCCGGTAAGTCCCAGCATCTTCAAACGTATCAATTCCGACGACGACGCATTGCTGCCCAAAAGCCTTACAAAGGTCATTTATAAGGTCAGGCCTGGCAAGAGCAGGTGAGTTTATTGATATTTTATCGGCGCCGGCCGCAAGACGCGCGCCCGCGGCTTCGACGGTCTTAATGCCGCCAGCAACGCAAAAAGGAATATCTATCGCGCGTGATACGGCGCTGACCCAGTCGGGGCTGACCGTGCGGTCATCAACACTGGCCGTGATGTCGTAAAATACAAGTTCGTCTGCCCCTTCGTCGCGGTAACGCAGAGCAAGGTCCAATATGCCGCCCACATCTTCATGATTGCGGAACTGGACCCCTTTAACAACGCGGCCATCACGGACATCAAGGCAGGGAATAATGCGCTTTGTTAGCACGCAACAGCCTCGCTTACGGTGAATTTATCCTCGTACAGAGCTTTGCCAATAATGATGCCGTAAGGTGATAGCTCTTTAAGGGCTTTGACATCATCCAAAGAACCGACGCCGCCAGAGGTAATCAAGTTAAGCGTCGGGTATTTATCGGTAATTTCGCGGTAAAGATTGAGGTTGGCTCCAGCTAAAGCGCCGTCGCGCTCAATGTCAGTCACAAGAATAGTAGACAGGCCTGACTGCATATATTCGTCAAGAATAGCCCATAATGTGCGTTCTGCTTTGTCGACCCAGCCGCGTGTGGCCGGGTATGGTGTGCCGTCCTCGCCGATATGGACATCTAAGGCTAGAACGATTCGATCTGGCCCAAGTTCACTCAGCCAAAAGCGCACCATCTGAGGGTTAGTTACGGCTAGAGATCCGATGACGACCCGCTCTACGCCGCCATCCAAAAGGCGGTGTATATGTGATAGGTCTCGCAATCCGCCACCAGTTTGGACTTTCAGGCCGCTTTCTTTAGCAACACTAATGATTAATTCTGCTTGCTCAGTTTTGCCGTGCTTGGCGCCGTCAAGATCCACAATGTGAATCCATTCGGCTCCTTCATCGGCACAGATTTTGGCGACTTCTAAGGGTGTAACCTCATAGTCTGTACGTTGGCTAAAATCACCCTTGTAAAGGCGGACGCATCCGCCGCCCATCAAGTCTATCGCAGGAATAATCATACTAAATGCTCAAAAAGTTCTTCAAAATTTGCGCCCCTGTACGGCTGCTGCGCTCAGGGTGGAACTGGCAACCATAAACGTTTTTATGGGCGACAACAGCAGAAAATTCGCTGCCATGCGTAGATTTTGCGATTGTAGCGGCACTGACAGGAGCGGCATAGGAGTGCACAAAGTAAGCGTAGTCAGAAGGTTTTATTCCGTCCAGCAATGCGTGAGGCCTTACAATATCCAAAGAATTCCATCCCATATGGGGCGAAGGCAGGAATTTCGTATCCAATTTGGTGACATCGCCCGGAATAAGGCCAAGTCCCTCGATAGTATCTCCGCCCTCTGTAACAGTGTCATAGAGCAGCTGCATTCCGAGGCAGATTCCCATGACGGGCTGTGTGAGTGACTTCAAGGTCTGCGTAAGGCCTTTGCCTTGGATCTTAGCTAGAGCGTAAGGCGCTGCGCCTACGCCTGGGAGAACTAGGTGTTCCGCTGCTTTTATAGTGCTGACATCATCGCTAATGTGCGCTGCTACGCCTAAACGCTCAAATGCAAAAGCAACTGAGGACAGGTTAGCGCACCCCGTATCAATGATAACTAAGCTCATTAGAGGAGCCCTTTTGTAGAAGGAATGTCGCCTCCAACACGGGTAAAAGCAGGACGCAGAGCGCGGCCTACACCTTTGAAGCAAGCCTCAATGATGTGGTGAGTATTGTCGCCTTCGACATCGATTTGAATGGACGCGCCGAGAGACTGCGACAGGCTTTGAAAGAAGTGCGGACACATTTCGGCGGAAAACTCACCGACATGATCGGTTGGGAATTCGCCTTTGAAGACAAAGGCTGCACGCCCAGAGAGGTCGATCGCGACTCGAGCTTGCGTTTCATCCATAGGCATTACGAACCCATATCGGCCAATTCCGGCTTTGTTGCCAAGGGCCATTTTTAGGGCTTCTCCAAAGGCAAGCGCCGTGTCTTCGACCGTGTGGTGGCAGTCAATTTCGAGATCGCCTTTACAGGTGAGGGTGAGGCCAATGCCGCCATGTTTGGCAATTTGCTCAAGCATGTGATCGAAAAAGCCGAGTCCTGTATCAATTTTAACCGTTTTTGGATCGTCAAGGTTCACACGGACCGCAATATCCGTCTCGTTCGTTTTCCTAAACGTTTCACCGACACGGTCATCGAGCTTTTCGCCTGCTTCAGGCGTAATGCCTAGCGCGGCGAGGGCTATGCTGTTCTCCTCGGGCGTTCCGATTGAAATACGAAAGTGTCCGGCAATTTTCGATCTGAAATCTCTTATCTTGACGTCAGCTTTTGATAGGGCCGTTAATAAGCCTGTTTCGTTCGCCGTTGTGAATAGAATGAAGTTAGCGTCTGAAACGTAGGCTTTTTCTACGAACTGAGATCGAGGAAGCTCTTGCATAAGGCGTTCACGCTCACTGAGCCACGTTTGCATACGGCCAGCATGAACAGGCATAGTCGCCGGAGCGAGGGCGCGCAGAACGGCTTTTTCAACGGGACGGGGTACTGGGTACGGCGGTAGAACTTTAAGCATAAGCTCGATCACACTCGGATCCGCGATGCATACGCCCATGCGCACGCCTGCAAGGCCGTAGGCTTTGGAAAGAGTTCGCGTGATAACGAGGTTGCGGTAAGTGTTTCGCAATGCCAGCGTACTGTCTTGAGGGGAAAACTCGATATAAGCTTCATCAACGACAATAAGCGTCTCTTTGAAATCACGGCAAAGTCCCTCGATTACATCTTTATCAAGACTATTTCCGGTTGGATTATTTGGCGAGCAGAGGAAGACAATCTTGGGCGTGTCTTTCGTAATCATTTTTCTGATTAAAGCTTCGTCCCATGTGAAATCAGATAGTAGCGCAGCTCTGCTAATTTTAGCGCCTTGGATTTTTGCAGCCGTCTCAAAATAGCCAAACGTCGGCGGGCATATTAAAATCGAATCTTCACCGGCCTCGCAAAACGTCCGTACAATCACCTCAATGCTTTCGTCGGCACCGCGTCCCATCATGATGGAATTGGCAGGGACGCCGTATAGCGACGCTAGCCGAGTGCGAAGAGTATCCGGTTGCTGCTCTGGATAGCGGTTAAAATCTTCAACGGAACCATCAGACGGCGGCGGTGACCACGGGCTTTCATTGGCATCTAGGTGCAAGGCATTCGTCGCTCCGCCTCGAGCGGAATAAGCCGCAAATTCAGCAATAGCGGGCCGCGCAATGTTTAAAGGCCAGTCAGTCATATTATTTACTTTCCAGACGTATGGATACGGCCCGTTTGTGGGCCTCTAACTGTTCCATGTCTGCCAAAATTTCAACGCTTGGGCCGAGGGCTTCAAGGCCTTCGCGGCTGAGTTTTTGAATGGATATATATTTGATAAAGCTTTCCAGCGTCACGCCGCTATAGGCGCGCGCTGCGCCGTAAGTTGGGAGTGTGTGGTTGGTGCCGCTAGCATAGTCACCCACGGATTCAGGTGTCCACGGGCCGAGGAACATTGAGCCCGCGTGATTGATGCCCTCGACATAGCTGTCAGGGTTTTCAAGCTGAATGATGAGGTGTTCTGGCGCGTAAGCGTTGACAATATCAAGGATATCAGAACGGCAATTCGCTATAAATACGCGGCTCGAAGCTATTGATTTTTCGGCAATATTTTTGCGTGGAAGCGTGGCTATTTGCCGATCTATTTCGGCTATGACAGAATCAGCCACAGTTTCGTTTGTGCAAACACATATGACCTGAGCGAGGGTGTCATGTTCGGCTTGGCTGAGGAGGTCAGACGCCACGAAGGTGGTATTGGCCGTCTCGTCTGCCAATACCATGGCTTCGGAAGGGCCTGCGGGTAAGTCAATCGCGGGCCCGCCCGGTTCTTGCGCGGCTAACGCTTTTGCTGTCGCCACATAGGCATTACCAGGGCCAAAGATTTTATCACATTTAGGGATGCTTTCAGTGCCGTATGCCATTGCGGCAACAGCTTGCGCGCCGCCACATGCATATACGTCCGTCACGCTGCAAAGATAGGCGGCCGCTAATATAGCTTGATTAATTGTCCCGTCTTTCCCAGGTGGCGTCACGACGATGCGGCGGGATACACCTGCAATAGCGGCGGGAACGGCTAGCATAAGGAGCGTCGAGACGAGGGGGGCAGTGCCGCCAGGAACATAGAGGCCGGCAACTTCAATAGGGCGGGGTTCGCGGCGGCACATAACGCCGGGCATGGTTTCGACCTCGATTGGAGAGGGTTTCTGCGCTTCGTGAAACGCTTCAATATTAGCCTTAGCCAATTCCAATGCTTGCTTTTGGTTCGCCGGAAGCGCCTCCCACGCGGCTTTTAGATCACTTTGCACGACGGCAAGCGTATTGAGGGTAGCCCCGTCAAACTGCTGTGTGTAGTCCAACACGGCTTTATCGCCGCCGTTTTTAACGGCGTTCATGATGCCTTTTACACGACTTGCTAGGTCTTCATTCGACAGGCCAACAGGGCGCGCAAGAGCCTCTACGCGCTCTGTTTTTGATAAATCTGCCCAAATAAAGCGGCGCATGATTAGCTCATCATTTTTTCAATAGGGAGTACAAGAATAGCCCGCGCGCCTAAGGCTTTAAGGTCTTCTAATGTTTCCCAAAATATATTCTCTGTGCAGACCGCCTGTATGGCAACCAGATCATCATTGCCAGCGAGCGGCATGATGGTAGGGGCATCAGCTCCCGGTAGTAGCGCTGTAATCGCGTCGAGCTTATTCTTAGGCGCATTCATCATGATGTATTTGGTCTCAGATGATTTTATGACACCGTCAACGCGGCTCATGAGCTTGTTTAGAATAGCCTGCTTTTCAGGGCTTAAAGCGCGGTTCGATGTAATGAGAACCGCTTCACTTTCCAGAATGGTTTCAAACGCTGTGAGGCCGTTGGCTTCTAGGGTTGCGCCTGATGAGACAAGATCGCAAATTGATTGAGCAATACCAATAGACGGGGCAAGCTCTACGGCGCCTTTCATCTCTACGGATTTTGCTGAGATGCTTTTCTCTTTTAAATATTGCGCGAGAACACCAGGGTAAGTTGTTGCAATCGTTGTGTTGTTTAGGTCATTCGGCACTCGAATGTCTGACTTGTCAGATGAGGCAAGGCATAATTTACAGCGGGAGAAGCCGAGGCGCATAGCAATCTTGGCGTCAAGTTCGGTTTTGCTGGATAGCTGTTCTTCGACCAGAACATTTTCTCCAACAATACCGATATCACTAGCATCATTGGCCACAAAAGACGGGATGTCATCATCACGCACGAGCAAAAGATCTATCGGCATGTTCTTTACCCGCGCCAAAAGACCGCCGCCGCGAATCGTGAAGCGCAGTCCGCACTTTTTCAAAAGCGCGTAGCTGTCATCGGCGAGGCGGCCTTTTTTCTGCAAGGCAATGCGTAAACGTTGGGTCATTTTATATCCTTTTGCTGGTCAAGCACGGCCCGATACCCTTGATGAGGCTCATCTTTCAAGAAGCGGGCAACGCGGCCTATTGTCGTGGTGGACACGCCTGTTTGCGCGCTGATGTCTCGATAAGAGCTTTCACCGCCGTCTAGTAATTGCGCGACGTGCCAGCGTTCAGTCAAAGCGCGTAGCTCCGCAGGCGTGCACAAATCCACGAGAAACTTTTCCATTTCCGTAGCGGAACTCATGGAGATTAAGGCTTCAGGGAGCGTGGTTTCTTTTGATTTTGTGATGGGCATAGCTTCCGTGTCAGTGTGTTAGCGTGCTAATACACTGACTTAACCGTATGACAAGTAAAAAATACCTTAAAGGCGAAATTACTTACGAGTTTTTGAAAATCGCTTGGCAGAAGCGTGCGTCCCGCGCTTAGGCTTGTTAACCGGCTTTGTCGAAACGGCTTGCTCTGGTGCAGGAATATCAACCATGTGGCCGACCTGATCGCGTAGGATGCGGTTCTTCACTTCTTCTATGCCGCCTTTTTGAATGTGCGCGAGTTGAAAGGGCCCATACGAAATACGGATAAGACGGTTAACCTCGAGGCCGAGTTCGCTAAGTGCTCGCCGGACTTCGCGGTTTTTACCTTCTTTGAGAGTAACGCTAATCCAAGCATTGCCGCGTTGCTGACGTTCAAGTTCGGCTTCAATGGGGCCTGTAGATATCCCGTCAATCATGATGCCGCTCTTAAGGTCATCAAGCTGCTCTTGGGTCACTGTGCCGAATGCGCGCGCGCGATATCTACGAGCCCATCCTGTAGATGGGAGCTCGAGCGCGCGGGCGAGTTCGCCGTCATTCGTCAGGAGTAAAAGCCCTTCGGATGTCAAATCCAGCCGGCCAACCGAGATTACGCGGCCTAAGTCTTTTGGCAGACTATCAAAAACAGTTGCACGGCCTTTTTCATCTTTATGGGTTGTCACAAGCCCTGCGGGTTTGTGGTATTTCCATAAACGCGGCACAGGTTTTTCTCCGACGGGCTTATTATCAAATAAGATCGTATCTTTTGCCGTGACTTTAAAGGCGGGTGTATCGAGCACTCTGCCGTTGACCTTTATTCGCCCAGCTTCGATTAGGCGTTCGGATTCGCGGCGCGAGGCAATCCCAGCATGGGCGAGATATTTGGCGATTCTTTCGCCGTCATGTTTGTTTTCGTTTTGTGAGGACATGGCAGGTCTATTGGGTAACTTTCGGGGCATCAACAAATGGCTTGATGCCAAAGGCCGGATATATCTCGCTTGGGAAATATACTGTGCCGTCCTTTACCACCATTGAGATCTTTTTGATAGCCTTAAGGTCTTCCGTGGGATCACCCGGAACAAGAAAGAAATCCGCCAGTTTTCCGGGCTTGATTGAGCCCAAGCTTTCTGTCTGCCCAACATAGTCCGCCATGCCATAACTCGCCCATGCGAGAATTTCCGGCGCGCTCATGCCAACTTGTTGATAGAGTTCAAGCTCGCGGTGATAAGTGAATGACCCGCCGAGATCCGTGCCTGGGACAAGCTTTATACCGGCTTTTCGCATAGCCGTGACCGTTTCTATGATTTTGTCAAAGGCCTGATAATAAGCGGTGTCGTCTTCGGCTGAAGAAATATCGCTCCAAGCCGTCTTAGCGTTGCGCTGCACGCCCACAGGCATATTTTCAATGTAGTCGACAACGCCCGCTTGTGTTTTTCCGTTACGAGAGCGCAAAAGCGCTTCGTGGATGGCGAGCGTGGGGTCAATGGCGGTACCGTTATTCGCCATCGCCTTGATCGTTGCTTTGACACGGGGATCATCCATGCTGAGGCTTGGGAGTCGTTTCAATGCCGTAAGGCGGAGCAATGATCGTGTGTCCTCATCTTCGTCCAAGACCCAGCCGAGCATGACCTGATTAATATGAGTCATCTCGTCGTAACCTGCGGCGATCATTTGGTCGGCATTCGAGAAAGCGGGTACGTGGCCCGTGACTTTGAGGCCGTGCTTGCGCGCCTCTTTGATCATGTCCGGAACCCACTCACCCTTCATAGAATTGTAAATTTTGATCTGATGGAAGTCTCCGTTGGCGTAGCGCTTGACGGCAGCGATCGCCTCTTCTTGTGTGGAAACAAGTTCGCCGTTGTTAGAACTAAATGGGCTTTTTCCCTCTATGAAGCCGCTACGAATGACGCGCGGACCAGCAAGACGGCCTGATTCTATCTTTTCGATTAAGCCGCTTAACACCTCATTGGAGTTACCCATGTCGCGAACAGTCGTAATGCCCGCCGCAATGTTCAATAAAGCACTGTTTTGGCCCAAATGCGCGTGCATTTCATAAAGCCCCGCGACCAATGTGCCGCCAGCGCCGTCGATTACGGTTTCGCCTTCTGACGATGCATTTGCCGCTTCAATGGCTGTAATCTTATTGCCTTCAAATACAACCGACGCAGGCTCTGATAGAGCAAGAGCGTTCGGATCAAAGACGCGAATATTCTTTATCCGTACTGGGCCTTCATAATTATTTGCGACCTCAGCCTGAATAGTCTCGAACCTTTTTGCGGCATACTCAACAGCGCGGTCTCTTAAGGTCTGATCTTGTGAAACAAGATTATCGCGAAGGATGGAAAACCTAGGTGTCACCATGCCTGCGAAACTCTCATCCGTACCGAGTAAGATGTATGTGGGATTTAAGTTGATGCCGGAAAGCGCATAAGAAGTAACTGTGCCCGAGGCATTAGCGAGGTTAATGTCTTCAATTCTTTCTAGGCTCAAGGTGCCGCCAGGTATTACGGGCATCGAATGATCCGCATCCGCGAGGAGGATACGGGCGTAGAGCCAAAGGCTGTAGGGGCTAGCATCTTGGGCTACATAAAGAGTGGGTTCTTTATGGTTGAGCTCCTCAGTTCCCGTCGCATCTGTCCAAGTCGCAAGCGCATCTTTTACAGCATAATTTTCGCTGACTTTATTGCCAAACGTGGTTGCGCCTTCAATATTCCAAGACATAGGAATACCATTCTCATTCAGCGTGATTTCTTCACGTATTGTCGGGCCGCGTCCATTGTTACGGTATTCGTAGTCAATGAGTGTTTTATCGGTGCTATGCGTTACGTCGAGGCCGCCAATGTCCGTTCCAGCGACTAACACCCTGAAGTTTTCGGTCCCTGTAAGCGCAGGCAGGACGGCGAGAGAAACTGTAGCTTCTTCCGGTTCGGTGCTAGACGGACTGCAGGATGCCAAACCCAATACCGCTAGACTTGCGACTAAAGTTCCAAACCGTAATGTCATGATCTACTCCTCGTTGGCAATGCTCTACCGTAATGTCGCTATGCTCGACAAGGCGAAACACAGTCATTCAAAAACTAAGTGTATGTGGAGGCAATTTAAAACGCTGTGACTTGACGTTTCCTGTATGTGCGTCATTGAAGCGCTATGACGGATGAAGAGTATATGCGCGAAGCCATAGCAGAGGCGAGTGCCTCGGGCGCGCGGGGCGAAGTGCCTGTTGGCGCTGTACTTGTTGAGCCCAATACGGGGGCAATCCTCGCTCGAGCCGGAAACGCGCCGATAGCTATTGATGACCCAACCGCTCACGCTGAAATATTAACGATTCGAGACGGCGCATACAAAGCTGGCAATTATCGTCTGACGGGCCTCACGCTCTATGTAACCCTAGAACCCTGCACCATGTGTGCAGGTGCCATTTCTAATGCAAGAATTGGACGGGTGGTTTTTGGTGCTTTTGACCCCAAGGGAGGAGCCATCGTAAACGGCGTAAAATTCTTTGAGAGCCCGAATTGCCATCATAGACCCGCGGTTCAAGGTGGTGTCCTTGCGGATGAGTGCGCCGCACTTCTCAAAGATTTTTTTAAAGCGCGCAGAAAATGACCCAAAACCTGCGCGAAGTTAGCACAGTATCGCTTAGTAATACTGCCAACCCGCCTATGAGCGCGCCAATGTGGGGGTATTTATTCGGACTTTTCGGCACCATCTTTTTCTCAATGAAGGCGATCTTTATTAAGCTTGCCTATCAGCCGGTGGACGGCCTTCCTGAAAATTCCATTGACGCCATTACTCTGATGACCTTGCGTTTGGGGTTCAGCGCGCCTGTATACATCGGTATTTTGTGGGTGTTGATCCGGCGTGTCCGAAAGCGAGGCGATGACTTGCCGCCTTTGCGAGACTTTCTCCTCGCGGCCTCCCTTGGTGTTTTAGGTTATTATATATGTGCATGGCTAGATATTCAGGGGCTTAAATATGTGACGGCTCAACTTGAGCGGCTTTTACTTTTTACCTATCCTATTTTTGTCTTTGTTTTGGGCGCAATCTTTTTTGGCAAACCGCTGTCTAGATGGGCCATTGTTGCAATCATTTTCGCCTATGCGGGTATTGGCATCATATTTTCAGGCGGGGACATCGCAGTCGGGCTTAATGTGCCGTTGGGAGCCGCGATGATCCTTGGGTGCGCCTTTGCGTTTGCGATATTCCAACTCCTCGCCAAGCCAATGATAGGCCGTTTGGGCAGTTTAATGTTCACGTGTTCCGCGATGTTAGGGGCTGGCTTTATCATTTTCACGCACTTCATTATAGAGAATACAGCGCAAGGGACGCTGTTAACCGTTTGGGACATGCCGCCTCGAATTTACATATTAGGTATAGCATTAGCCTTTATATCAACTCTTTTGCCGTCATTTTTGGTTAACATTGCAATTGGCAGGATCGGGCCTCAAGCGACATCTGCGCTTGGCATGGTTTCGCCCATCGCAACGATTATACTCGCGATCGTTTTACTTGGTGAACCCTTTGGCTTGGTTGATGCGGCAGGAACGTTGCTGACCTTAATAGGGATCGGCCTTTACACTTGGTTTGATATGAAGTCGTCTAAAGCCAACCCAGTAAAGCCATCCCGCGATAGAGGTAAATAGCGCCGATAAAAGTCACAAGATATTTTGTGTAGGCGCGGAAGTTGACATCGGACATGCGGTGCATGATCCGTGTTCCTGTGAAAGTTCCGATCATTACGCAAGGCGCGGCGGCGGCTAAAACCCAGAGCGGGGGCAGGGTGCTTAAACCTGACGTTAACAGCAAAGGAATTCCGAAGAAGCCAATTTTAACAATGTGCGAGGCAAACATAGTCACTGCTTTTGTGGACACAATTTCCTGACGGGTGAGGGCGGTTCTCACATAGAAAAAATCGAGAGCTGGGCCTGCAACACCTGCTACTAGATTGAGTGACATCACCAGAAATCCGCAAAACATAGCATGTCTTGGTTTTTGTGCGTCCCCTTGAAGCCAGCCTTTAGGGAGCCAGAGCAATAAAGGAATTGCTCCCAGGACAAGAAAGAGGACCCCTTTTTCTGGTACGAATGCCGCTAAAGCTAGTATCCCAATGGCGGGCGCTGAGCCTATAAGCTCAAAGCCTAATATGTCCCACCTAATGTTTTCTTTGAGAAGCCATGACCTGTATGAGTTGCTCATGCCTTGAACAGTGCCATGAACGACCATTGCGGCTTCTACGCTTAGGAACGTCAAGATGATGCCCATAAATATGAGCCCGCCAGCCATGCCGAATATTCCGGAAACGCAGGCTGTCAAAAGAGCAGAAATAAGAATCAAGAAGGCCGTTTGCATGACTTGCTATACATAACGTTCTCTTGCTTTTCGACTTCACCGTATAATTATATCCGGCCGAACGAGAGTCTTAATAAAAATTTAAGACTTGTTGGGACTCGGCTGTGATGTATCTTAGTAACTGATTCTTTCTTATATATGTTCAGCCGTAGGGGAAAAAGATGGGTATTTTTTCAAAAACAAAAGCTTATGAGCCAGCGCCGTCAATATTGCCATTGCCGGGCTCTAAATTAACAGAAACGACTGAGCCTGCTCCTGCACCAGAAGTTGACGAACTAGGGCAAATTCGCCGCTGCGTCGAAGACTTTACGCATGAGCTTCGAGAAAGCACGACCCGTCAACAAGCCGCGGCAAAGCGGGTTTCTACACTGAATGGCCTGATTTCCAAAATGGAGCTCGATATCAAGCAGCTCCGCCGTTTGGAGCTTGAAAATCGCGGGCTGAGCCGTAACGTTTTAGAGCTTGAATCCAAGCTAGCCCAAAAGGCATCGTGGGCAAGCGAGCTTGATAGCAAGCTTAATGAACTTGATCGTCGTCATGCCGATACGCGGGAACAGCTGGAATTGGCTAGAGCCAATCTCGCCGCAGGGAATGACCATGCGACGACTCAAGACGCTAAATTGATTGACCAAGAGCGTATCGTGCGTAGCCTTAAAATTCGAGCCGAGACAGGTGAAGATAAGCTCGTTCACGTCGAACATACTGTAGATAAATTACGAGACTCTCTTGAAGCGGCCACGTCGGAGCTAGCTCAGCGTACGCGCGAAAGTGTTGAGCTGCGCAACAGTCTTGAAGAACTTACCACTAAGTATGACCGCAAGTCTAAGCAAAGCGACGGGTCACTCGTGGAGCTTAAAAACTTGCGTCTTGATTTCAATGAAATGAAGACAAAACACGTCGAGCTCACAGGTGCTCTTGAAAACACGAAATATGACTTGAAGTCGCAAAAGACAGTATTTGATGACACGATTAAGCGCCGCGAAGAGGAAAATCTTTCACTCAAAACGCGGATCGAACAACTCGACACCCAAGTTAGAATTAAAGAAAATATGGCAGCCCATCTGGACCAAGAGTTTATTACGTTGCGTAATGAACTTGCGAACGAGCGTGACCGGACAGAGACACTTGAAAAGCGACTTAATCAGAAGTCTGACGAAGTGGAAAGAAGTGGCTCGGCTCTCGTAAAATCAAAAATCGAGTATGAAGAGCTTAATGCTAAATTCGCTGCTACGCTCGAAGACTTTGAGACTATGCGCCGTATTAACCAGCTTCAACGTGAAAAGCTTGAGCGTTACGCATCTATTGGCGGGGTTTCAGGTGGTCAAGTCATGCTGAACATGGACGTGCGTCCTGTTGAAGAGGATTCAACGTTGACCATACCGGAAGACGCGGAAAACGTGACAGTGCTAAACCCTTCAAAATCTCCCCGAGCTAAAAAGTAATCAGGCTATTCACTGATTTAGTCCGCTCGGCGATCTTGTCTTGCGGCTATCCTGCTTTTATGGGTAGCCGTTGTGCTTTATATCTCTCCTAACATATCTATTCCTATGGGCGAAATCACCTTCACGGCGATCCGCGCGCAAGGACCTGGCGGTCAAAATGTCAATAAGGTCGCAAGCGCTATCCAGTTGCGATTTGACGTGCCCGAATCATCTTTATCTGATGCTGCAAAGGCGCGGATTTTGGCCGTATCAGATCAGCGCATAACCGTAGACGGTGTCATTGTTATTAAGGCGCAAAACCACAGAACGCAGAATCGCAACAAGGACGAGGCCTTAGAGCGTCTGGCGGACCTCTTGAAGCAAGCCCTACATCGCCCCAAAGCCCGTAGAGCCACGCGTCCAAGTCGATCTTCGAGGGAAAAACGTCTAAAAAGCAAGGCGCAGCGCGGGCAGGTGAAATCCTTGCGAGGTCAGATAAAAAGAGGTGGCAGAGATTTTGATTAAACGCCCCTTGCTTGGCGCGATTAAATCAGTTATCAGCGCGCCAAATTGGGCTTATAGTAGCCTGAATCGATAATTGTTTATAATGGAGGCCCTGATGGCTGTCCCTAAGAGTAAAATTTCAAACTCACGTCGTGGCATGCGCCGCGCGCATGATCGTCTTACTGCGGCTAACTACGTCGAAGATAAAGATAGCGGCGAACTCCGTCGTCAACACCACGTTGATCTGAAAACTGGGATGTATAAGGGCCGTCAGGTTCTTCCCGCAAAAGATTAGCACTAAAAAGTCTGGCTTAAGGAGCTTCCCATGGTAGAAATTGAAACCATTTTCGCCAGGGAAATCCTGGATAGTCGCGGCAATCCAACACTTGAAGTTGACGTAAGCCTCGAAGACGGGGCTTTTGGCCGTGCAGCTGTGCCAAGCGGGGCCTCTACAGGCGCTTACGAAGCCGTTGAGCTCCGCGATGGTGATAAGTCACGTTATGGCGGGAAGGGCGTGCTGAAAGCCGTCGCTAACGTCAATACTGAAATCGCTGATACGCTTTACGGCTTAGATGCTGAAAACCAGCGCGGAATTGACCAAATCCTTATTGAACTAGATGGCACAGAAAACAAGTCCCGTTTAGGCGCTAATGCTATGCTTGGCGTGTCCATGGCAGTTGCTAAGGCTGCGGCGGCGTCCCAGCAGACTCCGCTTTACCGCTACATCGGCGGCTCTAACGCCCATGTACTACCCGTACCAATGATGAACATCATTAATGGCGGCGAGCACGCTGACAACCCAATCGACGTACAAGAATTTATGATCATGCCAGTGGGCGCAGAGAGTTTCTCGGAAGCCTTGAGAATGGGCGCTGAGGTCTTCCACGCGCTTAAAGCTAAATTGCAAGCGGACGGTCACAATACGAATGTAGGCGACGAAGGCGGCTTTGCTCCGGCACTAGCATCTTCCGAGGCCGCGCTTGATTACATTATGAGCGCGATTGAATCGGCGGGTTATAAGCCCGGTGAAGACATTTACCTTGCGATGGATGTTGCATCTTCTGAGTTCTACGAAGACGGCAAATACAACCTCAAAGGTGAGGGCAAAGTTTTGTCATCTCCAGAGTTTGCATCTTACCTAGAAAACTTGGTCAATAAATATCCAATCATTTCTATTGAAGATGGTATGGACGAAGATGATTGGGATGGCTGGGCCAACCTAACTGCAAGTATAGGTGATCGTTGCCAGCTTGTCGGCGATGATTTGTTTGTGACAAACCCCAAGCGCCTTGCACGAGGAATAGAAACGGCTGCGGCCAACTCCATTCTCGTAAAAGTCAATCAAATCGGGACGTTATCGGAAACACTTGATGCGGTTGATTTGGCCCATAGGGCTGGCTTTACGGCCGTTATGTCTCATCGTTCCGGCGAAACTTCGGATACAACGATTGCTGATTTGGCTGTAGCTACAAATTGCGGGCAGATCAAAACGGGGTCGCTTGCGCGTTCCGACCGCCTGTCAAAATACAATCAGCTTTTGCGGATTGAAGAACAGCTCGGCGAAATGGCGCATTACGCGGGCCGCTCAGTTCTTCCGTAACAGGCTTCGAACTCCCCGCCGTTCTAAAAGCGGCGGGTGATACATTCGACTCAGCTAAAGCATCAGAAGAGGGCGGGGAAAAGGCTTTTTTGCGTTGAGAGCGCGGCACCCAATAATGCGGCTCTCCCCTATGCTCTAACGCCTGTGTTCTGCTGAAGAACAACTGCACAAAAAGCTCCAATTAACGCTGATCTCCTTCAGCTTATATTCACTCGAGATGTGTATAGCTTGCTTTGATAAGGTGTTGACGATAGCCTCTTATAATCAAACACGGGGCATATATGACAAGTTTCAAATACAATTTTCCTAAAACCTTTACAGTCACGTTTGGGCTGACTTTGATAGCTAGCCTGTGTCTAAACGCAGCAGCACAAACCGAAACAGTCAATCGGAGCGTTTTGGAACAAAAAAAGGAAGCACCCAAACGACTTATCGCAAACCCAAGTCGCGCATTGTCAGCTCAACCAAGCCTTGCTGCAGCAATGCTAAATCAACAAAATGGCTGGACAGAGGTTGGAACAAAAAACTTCAATGAAACTTACGGCGAACACACACAAATTGTGGTTGCGCCAAACGGGAATGTTTTTGTCGCCTATTTGAAAACCTTTGATAGGCTTGTCCACACAGGTTACCAAAGTGACCTTTATATGTCTAAATATGACGGTAATAGCTGGAGCCAAATTGACGCCAAGATTGAAGATGTAAACTTTTTTGACCTTGCCATTGATAGTAATGGCGTTCCTTATGTGGCCTTTCAACATGATGTTTGGCCACCTTATCAAAGCAGCATAGAAGTCGCTAGATTATGGAATGGAAATTGGGACACCTTGGGAAGCACTCGAATGAAGGGGGCAACTCGAAAAGGGGCAGAAGTGTCTCTAGATATCGATAAAACTACGAATACGCCTTACATAGCCTACGGAAATGGTGACTTTCAAGAGCACCCACGCCACAGCAAAGTCACTGTACGTAAGTTTAACGGCCGTTCTAGTTGGGACCTTATTGGCCCAGAGGAACTGTCAGCAAGAGGTGCGTGGGGGATTACGGTCAAAGCAAATAATGGGAAAGCCTTTATTGCTTATTCGGATCAAGCTCAAGGTGGCATGGTCAATGTCCGTCAATTTGATGGTACAAACTGGCGCCAAATGGGGAGTAACTTCGCCTCAACCGTCTTCACCGATGCCGGTGCTTTAATGGCGCTTGATAGTACAGATACGCCCGTAATCGCATATTCACACAACACTACGACAAATAAAGTCGAAGTCATGAGGTTGGCCGGAAACCAATGGGCCCCGCAGAACGATATTTCTTCGCCGTCAACACCCGCAGATATTATGACAGCATTGGAAATTGCTCCCAACGATCAGCCCGTCATTGCCATGACAAAGACAAGTTTTCCAAAAGGTTACTTTGCGCAAGTTTACCAATTGAGGGGACAAAACTGGCAAGCAACAGGTGAGGCAGTACCTGGTTTTCCAGACTTACAGTTGCTTGGCGGCACACCTTTTCTTTCATTGAGCTACTTTAAGGAATATCCTAATTGGAGTTCAATTGATTGGGGGACTGTCAATATTGAGGATATAGGACCGAAAAACTACGATATGCGGAAGCATGGGACGGTTATGAAGTTCAGCCAAGGACATCGTGAAATTATCCAACGGCCGGCGGCTACGGTCAAATAAGTTTAGAGCGAAGTTACAAGGCCATGTAAAGGATGATATAGTATTTTCGCATAATGTATATTATGAGAAATGATCAATACCGTTACTCCTTTTAAAGGATTGTATTTACGTGTTTTTCTACAGATATTGTCATGCCGTCATACGCAACAATATGGCTTGCTGGTAGCTCCGCGATCAGAGTTTGGTAATCCATATCGATATGAATATTTGTTAGGACCGCCTGACGGGTACGGGTTTGGGCTATCCATGATAAGGATTTATCCGCATGAGCATGTGTGGGGTGTGCATTATATCTCAGGGCGTCAACGATCCAGACTTGAGTGCCTTGAATGTTTACGAGCGTATCATCATCAATATTGTGAACGTCGGGCGTATAGGTTACGGCGCCCGCAAATGTGAAGCCAAGCGACACCGTAGGGCCGTGCGACAGTCCGTGAACGTCAATATTCAGCGTGCCGCCTGGGCCATCAATACTTATGGTTTTTCCGGGGTAAAGTAGATCTTTGGCTTCTAAAATCGGGGGATGAACGCGGCCATCAGGCATTTCGAAACAGTAGCCGAATTTATGCATTAGCTGCGATTTCGTCGGCGTGTCCATATAAGTTGGAATACGGGTTCTCATACGGTACGCAAGTGCCCGCAAATCATCTATGCCGTGGGTTTGGTCAGCATGTTCATGCGTGAAAAGTACAGCGTCGAGGTGCTCAACGCTTGCCGCTAGGAGCTGCTCGCGAAGATCAGGCGAGGTGTCAATAAGAACCACTGTGCGGTTTTCAGGCAGAGGCGTTAGAGACGCGCCCTGCTCTCCCTGCCAATATTCAACAAGAATAGAGCAGCGTGAGCGCCTGTTCTTAGGCTCATTTGGATCGCAGGCACCCCAATCACCGCCCACACGGGGAACACCGCCTGAAGAGCCGCATCCGAGGACCGTGACGATAAGATTGTCTTTCATGGCCGTGAAGCCTTCGTGAATAGGTTGAAAAATGCATCCGTCGTTCGTTTTGCCGTATCTTCTGGGCTCCAGCCTTTAATCTCGGCAAGTTTATCAGCCACGTGGCTGACGAAAGCAGGCTCGTTGCGGCGGCCTCTATGCGGCATAGGTGCAAGGTATGGGCAGTCAGTTTCGAGCATTATACGGTCATCTGGAAGGTCTGCCGCTATCTCTCTAAGTTCACGGGCTTTCTTGAAGGTGATAATCCCGGATAAAGCAAAATAAAGCCCCATATCTGCGGCCTTTTTTGCGAGTTCTGGGCCAGACGAATAGCAGTGAAGGAGCGCAGGAAACGCGCCTTTTTTTAACTCGGTTTCAAGTAGTTCTGCCATTTCATCATCTGCATTTCGGCTATGAATAATAAGCGGGAGCTGTGTCTCTCGAGCGGCTTCAATATGGGCCAGAAAGTTGGTGTATTGGACGTCCCGGTCACTGTAATTATAGTGGAAGTCTAGACCCGTTTCGCCGATGCCAATAACTTTAGGGTGATGTGTTAACGCTATAATATCGCTAGATTTTATGTCCGGATTGCTTTTGGCATCATGCGGATGCGTACCAGCGCTAGCCCACACATTATCAAAGCGCTCTGCGATAGCCAAAGTCTTCTTAAAGTCCGAGAGTTTACAGCAAATATTAAGCTGCGTCCCGACGCCATTAGCGCGTGCTCGGGCGACGACATCATCAACGTCCTCTTCGAACTGTTCTCCGTGTAAATTGACGTGACTATCGACAAGCATCAGGCGGCCCTTATGCCAGACAAAGCGTTATACATGACTGTCTTTTTATCCATATTCAAAGCCGCTTCGCGCCGCTGTAAGTGCCCTATTCTATCCCATTGTTTTAGCCAAACATCTGTTGGTTTTTGCGACGGCAGGGGTTTAAACGCGCCGCGCCATTCACCTGTGGCAGAGAACGTCGCTTGGGCTTGTATTACATCCTGAAGTGCTTCCCAGAACAGAGTTCTGGCCGCCCCAGCATTTGCGAGTGACAGGCTGTTGGCGAGAGATTGATCAAGCCGTGCATCGCCTTGGGACAGACTTGCGAGGAAGCGTGAGAGTGGTTTTAAAACGGCGTCAGAATTCTGCACAAGCGCAGCGGCTTTACCGGGTCCGCCGCGGCTTAGATGGACGGCGGCGTCGATAATTGTCTCGGGTTCATCAGAACGCCTTCGTAGCCAAGGCTTGATTTCATCGGCGGGTACAGCTCTTAGCGGGAGATGCATACAGCGTGAGCGGATCGTCGGCAATAGCCGTCCGGGCGCGCTTGAGATAAGGATCATAAGGGCGCGATCTGGCGGTTCTTCGAGCGTTTTTAAAATCGCGTTTTCGGCGTTCCTGTTCATCTCGTCCATACTATCGACAAGGCAAACCCGCCATCCACCTTCGGAGGGTTTATGGGCGAAAAAATCACGTAAAGACCGCGCCTCTGCTACGGGGATTTCAGAGCGCAACTTCTTAGTTTTATGATCATAAGGACGACGTAGAAGGAAAAAGTCGCCATGTCCGAGGCTCTCAATACGCTGCGCGACTGGATCTTGCTGCGGGATATCAAGCCCGTCATCCAAAAGAGATTGGCCTCCAAGAACTGACCTTATCATGCGATAAGCGAGCGTAGCCTTTCCGACACCGGGAGAACCAGTAATGAGCCACGCGTGGTGAAGGCGTCCTGACTGACGGGCTTCTATAAACCGTGTTTCGGCCTTTTTATGACCTATGAGATCATAAGTTTGACGCGGATGGAGGCATCCAGGGGCTTGGTCGGCTTGAGGTAAATCCTCAGCTTCGCCTTTTGGACTCGCCCGGCGCGCCATTCTTACTCAGCATCCACGCCAAGGCGTCCAGAAAGCTCAGGATAAAATTGCGTCATAGCAAATAGGATGCGGGCCTGTACGGCGTCGCGCGGCGCGCTAGCATCGAGGGTGAAGACACGGTCTTTATTGTTATCTGCAATTTCAAGGAAGGCCGCACGTAAATCTTTATGAAATTCAATAGCTTCCGCGTCAAACCTAGAAAGCTTTTCACCGCGCGTTTCAACACGGCGCATGGCTAGAACGGGGTCCATATCAAACAGGATAGTCAAGTTCGGGTTAAACCCCTCCATGATTACGTCGTGTACTTGCTTGACACGGTCGGAGCCAAGACCGCGCGCATAACCTTGGTAAGCCATAGTCGAATCTGAGAACCGGTCAGAAATGACCCAAACACCGCGCTCTAGCGCCGGACGGATGAGCTTTTCAACATGGTCAATACGTGCGGCATACATGAGTAAAAGTTCAGTCATGCCTGACCAACGGTCCTGCGTGCCGGAAAGTACGAGGTCGCGGATGGCTTCTGCACCAAACGTTCCGCCGGGCTCTCTTGTCAAAAGTGTTTCAATGCCAGCCGCATTCAACGCGTCAGCAAGGCGCTCAGCCTGAGTTGTTTTTCCGGCGCCTTCGCCGCCTTCAAATGTTATAAATTGTCCCTGTTTCATTTTATCCCTTATCCTTGTATTTTAGCCTTTAGCGCCGTCACCACACGTCCTAACGCGCTCTGACGCTTAACATCATTGGCTGCCGTCAACGGGAAAACTTGCTCTTCTTGTCCCGGCACAGTCACAACTATGTCGGCGATATGGTCGCCCTTGGTAATTGGAGCCGCGACAGCTGACAGGCTACGCATTTCAACTTTTATATCTTTTTTATGGCCGCGATAGACACCGATCTGAACGGAAGCATCGGAAACGGCTTCAACAGTCGGTTCTCTTCCCATAAAAACCTTTACGGGTGCTATTTTTGACTCGGCTGCGAAGAGCGTTTCAACGCTAAATTGATCAAAAGCCGCTTGCATAAGGCGAATACCCTCATTTCGCCTTGCTGCTTTACTGTCCAAACCGTTTACAACTAAGACCCTGCGGATGTCGCCGCGCTTCGCAGAGGCAACAAGGCCGTAACCAGAGCTTTCCGTATGCCCTGTTTTGAGGCCATCTGCGCCAGTAAAACGGCCTAATAAGGGGTTTCGGTTGGACTGAGCAATCCCGTTCCAAGTAAAGCCGCGTTCGGCGTAAAGTGAATAAAACTCAGGATATTCTGCTATAGTTCGGCTCCCAAGGAGGGCAAGGTCATAGGCGCTTATATTATGCTCCGGATGCGGCCACCCTGTTGCATTTCGAAACGTCGCGCTTGTTAGGCCGATTTCACGAGCATGTTTTGTCATCATATCGGCAAATGCCGTTTCAGATCCGGCAATTCCTTCAGCCAACACTATGCAAGCGTCATTGCCCGATTGAATAATTACGCCGCGCAACAGGTCTTCTACTCGGACTTTTGAGTTGAGGTCCAAAAACATTGTCGAAGAACCAGATGCACCTCCGCCGCGCCGCCAAGCTTCTTCGCTTACGGTAAATTCTGTGTCGAGCGAGAGACTACCGTCTCTGATACGGTCAAAAACAAGCTCGGCCGTCATTATTTTGGTCATAGAGGCAGGGGCTACCGCTCTTCTGGCGTCTTTCTCATACAGAACAAGCCCTGTATCAAAATCCATAATGACAACATGCGGCGCAGGTGTGGAGAAGCCGCCGTCTTGAGCGGCCGCCACCATCGGAGCCATAAAAATTAAACAAAAAAGCAAAAAACGCGTCACAATAATCCCTGTGGAAATCAGAATCGAACAAGACTGTAAACAGCCTTTTCTTTACGTCCCACAGCTTGGCCTCTGGGTAAAGATGTTTGCAGTGTTTTGTTTAGCGCAAAAGTGACATTCAATAATGGTTACAAAAAAGGGCGCACCCGATGGCGCGCCCTCATGAGCCCCTCAGCTTTGTTCGTTGTTTATTTTTTCGTTTTATAAGTAACGCGGTTTACAGCGTGGATGAAGCGAGGCTTGGCGTCTGTGGATTTGCTAGAGGCCATGTGAACAGGGCCCTTGATCGTCATCGTGACGTACTCATCGACTTCGCCTGTAGTCGGTGCGTAAGCATCTGGAATGGCAACTGGTGCCATAATGCTTGGTACATTGACTTGCGGCTGAGCAAGCTGCGCGAATTGCTGCGGCGCAGACGCGATTGACGCTGAGTAAGCTTGCTGAACACTCATTTCAGCGGGCCCTGCATACTGTACTCGAACATCGCCAAGACCAGACGTATTGTAGCCTAGAATTGTCGCAGCGGCTTCAGACAGATCAATCATACGGTTGTCAACAAAGGGGCCGCGGTCATTAATGCGAAGCTTTAGTGACTGGCCTGTCGCCATATTCGTTACAACAACATAGCTATTTAGCGGCAAGGTCTTATGAGCGGCTGTCATAGCGTTTTTATCGTATGTTTCGCCGCTAGCTGTCATTTTACCGTGGAACTTGTCCCCATACCATGACGCAGTGCCTACCATGTCGTAACCAGGCTCGTGACGAGGCGTGTAAGTCTGTCCTGCAACAGTGTAAGGGCTGCCTAAGCGCTGATGAGAGTAAAGGTTTGGGTCAACAGCAGCTTGATCGAACGTTGGCGCGGTAGCTAGCGGAGCGTTACCCGTAAACATGTTCGGGTTTGTCATCTTATAAGTAACAGGCGCTGACGCAGATAGGTAAGCAGCAGGGACATAGTTTTCCCCAGCTGTTGCGGTTGTTCCAAAAGAGAGAGCCATTGTGCTCAATGTTCCCAGAACTAAACCGATTTTGTTTCTTAATGCGTATGTCATCGTCTTTACCTTCATTTTCTCCAATTAGGACATCGCTGTCCCGACTAGTTCCCCCCTTGCAAGAATGAGCCCAGTTTTAATAACGGGGCCTAGTTTACAGTTTTAAGATGGCGACAAGGCTATAATTTCTGCTTAGACTCTGTCCTTAACGACGTGCTTTTTTTCACTGTTAACGGAGTGAGTAGAGTTATTGCAGTTTCAATTACTAAGATTGAAGTTAAAAGGAAGTTCGACAAAAACATAATAAAAACAAATGCCTGATATACAAGATACGCATTTGAAGGTTCAATTCTTCGGCCTTGAACTTTCAAACTTTTATTTTTAATTTGAAAATTTTCGAGCAACCCTTGCTATATTCGTCGCTGCTATGTCGTTTGTTTTGGAGAAGCCCCCCTTTCTTTTTTATATTGTAACCCAGATCGTCTTCCTGACTTGATCGTACTGTTAGAGAAGTCCGCCTTTACCAAATCTTAAGACCTTGTTCATTTTTCTGACAGATTTCAGAACCTTGAGAACAAATTTTTTTAACCCAGAGCAATATTTGTCTTGAAGGCAGCATTGAAATCGCCTATTCCGCCGTTTCCGCGGGTGGGTGGCAGAGTGGTTGAATGCACCGGTCTTGAAAACCGACGTAGGTGAGAGCCTACCGGGGGTTCGAATCCCTCCCCACCCGCCACTATTTCACTGCCACTATACATAGCAGTGCTCCCCTCCCCCTCTACCGCCCTTACTTAAATACGGCTTGATGCGACTCCTGTCTAAGGTTAGGCATAATTATGCGATTAACGAGTCCCTCTTCAACACTGCCGGGCGTAACGCGCCCTCCTTTAGGTTTAGCGCTTGGCGGCGGAGTCGCGCGGGGGTGGGCGCATATTGGCGCGCTACGCGCACTTATAGAAGCAGGCATTAAGCCTGACATCATAGCAGGCACATCTATTGGTGCGGTTGTCGGCGGGGCTTATCTCGCTGGTAAACTCGATGTCTTGGAAAACTGGGCACGCTCATTAAACCGCCGCCGTATGCTGAGTTATATGGATGTGAGATGGGGCGGATCTGGATTTATGCGCGGCGAACGACTCGCACGCGTCCTCAATCACTATTTGGCTGATGTGCGAATCGAAGAGCTTGACCAAAAGTATGCCGCTGTAGCCTGCGACCTACGCACTGGTTATGAGGTTTGGCTACAAAAAGGCCCCATCGTTCCAGCCATGCGGGCCTCCTACGCCCTACCCGGCGCATTTGAACCGATAGTTGTCGATGGACGCCACATGATTGATGGAGCGCTTGTAAACCCTGTACCTGTTTCGGCTTGCCGAGCACTCGGCGCCCATATGGTCATAGCTGTTAGCCTTAACGGCGATGCGTTTGGGCCGATCGGTAGTTCTCATGAGATTGATTTTGACGACGAAGCCGAAGATACGATTGATCCTTTTGAACTGGCGAGCCAATCGCTCAACAAGCTCCGTCCTGACCGTCTTCTTATACAGAGCATGATGGGGAGCCATAAACCAGGCAAGAGCCCCAAAATCGGATCCGTCATGATGAGTACACTTAATATCGTCATGGACAGAATTTCTCGTTCGCGACTCGCCGGTGATCCGCCAGATGTGTTTGTCGCTCCGCGGATTGGACATATTGGCATGCTTGAATTTACAAAGGCTGAGGAACTTATAGAGCGAGGCTACCGTGCCATGCAGCACGAAATCCCTCTTATAAAGTCTGTTATCGAAGTTTTGAGCCAAATTCCTTCCGGAAAAATGCAAGACTGATCTATCCACAGCCCTAAATCATAAAAAACAGCAAAACTTTATGCTGAAGCCCTAAATGTGCACGAGTTTTGCATCAAATTGCTCTGTAGAGACAGGGCGTTCCAAATGGATACAACAGCAAACGACAATGATCCGAGGGATCGGTTTCCGCGCGGCGATGCGGCTGGCTTTCGTGCGCTATTACTCGACCAACAACGCCGCCTAACCACGGATAGTCCGGCCAATATTGTCTTAGAGCTCACCTCAGAGGTTCGCCACTCTCACATAAGCCTCGTTCTATCTCTGCTCTTTTGGCTCGCAGCCGTTACTGCGAGCATCTGGAGCTATTACACAGGGCAATCTATTGGCCTTCGGATATTCACAAGTATGGCTACCATCTGGACTGCCCTGTGGACAGCCTACCTAGCAAAGGGGCTCAATAAGCCGCGTCTAGGAGAACTTACGGTTTTGACAGCCCTTTTAGGGTTTGTTGGCATGCTCCTCACCGCCTCGACTCAACTTGGCTTTCCTTTGCAAACCTCAGGCGGGCTAAGCTTGTTTGCCTTTGCTTCGCTTGTTGTGGCTTATCTTACATTTTCCCATGTTGGATTAATGACATCTGTTTCTGCCTGTTTTGTTTGGGCCGCTTTGTTCTTCGATGGTTACCTTCTCCCGTCCCAGTTTTTATTCTTATTGCCCGTTCTTATTTGTGGGCAGGTTTGGCTGGCCTCCGTTTTGAAATCTCGCGCCGCAATTTTTGGAGCAGCTTTTGTCACGTACATTTGGATCGGCGGATTTGCTTGGATGCAGTATCAAGCCGGCGTAATGCCGCCAGTTTATCTTGCCTCTGGCCTGTTTGTCCTCGGCGGTGCTCACCTTCACGTCGCCAAGGCGGCTGATGATTATGAGTTTGGCAGCGCGCCTATTCATATTCTTCTGGCGTGGAGCCTCACGATTATAGGGCTAATCGGCGTTCAGCATTATAGCCTGCATCCTGAGTATGCCCTTTGGAGCCAAAACATTGAGACCGGCGGAATACAAAAAATTGCTTGGGCTATGGTGGTTTGGGCCGGCCTTTTCTTCATCGCCGTTAGCAGCTTACTCCGCCGACGTCATGGCCGGATGACGCTATGGGCTATAGGCCTTCTCGTCTGCCTTTATGCCCTGCTCCCGTTGGTTATTTGGTTTGAGCCCTTTTTGAATGAAATTATACCCTCTCAATTTGGCGTAAAGCTGCACCCGGCTTTCGGAATGTTTATGGGCGGTATTATCTCGGCGAGTGCTTTGATGTTTGTTTTGAACAATATTCGGCGCGGCCGTCTCCTGCTCTCTGTCATTGGGTTAGGTGTCCTCGCCCTGCAAGCCGACTTGGCCTTTAAACCAGTCTTCTTTGAAAGCAGTCAAAACATCTTGATACTGACTATGGGATTTTGTGTTGGATTCGGATTTATGGCAATTTTGGGTAAAGCTCAGTTCGACCCTGATGCGCCTCAACATCGCCTCAGACGCCTAAAGGAGATATAAGTGTCCGCACCCTCAGCCTCGCGTATTTTTCTATCAGGCGTAATACTTGCTGGAATTCCTTTTATCGCGATTGCGCAATATTGGCATATCGCCTCTCAGGATGCCCGTGTTGCGTTCCCCTCAGAACTTGTCACACCTGTTGATACTGACAATGTGGGAATAATGTTTGAGCTTAACACTCTTGACCTTGCAGAAGTCTCCGGCACAGACAACATCCACCCCTTCGATGTTGTGTATGTGCACATGCAGCCAGGGCCAGGTCTTATCGCTTACCCATTTGGGATCAGTAAGGATAAGCCAAAAATAGACAAAAACGAAACGGCCTTTTCAATAAGGGGCACAGTGATTTCTCGAGAGGGCAGTGTCATTCATCTGCGTTATAATTTTGACGCCTTTTTCCCAACGCACGAAATGAAGCCACTCCTGTCGCCCGGACAGGCCCGTCACGCACGCGTAGAGCTTGCCGTAAACAAGCAATCTATCGCGAGGCTTGCCGCCGTAGAGCTTGACGGCGTTCGGTATCCTTATCGCGTGATGGAAAAACCTGTGCTGAAGGGTTTGACCCAATAAGGCGCCAGCATTGCCCCGACGGCATAACCGCCTAGATGAGCCGCCCAAGCTATCGGGCCTAATAGAGGCTCAGCCACAACAAAAACAATGTTCAGCAAGGCCCAGCCCATGCCAAACATAATGAGACGTTGACGTCCACCTATAGCCCAAGCTGCCGTCGCAAATAGCGCTGATCCGCCGCCTGACGCGCCAACCGCGGCCGCACTTTCAGTATTGACCAATGCCCACCAACCCCACTGAAAAAGGCTGCCGCCCGCAACGCCTGCAAGGAAAATAAGAAGAAAAAATGCGTTAACTGGCAATAGGTTACGCAGGTTTCGTGAGGTTCTGTCTGATTGCCGCGCGCGCAGCCCTCTATAGGTTATGACTGCGAAGGCGACTAACATCCCCGTATTGACGAGAGCATGGCTCCAGCTAGCATGTATAAAGCCTGACAAGACAGAGCTCGTTATTTGGCGCGGCATAGCCGCCCCGGGCATGTCAAAAGGCACAAGGATGCCCCATTGCACTATGAAGGCATTTAAGAATTCAGGGCCGTACGTCCGAACGGCATGAATAAAGATGAGTATGCCTCCGAGCCAAAGCGGTGCGCGTTCTTCGATATTAAACATGGGTTCATTAGACATAGAGAGGCTTTAAAGGCTTCCTCCCCATAAATCCAAATCAATTTATGGGGACAAGCAAACAAATTTCTTGGGATTTTCACAGAATCGCCACCATAAATCACGACCACTTTATGAAGCTCTTATGACCCCGACGCCGGATCAATGGTATGTGCAATTTGATGGCCTGTCTTACGGCCCGTATGCGCATGTTCAAATGCAGGGTTTCGTCGAAGAAGGCCGGATCATTGGAACGTCTCTCATAACGCCGGACCCGTCGAGAGGCTATTTCGAGGCTTCGGCCTTTCCAATTTACAATCAATGGCTCGCCCATTCGCAGTATCTTGCCCAGCAAAACATGATGCAGCCCGTCATGGGCCAGACAGACCATATGCGGGTCCGTCAAGAACAGCCTGCGCCTATCGCGGTTGGGCAGTCATATAGTCCTGCGGCTCGACAAGAGCTTGCGCCGACGGTCTTGGTTGTGATGGCAGAAATACGCTCTGCTCAAGGCATGCCTTTTTTGCAAGCCTTGCAAACCCACGGCACAGCTCAGAGGATTGGCGATACGGTCTGGCTCTTGCGCGGAGCAATTTCAGCGGATGATTTGCGTAGCTCTTTGAGTCGAACACTCTCGAAACAGGACAGGCTGTTTATTCTAGATAGCTTTCACAATAAAACGGCGTGGTTTAATATAGGCGCGGACATGGATCAGCGCATTAGAGAGCTTTGGGCGAGAAAAGATTAAAAAGCCGAAAGCCCAACAGGCTTATGCTTTTTCCAAACCTTTAGAAAAACGCGCGGCATTGTGAACATATACTTGAGCGTTCATCTTCAGCATGCCTATTTGAGCGTCTGAGAGTGTTTTCACGACTTTTCCGGGGGCTCCAATCACCATGGAATTATCCGGGATGATTTTACCCTCTGTTATCAGAGCATGCGCACCAATAATACAGTTGTTGCCAATGACCGCACCGTTCAAGATCGTCGAACCGATGCCAATGAGGCAATTGTCGCCAATGGTACAGCCATGAAGCATGACTTTATGTCCGACGGTCACACCCTGCCCGATTACAAGTGGCTGGCCTGGGTCAGTATGGAGAACGGAGTTATCTTGAATGTTGGAGCTCGCTCCGATTTTGATAAGATCATTATCGCCGCGAAGGACGGCGCCAAACCAGATCGAAGACTGGGTTTCGAGTTCTACATTGCCCATGACATCAGCGGTCGGGGCCACCCAAGCGTCATCGGCCAATTTTGGTGACACACCGTCTAGCGCATAAATTGTCATGAATTATGCGTCGTCAATGTCTTGTTGAAGAATGGAGACGTTTAAATCATAGGAGATATCGTCTTTATCTTCGTCGTCGATATAAAGCAGGCCTAAGATTTCGTCGTTAAGATAGACTTCAACGCTATCCGCAACTTTGCGGGGCTTAATCGTGATTCCTTCGGTCCCAAGACGTTTGCAAAGGTAATTTCTAACACTGACGATTTGTTCGGGTGTCATTTCGTATCTCCTGATTTTTCGTACTCGCCGAGGGTTTGATCCATGGATCCGGCGGGATTATTACAACATGGGCCGCCAACCGGTTTGGCTGGCACTCCTGCGACTGTGCATTGCGGTGAAACGTCTTTTAAAACAACAGATCCAGCAGCGATTTTCGCGCGGTCACCAATTTTTATGTTACCAAGTATAGAAGCCCCTGCTCCGATCAGGACATTGTTTCCAATTTTCGGGTGACGGTCTTCGTGGGCTTTACCTGTACCGCCTAGCGTTACGCCTTGCAGTATGGAGCAGTCATTTCCGACTACGGCGGTTTCGCCCATCACAAACCCTGTAGCGTGGTCAAGCATGACCCCGTGTCCAATTTTAGCAGCAGGATTGATATCGACGCCGAACCGTTCAGAACTACGGTTTTGAAGATGAAAAGCGAGGAGCTCCCGTTCATTATTATAAAGGGCGTGAGCAAAACGGTGCGCCTGTATCGCCATGTAGCCTTTGAAATACAGGAAAGCCTGTAAATAGGAACGGCACGCTGGATCTCGCTCCATGACCGCGAGTAGATCACGCGCTGCGCTTTCAACAATCATAGGGTCCATATCGATAGCATCAGTTAGGACTCGCCTTAGCTTTAGCGGCGAAAACTCAGCCGTAGCAAGCTTTTCTGACAAGTGATTGACTAGAGCGCCGCCAAGCGAGTCCTGTTCTAGGATTGTGCCATGTAATAATGAGGATAAAGCTGGTTCTTGCGCCGCATGAATTGCAGCATCTTGCCGTAGTTTGGTCCAAGCACATTCGTCCGTACTGGTGTCAGTTGCGAGATTGAGATTTGCCATGATGGTCTCCGTTCCCCTTAAGATAGGGAGCGAACCTTTAAATTGCCAATAATTTTTGAATATTACGCGCGATGACTACCCTCGGCCGCGGTATGGCGGCACGCCTTGGTCGGGAATCCAGACATTATCAGGCGCTTTGCCGAATTGGTAGAATACATCAATAGGAATGCCCCCCCGCGGGTACCAATAGCCGCCAATGCGGAGCCAGAGTGGTGAAAGTTCGCGCACAAGACGTTGACCTATGCCTGTGGTGCAGGCTTCGTGGAAGCCTCCATGGTTCCGGAAACTACCGAGAAAAAGTTTAAATGACTTTGATTCTACAATCCAAGCATCCGGAATATAATCAACGACCAAGTGGGCAAAGTCTGGCTGTCCCGTCACGGGGCATATGGATGTGAACTCCGGACAGGATAGGCGTATCATGTACGGTTCAGACGTCGGGCTTGCCACCCGTTCCAAAACCGCCTCATCTGGCGTGGCCGGAAGGACGGCATCCGCGCCAAGTTGATTGAGGTCGTTATAAGCTGTTCCAGTCATAGGCTTCGGTTAGCGTTTTGCGCCGTTGTTTTCAAGCCTATATGCGTGCTTTGATCTTGCTTGTGAACCATTTACGAAAATGCAGACTTTCAAGTAGTTTTTGCCCAGGCCGCTCTATGTACGTCCAAGTTATGTGCGAGAACCCAATAACCAGTAAAAGGTATGGCACTAAGAATAAGTCTCCGCTCCACTGCCCCTCAATATAAATAGAAGGCAGCAGTTTTTTCCCAATGATGTTGAGCGTGATCGCAAATATAGCGTGTACCATATATACAGAATAGGAAATTTTAGCCAGATACCGAAAAACAGGCAAAGACATAAAACGAGATATAAGGCCGCCGTCAAAGGCAAAAACTAGAACGAAAACAAAGGCAAAAGGGCCTACAAAGAATTGAAGTTTCCCGGGCATGTAAATGACGAATAGCAGGAAACTTCCGAGGGCGAGGACTTCAAGAGCAAGCCATTTTCTCGCCCCGATGTTTTTTAGACGCTGCAGGTTCTGGGATTGTATAAGGCCGTAAACCCAAGACGCTACAACGCCAGTGAAAAAACCAGCTAAACAGCGAAAGAAACCTAAATCATAAGTTATATTCATGTCTGGCTTTAAGCGCGAAAGGCCGAAATATACTACCGCTATCATGAAGCCTACAAGCATGAAGTGCTTCGTAGTTTTCGGGGGGAACCGTAAATATAAAAGCACAAAAACAAAATAGGCAAAGAACTCGACACTGATGGTCCAGCTCGGCGGATTAAACGTCAAGCTACCTGAAACGCCCATAGCTTGGGTAAGGGTTAGGTGCGTAAGAATGTTATAGATACTTTCTTCGGAACCCGCTTGAAACGGTAGGATTTCACCAGGGTCTTGTGTCGTTAGCCCCATATCGTTCGCGACGATACGGACAAGTGCGAAAGCAATAAAGACAGCTAGCATGAAGATGTGAATAGGATATAGGCGTGCAAATCGTCTTTTTAGAAAGGTTGCCCCCTGCTCCGACGTGTCCAAACGATCATGATAAAGTCGGTAAATAAGAAAACCGGAAAACACAAAAAACAGATCGATGATCACTGGGCCGTTATTAAAAAAAGCTGTGCTGTTTATGTGGGAAAACCAAAATGTATGATAAATCGCCACGCACAAAGCCAAAACACCCCGAAACCCGTCCAAAGCGCCGAAGTAAACCGGAACGGCTTTCTGTGCGTTATGTGAGAGAGGTGTGTTCAATGTCTATCTATCATAAAAAATGGGGTTGATTTCAGGCCACCCTTTATCATTATGAGGCAAAGATATAATTAACCGCCCATAAAATAATGTTGGAGAGAGTGATGAAGTCACGCGCCGCTGTAGCCTTCGAAGCTGGAAAACCCCTTGAAGTCGTAGAAATAGACGTTGAAGGCCCGCAGGCTGGCGAAGTTCTTGTAGAGATCATGGCTACGGGTATATGCCACACGGATGCATTCACTCTATCCGGCGAAGACCCTGAAGGCGCTTTCCCCGCTATTTTAGGCCATGAAGGCGCAGGAATTGTCCGCGAAGTGGGCGCAGGTGTGACCTCCCTTAAGCCCGGAGACCATGTGATTCCACTTTATACGGCTGAGTGCCGCGAGTGTGAGTATTGCCTCCATCCCAAAACCAATCTTTGCCAAAGCGTTCGCACGACACAGGGACAAGGCCTCATGCCCAATGGCTCATCACGATTCTCCTATAAGGGTCAGAAAATACTGCATTATATGGGGTGTTCTACATTCTCTAACTTTACGGTTCTCCCCGAAGTAAGCCTCGCTAAAATTCGTAAAGACGCGCCGTTTGACATGGCCTGTTATATTGGCTGCGGCGTCACTACAGGTGTCGGCGCTGTCATTTATTCGGCGAAAGTCGAACCAAACACACGCTGCGTTGTGTTTGGACTGGGCGGCATCGGCCTCAATGTAATCCAAGGGCTCAAAATGGTCGGCGCAAAACAAATTGTCGGCGTAGACCTTAACCCAGCCCGCGAAAAAATGGCGCGCCAGTTCGGCTTAACGGACTTTATCAATCCAAACGACGTTGATGACCTTACAGGGCATATCGTTGACGTGACAGGCGGCGGAGCTGACTACACGTTTGAATGTATCGGCAATGTTGATGTGATGCGCGTAGCGCTAGAGAGCTGCCATAAAGGCTGGGGCGAGAGCTATATCATCGGCGTTGCCGGCGCAGGCAAAGAAATCTCCACCCGCCCGTTTCAGCTTGTCACAGGCCGAAGCTGGAAAGGCGTAGCCTTTGGCGGCGCAAGAGGCCGGACAGATGTCCCCTCTATCGTCGATATGTACATGGATGGCCGCATCCAAATCGACCCGCTCATCACACACAAAATGCCGCTCGAAAAAATCAACGACGCATTTGACCTGATGCACGCAGGTAAAAGCATTCGGAGTGTGGTGGAGTTTTAGGTTAAAAGTTTTCACGTGTTCGATGCTTCATTGCATCGCCAACAAAAAATAGATTTTCAGGTTAATATGACTCCAATATCCCACAATAAAATGTTTGGCGGCGATCAGTTTGTTTATGAACATGATTCTCCTGCCTGTGGATGCCCGATGCGAGTCGGCGTGTTTGTGCCGCCTCAAGCGGCTGACGCTCATTGTCCGGCGGTTATTTTCCTCTCTGGCCTCACCTGTACCGAACAGAATTTTGTCACAAAAGCAGGCGCGCAGAAACTCGCGGCTGAACTTGGGATTGTTCTGATTGCGCCGGACACATCACCTCGCGGCGATCATGTTCCGGACGATAAGGAGAGTTGGGATTTCGCGAGCGGGGCTGGGTTTTATCTGGATGCGACGCGTATGCCTTGGGCGAAGAACTACAAGATGGGAACTTATGTGCGGGATGAGCTCACCGCATGGATTGCTGAAACCCTTCCCGTAGATATGAACCGAATCGGTCTTAGCGGTCATTCAATGGGTGGCCACGGGGCGCTCACGCTCCACCTAAAGAACCCTGACCTCTATAAATCTTGCTCGGCCTTTGCGCCGATAACAAACCCGTCCAATGTACCTTGGGGGCAGAAAGCGTTCACGGGTTACCTCGGTGAGGGTAAAGCAGCTTGGGGCGCTTATGACGCAACGCACTTGGTTATAGAATCGCCGTCATCGGCCACATTGCTCATTGACCAAGGTATGGCGGATAACTTTTTCGCAGAACAGCTTGACCCAAGTACCTTTCTGGCTGCGTGTGAAAAATCGGGGCAATCTGTGAATTATCGCCGCCAAGAAGGTTATGATCATTCCTATTACTTTATTGCCAGCTTTATGGACGATCACCTTCGTCATCACGCAGACATTTTAAAGGCGCTTTAGGCCGCTTGACCCCAACCCCGTCTTGTCTTATACGCCGTGCTTCGAGCGGGGGACCATCCAAAGTAAACCCGTGACCAGAGCCCTTTGTCTGGGGCAGGAGAAAACACATGAAAAAAGACATCCATCCCGATTACCATACTATCACTGTGCAAATGGTTGATGGTAGCGAATACCAAACACGCTCAACATACGGCAAAGAAGGCTCCCGCCTCGTTCTCGATATTGACAGCAAAACTCACCCAGCTTGGACAGGCGGCGACGCCAAACTGTTGGACCGCGGCGGACGCGTTTCACGCTTCAAAGACAAGTTCAAAGGCTTCGTGTAAGTCTTTCTATAATTTACGAAAAACGGCTCCTTCGGGGGCCGTTTTTTTTATGTCTAGTTACAGTGCTCAAAAGTTCTCAGGCAGAACCTACGAATCAAAAAACCCGCCTCGGTTTCCCGGGCGGGTTTGAAACTTGAAAAGAGGTGAAGACCTAAGCGGCGACTTCAGCTTCAGCTTGCTTTTTGATCAAGGCTTTTTTGATATTCTTACCTTTGATTGTAAGCTTATGGTTCTTTGTACCCATCAAGAAGCCGTCAAGACCGCCTTTAAAGTCAACTGTACGCAAAGTCTTAGCCGCGATGCGAACCTTGAACTTCTGGCCAAGAACGTCTGACGCAAGCGTCACGTTACAAAGGTTGACGTCAAAACGACGGCGCGTTTTAACATTTGAGTGAGAAACATTGTTACCTGACATTGGGCCAGTATTTAAAAGATCGCAGCGACGGGACATAGTCAAAACCCTATATATAAAAAACCCGCAGCTGGCGGGCGTGAATTCGTTCAGGGGGACATAGACAGTGAGTCGCCTTGCGTCAAGCCTTTTCAACCCTGAAAATCAGCCTGTATATGACCAAATTGTCACTAAAGCAGGTGTATTTGTTCATGTTCCTGTTATGCAGAGCCGCTTAGAGTGCTCTCAAGTGAACACTGAAAGGAACAGTCATGAAACGCGCAATGATCATGGGAACGGCAGCAATATTGATGTCAGCGACGGCATTTGGGCAAGAGGTTGATGATCCACGTCTACCTGACCCCGCTATAACGCAATTCCAAAACCCTGCCCCTGGTGAGACAAGCTTTGATTTCAAGCTAAAAGGCTACGTCTTTGGCCTTCGAATGATTAAGTCCAGCTTTAGCGGCCGCATAGGCGAAAATGATTACACTGCCTTTGCTGATATATACACCTCTGGCCTTGGTGCGCTTTTGAAGAAACTCCGTATTTGGGCAGTAACAGAAGGACGCTACGACAAAACTCAGCTTTACCCATTCACCCACACGCAGCAGAATATGGACAAAAAAAGCCGCCGCGTAGACATGGCTTATGATTACGAGACGCGACGTGTCGGCGTTGATATTAATCCGCCCATTGGATCACAAGGCGTACCGCCTGCGACGCCGAAAGAACGTTTCGATGCCAAAGACACAGTTTCGGCCATCTTAACTTTAATGATGCAAGGACAGCGCCTTGAGGGTGAAATTTGCGACGGAACTGTGCGCGTTTTTGACAGCAAGCAGCATTATGGCTTACGCTTGGAGCGGGTCGGAACAGATCGCGTGAAATATGAAGGCGAAAAAGTCGATTCGATTCATTGCCACATTTATTATGAGCCCATTTCCGGATTTGATCCTGAAGATCTGCCAGAAGAGGAAGAAAGCAGCACGCCAATAAATGCTTATTTCGTGAAGGATGAACAGGCAGGCCTATATGTTCCGGCACGTTTTACTTATAAAATCAGCGGCTTTAAGGCTGTGATTAAGTTGTCAGATATGCGCGTTGAGCGAGGCGCGGCACCTACGCCCTAACACTCTAAATATATCGGTGCGCCCATGCTGCGAGGACGTGGGCCACATATTCTGCATCTTTTGGATTCTTCAGTAGTAAATGATCAGCACCGTCAAGTGATACAAAGCTTTTAGGGTGACGAGCCTGCTTATATATGTGTGAGGCATTGTTAATGCCCACGACAAGATCTTGAGGTGAATGAAATATCATAAGCGCTCGGTTCAGGTCTTCTATGTTTGCGGCAATGTCCTGATTGGCCACATCGTCCAAAAACTGTTCTTTGATGACAAACGGACGCCCGCCTAAAAGCACCTTCGCTTCTCCTGCTTCTTCAATTTCCTCAAGCTGATCCGCGAATTGGTGGACAATATGGGATGTGTCGCAGGGCGACCCTATGGTTGCAACGGCGCTGCACTCAGGAATATCACTCGCTACTTTTAGGGCCGCTGTTCCGCCAAAACTATGTCCAATCAGAATGCATGGCGCTTTATGATAATGACGTAAGTAATTGGCAGCGTTTAGTATATCTCTGCAGTTTGAAGAGAAATTTGTATCTTCAAACTTTCCGCCTGACTCACCAAGACCTGTGAAATCAAAACGCATCATACCGTAGCCATCATCCACGAGCGCCTTGGATATAGTTCGTATAGGCCTGAGGTCTTTCCCTATTGAAAATCCGTGCGCAAATAAGACCCAAGACTTCAGGTCGCCTTCAGGCCAATCTAGTTTGGCCGATAAAGTATCCCCAAAGGCGCCAGCGAATTCAACTTTTTGACTGTGCATAAACTCTCCTTAAGCATGGAGTATAAGGCAATGCCGCGTGAGTAATAGTACATTCCTGTCACGTTTAAGTGTTCGCTCAATTGGCAAAACTGGAGACGGATTTGACACTTGTGAAGACTTGTGGTTTGTTTAATTGTCCAAATGGAGTGAGACTGATGAACATTTAATTTTATAAATATTGCTTATAAAATTACTGGCTTTTGGCCAGATATGTTCATACGCGCCTATGCGTAATTATACCCTTGGATACTATATGACCCGTTTACACCAAAAACTATGCCTTATTACTGGGGCTGGCCGCGGCATTGGCGCAGCTATCGCGAGAGCTTTTGCCCATGAAGGCGCTAAAGTCATCATAACTGACAAGAATCTTGACGCAGCAAACACCCTCGCCGCAGAAATTGGCCAAGAAGCTTTCCGCCTTGATGTCAGTTTAGAGGCTCACTGGGGCAAAATAGCTTCGAAGTGGCCCACTATAGATGTTGTCGTTAACAATGCAGGCATCACCGGGTTTGAAGGCACTGCCGTTCCGCATGATCCTGAAAATGCCTCACTTGAAGATTGGCGATTTGTTCACCGAACAAATTTGGACGGTACATTTCTTGGGTGCCGCTATGCCATAAAAGCGATGCGAAAAACCAAAGCAGGCTCAATCATAAACATTTCTTCACGGTCAGGTATGATTGGCGTGCCTATGGCAGCGGCTTACGCTTCATCAAAAGCCGCGATACGCAATCACACAAAAACCGTTGCGCTTTACTGCGCCCAACAAAGTCTCAATATTCGCTGCAATTCCATCCATCCTGCAGCAGTTTTGACGTCCATGTGGGAACCGATGCTTGGCAACGGGCCTGACCGAGAAGAAAATATGGCAGCATGTGTCGAGAGCACCCCTATGCGGCGCTTCGGCGAAAGCCGCGAAGTCGCCGCTCTTGCTGTTCTGTTAGCAAGTGATGAGGCAGCCTATATGACAGGATCTGAACTGACGATTGACGGAGGCATTTTAGCGGGCTCAGCGGCAACGCCAAAACGTGCTTAATCTGGCAAAGTGCGAGCTCTAATTTAGCGATACGGCTTGCACGCAATACCCTTCACTGTTAGGGAACCGTATGTCTGAAACTGTCTTAATATCTCCTTCAATACTCTCTGCTGACTTTGCCGCTTTGGGCCAAGAAGTCGCCGCTATTGACGCAGCAGGCGCAGATATGATCCACGTTGATGTTATGGACGGTCATTACGTGCCGAATTTAACGATTGGGCCTGCTGTTGTGAAAGCTCTGCGCCCCCATAGTGACAAGCCCTTTGACGTTCACCTGATGATCAGTCCCGTTGATCTTTTCATTGATGATTTTGTGGATGCGGGCGCGGATATTATCACGGTACACCCCGATGCTGGAGCTCACCTTCATAGAACGCTTCAAGCCATTAAGTCCCGCGGCGTTAAAGCAGGTGTTGCCCTGAACCCCGGTACACCGATTGAAGTTTTGGATTATGTCTGGGACCAAATTGACCTTATTTTGGTTATGAGCGTAAACCCCGGTTACGGAGGTCAAAGCTTTATCGAGACACAGCTCGAAAAAATTCGAGTCTTAAGCGAAAAAATTAAAGCCACGGGCCGAGATATTATTTTAGAAGTCGACGGGGGTGTTAACCCTGTGACGGCACAGCAGTGCCGCGAAGCTGGGGCTACGGCTTTAGTCGCAGGTAGTGCCGTTTTTAAGGGCGCTGGAAACTACGCCGAAAACATTGCAGCCCTTCGCACGACCTCGACCGCACAAACGGCATAACGGATGATAGCATGCGGCGTATACCGTTAGGACACGTAGCGAAAGCCGCTCTGACGAGAACCTACAATCGACTTGCTGTTGATTTAGGCGGCCCTGCGCGTGCCCTAAACCTTAAAGCCGGAAAAGTAGCTCCATTTCATTCGATCGACTTAAAGCCCTATTGCGGTGACCCAAAAGTCGGCGCAGAACTTTTAGCTGGATCCTTTGTTTTCGCGGGACAACATTTAGACATTGGCCGCCAAGGGGACCCGTGGACACTTCCGGCTCCATCTGAGCGCTTTGCTTTTTGGCTGCATAGCTTTTCATGGCTCCCAGACCTTGCGGCTTGTCAAGATAAAGCCGCTATAGTGAGAGCGCGTTATCTGGTTGATCGCTGGATTGAGATTTATGGCCAATGGAATCCCTACGCTTGGGACAACGACATTATCGCGAACAGACTTTTTGCTTGGCTGTCTATTTGGTCGTCACAGTTAGCCGTGGACAACCTTAGTGATCTCGCAGACAAGCGCCGTCAAAACGTTATTCGGCAACTCAAACGCTTGCGCGGGACATACAAACGAACTCCGCCAGGGCTGTCCCGCTTGAAAGCGGCCGCTGTCATAGCTCTTGGCGGAATATACCTAAAAGAAAAGGCTGATGGCTTTTTGGACCGCGGCTTGGATTACCTTAATGATGAGGTCGAATTGCAAATTCTGCCCGACGGCGGACACATCAGCAGGTCCCCCGAACAGGCCTTGGAAATTCTACACGTTCTGACGGTTTTGGATGATGCTCTTGGTCGCCGTGATCTGGTAGGGTCTAAAATTCTTCAGCGGGCCATAGAGCGTTTGCGGCATGTCGTGCCATTTTTTAGAGCTTCAGACGGCGGCCTTGTATGTTTCAATGGCGGATCGGAAGGAAACAAAACTCTGCTTCGCTCATTGGTGGATAAAGGTAAATTCAAATCCAAACCTTTCGTATTCTGCCCCTACTCTGGTTATCAGCGAGTTGAGCAAAACGGGACAGTCCTTGTTATGGACACGGGCAATGCGCCTGCCCGCCCTCACGACTTAGATGCCCATCTAGGCCCCCTATCTCTTGAGCTTTCCAGTTCCGCAGGACGATTGTTTGTAAACTGCGGATGGAGTGAGCAGCAGCCCGCTAAATGGAGGCAAATTATGCGCGCCACCGCAGCGCATTCAACGCTCACGATAAATGACCGCTCTGCTGGCGATATTCTTGAGGAAGGCTATAAGGCGAATATCTTGGGCAAAGCGATCATTCACGGGCCCGACGACGCCAAAGCCTCCAGAAAAGACCAACCCACAGGGGTTTGGCTCGAAACGTCACACAATGGGTACTTAGCCAAAACCGGCCTCGTTCACCGCAGACGAATTTATGTAAAAAACGACGGGCAAGACATTCGCGGTGAAGACGGCCTTCTTGTTCCATTGGGACACTCCCCTTTAACACGCGATCAAATGCCTTTTGACATTCGTTTTCACCTTCACCCTTCTGTGCGTGCAACACTTGCGCAAGACTTGCAAAGTGCTTTATTGATACAACCAGGTCATGTAGGGTGGCGGTTCAGAACGGACGGAGGTCCAATGCGTATTGAAGAGTCGGTTTATTTGGGTTCTGGGTCCCAGCCTGTCCGCACGCAACAAATTGTCATTTCTGGCGGAGCTTACGGCGATAGTGACGGAGAAACGAAATCCAACCGAGTGCGATGGTCGATTAGAAGGCTTGAGGCTCGCCGCCCATGATCACCTTAAAACATATTCTCAAGCGCCCGATTTACGCAAAAATGATCGTCACGCTTTTTGACGCTGTCCTAGGTGGTCTCTGCATGTACGCCGCCGTCAATGCGCGCTACATGTACGAAAAGAAGCCTATTCCTTCAAATATTGACGAAAACGCCGCTATTATTTTCACTGTGTCCTGCGCTATTGTTTGGGTCGTCATGAAAACGTACAAAGCAATTTGGCGGTTTACATCTTTGGATGACATTCGCGACCTGCTTCAAGGCGTGATCATTGTAAGCGTTATAACGCCAGTCATTTTGTTTATCTTTTTCAACCGCGCCCAGGATTTCCCTCGCTCAGCGTCCTTTATTGCCGGCGGGCTGTTCTTTTTGTCCCTCACAATAACCCGTGTCATGCTTCTGATTGCGCAAAACGGCGATGTTCGTGCTATTTTTAGAGGACATGACTTTGACTTACCAGGCGCGATTTTAGTTGGTTCGGATTCGTCTTTGAGCGACTATTTAAGGGATATGAGCCGCAAAGCGAGCGGTGTAAATTTCAATATCATTGGGTTGATTAACACCGACGATAGCAATCGAGGACGGTCGATAAGAAGTTACCCCATTCTTGGAAGCCTTGATGATATCAAGGTAATCGTTGAAGATTCTACACGCAGAATTGGATCTACGCCGACCTTGATTGCGGCAGACCCTAAGGGCGATAAAAACTCGTCTCACAACCTCGTTAAATTAGCAGCTGAACTAGGGGCGCCGCTTGTTAGAGTATCAAGCACGCCGTCAAAGGAACTCTCCCCATTCGAAGCCGCTGACCTTATTGGCCGCAACGTTCAAGCCTTGGATATTGCTCCGGTTAAGCGCCTCATCACAGGACGCCGTGTCATGATTACAGGCGCAGGCGGAACGATTGGCTCTGAGATCACACGCCAAGTTGCTGGCCTTGATCCTGCCCGGCTCATTTTGGTTGATGCCTCAGAATTCAATTTATATGAAATCGATAGAAAACTCTCCCGGGACTTTAGCGTTGACGGGAATAAGCACTGGTACCCCTATCTTGCCAACGTATGTGACAGAGTTCGGCTTGAAGAAATTTTCCACGCAGAAAAACCTGAAATCATTCTACACGCTGCGGCTCTTAAGCATGTTCATCTTAGCGAAGACAATCCTGTTGAAGCTCTGCGCACAAATTTAGGCGGAACTCATAACCTCTTAGAGCTGGCGCTAGAACACGACACCATAAGCTTTACGCTGATTTCAACTGATAAAGCCGTGAACCCGTCCAACGTCATGGGGGCAAGCAAACGCGTTGCCGAACTTTTGACCATGACGAAAAACATTTCCCAGACTAACATGGCCGCGTGCGCTGTTCGGTTTGGGAATGTGCTGGCCTCAATGGGGTCTGTTGTCCCGCTTTTTGAAGAGCAAATCGCAAATGGTGGCCCCGTAACTGTCACACATAAAGACGTTAAACGGTTCTTTATGACAACTGAGGAAGCCGCAGCCCTCGTACTGCAAGCGGCTGCTCTCAATGCGACTCAACGTGCTGACATGGCGTCTATATATGTTCTTGAGATGGGTGAGCCTGTCAAAATTGCTAAGCTTGCCCGGCAGTTGATTCGCTTACGAGGCTTTGTTCCTGACCGCGATATCAAGATTGAATATACTAGCCTTAGAGCCGGAGAAAAAATATCGGAAAACCTTACTACCGATGATGAGCTCCTAGAATCCACCTATGTAGACGGCGTCAAACGTATTTCTGGCCGCATGTCTGACCCACGGTCACTGACACGCCAAATCGACAGATTACTGCAAGCAATTGAGGCCCGAAATCAAGAGAGCCTAAAGAAAGCTCTAAAAACGCTGGTTCCCACATATACTTTAACTCAACAGTTGTCTGAACCCGTTCACGAGGTTAAAAGCGCCGACATTATTCCCCTTGCGGAGCCTCGGTCGTCTTAAAGACATTCTGACGATTGATTATCCGCCAAACCTGACGGATGCATTATGCCTGCCCCCAACCCCGACCTTCTCCCATTTGATCCCGCACGCCTAACCCCCATTCGACGTGCGCTCTTATCTGTTTCTGATAAATCCCGCCTTATTGCCCAAGCGAAAGCCCTATCAGAGCGCGGCGTCGAACTTGTCTCAACGGGCGGAACAAAACGAGCAATCCAAGAGGCTGGAATTGAAGTCAAAGATGTAGCAGATCTCACCCAGTTTCCTGAAATGATGGACGGCCGCGTTAAGACCCTTCACCCCATGGTACATGGCGGCCTGCTAGGTGATCGCGACCTTCAAAGCCATATTGCGGCCATGACAGAACATGACATTCTACCCATCGACCTTCTCATTGTAAATTTATACCCATTTGAGCAAGCTGTGGCGTCAGGTGCCAGTTACGAAATGTGCGTTGAGAATATAGACATTGGCGGACCAGCTATGATTCGCGCGGCAGCAAAGAACCATGCCCATGTCGCTGTCTGCGTTGATTCTGATGATGTCGAAGCCGTACTAGCTGAAATGGATGCCCATGACGGCCAAGTAAGCGGCACACTACGGCAACGCCTCGCACATAAGTCCTATGCACGCACAGCGGCTTATGATGCAGCGATATCGAATTATTTTGCCAATCACTTAAACGATATGGCGGCCCCTTACAGAGCGCAGGCGGGGACGTTGCGCCAAAGTCTTCGCTACGGCGAAAACCCGCATCAAACAGCCGCTTTTTATACCGATGGTTCAAGCCGACCAGGCGTCGCAACCGCAACCCAGTTACAGGGCAAAGCGCTTTCCTATAATAACATCAATGACACAGACGCAGCTTATGAACTCGCCGCTGAATTTGGCGACGCACGAAACGGCGCGCGCCCTGCAGTTGCTATCATCAAACACGCCAACCCTTGCGGAGTGGCTGTGGCTGACGATTTCCTTACGGCCTATCATAACGCTCTCGCTTGTGACCCTGTTTCAGCCTTTGGCGGGATTGTGGCACTCAATGGACATCTGGACTTAAAGACCGCCACGGAAATCTTAAAAGTCTTCACCGAGGTCGTGATAGCTCCGTCGGCAGATGAAGACGCCATAGCCGCCTTCGCCAAAAAGAAGAACCTACGCCTATTGATTGCAGGCGCTCTGCCCGACCCTTCTTCGCCGAGCCTTACTCAGCGCAACGTTGCGGGCGGTATTTTGGTTCAAGATAGAGACAATGGTTACGTCGATCCGGCTGATATGAAAGTTGTCACGAAACGCAAACCAACCGAGGTGGAAATGGCTGACATGCTCATGGCGTGGAAAGTCGCAAAACACGTCAAGTCAAACGCTATCGTCTATGTCAAGGATTCTGCAACAGCAGGAATTGGCGCAGGTCAAATGAGCCGTATTGATAGCGCTCGAATTGCTGCTCGCAAAGCCGAGGACGCTCAAGAGGCTGCTGGATGGGACATGCCTAAAACACAAGGGTGCGCCTGCGCTTCAGATGCATTCTTCCCCTTTGCAGACGGTATGTTGTCGGCGGCCGCAGCTGGCGCAACAGCGATTATTCAGCCCGGCGGGTCGATCAAAGATAAAGACGTGATCAAAGCGGCGGATGAAGCGGGTCTAGCTATGGTCATGACCGGCATGCGCCACTTCCGGCATTAAGTTAGGCAAGAGTTGTGTCCACCACGCCAGATATATTAGCAAAGATTGCTGCGTATAAGCGCGAGGAAGTCGCTGAGCTTAAAAAGAGAGCAAGCCTAGAGCAATTGCAAGAGCAAGCCTTGAAGGCTTGCCCTGCTCGAGGGTTCGCTCAAGCTATTCGCACGACTTCGTTATTACGCCCAGCGATTATTGCCGAGGTGAAAAAGGCGAGCCCATCAAAAGGACTTATTCGGGCAGATTTTGATCCTGCCGCTATTGCTAAAGCTTATGAGAGCGGCGGCGCGGCTTGTCTCTCTGTCTTAACTGATGGTCCTGGGTTTCAGGGAAGTTCTGAAATATTTGAATGTGTTAGACAAACGACGTCGCTCCCACTTCTACGCAAAGACTTCATGATAGACCCTATCCAAATCACCGCAAGCCGTGTGATGGGCGCTGATGCTGTTCTTGTGATTATGGCGATGCTGTCAGACGGGGAAGCTTCAAACCTAATCTCTGAGGCTGAAAACTTAGGCATGGATGTTCTGGTCGAGACACATACGAAGACTGAAGTCATTCGCGCGCTAAACCTTGGCGCAACATTTATTGGTATAAATAATCGTGATTTGCATACGTTTCATACCGACCTAGAAACGTTCGAAATGTTAAGTCAATACATACCAGAGCAAGCCACATTAATCGCAGAATCAGGCATCTTTACACGTGAGCATATTGAGAGAATGACCGCTGCTGGTGCGCGGGGCTTTCTTATTGGCGAGAGTTTGATGCGGCAAGAAGACGTAGAATCTGCGGCGTGTAGGTTGACCGGCTTATAAACGTTTATGAAAACAGCTTAAGCGCTTAAGGACGCCTCTTCATAACTAAGCTGACCCCCCGTAATCATTTTGTAGCTATCCAAGTATCCCATAGCTTCACGCAAGCTTTCCAACAGATCAGATTTTACAAGGTATTGGGTTATGTTGTATTTATAGGCCTGTCTAATATCCTGATCTGAGGTGGAGGTCGTTGTAATATACACTGGTGTATTTTTAGTATCTTCGTGTGATCTCAGATTTTCTAAGAATTCCATGCCGCCCATTTTTGGCATATTAAGGTCAAGCAGGACAATACAAGACGAGGCCAAATCGGTGCTACCGTTTTCTGTATGAAGGAGAGAGATCCCCTCAAAACCATCACGGGCCCGAACAATGGGATTGTTGATTTTGAGTTGCTTTAAGGCACGCTTTATTGCCATGTAATCGACATCATCATCATCAATGATTAAAAATGTAATGGCTTGATTTGACATACGGCTCTCTTTTAGTTTCATCATATTCATACTCATATCGCATGAGAGTTAAGACGGTTGAAATATGCATGGTGAATATTCCATTACACATAATGAATGTCTACAAAAGGCTACAGCTAGGTTAAAGGTCTTTATTATAATCTGATAAAACTGGCTTCAAGCGGTGGAACTAACTCGCTTTGTTTAGCGAGCACGTTCTGGGGACTCACATTTGCAATCGGAAGGGACAGTGCAATACTGAACGTTGTCCCGCGCTCCACTTGGCTGCAAACATTGATTTTCCCCTTCATAGCCTCAACCAGTTCCTTTGTTATAGCAAGTCCCAAGCCGGTGCCCCGCTCTTGCGCATGTTTACTTGAATTAACCTGCTCAAACCGATTAAATACACGGCCAATATCCTCATGCGGAATTCCGAGACCTGTATCTTGAACATGGACGTTTAGAGCAAAACGTTCATCTGAAAGAGACTGCCCTGTTACGTGGATTCTAACACTACCCTGAGGGGTGAATTTCAAAGCATTGCCCACCAAATTATTGATGATTTGGCGTATACGACTTTTATCTCCTACAAATTCATGCGGAACATGAGTTTCATATACAAAGTGAAGGTCAATATTCTTTTCTATCGCTACTGGACGGTGTAACTTTATCAAATCCGAAACGGTGTCCAATAGGCTAAAGGGTTCAGATCGAAGAATAAATTTACCCGCATCAAGTTTCGAAACATCCAAGACATCATTTACAACGGTGACCAACCCATCACCACAACCATCAATAATTTCAGAAAATTGACGCTGTTGAACGTTGAGTTCTGTCGCCAGCAAAAGACGGTTAATGCCAATAATACCGTTTAGCGGAGTCCGGATTTCATGGCTCATATTCTCGAGAAATTTTGACTTTGATATGGCTGTTTCCCGTTCATTGGCCGCCATTTCTTCAAGCCTAGATAGGAGTTCATTCAACTGTATACTAAAGAAAGCAACCATAGTTCCAGACAGTCCTAAGGCCAAGGTTGCTTGCATCGCTCTCTGAAAATTGAGAAAGGCATACACATCGGGATCAACGGGTGTCGTCTGAACTGACGAAATCCAATGAAGTCCCCAAATAAAAGGAATGCCAACGACTGTATAAGCGAGAACCATACGCCAATCGCTAATAATGCCTATGAGCACTGCTAGGACAACAAATAACGGCAACAATGGCGTGTTGATACCGGGCGTGGTTTCAAATGAAGTTCCCAACTCACTTGCAATGATACCCATAATTGCGATCAAGACAAAAGCGGCAGCATATAGTGAAAAAACTTTCACCCATTTAAGTAGCGTCATGAGCCCGAACACTACAAAACAGACGACTATTGAAAGCGCTTGGTTCGCTGACCACCCCCCATAAGTAACATAAAGGTTAATTTGATTGATCATTTGCATGGCTATAAAAGCCCAACCGAACGTATAAACTGCGCGCGCCCTTACAAGGTCACCCGCACTCAGGCCATTATTCAGACCTAAAAACCGTTCATATGAATTCAAAAGATTACGCATGAGCCTTGTAAAGTGTGCCGATCATCAAACGAGTAGTTTGAAACACTAGATACTATTAGTCTTAAAGTTCAGCTAACATCGATATCAGCATGCGATCCTATTATTTCATAAGATCGCAAACATTCTGTTGGTCATGTGGCACGCACATGAACTTCCAATAAACTAGCTTTAGTCGTCCGTTGGTCTTTACTTACGCGTTAATATTACATATTTTTACTTATGATTATAATGCTTATCGTCCATGTCTGAACCTGATCCTTATGAATTTCGCAATGCGCTTGGGCAATTTGCCACGGGCGTTACCATTGTGACAACGATGGATTCTAACAGCACTCCCGTGGGTGTTACCGCCAGTAGCTTCAATTCAGTCTCCCTCGATCCTCCCCTAGTGCTTTGGTCACTAGCTAAAACAGCGAGTTCAATGCCTACTTATAAAAAGTCGGGCGGATTTAATGTCCATGTTCTCGCTTCGCACCAAAGTGACCTATCGAATCAGTTTGCCCAACAAACTGATGACAAATTTGAAGGCGTTAAATGGGCTCCTTGTGAAAAGGGCTTCCCGATTTTACCTGAATATGCGGCGCTCTTCCGCTGTAAGACACACTTCCAATATGAAGGCGGAGATCACATTATTTTTGTCGGCGAAGTTGTCGATTACCAAACACACGATTTCCCCGTTCTAGTTTTTCACGGCGGCCGCTATGCGGATGCTAAGCAAAAACTTGCGCCAGCGGATCCAATGCAGCCTAAAGTGGACCTTGAAAGCGGCCAGTTTACGAACGATTTCCTTTTGCATTTGCTATCACGAGCGCATTTCCAAACCTCTTACCCCACACGCAAAGCTTGCGGCGCCCTAGGCATTAGCGAGCCTGAATATTTTTGCCTCTCAGTCTTATCTATGAGTGAAGGCCTGACTGAAGATCAGATCACTTATCGCCTTGAACATACGGGCCATTCTCCTGATGCGGACATTTTCGCCCGTCTTTTCAGAAAAGGCTGGGTCAAAACAGATTCAAACCAAATTCACATCAGTGATTCTGGGCGTGAAATTTTTATTAAAATATTAGTTCATTCCAAGGCTTTAGAGGAGCAACTTCTCAAACATTTCACGGATGATGAGCTTGACGGAGCAAGCCGCTTTCTTAAGAAACTTATTGATATTACAGGCTCAGACATACCCGAGCTGTGGTAGGTATACCTGTAGCTTATTAGGGCCGCTAATCACTAGGTTGTCAGAATTACGGGAAAATTGCATCCACTATTTGGTTTTTGGACGCTCTATGTTACGCCCTATAACTAAAAAGGGACATGCATGAAATATTATCTCGTAGGACTAGCCTGTTCAGCTATTTTCGCAGGCCAAGCAACAGCACAGACATACACGGCCGCTCCGCCATCTGAAGTTCTTGATTTATATAATATTGCAATAGAACCCTCACCAGACCGCATCCAATCTGACATTCAAACTCTCGTAGATTTCGGCACGCGCCATACACTGTCGGAGACAATAAGCGAAACGCGCGGTATTGGCGCGGCGCGCCGCTGGATCTTTGCAGAGTTTGAGAAAATATCCAAAGACTGCGGCGGCTGCCTTGAGGTCACTTATGTGTCGGACACAGTTTCCGGCGAAAAACGTATCCCCAATCCTACGGACGTCGTCAGCGTCCTTGCCACTCAAAAAGGCATACTTGATCCAAATCGGTACGTGATGATGAGCGGCGACATTGATAGCCGCGTCACCGACCCGCTTGACGGCACATCCGACAGCCCCGGCGCGAATGATAATGCCTCTGGCATGGCCGGCGTAATCGAAGCCGCGCGTGTGTTATCCAAACGCAAATTCGCGGGTTCGATCATTTACGCTGGATTATCAGGTGAGGAACAAGGCTTGTTCGGTGGTAAGATCGTGGCGCAGCATGCCCTTGATCAAGGCTGGGAGATAAAAGGCGTCCTAAATAATGACATGATTTCCAATATTACAGGATTGGACGGCGTTACCAACAATAGCACCGCGCGCGTCTTCTCCGAAGGAACACGCGCCACGGAAACGCCAGAGGAAGCCCGCTTGCGGCGGTTTACAGGCGGCGAAGTCGACAGCCCATCCCGCAATCTCGCTCGCTACGTGAAGTCTCAAGCTGACCAATATATGACAAACCTTGATGTGATGATGGTCTACCGCCTCGACCGATTTGCGCGCGGGGGTCATCATCGTCCGTTCAATCAAGTCGGCATTCCGGGTGTCCGGATCATGGAAACACATGAGCATTATGATCGTCAGCATCAGGATTTGAGAACTGAAAACGGTGTGGAGTATGGCGACACTATGGCCGGCGTCGATCCCGCCTATGCCGCCAAGCTCACAGCGCTCAACGCTATTACCCTTGCAGGCATGGCTGGTGCTCCGCCCTTCCCTGCCAACGTTGAAGCGAGCGGCGCGGTTAAGGCGTCAGCGAAGCTCACATGGGAAAGCACATCAGATAAAGCGTCGCAAAACCTTGCCGGATACCGCGTTCACTGGCGGCTAACAACAGAGCCAGAATGGACACACTCCCGATTTGTCGGCGATGTCACAGAATGGGAGTTCACCAATCTCGTTATCGACAATTACTTTTTCGGCGTTTCGGCTGTCGCCAAAGACGGCTCCGAGACACCCGTTGTATTCCCCGGTCCGGCAGGCCGTTTCTAGAACAAAAATAAAACTATAATAAATATAAGGATAAAAGCATGACACTTTCTAAACAGCTCCTCATCGGCACAATTCTAACGGCAGGGCTCTCGGGCCTTGCCTTCGCAGACGAAAATAAAACCGAGAAGTGGGATGTGAACAACCCTCCGGGAGTTAAGAAAGAGATCAGCATTGACGTGACCGAAGGCACATGGATGAGCCTTGATGTTAGCCCTGACGGACAGACGATTGCTTTTGACCTCCTCGGCGACATCTACACGATGCCTGTCACAGGCGGCACGGCGAAAAACATCTCTTCAGGTCTTGCTTGGGAATATCAGCCGCGCTTTTCTCCGGACGGAAAACGGATAGCCTTTACATCTGACCGCGCGGGCGGGGATAATATTTGGACAATGAATGTTGATGGGTCCGAGCCAGAACAAATCACCAAAGAAACCTTTCGTCTTCTAAACAACCCCACATGGAGCCCAGACGGGCAGTTTATTGCCGCGAAGAAGCACTTCACGACCTCGCGTTCACTAGGAACCGGTGAAATCTGGCTCTATCACACAAGCGGCGGTAGCGGCGTTCAGCTTGTAAAGAAACCGTCTGATACGCACCAGAAAGAACTTGGTGAACCTATGTTTTCGCCTGATGGCCGTTATATTTATTACACGCGCAACATCACTCCAGGGGCGACCTTTATCTACGCGCAAGATTCCAACACGGAGCTTTTCAATATTAGCCGATACGATATGGAAACTGGTAAAATCTCCAAAGCCGCTGGCGGCGCGGGCGGTGCAGTACGCCCTGCTCCGTCTCCTGACGGGAAGTACCTCGCTTACGTTAAACGCAAGCGCGCCAAGTCTATGCTATTCCTCAAAGATTTAGAGTCAGGCCATGAACGAATGATTTTTGACCACCTTGATCAGGACATGCAGGAAACATGGGCCGTTCAAGGCGTCTATCCAAATATGGATTGGTCACCCGATTCAAAGTCCATCTTTTTCTGGGCAAAAGGCAAAATACACCGTCTCGATGTTGCCGATGACAATATCGAGCATATTGACTTCCGAGTAAAAGATAAGCGGCAAGTGTTGCAAGCACCGCGCCCTGAACACAGTGTCAGCACTGACAGCTTTAAAAGTCTCATGCCGCGTTATGTGCAAGTCTCTCCGAATGGGCGCGACGTCATTTACGAAAGCCTTGGCAAGCTCTATGTGCGAAGCACCACAGGCGGCGAAGCTCGGAGGCTGACTAACCTGCCCGAACATATCCGTGAACTAGACGCGGCTTGGTCAAGAGACGGCCAGACTATCGCCTTTGTGTCGTGGACAGATAAAGACCTTGCTAAAGTTCATACCACCACCCTCTCTGGCGCTATGACAAATGTTACGCGAAATCCTGGACATTACCGACGCCCAACATTCTCGCCTGATGGCCGCAGCCTAGCTTTTGAAAAAGGCGCAGGCGGGCATTTAACGGCTCCGGAATGGTCTGACGAAACCGGCATTTATGTTTCAACGCTTGGCGGAGAGCCTAAACGTGTACGCAGCTCGGGTTCAAACCCGCATTTTGGCACTTCGAGTGATCGTATTTTCGTAACCGGAGGGCATAATAAACAGCGCTCCCTCATCAGCACCGATTTAGCTGGCGGCGAAGAACGCGTTCACGCCTCCTCAAAACTCGCGCAAACCTATTTTATGTCTCCCAACGGTAAAACCATAGCCTTCCGCCAAAACTACAATCTTTTTGTAATGCCCGCATTATCTGGCCCGCAAAATGTAGCGACAGGGCCAAAAGCCACAGCTCTGCCGGTGAAAAAAGTCAGTACGAACGGCGCGACCTATCCGAGTTGGTCAAACGACGGGCAAACGCTTAATTGGTCATTAGGCCCCAAGCTTTATCAGGCCGATGTCAAAGCGGTCATGAAAGATGGCCCTGATGCCGCTAAGAATATCGCAAAAATATCCCCAGTTCACCAAGCCGATAAACCTGAGGGCCGCGTTGCACTTATCAACGCCCGCATCATCACCATGAAGGACAGAGATGGCGGCGTAATTGAAAGCGGTACGATTATAACTAATGGCGACCGGATCGAAGCTATCGGAAATCCGAGAATTCCGTCAGATGCCAAGATTGTTGATCTAAAAGGCAAAACTGTCATTCCTGGCTTCATTGATGCCCATGCTCACGGCCCGCAAGGTGCTGGCGATCTTACACCAGAGCAAAATTGGTCAGCTATTGGACATTTGGCACTCGGCGTAACTACTGTGTTTGATCCTTCATCAAGCGCTGCGTCGATCTTCCCAGCGGCGGAATTTCAACGCGCGGGTAAGCTCCTTGCCCCGCGTATTTTCTCCACGGGAGAGGTTATTTACGGCGCTAAAGCCCCTGGGTTTTTCGCGGATATTACTAATAAAGACGATGCTCTTGAGCATGTCACTAGACTGTTAGAACAAGGCGCGCACGGGGTAAAAAATTACAATCAACCCCGCCGTGAGCAACGCCAACAAGTGGCACATGCCGCTCGCGAACTTGATATGCTCGTCGTACCTGAAGGCGGCTCTCTCTATCATATGGACATGTCATTGATCGCCGACGGGAACTCATCTGTAGAGCACAACATTCCTGTGCTAGAAATTTATGACGACGTCGTTCAGATGTATTCGCAAACGGATGTCGCTTATGTACCAACATTGGTTGTGACGTATGGCGGCGTTCGCGGTGAGGATTATTACTACCAAGAAAGTGATGTTTGGAAGCATCCAATCCTTTCAAAGCACGTCCCGCCAACGGTCCTGCAGGCACGCTCTGTTCGCCGCCAAATGGCGCCAATAGAAGATTACGCTGATGCAGATTCAGCGGCTGTCGCTAAAAAGCTCGAAGATGCTGGCGTGCTGGTCAGCATCGGCGCTCATGGACAGCGAGAAGGCCTCGCGGCCCATTGGGAAATCTGGTCCTTTGCACGCGGCGGCATGGATCCTGTCCAAGCTCTGCGGACAGCGACGGTCAATCCCGCCAAACATCTTGGCTTCTTTCAAGACATTGGTTCGCTAGAAAAAGGAAAGCTAGCTGACCTTGTAATTCTCGATGCTAACCCACTCGATAATATCCGCAACACGGATAAAATTGATCGTGTTATGCTCGGTGGACGGCTCTATGATGCAAGCACTATGGACGAAACAGTCACTGGCACCAAAAAACGTGCTCCCTATTGGTGGGAAGACTGATAATTACTGGACGGATGCGTCCTGATTAAAGCATTTGTTGCGGGGCCTAATGGCCCTGTAACATCCCATCTGCTTGTGCCGCAATTTCAGGATCTACATTGCCACCGGAGAGAATAACGCAGATCGTCTTTACGCTCGGATAGGCCTTAAAGCCTCCGGATAACAAAGCGGCGAATCCAGCTGTCCCGCCGGGCTCTGTCTGCAATTCCAAGTGACGCTTTGCTAAGGCCATTCCGCGTAAGCATGCATCATCTGTGACGGTAAAGACATCTGTGAGGACGTGCTGATTTATGGCAAAAGTCAGCTCCCCCGGCATAGGGGTTAAAATGGCATCGCATAGCGTTGGCGGCGTAGATTTTATACCGACTCTTTTACCGGCGCGCAGTGACATTTGATGATCATTGTAATGCTCGGGCTCGGCTGCAAAAATTTTAGTGCTTGGACTTAAGGCGTTCATAGCCAAGCCCGTACCAGCACAAAGCCCGCCGCCGCCGATTGGCGTAATCACAGCATCAAAGCTGATACCCCGCTGCACGCTTTCCTGAGCGATTTCAAGCCCAACAGTCCCCTGACCCGCGATGATGAAGGGGTCATCATAAGACGGTACGATGATGCGGTTTTCCTTTAGAGCGATTCTTGCAGAGATTGCTTCGCGGCTTTCCGTATTCCGGTCGTAAAGAACTATTCTTGCACCGTCTCTCTTGACGCCGCTCATTTTAATCGAAGGCGCGTCGCTTGGCATCACAATTACAGCGCTCATACCGAGCTCTTTTGCAGACCGTGACACGCCCTGTGCGTGGTTTCCCGAAGAAAAAGCCACCACGCCCCGTTCACGCTCATCTGCGTTCATAGCGGAAAGGCGGTTGAACGCTCCGCGATATTTAAACGCCCCGACTTTTTGGCTACATTCGGGCTTAAACCATACGTTTAGCCCCGTTGAAGCATCAATAGCGGCGCTTCGAACAAGGGGTGTAGGTTTGGCATGCCCTTTAAGGCGCGCTTCAGCCGCGAGAACATCATTGAAGTTTGGAACATTTTTCATGCCGCCATTATGAAATAATTTGCATATTAAATCAATCTTGTTGACCCCTGCCTAAATTTTTGGAATGACATACGAAACACTATTAAAATGGGGAATACTACTATGCTCGGACTAATGATGAAACAGGAACTGATGATCAGTGACCTAATAGAACATGCTGCCAAAGTTCATGGTAGCCGAGAAATTTTCTCGATTAATTCTGATATGACAGAACACAGATATGATTGGAAAACCTGTGCTCAGCGGTCGCGCAAGCTTGCAAATGCCCTTTTGGACGCTGGCGTGAAACCCGGTGACCGCGTTGCCACGATTGCTTGGAATAATTACCGCCACATAGAAATTTATTACGCCGTATCAGGGATCGGCGCGATTGTTCACACGATCAACCCTCGCCTTGACCCGAAACAAATCGCTTGGATGATCGGCCATGCCGGAGACAGCTTCCTGTTCTTTGACACCACATTTGCCCCAATCATTGAAGGTATTTCAGAGGCCTGTCCTAGCATTCAAAAATGGGTAGCTTTGACTGATCAAGCCAGTCTTCAGGATTATAAAACTGATGTACAGGATTATGAAAGTTTCATTGCAGAAGCAGAGGATACTTTTGATTGGCCACGTTTTGACGAAAACACGGCCTGCACACTTTGCTATACATCGGGAACAACCGGAAACCCGAAAGGCGTTCTGTACTCGCACCGTTCAACCATTCTGCACGCTATGGCAGGGTCATTTAACGATGTCATTGGCGGCGGCTCAAACGATACAATACTAGGCGTTGTACCGATGTTCCATGTGAGTGCGTGGGGACTTGTTTATTCAGGTGCCATGGTTGGTGCAAAGCTAGTTATGCCTGGACCTGGACTGGACGGCGCAACACTTTCCCGCGTCATCAACCAAGAAGGCGTGACATTAATGGCGGGTGTGCCAACCGTGTGGCTTGGCATTTACAACCACCTAAAACAAACAGGCGGGTCTATTCCGACTGTTAAGAAGGCTTTGGTCGGTGGATCTGCTCTCCCTGAGTCGCTATTACGCGCCTATGAGCAAGACCTTGGGATCGGGATGCAACAAGGTTGGGGTATGACGGAAACAAGCCCGCTCGGGTCGACCTACGCGCCCTTCCCCGGCACAGATTTATCAGATTACGAAAGCACAGTGCCTCATAAACTTCTCGCGGGTCGCCGTATTTTCGGCGTCGATATGCGAATTGTTGACGATGAAGACAATCTTCTACCTGAAGACGGCGAAACCTCCGGTCATTTGCACGTGCGCGGCCCTTGGGTAGCCTCTGGCTATTTCCGCGGCGAAGGCGATGATGCCTTTACCGAAGATGGCTGGTTCCGTACCGGCGACGTCGCGGCTCTTCATCCGGAAGGCTATCTTGAGATCACAGACCGTTCCAAAGACGTAATTAAATCTGGCGGTGAATGGGTCAGCTCGATTGAAGTCGAGAATGCGGCCTCTGATCACCCCGATGTTGCTATGGCAGCCTGTATTGGATTACGTCATGAAAAATGGCAAGAACGTCCATTCCTGATTGTTCAGGCCGTTCCGGGCAAAACGCCGGATAAAGAAGAAATCAAAGCCTGTATTGCTGCCAAATGCGCAAAATGGTGGATGCCCGATGCTATTGTTTTTATTGAAGCTCTTCCTCTGGGCGCGACAGGTAAGGTTTTGAAGCGTGAGTTAAAGATAAAATACAAAGATTTTGATCTGGAAGCTGGATAAACGTTACGTCTGAAACGGCCCTTGTATGCCTGTGGCATCAAGGGGCGCTGATTTTGCCGCCAAGCTATCACAACATCCTACTCGCGTAATCTGACTAAAGCTATCCTGTGGAAATGGCGATCCACGCAGCAATGGCGACGAGACAAAGAGAGAAAGTGACGCGCGCCCAAAGGGACGTGCGCCATGTCTCTATAGCCGTGCCAAAACGAGCGCTAGCCAGCACGATTGCAAGGTGCACGCTTGTTGCTACGACCAGATGTAAGCTCCCTAAAACAAGAATTTGCCACCACAAACTACCGATAGATGGGTTCGCAAATTGCCCGACGACTGCCACATAGAAAATCAAGGCCTTTGGGTTCAAGATATTCGCAATAAAGCCCCTCACAAACCCTTTGGCCGAAAAACCCTTTACAGGCGACCAAGACCCCGCATCAGAAAACGCTTCCCAAGCGAGCCAGAGCATAAACAGCACACCGGCCCAGCGTATGATTTGGTAGGCTATCGGAACGTGGGCGATGAGTGTTGATAGGCCCGTTGCTGCCGCAATCATCTGTACGGCGAGGCCCAGCGTGATGCCTAAAACGGCGACTAAGCCCATTTTTCGGCCTTGCTGCGCTGACAGGGCCGCAAGCCAGCCCATATTAGGCCCGGGCGTTAGCTCAACAATGATCATGGCCAAGAGAAAGGCAGGCCAATCAAGCTGAGATAAAAGATCAATCATAAATAACCCATATGGCCCGGCTCAGGCTAAAGCGCGTTATCCTCAAGAAAAGCCTCGAACCGCTTGAAGAACTGCACGCGGTAGCGCTCTTGCTCTAAGAACAGTTCATGCAGAGCCCCAGGAACCACATGATAATCGATCCCCGCCGCCTCGCAAAACCTTTGATTTGAAGCGGGGTCAACAATCGGATCACCGCCAGCGGCCACAATAAGGCCCGGAATTTTGAGCTGCGCGGCATTGCGGTTGACATAAGCCATAGCCTTCATACCCGCACAAATCCACGCATAGGTAGGCGGTCCAACTCGCAGCTCCGGTATAGTTTGAAAATACTCTGCCCACACAGTAAACCGCGTTTCATCGGAGGTCAGCTTATTTCCCTTAAAAGGCACGGGTAGCCCGCCTTCTTGTTTTTGAAATGGCAAGCGCTGTTTGGAAAACCCAATCGAAGAAGCTATACGAATCATGTAGCTCATGATCGATGTCTCAATGTCAAAAAGCCCCAACATAGGCGCGCTACAGACAACGGCCGACGGGTTCATAACGCCGGAAAGCACAGCTTGAAGCGCAACCAAACCGCCCATTGAATGTCCCATGGCAATATGAGGCTTGGGAAGTTGTTCCGAGAACTGATCCACAACATAGGATAAGTCATCCGCATAATCTTGAAAGTCACGCACATAGCTTTTTAACGGATCATCGAGCATGCGCGCTGACAGCCCCTGCCCGCGTGGGTCAACCATAAGAGCGCTAAAGCCCAGCTTTAGAAAGTCCTCTATTGTCTCAAAATACTTTTCAATGAATTCTGTTCTGCCGGGGCAAAAAACAATCGTGCCGCGCGCATCATCAGCCGGAGAGCGCGCAAGCATGACCCGCAACCGCATATTGCGGCGCTCGGCCCAATACACATCGGCATAGCGCTCAATCATGTCCGGCAGGGCGCGGCCAGGCGGACAGACAAATTTTGCGTCTTCGAATTTTGGCGTGCGTGCCATTTGCGTTCCTGAGCCCCAAATACTTTTCAGAATGTTTAATTAATTCACTTCGAATGCAAGTTAGAATACCTTCAAGAGGGCAAATAATATGCCAATTCAAGGTTTTAAAGGCATAAAACCTACAAAAAGAAGACCGCTGCCCATCTTAGCACGCAGATATGGCGGTTAACCAGAACCCAGATTCGCTCCAACTTAGGTTTATTTAACCCTTTTTCATTAAGAAAATAACGGGGAAAAATATGACCGTGCAAACACAATCTGGCCCATCAGCTAAACTCACCTTCGCCAAACACTATGTCTCATCCGAATTAAAAATGGGTATGGGTTTAGTTCTTGGCGCTATCTTCACATGGCTGCTTCTAGCCATGTATTTGGAGCGCATTCTTCCTGGAATCGATGCCCATAGGCAGTGGAAACCTTACACCGCTTATGTCCTCCAAAACATGACATTGTTATCTGTACTTTTGATTGGGGGATTCATAGCCTTTACGGTCAGAAACAGACACCGTGATTTCATTCTAGGGTATATGTTTCAACAAATATTCCTGCGGCGGCGGATCATTACCTTAGGCATTTTCTCGCTCATGATTGGTCTCATCGCTTTTGTATGTCTCCAATATGCCTACCTAACCATAAAGGTGCGCATACCCGTCTTTACACCGTTTACATGGGACAAAACCTTCGCCGACATGGACGCATTCATTTTCTTTGGACGTGACCCATGGACATATTTCGCCTTTGTGTATGACTATCCGGCATTCATGCAAATCGTGGATAAAATCTATTCATACTGGGCAGGCCTTTTGGTGAGTGCATGGCTGCTCTGCTTCTTACCGTTTAAATACCCTGCCCGTGAACGTTACCAATATTGTCTGGCTTTAATTCTAGCGTGGTTCATCGGCGGTATTATTATTGCCTCGCTCTTGTCGTCTGCAGGACCTTGTTACTACGGTTTGGTTGCCGGAAGCACAGACATTTACGCGCCCCAACTCGCGTTACTTGATTCTATCGGTAATTTGCAGGCCCGTGATGTTCAAGGCATGCTATGGACCGCCCACGCCAGTCAGGGCTACGGGATTGGCGGTATCTCCGCTATGCCGAGCATGCACTGCGCTACCTGCTATCTGGTCATAAAGATGTTTGGCAGGGCCGGAATCCTAAAGGTTCTGACATGGGCCTTCTTTATCATCATCTATATTTCGTCATTTTTGCTGGCGTGGCATTATGCTGTCGACGGCCTATTGGCCGTCGTCATAGCGCAAGCCTGCTGGATGCTTGCAGGCCGTATTTTGAAAGCTCGGAAAGCGAAGCCTAACCCAAGTTCTCCATAGCTTCGGCTAGCTTTTCAAGTTCACTCGCAAACGCGGCGCGGCGGCTATGCTGCTCTGCAACAACGGCTTCTGGCGCGCGGTCAACAAAGTTGGCATTGCTGAGCTTCTTGTCGATTCTCTCGATCTCGCCTTGGGTTTTCTCAATTTCCTTAGCAAGGCGAGCGCGTTCAGCCGTCTTATCTATCAGATCATCCAAAGGTAGAGCCAAGGTCACACCGTCAACGATGGTTTGCAATGACCCTTGAGGCGCAGCATCGCCTTCGCTCCAGCCATTCACACGAGCCAGAATTTCAATGGCCGGTGCATATGTATCCATCCGCGACTTCATATCGTCCGGTGCATCAATGAGGATAACAGCGCCTTTCTTGGACGGCGGAATATTCATTTCGGAGCGAACAGAGCGGATCTCGGTGATCATGCGAATAAGCGCGTCAATGTCGGCGCTCGCATTTTTATTAATCAGGCTCTCAGGAAGCTCTGGCCACTCAGCGAGTATCAACTGTGTCTCGCGGCTATCGGCGGTCTTGGCCCAAAGCTCTTCGGTAATGAACGGCATGAACGGATGAAGCAGTTTAAGAACTTGATCCAAAATCCAGCCAGCAGCCGCTTTTGTTTCTTCTTTGGCGGCCTCATCGCTACCGTTCATTATCGGTTTGATCAGCTCGATATACCACGCGGCGTATGAATTCCACGCGAACTTATAGATCGCGTCGGCCGCGTCATTGAAGCGATACTTCTCTATGTTTTCAGTGACTTGCTTTGATGTTTTAACGGCCTCGCCGATGGCCCATTGATTGACGGACTGCGTACAAGAGGCCGGATCGAAATCTGGTCGTATGCGGCATTCATTCATCAAGGCAAAGCTTGCCACGTTCCATAATTTCGTGCCGAAATTGCGGTAACCTTCAACACGTTTAACCGAGAGCTTTATGTCCCGTCCTGCTGCAGCCATAGCGGCGAGTGTGAAGCGCAGCGCGTCCGCGCCGTAGGGTTCAAAACCATCAGGATAAAGCTTCCGCGTGGCCTTCTCTACCTTCGGTGCTTTCTTCGGTTGGCGCAGACCGGTGGTGCGTTTGGCAACAAGTTCATCAATGCCAATACCGTCAATAAGGTCTACGGGGTCAATCACATTGCCCTCTGATTTGGACATTTTTTTGCCCTCCTCGTCGCGGACAATGGCGTGGATATAAATGTCTTTAAACGGAACCTCGCCCATGAAATGCAAACCCTGCATCATCATCCGCGCGACCCAGAAGAAGATAATATCGAAGGCGGTTACAAGAACATTGCCAGGATAAAAGCGGGCCAGTTCAGGTGTTTCGTCAGGCCAGCCAAGCGTAGAGAAAGGCCAAAGACCAGATGAAAACCATGTGTCTAAGACGTCGGAGTCTTGAAAGTACGAAAACTCAAACTTGAATCCTGAGACACTTGTAAACTCGGCTAAAAAAGCCCCCGACTCTTCACGTCTGATAGCTTCAACTGATTTTACTAGCTCTGCCTTCATCAAAACTTCTTCCAGTAATTGCGCTACCTTATCGGGATTTTCGGTAACAATAGGAGAGCGCAATAACACTTCGAAAAGAGCATCATGTTCTTTGACCTCAGCTTTTTGGTCAACAGTTTCATGACCTGTCCAGCCACCTGTTCCCATTGAGCCACCTAATATCCAAGCTGGAATTCTATGTCCCCACCATAGCTGTCTTGAAATGCACCATGGCTGGATATCGTGCATCCAGTTGTCGTAGGTTTTTTTCCAGGTGGCTGGAACGAAACTTGTCTTCCCGTCATCAACTGCGTCGATCGCGTCTTTCGCTAAGCTCTTCGCATCAACATACCATTGATCGGTGAGCATAGGCTCGATGACGACGCCAGAACGGTCCCCGAAAGGCTGCATGACCTTTTTATCTTCTACTGCAAGCAGCAAACCTTCTGCATCAATATCGGCAACAACTTCTTTGCGCGCCTTAAATCGGTCCATGCCGACATATTTTTCAGGCATAATTTCAGATTCGCACATACGCGCCTGCTCATCCATGAGAGAGTACATAGGAATATCATTACGCTTGGCGACTTCGTAGTCATTGAAGTCATGCGCGCCGGTTATTTTCACCGCGCCAGAGCCGAAATCCATATCAGGGTATTCATCGGTGATGATCGGTATTAGGCGTCCTGTCAGTGGCAATCGCACCATTTTGCCCACAATCGGGGCATAACGTTCATCATCGGGATGAACCGCTACAGCGCCGTCGCCGAGCATGGTTTCAGGGCGCGTCGTTGCGATAGAGATATAGTCGCGCGTTTCGCGCAGAGTAACGTTTCCGTCTTCATCTTTTTCGACATATTCATACGTCTCGCTGCCGTCGAGCGGGTACTTGAAGTGCCAGAAATGACCGTCCTTTTCGCGGTTTTCGACTTCGAGGTCAGAGATAGCCGTTTGAAAATGTGGATCCCAGTTCACAAGACGCTTGTCACGGTAAATCAGGCCAGCTTCGTACATTTCGACAAAAGCTTTGGTGACAGCTTCGGCCATTTTATCTGTCGGGTCTTCGGGGTTTCCGAGGGTGAATTTCTCCCGTGACCAGTCACACGACGCGCCGAGACGACGAAGCTGCTGCGAAATATTTCCGCCAGATTCATGCTTCCACTCCCAAACTTTTGCAAGGAACTCATCCCGTGTCATGCCTTTACGGCCAAGATTACCCTCAGCGGCAAGCTTACGCTCGACCACCATTTGAGTCGCTATACCCGCATGGTCTGTCCCGGGTTGCCATAGAACGTCTTTGCCGCGCATACGCTCAAACCGGATAAGGATATCCTGCAGCGTATTGTTGACCGCATGGCCCATATGCAGAGAACCCGTCACATTGGGCGGCGGAATGACAATAGAGTAAGCCTCCCGCGATGTATCCATACGCGGTTTAAATGCGCCGGAACTTTCCCACATATCATAAATACGGGCTTCGGCTTCTTTGGGATTAAAACTTTTATCAAGCATAGTGGTCTCTAAATGCATAAGCCCCGCCCCCTGCAATGAGGGCGGGGCCATTATTATGTCTCATAACCCGCAATAGCAGGCTTTAAAAGGGGTTACTTGCCGGAAGAAATACGTTTTACTTCTTTGGCAACGGCGCGTTCCACAATACCTTTGAGATTATCGTCAAGCCACTCTTTGAGCATAGGACGCAAAGCCTCTTGAACTAGGTCGCCGATACGAGGTCCTGATTCTGCGAAAACAGTTTTCTCTTCTACGACTTGATTGAGAGATGCAAAGGCTTCGGACGTAGCCGCTTCCGTAATTTCATCTAAAATTCCGTTTTGGGCGACGAGTTTGGGCATGTCAGACTGCTCCTGTTCAAGGGTTGGGACTTTGGGGGAAATTGGGTCAATTTGATCTGAATTCGAAACGTCGTTACCGACAGCAACATCCTCATTTGGGGCTTCGGCGTCTGCATTATCAGCGGCCACTAACTGATCGTCGTTAAGGCTTTCAACATCGAGCCCTTCAACCATTACATCCGCGTCTATGCCTTCTTTTGGTTCAGACATATATCGCGGCAATTCAAAGCTCAGAGCGTCAATCGCAAGCGGCTCTTCTACAGGCTCTTCAATATTCAAATTCGACTCGTGTGTTACCGTCGTAGTCTCTAAGGTTTCATCGTTTGCAGAAATAACATCGTCTTCGTACTCGCTCGCATCGGTTTCAGCCGCAGCTGCGATCTGCAACAAGGCATTTATGCTCGAATCGACGTTCATAACGCCATCATCTGTTGACATAGCTTGCTCTGATGATTTCTCAAAGGTGTCTAGCGCATCTAAAATTTCGGTATCTGGCGTGTCGTAAGCTTCGGCCATTGTCATTGCTGTCATATCGGATGACAGTTTCTCAGAAAGTTGACTTTCATCCACCATCGTAAGCTCAAGAATGTCATCCATGACGCCCGCTTCGTCAGGTGTCGAATCGTCCATTATGGTGTCCTCGCCTTCTTCATCCATCAATGTTTCATCTGTTAATTCCGCCATAAGTGATTTGACGAGGTCAATGTCTACGTCGCCCGCAATATCGTCCTCATTATTTAGGAGCGCTGCAAAGGCATCGTCATTTAGCGCAGCTGTTTCTTCTTTTGGCTCAAGACTTACAGCGGAATCAGCCGCGATTAGCGCATCGGATTCTGTATGATCCACATTACTATCCAAAAGACTCGCAACGAGATCAATAACGTCGCCTTGCTCTTCATCAATAGACATGATTTCGTTGGTCAAATCATCCAAGTCTAGAGCCTCTACACCATCGTCAGCCTCCGAAGCTTCAGTACCGAAAACGTCACTGGAAAAAATGTCATTTTCTTCACCTAGATCGAGAGAATCATCACCCGTACTCTCGAAGCTCGAGGTGAAAATATCATCTTCCGTAAGTATCTCAGGCGTGCCTGGTTCAAGGTCAGCGAGGCTGCTTGAAACAATATCAAGAACCTCATTAGACTCGTCATGGCCAGATAATCCCGCGAGAGCATCGCCCAGTGCGCTATCGGCTGCACTGTCCGGCGCATCAATCGTGAGGTCCATGTCTAAAAGAAAGTCTATATCATCGTCCAATGCTTGAACAGACGTCTCCGTGACAGTCGACGCCATAGCAGAGAGGTCATCGAGCTGTTTCGCTAAGTCCTCATCAGGGGCCGGTTCGGCAGCGACAGTTTCGAGTGGAAGAATTTCTAAATCATCGCTCTCTTGCGTGTCTAGAAGGTTCATAAACATCAAGTCATCCGCTGACAAATCCGGCGCTTCGGCTTGAACTTCTTCGATAGCATCTACCAATAAGGTAGGCGTTTCAGGAGAAGCCGAGTCATCCCCAAAACTGTCTATGAGGCTAAAGAGTTCTTCATCAAGCTCATCAGCATCATCAATATCGACTGCATCAGCACTAGACGTTTCCAAGTTCAAGAAATCATTACTGAGCATTTCTGCGCTAGATGCCACGTTTACATCCCCAGAAAACATTTCAGCTTCGGGAATCTCTAAGTCTTCTGTAGAAAAATCATCGTCATCCATGATGAGAATGTCATCAAAATCTACCGCTGCAAACGGCTCATCGGTTTCGGCCTCAACAAGAGTTTGGTCTTGGTCGGAGGTTTGCTCTGGTTGACTAGCTAAAACCCGCAAATCGACAATATCTTCTTTTGGGGAAAAGCTTTCTTCTGGTGCATCGTCAGCAATAATCCGGCGAATAGACGCCAAAATATCTTCCATACTCGGATCACCGATCCCTGTATCTAATGCTGTTTCTGGTGTCCCGTCAGACATATGGATATATCCCTGCCCCTTGGCAATGCGCCGAAGAATCTTGCAACTGAATCATGAGGTTAAGGAAACCCGTGCCGCTTGTCTAGACATCAGATGATTCAATTACCGCGAGAACCTCCGATAAGGTGGCCGCAACTTATTTCACGCCAACTTTATACCTAAATCAGTCGCTTTTTAAGACTTCTGGGAGATATTTGTCGACGGTTTGACTAAACATATCCTCATTTACATCATCAAAATTGGCCTTGGGGTCATATTTTTCCACAGATAATTGCAGCGATTCGGCGTCAAAGGCCCCCAAAACAGCCAAGAGCTGAAACTCCGCTACATCCACAGAGGCCTCCGCATTTATGACGGAAAGCTTCGCGTTTAAAACCTCTTGTTCAGCGTTAAGAACATCTAGAGTACTTTGTGTGCCAAGCTGCTGTTCGAGTTCGACTCCGCCAAACGCAAACTCTGCCGCCTTCACCTGTGTTTTCCCTGCCTCCAATGATCGCTTCGCAGCGTCAAGCTGCGCCCAAATCTGTGTGACGGTTTCCGCCACATTTCGCTCTATGTTTCGCGTCTCAAACATGAGCCGCGTTCTGGCATGACCGGCGGCGCGGACTCGGGATCGATTGATACCGCCTGAGAAAATAGGAATACTCACTTGAGCTGTCACAGATCCGGTTTGCGCTTTTGTGATAATCCCTGTTTGCCCCCTTACAGCAGAGAGAGTGCCATTTAGTGATACAACAGGTTTTGATGCTGACTTTGCAACATCAATCGCAGCTTCTGCCCCGCGTTCTGTCAATATAGCGGCAAGTATTTGCGGGTTGTTATCACGAGCGATTATGCTGGCCGCTTTTTCAGTTTCGGGCAAAACAAAACTGGGGACCGGTGAGAGCCCTTCTGGCATATGCCCAACCGTCCTTAAATAGGCTGCCCTTGACACTTGCAACTGCGCGTCGGCTTGAGCCAGTCCAATATCTGCCGCAGCAAGACGCGCTTCAGCTTGCGCTATATCTGTTCGAGAGCCTTCGCCAACTTCAAAGCGGTCATTGGCGGCTTGAAACTGCCGGCTTAAAACCCTCACATTATTTCGTCTTATTCGCGCGGCCTCTTCGTCTCTTTGTACTTGGCTGTATGCTGTCGCAACGCTTAAAAAAAGATTGAGCTCCGCGCCACGCAGTCCTTCACGCGCCGCCAAAACACCTGCTTTCGCTTGAGCTTTGAGGGCGCGTACCCGCCCACCCTGATATAATGGCTGTATGATCTGAACTTGCCCGCTAGCGGGTACAGACTCGGATATTGTGTGTCCCCCTGATGCCTGCCCTAGCTGATTGGTGCTTGGGATCCGCAAAACAGACCCGCCAACACTGGCTGCAAAGGACGATGAAAAACGGCCTTGCCCCTTGGCTTGAACGTAGTTTTCGTCAAGTTCCCTAACACGGGCACGCTCGGCCATAAGTCCAGGGTTGCTCTGATAGGCAGAGATGAGCGCTTCGGGCAAGGTTTCTGCGCTTACAGTCGCGGCTAATGACAGAACGCAAAACGCGCTCAATCCAGCGAAAACGGAGCGAGCCGCCTTCATATTCCTATGCCCAAATGACATAATATTCCTGACTACAATACGTGCTTAAAATAGGAATTCCGCAACAGGTTCCAATGCCATAAGGGCTGGGACACTCGCATCAAAAATAACACGCTCTCCAACTACGTCGCCCGTCCGCGTAAAGACTGTCGCATGTCCAATGGGACCATTTTGAACGATTGCAACCAACCGGCCTTTATGCGCCAGTTGATCAAGCCACGTTTTTGGAACAGACTGAATGGCGCCGTTTACGAAGATAACATTAAAAGGTCCATGCTCTGGCGCGCCAGCTTTCAAGTCGGCCTCTAATATAGCAGCATTCGAAATGTCAGAATTCGTCAGCTCATCCGTCGCTTTAGCGACGCGATCGGCACTATCTTCAAGCCCGACAACGGTATCCGCTAGGCGAGACAGAATGGCCGTTGAATAACCGCGCCCGCAGGCAATATCCAAAACAACATCTGATGGCTTTATCTCTGCCGCCTGAACCAGTTTGGAAAAATCACGCGGCGCCATTAAGACGCGATCATCGCCCAAATTTATATGAGAATCGCTATAGGCAAGCGCTTGCTTGGACTTAGGAACAAATTTCTCCCGCGCAACAGCGCGAAAAGCCTTAACCACTTCTAAGTCGGTTACATCACAGGTCCGAATTTGACTTTCTACCATTTGCTGACGCGCTTTTGCAAAATCAAACATCTGAGGTCCTCTTGACATGACTCGGTCCTTTTCGAACCGATTTTGTAGGATGATATAACCCGCGTAACGGGTTCGTTGCAATGGTCGATTCTGTATGTGACGCATACACATATCAATAAATTTAAAAATTCACAGAAAGGCAAAAACATCATTGCACGTTACCTATCAAACAGATATACGGCGCGCTGGACTGGCACCATGGCGGAGTGGTTACGCAGCGGATTGCAAATCCGTCCACCCCGGTTCGATTCCGGGTGGTGCCTCCATTTTCACACAGCATGCTATCGTCTAACGGGCTTACAAAAGCCGTGGGACTTAAATCCGAATAGATGCCTATCGATCCATACATTCATTTTAGAAATTTTTTGGAGTGGTGCGGGCGGCCGGAATCGAACCGGCACTCCTATACAGGAACAAGATTTTAAGTCTTGCGTGTCTACCAATTCCACCACGCCCGCTAAATGACTTAGATGCGCTTGCTACAATTTTGCGCGTGATTCAACAAGACCTTTTTACGCGTTTATGGCGCAGATGTTGTCAGGCGCTCTACAAGCGCTTGGAGCAGTCCTTCCGCGCGTGCCAGTTGCGCCTCGTCGCGGCTCCGCGCGACGAAATTCACGCCGCGGCTGCTTTGGGTAAAAAATGGATAACTACCGATAGACAGGCCCTCAAATTGAGCTTCGATCTCGGCCAGCGGCGCGGCGGCGTCCCCCTCGCCTATGTTTTCCGCAAGGACGGTGCAGGAGTAGGCTTTACTCCCGCCGTCAATGCGGTGCTCAATATCCATCAACATCCCCCGCATAATCCCCGGTACGCCCGCAAGCGTAAAGACATTTTCGGTTTGAAAGCCTGGCGCGTGCGACACAGGGTTTTTGATTAAGCTCGCCCCGTCCGGAATACGCGCCATGCGCCGCCGCGCCGCGTTAAACTCGCCCTCGGCGTAGCGTGGCCGCAAAATATCCAAAGCATCATCACGCTCCGATATTCCCAAACCAAACGCCGCAGCGATGCAGTCCGCCGTAATATCGTCATGGGTCGGGCCGATCCCGCCTGTGGTGAAGACATAATCAAAGCGCTGCGCAAACGCTTTAACCGTCCGCGTAATCACCTCTGCGTTGTCCGAAATGATCCGCGCCTCTCCGACCTGTACGCCGAGCGGCTCCAAAAACTGTGCAATCGAGCGCAAGTTAGTGTCCTGTGTCCTGCCAGACAAAAGCTCGTCGCCAATTAGGATGACACCAGCTGTTACTATTTTTTGGGACATATAAACCTCGATTGCCTGTTGCGCTGTTGTGGCAACCTCGCTTACGTCTTTCAATATGAAATTTCCGGCTCCCATAGAAAAAGGCATACTCGTTCAGCGCTACAAGCGTTTTCTGGCCGACATTGACCTCGGGGACAAAGTCATCACCGCGCACTGCGCTAACCCCGGCGCTATGACGGGCGTTAAGGACGAAGGCGCGGCGGTCTGGGTCTCCAAAGCGCAAAACCCGAACCGTAAACTGAGCTATGATTGGCAAGTCATCGAAGTCGGCGAGGCAAAAGTCTGCATCAACACGGCTACGGCCAACAACATTGTTGCCGAGGCCATCACAGACGGGCGCGTGCCAGAGCTTGAAGGATATGAAGTTCTCCGCCGCGAAATCAAATACGGCGAAAACAGCCGTATTGATATTTTATTGGAGACGCCAGACAAGCCGCTTTGCTATGTCGAGGTCAAGAATGTAACGCTGGCGCGTAATCCGCCGCTCGCCGAGTTTCCCGACAGTCCCACAGTACGCGGCACAAAGCACCTGCGAGAACTGGCCGCTATGGCGCGCGAGGGCCACAGAGCCGTCATGTTTTACTGTGTAAACCGCACGGATTGCGACAGCTTTGACCTCGCCCGCGACATTGATCCAAATTATGCGGCAGAGTTCGAAATCGCCCGAAAAGAGGGCCTTGAAATTCTCGCCTATAGTTGCGACATAGCCCTTACTGAAATCCGGCTTGCCCACCCACTCAGAGTGCCTCTTCAAATAGGTAGCATAAACCGAGCAGCCCTGTTATGAGACTGACATGAATTATATTGACGCAACAGAAGCTCCGGACGTTCGCGACGGCGCCATTAAACTCCACACGCAAGCTGACTTTGAAGGCATGCGCAAAGCGGGAAAGCTCGCCGCCGAATGTTTGGACATGCTCGTCCCTCTTGTGGTTCCGGGCGTAAGCACCGAGGCCATCGACAAAGCCGCCTTCGAATTTGTCACGGACAATGGCGGAACGCCCGCCTGTCTTGGGTATCGCGGCTACCAACACACGACATGCACATCGGTCAATCATGTGGTTTGCCACGGCATACCCTCGCCTAAGCCTTTGAAAGAAGGCGATAGTGTCAATATTGACGTCACTGTCATCGTTGACGGCTGGCACGGCGATACGTCTCGCATGTACCCTGTCGGAGAGATCAGCCGCCGCGCCGAACGCCTCATTAATATCACCTATGATAGCCTTATGCTTGGCCTCGCCGCCGTAAAACCTGGTAACACAACGGGCGATATTGGCCACGCCATACAAAAATTTGCCGAAGGCGAGCGATGCTCTGTCGTGCAGGATTTCTGCGGCCATGGCCTCGGACGCCTCTTCCATGATAGCCCGAACATTCTTCACTTTGGCCGCCCAGGCGAAGGCGAAATGATCCGCGAAGGCATGTTCTTCACGGTCGAGCCGATGATCAATTTGGGTAAACCCCATGTCAAAATCCTATCCGATGGCTGGACAGCCGTCACGCGCGACCGCAAACTGACGGCTCAATTTGAACATTCCATCGGCGTCACAAAAACGGGCTGCGAAATTTTCACGCTCTCGCCTGCTGGTCTGAACCGTCCGCCCTACGTTTAAGACCGTATGAGCGAAACGGCCAAACCTCATTATCATGGCCACAGAGATCGCCTGCGCGCCCGTTTTATGGAGGGCGGCATTGCCGCGCTCGCTGATTATGAATTGCTAGAGCTTTACCTGTTCAATTCAATCCCAAGGCGGGATATTAAACCGATTGCCAAAGACCTGATTGCCAAATTTGGTAGTTTCGCTGAAGTCATCGCCGCGCCGATTGACCGCCTCGCGGAAGTCAAAGGCATCAGCGCAAAGACCGCGCTCGACCTAAAACTAATCCAAGCCGCTGCAACCAAGCTTGGGCAGGAAAGCGTCATGAACCGCCCGATCCTGTCTTCATGGACGGCCCTGCTCGATTACTGCCGGAGCGCCATGCAATTTGAGGGCAAAGAGCAATTCCGCGTTCTGTTCCTCGACCGCAAAAACCGCCTCATTGCCGACGAAGTCTTAGGACGCGGCACAGTTGACCGCGCACCCGTCTATCCCCGCGAAGTCATAAAACGCGCGCTCGACCTGAACAGTACCGCCATCATCCTCGCCCACAATCACCCGTCTGGTGACCCCACGCCAAGCCAAAGCGACCTCAAAATGACAGAAAACATCGTCGCCGCTGCCAAATCCATAGGCGTCACAGTCCACGACCACCTCATCATAGGCCGCGATAATATTGCGAGCTTTAAGACGCTAGGCTTGATGTAGGCGTTCACCCTTCTGTTC
>JBPOEZ010000010.1:0-110598 GCA_051252005.1 Alphaproteobacteria bacterium | reverse complement strand
CTAAGTTTCGGCAGCGAGGATTATTATGCGCGTTTATTTTATAAGCGATTGAAATAGCGATGTTTTTAAAAACGCAACATGAGGGTTGTTGTTGGGGGGGGCTTTTCTTGACACACGGCTCTGCCACTTCCGTTTGCAGGGCCATGCAAGATTATGGCGGGATATTAGCGCAAAAAAAGGCCCGCACGGGGCGGGCCTTAAGGTTGTTTAAAAAGCGTTAGAGCGCTCTAGCCCTCAAAATCATTCAATTCTCGGGCCTCTTCGAAACATTCACGCAGAATGTTCACGGCTTCGCGGACGTGGTCTTCTGTGATGATGAGAGGCGGGGCCATGCGTAGGACATTGTCGCCAGCTGAGCCCGCCAGAAGCCCTTTGGAGAGCGCGATCTTGCGTACATCAAGCGCAGGCTTTTTGAGCTGCATGCCGCAAAGGAGGCCTTTGCCGCGCAGTTCTTTGACCACATCAGGGAACTCGTCTTTCAGGCCTTCAAATTGCTGGGTGAGGAAATTGGAGACTTTGACAACGTGATCCAAAAACTCTGGCTTAGAAATTTCGTCAAATACTGCATTCCCAACCGCCATAGCGAGCGGATTGCCGCCATACGTTGAGCCGTGCGTGCCCGGTACCATGCAGGCCGCGACGTCTTCTTTGGCGATGCAGGCTCCGAGCGGGAAGCCGCCGCCGACGCCTTTGGCAACGGCCATAATATCCGGCTCAGCATTGTCGGCCCATTGATGGGCAAATAATTTGCCTGTTCGTCCCGCGCCGCACTGCACTTCGTCATATATAACAAGCGTGCCATTATCGGTGCATTGCTGGCGTACTTTGCGAAGAATGTCGCTGTCGACTGGGCGCAATCCGCCTTCGCCTTGTACGGGTTCAAATAAGACCGCAGCGGTTTTATCGCTCAGATGCTCTTCTAGATTAGCGAGCTCTTCAAACGGCAAGTGTGTGAAGCCGGGAATGGCGGGGCCAAAGCCTTTGAGGTATTTCGGATTCCCGCCCGCATTAATCGCGCCCATGGTGCGGCCATGAAAGGCGCCTGTGAAGGTGATGATCTCGATGCGGTCTACGTCGCCTTTGTCATAGTGGTAACGCCGCGCGGTCTTCATGGAACATTCAACGGCTTCGGAGCCGGAGTTGGTAAAGAACACTTTTCCGGCCCACGGGAGGGCTTCGCAATATTTGCGAGACAATTCGATCGCGCCCGGAATGCGGAACATGCCGGAGACGTGCCAGACCTTGTTCGCCTGCTCGATCAAGGCGTTCTTGGGGATCGGGTGATTATGCCCGAGGCAGTTGACGGAAATTCCGGCAATGAAGTCGAGATATTTCTCGCCATCCTCGGTATAAAGATAGGCGCCTTCGCCGCGGACGAACTCCTGTGCGGGCGGGGCGTAAGTATTAAAAAGGTGGTCACCGTGTGCCATGATAAGGTCCTATGCTTTAAGACGCCAACCTGATTTGAACACTTTCAAACAGGCGGCAAAGAGAATGATGTTGAGGGCGGCGGCGAAGATAACGCCGTGCATGATGTTGCTATCGGCCTCGCCGATAAAGCCGTAACGGAACCCGTCAATCAAATAGAAGAGCGGGTTGCCGAGAGAGATCGTCTGAAATAGTTCTGGCAGGATATCGATGTGATAGAATGTGCCTGACAGGAAGCTGAGCGGCAGGATAATGAATTGATTGACCACAGCGAGTTGGTCAAATTTCTCCGCCCAAATGCCTGCCAGTATGCCAACCATGCCCATGATTGTGGCAGCTGACAGGCCGAAGTAAAGAACGGCCCACCACTGCACTGGCCACAGAGGCGTGAAGAGCGAGAGGGCGAGGGCAGTGACAAAGGCTACGAGAACGCCGCGCGTTACCGCGCCGCCAATATAGCCAAGGGTGAGCTCAAGATGATTGAGGGGCGGCATCATCACATCAATGATAGAGCCCATCATTTTCCCTGTCATCAAAGACGAAGAGCTGTTGGCGGAGGCATTATTCAAGATGCCAAGCATGACAAGCCCCGGCGCAAGGAAGGCGACAAAGCCTGGATCCGCGCCGCCGCGCACTTCGGCGAAGGCGAGCACGAAAACTGTCATATAGAGCAGGTTGGACACAACAGGCGCGAGCAGGGTTTGCGGCCCAACGCGCAGAAAGCGGCGGACTTCTTTGGTATAAAGAGTCCATAGGCCAAGCCCGTTTACGCGGCCAAAGTCGCGCACTGTCGGAGGCGTTTGCCGCTCGGGACTGGTTGTGTTTGTCATCATTGAATCCAATATGCCTTAAAGTCGGCGTATCATGGGGGTTTGCGCACGCCAAGCCCGTCTTTGGGCTGTTTTGAGAAAAATAATGCCTTTTTCTGGTTGTAGGCGCGGCTGCTAGAATGCCACAACATATTGATTTCTGTGGATAAGGAGATCTTTATCTTGTGGTTTAGTTGCCTATGTGTACGATATGTGGTGTTAAGTGTTAATGAAATGTGAAGAGCCTCACTACATGTAGTGTCTGGCTTGGACGTTAAACTATTTTTCGGTCGTGACCGTTTAAAAAAGAGGGAATCCACATGGCTTGGACAGAAGATCGGGTAGAAGTTCTTACAAAATTATGGGCAGAAGGTTTGAGTGCGAGCCAGATAGCCACGAAACTTGGCGGCGTTACTCGTAATGCTGTCATTGGCAAAGTTCACCGTCTTGGTCTGTCCGGACGGGCGAAGCCTTCTCGTCCGGCTGTGCGCCGGACACCTGCGGCGGCAAAGCCTAAAACACGCGTGGCCAGTCTGCCGCGAACGCCCAAAGTGGTCGAGGTTGCTGAGCAAGCGCCGCCGCCGCCGGTCGAAGCTAAGCCTTTGCCAAACGGCGAATATGCAACCATCCTGACAATCCGTGACCACATGTGTAAGTGGCCTATCGGCGATCCGGGCGCGACAGACTTCCGGTTCTGCGGACGTAAAATCAAGCCGAGTGAACCGTATTGCGAAGCCCATTGCAGCGTTGCCTATCAGCCAAGCCGCCGCCGCGGCACGGGCCAAAAAGCTTTGACAAGCCGCCCAGGCAATCGTCTGCTGCGTTAAAAAGAAGCCCTGCTTTAGCAGGTATAGTCTCGGCGCTTTTAACGTATTTGCGCCGGTTCAAAAGCATAGCCTGAAGAGCGGACGGTACGGATAGGATCTGGACCGCCCGCTTTTTTTAGGGCTTTTCGTAGCCGTCCTATGTGGACGTCTACAGTGCGGGCTTCGACATAGACGTCGCGGCCCCAGACTGAATCCAGCAATTGTTCCCGAGAAAAAACACGCCCAGGATAGCGCATGAAGTGGTCGAGGAGTCTGAACTCTGTGGGGCCAAGGTGAACCTCTTTCTCGCCGCGCCTGACTCTGACGGCTTTTACATCAATTTCAATGTCGCCGTGGGAAATCGTATCATCAAGCAACCCGGGTCTGGCACGCCTAAGAAGCGCGCGAACGCGCGCGAGAAGTTCCGGCGTGGAAAAGGGTTTCACGACATAATCATCCGCGCCAAAATCAAGCCCCGTAATCCGGTCGGTTTCGTCGCCCCTCGCTGTTAGTATAATGATAGGCGTTGTGCGGGTTTCTGCGCGTCTGCGCAGGCGGCGGCAGGCTTCAACGCCTGAGAGTTTCGGCATCATCCAGTCGAGAAGAATAAGATCGGGTGTGCGTTCGGATGCCAAAAGGACGGCTTCTTCGCCGTCATTTGCTAGGCTGACTTCGTAGCCTTCTTTTTTGAAGTTATACTCAAGAAGCGTTGCGAGCGCGTCTTCATCTTCAGCAATTAATATATAGGGCTTCATGTGTCATCTCGTTAGGCTGCTGCTCGTGCAGGGGGTTCTTACGGTATACACATATGACAGTAAAAATAAGCTTTTGTGACAATAGGCGCTTTTATTTCCGTTTGGTGGCCACTGGGAGAAGAATGGTAAACTTCGTGCCAATGTTTTCGGCGCTTTCAACAAATAGGCCGCCTCTGTGCCGTAATATAATGTGTTTGACGATAGCGAGGCCAAGGCCAGTCCCATGCCTCGGGCGCTTTTTCTGGTCTGTGACTTTATAAAACCGCTCGCAGAGGCGTTGAAGATGATCTTTCTTAAGGCCAGGGCCGGCGTCTCTAATTCTAAGCGCAGCAAAAGCTGGATTTACATGGGAGGGCATAACAATGCGGCGTTTGTGAGCCACAAAAAACTCACGATCTTCGCTAAATATTTGCCCTGGGTGCCAATCTGGCAGGATATTGAGTGATAAATGAACTATTCCGTTTTGGGGGGTGAAGGCGACGGCATTGTCCAGAAGGTTCAGGACTAGCTGGACAAGCTCATCCTGCACGCCCGTAACAAGGGCGGTTTTAGGGCCGGAATATTTGATGCTTACACCGTTTGCTTTCGCCATGGGTTCGACCGCTTCCATCGCGGCGCGCGTGGCCAAATATAAATCGGCCGTTTGCTTTGGCGCGAGATGCTCAACCAGTTCAATGCGCCGCAGAGATAAAAGGTCTGCAATCAGTCTTTGCATGCGTTCGGCCTGCTGCTGCATTATCCCTAAAAAAGTCTCGCGCGCTTCTGGATCATCTTTGGCGTGCCCGCGTAGTGTTTCGATATAGCCAAGTAGTGATGCGATGGGCGTTTTAAGCTCGTGCGAGGCATTGGCGAGAAAGTCTGAGCGCATCGCATTGACCCGGACGATGTCGGTGATGTCGTAAAACACGAGAATAGCTTGCACTTGGGTGTCGGGCTGCCCTTTTTGCGGCGTAAGCCTTTTTCCTGTGGCGCGAAAATGACGCTCAACAGGACGGTTAAGCTCAAATGTAACGGAACCTGCATCTTTTTGAATTAAGGCGTTGCTCGCCAGAGACCGCAGCCCGCGATCAGAGATAATACCCCCGATGGTGCTGCCAAGATTAAAGGCTGGAAACAGTGCTTTGGCAGCGGGGTTGGCGTATGAAACCCGTTCTCGCCGATCAATAATCAAAACGGCTTCAGCAAGCCCGTCGACTAAAGCGGTTTGCTCGGAAGGAGGCGCAGAGCTTAAGAGGGGCACGAGAGATGTGTCGGGGTTTACATATTTTCTCAGACTAAAAAAATACAGGATGATAAGCACCGCGTTAGCGGCGCTACAGCCGATTGCTGTCGTAAAAGGTAGGCTTGAGACAAACGAAATGCCCGTAAATGTGGCTGTGCCGATAAGGCAGAGGGCGATGGCATCGCGTTTTGATGTGGGTTGCATAAGAATATCCGAGTATATGGCATCTTAAAAGCCCGAATAGTTCAGACTGACAAGGTAAGGTTAATAAAGTACGCTAGCTTATTTGGAGTAACCGCGCTAGATGGCTGGTAAGAGGTCTAGACGAAGTCAATATCAAGGGCGTGACAATAATTATTGTTTTTCGATAATAAATAATTGACTCTCGCTATTTTATTCATAGAAGAGGTGTATGGAGAAAAATATGCGCCTCGTTCTATTATTATCCGCTGCTCTATGCGGCTTGTCGGCTTGTCAGACATTAGATATAAAGCCTGAGCCTTCGGTTGCTGTTGCAGATGTTCCTGCATCGCCCACAGCACAATGGGTTGCTCTTGCGCCTGGCCAGTTGCCGCAGACCGACTGGGTTGGTGCGTTTAATAGCCAAGCCTTGCCGGGTCTGGTTGCGGAGGCTTTAACGGCCAACACTACTATTCGAACGGCAGAAGCCCGTTTCGAAGCGGCGCTTGCGCGGGCAGATATTTCATCAGCAGATTTATTGCCGTCTGTCACAGGTTCCGTAGACGCAGGCCGCAGCGAGCGCGGTGATAGCTCATTGCCGGATTCAACCAGTCTTGGTCTCGGTGTTAATGCGAGCTGGGAAGTGGATCTTTGGGGCCGTGTGCGCGACGGCGTAAAGGCCAGCGAGCTCGATGCAGCGGTATTACAGGCTGATTTCGCTGCGGCTAGGTTGTCTGTCGCAGGGCAAGTATCCCAAACATGGTTTGACTTTATTGAAGCGCGTCTTTTGGCAGAGCTGTCCGTGCGCGACGTGGAAACACAAGAGCGAGCCTTACGGCTCACGACCCGCCGGTTTGAAGGCGGGGTGACGGGATCAAGTGACGTGCGTCTCGCGCGCTCATCCTTGGCCAATGCACAGGCGCTTCAGGCGACGCGGCTACAACGACAGGCGTCTTTGGCCCGTACTTTGGAAGTTTTGCTTCGCCGTTATCCGGCGCAAGAAATTGAGGCCGCCAGCGATTTGCCTGTGCTTCCGGAGCTTACGGGTGCTGGATCACCGCAGGACGTTTTGCGCCTTCGGCCAGATATCATTGCGGCCGAAAGACGAATGGACTCTGCTGGTTTGCGTGTTGATGTGGCGCGCAAAGCTTTGCTTCCGCGACTTTCACTTGACGGCGGGCTTAATGCCAGTGCTGGCGGTTTAAACAAGATTTTCGATATAGATGCGCTTGTCGGGTCCGTAGGCGCGGGCTTGACGGCACCCATTTTTCAGGCTGGCCGCCTTAAAGCGGATGTTAGACAGCAACAGGCGATTTTACGTCAGCAACTGGAGTCTTACGCAGATACAGCTTTGACGGCTTTTCTCGAAGTTGAGAATGCTCTTGACGGCGAGCAACGCCTTATGGAGCGGGAAACAGCTTTAAAAGTCTCTCTTGAAGAAGCTGTTCAGGCAGAGAACCGCCTCGTGACACGATATAGTGAGGGCTTGGCCAGTATTCTACAGTTGCTTGATGCACAATCTCGTCGTATTTCCGCGGAAAGCCAACTTATAAGTGCGAGAAAAGAGAGACTTGCGAACCGTGTGAGGTTACATGTTGCGCTCGGCGGCGGGGATTTGGGCGGAATGCCTACAGAAACAAGCTTAGAGGCAGAAAATAGATAAACTATTTGCGGCGGCCCCGCATAAATAGGCAGATATTAGAGAGACACCGTTCAATGGTTGATAATATGACGATACATCAAAAGGAAGACCATCTCGCGGGAGAGGCTCTCGAAGGGGGCTGGAAACGAAAGCTTGTGGTCGTTGGCTCTGTTCTCGGTATTTTTCTAGCCTTTATAATACTCTCCGTGATTTTGAGGGGCATGAAGCCAGAGCCAGAAGTTAAAAAGCGGCGCAGTCCTGTTCTTGCTGTCATGGCTGATATTGCAACGTCTGATAATGTTGACCTCGTGGTCAACGTGCAGGGGCAAACACGTCCGCGTATTGAAATCGATTTGGTGCCAGAAGTGGCCGGGAAAATTATTTCTGTATCCCCAAAATTCATTCAGGGCGGTGTGTTCGAGAAAGGTGACGTCTTGATGCAAGTCGACCGCGCAAACTACAATGTTGCTGTTGTGCGGGCCGAAGCGGCTGTTGCGCGGGCGCAGCAGGTTCTTGTACGTGAGCAGGCCGAGGCCGAAATTGCGCGGAAAGACTGGGAAGACCTCGGCGAGGGCGCACCGTCGGATTTAACATTACGCAAGCCTCAGATGGCAGAAGCGAAAGCAGGCCTGCAGTCGGCTCAAGCCGATTTAGAGAATGCTAAGATACAGCTTCGCCGAACTTATGTCCGTGCACCGTTTAATGGACGCGTGAAGGAAAAGTTTGCTGATCTTGGCCAATATGTTGGCCCTGGTGCGCGTCTTGGACGCATTTTCTCTACGGACGCTGTGGAGGTGACAATCGCCTTAACGGATTCTGATTTGACACGGCTTGATCTTCCTGTTGCGTATGTGGCTGAAACATTAGACGCTGCGCCAAACGTAAGATTGTCTACGATTATACGGGGAGAGCCTCGATATTGGTCAGGCAAAATTGTCCGTACGGATTCTGTTTTTGACCCACAAACGCGGTCTTTAATTGCAATCGCAGAGCTCCGTGACCCTTACGGAAAGGGAATGTCAGATGATGGCTACCCGCTTCCGCCGGGTCTTGTGGTTGACGCGGAGATTAAAGGGCTTCGTTTGGAGGGGGTTATCGTGATTCCGCGCGACGCGCTTCGTCCTGAAGATAAAGTTTATGTCGTTGATGATAAAGGCGTTGCGCATAGCCGCGACGCCGTCGTTTTAGATAAGAACCCAAACCGAGCGGTGTTGTCTGCAGGTGTTGAGGCTGGCGAAATGGTTATCACATCTCCGCTCGAAAAGTCGCAAATCAGCGTTACGTTTAAGGTTCTGGATGTCAATGACCCGAACGTAATCCTCGTGGAACCGCCGGAACCAGAGCCAGAAGCCAAGGACGAGGGCGAGGATTTGGATAAAGACAAAAAAAGTAAGAAAAAAAAGAAGGGCGACGAAGAGAAGCCCGAAGAGACTAAGGCCGTCTCTAATTCGGAAAGTTCTGAATAATGCATAACTTTGTCGCGTGGTGGGTTAAAAATGCAATAGCAGCCAATTTGCTGATGCTCATCATTATTGTGATGGGATTTGTTGGGTTTAACAAACTCGAGCGCGAATTTGTCCCGACGACTGACTTCAATCAAATTAATGTGTCGGGTGTTTGGCAGGGAGCTTCGCCGAATGATATTCAAGAACAGATAATCTTCCGTATTGAAGAAGCTATCGAGGGCATTGATGGCGTCGATTATGTCGAAGCGAATGCCCGCGAAGGCAGCGCTAGTGTTAGCATCATCACTTTGGTCCAATCTGACTTTGACCGCATCTATGAAGAAGTCAAAACCCGCGTAGATGGCATTAATAATCTGCCGCCTGATGCGTTCCGTCTACAAGTTCGCCGCGCATCGTTTGAAGTTGATTTCATTTATATGGCGCTGTACGGCGGGGACTTAAGCCGAAAAGAATTGCAGCGCCTTTCACTCGATTTACGAGATGAAATGGCTAAGCTCCCAAGCGGCAACCTTACGCAAATGATCTCTAAGTTAGACGAAGAGATTACAATTGAAATATCAGAAGATGCCCTTCGCCGTTATGACCTGACATTTACACAGGTTTCAAGTGCGATTTCGTCAAATTCTCTAAATTTGTCATCTGGTGATGTGAAAACGTCTGCTGGACGTTTGCAGCTCCGCACACGTAATTTAGCTTCGACGAAAGAAGAGTTTGAAGAGCTGATAGTACGTCAAACTGCCAATGGTGGTACAGTACGCGTAAAAGATATTGCCACAGTCATTGACGGCTTCGAAGATCTGGATTTTCATTCAGAGTATAAAGGCCATGAGGCAATGTTCTTGCGAGTTTTGTCGCCCGAGAAAAGTAACGTTACGGATGCAGGAGTCGCCTTCCGTAAATATATTAAAGAGAGAAATAAAACGCTTCCGCCAGGCGTAGTTCTTGAAATGTGGGCTGATGGTTCAGAAGCGTTTGACGCGCAAATGAATTTGATAGGTTCAAATGCTTTGATGGGGTTGCTCCTTGTTTTGATTATTTTGGGGCTGTTTTTGCGTCCTAAAGTAGCTTTGTGGGTTACGCTTGGAATTATTACATCCTTCATGGGTGCGCTGGCGATTGCGCCTTATATTGGGATTTCTTTCAATATTATTTCAACTTTTGCATTCTTGTTAGTCATTGGAATTATCGTCGATGACGCGATCGTGGTGGGGGAGAGTATTCACTTCCACGTAGAGCACGGCGTGTCCGGAGAACGTGGAGCGATAGGCGGAACGCGCCTCGTGACAAAGCCTGTATTCTTCGCCGTCCTGACAACCATGATCGCCTTTCTGCCTTGGGCCTTTTTTAGTGGTCCTACATCCGCATTTACGGCGCAGATTACGCTCGTGGTTATTGCCGCGCTGCTGTTCTCACTTGTCGAGGCATTTCTAATATTGCCCGCCCACTTACGTCACCTTAAGCCGCTGGACCAAGGCAAGAAGAATGCTCTAATTCGTTTCCAGGAAGGTATGGCGAATAGTCTTTTACGCTTTGCGGAGACGAAGTTCCGGCCAATGGTCGCGTTTTTCGTTCATAACCGTTACGCGACGATGGCGACATTTATTGGTATGTTTTTTATCTCTATCGTGGCGCTTCAAGCTGGCCTTGCTAAGGTGCAAATGGAACCTGCGATTGACGGCGATATGATGCAGGTGACCATTAGTTTCCCAGAAGGCACATCGTTTGAGCGTTCTAGCCAAGTGCAAAAGCAAATGGAAGATGCGGTAAAGCGTATGAATGTTGATGCGAAAGAACGCTTCAACATTGATTATGAGCTCATTCCGCAGCCCGGCAGCTTTGTCTACAATACGCGTATTCAAGCTTTTATGGGCCTCGCCCCGCCAGAAAAGCGCGATACCGTGACGTCAGATATGATTGAAACCATGTTTCAGGAGTATCTTGGGGACATTCCTGACGCTCAGCGGGTGCAGGTCAATGCTGGCGGCGGCGGTAGTAACCAACGCGGCGTATTTTTCGGCGTGGCTTCTAACAACCCAGCAGACCTTAGTAATGCTCTGTTTGATTTGAAAGCGCAGCTTGAGACGTATGGCAATACTGTAAGAGCATGGGATAACCTTGAAAGTTCGGCACAGGAAATGCGGTTTGAGCTTAAGCCAGGCGCTGAGCGTCTTGGTATTGATTTGCTGACAGTCTCGCGTCAGGTACGCGAAGCGTTCTATGGTAAAGAAGTGATGCGGGTCCCGCGTGACGGCGAAGATGTTCGTATTGTTTTGCGTTACCCTGAAGCCGCACGCGATTCCATTGACTCATTAGAGAACTTAAGAGTCAGAGGCGCGAACGGCGTAGAAGTGCCACTTTATCAGGTGGCTAGTGTAAGTTTTGCCCCAGGCGTCAGCCGCGTTAACCGCCGCGATAGTAAACAAGTGGCGTATTCTGGTGCTGTCCTAAAAGGCGGCGCGGAGGCCCGCCAAGAAATTATGAACGACATGAATGATAACTTCCTACCCGAATGGGAGCTGCGCCATCCGAATGCGGAGCGTCTATTGGTCGGTGAAGATAAAAACAACGCGACCTTCAAGGAGGAAGCCGGTCTGTTCTTATGGCTTATGCTTGGTTCTATGTATGTGTTGCTGGCTGTGGCGTTTAAATCCTATTCGCAGCCTTTACTCATTCTAGTTGCCGTACCGTTTGCCTTTGTTGGTATGACCTTTGGTAATGTTGTTGTTGGTACGCCTATGGGCATTATGTCGGCCTTTGGCTTCTTTGCCGCCGCTGGCGTCGCCGTGAACGATAACTTGGTTCTACTCGACTATGTGAACCGGCTTCGGGCTAAGGGCGTCGGGGCCTACCAGGCCATGGTCGATGCCTGCGTCGCGCGGTTCCGTCCGATTTTGCTAACATCTGTGACGACCTTTATGGGCGTTATGCCGATGCTTGCAGAAAAGTCCGTGCAAGCGCAGTTCATGAAGCCCATGGTCGTTGCCTTGGCCTTTGGCGTCTTGTTTGATTTCTTCCTTACGCTTATCCTTGTGCCGGCGATGTACGGCATCGGTGTAGATATTAGCCGGACGGCTAAGCGCATTTGGACAGGTGTGCCGCAAGAGCCTCTGGGTTCACGCTATGACCCTGATGTTGCTTTAGCGCTCGAAGATATGGATGTGGATATGATTTCGGAAGCTTCGCCGCATTAAAATGAATAAATATAATTAAATAACTAAAAAAGGAGCCTAGCATGGCCTTAAAACATTTAATCGTACCGAGCCTTTTGGCGATTACGCTGGCTGCGTGTGCGCCTAAAGAAGCCTCGGACACTACTTCTCCGGCAACGTCCGAAGCTTCGATGATGGCGGACAAGCCTGTTCTTGGAACCTTCGGTATCGATATGGCCGCGATGAATACAGCCGTGAAGCCGGGTGACAACTTCTTTGAGTATGTCAACGGAACTTGGCTTGAGAACACGGAAATTCCTGCTGACAAGTCCAATTACGGATCATTTACAATGCTTGCGGATCTTTCAAATGATCGCGTGAAAACGATCATTGAAGCCGCATCTGCTAAGCATGCGAAGGCCGGTTCCGAAGAACAGAAAATCGGTGACTTTTACGCGGCCTTTATGGACACGGACGCTATCGAAGCGGCTGGGATGGCGCCTGTCAAAGCTGACCTTGCCCGCATTCAGGGCGTAAAGACACATATGGAAGTCGCAGAACTTATGGGCGATCCGTCTATGGGGTTGGCGGCGCCCGTTGGAGGCTGGGTTGATGTCGATGTGAAAAACATTGAGCATTACATTTTTTATCTGACGCAGTCCGGATTGGGCATGCCTAATCGCGATTACTATCTCGACGAGGGCGAAAAAGAAGACGGAAAGCGTGCAGCTTACGTCACACTGCTTGAAACGATGTTGACCGAAGCAGGACAAGACGATGCGAAATCCCGCGCCGCGGCTATTATGTCTCTCGAAATGGAAATGGCACAGGTTCACTGGAAGGCTGAAAAGCGTCGTGACCGTAGTCTGACCTATAACAAAATGACGAAAGATGAGCTAAAAGCCTACGCGCCTGGCTTTGCTTGGGATGCTATGCTGAAAGCTAGTGGGCTTGCTGACCAAGACACATTCGTCATTCGTGAAAATGATGCTATTAAGGGCCTTGCTAAAATCTTCGCCGACACACCTCTGAGTGTTTGGAAAGATTACATGACAACCCATTACATGAGCAACATGGCGGCCTACCTGCCGAAACGTGTTGATGATGCTAATTTTGCTTTCTACAGCACAGCGCTTCGAGGCACAGAAGTACAACGTGAGCGCTGGAAACGCGCGGTTGGCGCAATCGATAATACGATGGGCGAAATCGTTGGCAAAGTTTATGTGGAAGAGCACTTCCCCAAAGCATCAAAATCACAAATGCTGACTCTGGTTGAAAACCTGCGTTCTGCGTTTAAAGACGGGATTGATAATCTTGATTGGATGGATACCGCGACAAAAAAAGAGGCACAGGATAAACTTAAAAAATTCAACCCAAAAATCGGATACCCTGATGTCTGGACAGATTATTCCGAGCTTGAGGTCACAAAGGGTGATCTGATCGGTAGCGTAAAGTCTGCCAACGTGTGGTCTTGGAACGATATGATTGATCAACTAGGCGGTCCGATCGACAGAGATGAGTGGGGCATGAATCCGCAAACGGTCAATGCGTATTACCGTCCGTCGCTCAATGAAATTGTTTTCCCTGCGGCGATCCTACAAGCGCCTTTCTTTGATCCCCATGCGGATGCGGCTGTAAATTACGGCGGTATTGGCGCGGTGATCGGCCACGAAATGGGCCACGGTTTTGACGATCAGGGCCGGAAAACAGATGGCAACGGCGAGCAGCGCGATTGGTGGACTGAAGCGGACGGCAAAGCGTTTGAAGCGCGGACTGCTGACCTTGAAGCGCAATATGATGAGTTTGAACCCCTGCCGGGCGTCCACATAAATGGTAGCCTGACAATGGGCGAAAACATTGGCGACCTAACCGGTCTGACCATGGCCTATGCGGCTTATAAAAAATCCCTAAACGGTAAAGAGGCTCCGGTCATTGACGGCCTTACGGGTGACCAACGGTTCTTCCTCTCATATGGCCAAATCTGGAAGCGCAAGTTCCGCGAAGATGCTTTGATTAACCGGATTAAAACTGACCCGCATAGTCCAGGTGAATACCGCGCTAACGGCATCGTGCGTAACTTTGATGCTTGGTATGAGGCGTTTGATGTGCAGCCGGGCGACGCGCTTTATTTGCCGCCAGAAAAACGCGTCAAAATCTGGTAGTATGAATTATTAGGCCCCGCTTTGGCGGGGCTTTTTTTTAGAAATAAAGTAGAAGGTTTTTAGCCTTGGGGCGCGGCTTTTACGGCTTCGATCATGGCTTTGGCACGGCCAGAGAGGCTATCATCGCAGGCGGCGATTTGGCTGTAGCGGCGACGGAGTTTTCCGGGCGCGTCTTTGAGAGCCTTCTTCCCAAACTTCTCCGCCTGTCCGTAAAGTTGAGATAGGGCTGCCGCAGGACCTTTTGCTGCGATAAAGCCTGAGCCGACTGTGACGGGGTCCGTTGCGTAATGACGTTTATATCCGTCGTCGCCTGCGCCGAGGTCAATGCGTTTGTAACCTAGGGTTTGGGCTTCGTCGATCAGTCCTTCAAGAAGCTGTAAGCCGGGGCCATATGTATGCAGGGCGCTATCATAGGCAACAATCCAGCTATGAAATGTAGGGCCGTCTGAAAGGCCAAGGTCAATGGCTGCGATCCGGTCACCGAAATATAGCACATGCATATCACATCGTAGCGGGCCGTTTGAGGCCCAGAGGCGTTCTAAGAGTTCTAATGTCCATCCTGCGGAGAGGACGTCATATTTGCCTGTTTGTGCAAATTTTTCCTGCTTCCACGCGATGAGCTGATCAAAGACGGTGCGGTCTTTGCTTTTGAACTCGAAACGTCTTGGGCCGAAGTCTTCCTCGGCCTTGCGCACGCGGCGGCGCTGGCTTTTCAGGCTCCGGCGGTAACTCGAATCGCGCGCGTTACGCCACGCTTCGGCTCCGTCTGAGACATCCATCAACGTGCCAATGTCAGTGGCTTTATGATGCGGCGCGAGGGCCTCTGATCCGTCAACGAGCGCGCTATAATGAAAGGCGCCAATTCCGGCTCCGGCTAAAATAGACATGTGATTAAGCGGCGTATCAGGCGCGCAAATAAAACCGTGATAGTCTGTCATAGGCGCGCCGATGGGCCGCGCAAATCCGCTTTTACCGGGCTGCGGGCCTTGATAGGGGAAAAATGCGGCGGGCCTGTCATCGCATTGCGCGATAGCGACATAGGCGTCTTCGCGTAACGCTCCGACGAGCTGCGTGTATCCGACATGAAAGTAGGGACTATAAAGCGCAGGGTTTTGCGCGCGTAAGGCCTCCCAAACCGCGCGTTCAGTTTTGGTCAATTCCGCAGGACGCTTCACGGCAACCGTGAAAGGCATAGCGGTCTCGGATGTATTTTGTGCGCTCAACATGAAACAGAGTTAACAAAATTTGGTTAGGGAGGATTTAAATTTTGCAGACAAGCTCTGCATATTTTTCGCTATAAATTCCGGCGCAAAGTGGCATAATAATTTTATGGGTCATTCTCACGATCATAGCGGCGAACATAGTCACGCCAATCATTGCCCCGCGCACGGCAACAAAAACCGTGTGCGTGTCGGTATTGCCGCGCTCTTAACGGGCCTGTTTATGTTGGCCGAGGTTACGGGCGGACTGATCTCAGGCTCGTTGGCACTGCTTGCAGATGCGGGCCATATGCTGACAGATTTTGCAGCGCTCGCCATGGCGTGGGGCGCATTTAAACTTGCCGCTCGTCCTGCGGACTGGAAGCACACATTCGGCTATGACCGGTTTTCTATTTTGGTCGCCTTTGTCAACGGGCTGACCTTATTTGCCATCGCGGTTTGGATCGTGATTGAGGCGGCACAACGCTTTTATACCCCAGGCGAAATACTCGCTGGGCCTATGCTGTGGGTCGCCATTGGTGGTCTCTGTGTAAATATTTTGGTGTTCTGGATTCTCATCGGCGCGGATAGAGAAAACCTGAATATACGCGGCGCTATCTTGCACGTCCTCGGTGACCTTTTAGGGTCGGTGGCGGCTATTATCGCCGCGCTTGTGATCATGAAAACCGGATGGATGCCCATTGACCCGCTTTTGTCCGTGCTTGTCGCGCTTCTTATTTTGCGAAGCGCTTGGGGCCTAATTAAGGATAGCGCCCATATTTTACTCGAAGGCGCGCCCCCCGGTATTGACCGCCGAGAAATCCGTGATGACTTAATGACGGAGGTGCCGGATCTTGTTGATATTCACCATATGCATGCGTGGAGCATCACGAACGATAGGCCGATGATGACTTTAGAAGCCGTGGCCATACCTGAGGCTAGTCTTGAAACCGTTAGCCGCGCCATTAAAGCTAGGCTTAAAACGCACTTTCATATTGATCATGCGACCGTCGATGTTAGCCGCGCGCCTAAATAATTATTAATTGCAAGCAGACGTAGGGCCCATATCTACGTGTAGGTGATTGGCATGTGCGGCGTTGTAATCAGGGCTCAGCGTGACGCGAAATATTTTACAGGCCTGGCCGCGTACTTTTCGTAAGAATTTCTTTTGGTCTTTGTCACCTTTAAACCAGTGCTTGAGCACGGAAATGCGTTCTCCGTTTTCGAGTTCGAAGGCGGAGACATCCCAAGCATTGGCGAAAGAATGTTCGCTCCAGCGCTGTCCGCTATTACCGATTTGCCTACGGCAGGAATAGGTCCCGAAATGGTGAATTTTTTTAAGCGGCGAACCGAAATAGTCTCGTGCAAGACCGTCAATTTCTCGGATCCAGATATAGGTGCCGATAGCGAGGGGGCATTGCATAGTGGTTTCGGAGGATAAAACGCCGCTATCGCTTCCCAAAACGTCTCGCGCCACGGTCCATCCGCACACATCTTTCCCGTCCTTTGGCTCGGCCTTAACGGATGAGAATGTCATCGCATTATCGGCCATATCCATACAGGATTTTGACGGCGATAAAGATAGCCGCATCATCTGCGCGTCAGTCGCGAATCCTGTTGGGGCCTCTATGTCGAGCGCGCGCCACGGCAAGTGCTGACGGGGAACAGACTCGTTGAGGGCTGCAAAGCCTACGGCAGTGAGAATTAAACACACCAAAAAAACAGTGGGAGGTCTACGCCGCATCAGTTTATTTAACGAGGCAAAATACTTGCGCTATGCGTCTTGCGCGGCGATATCTATCGGCTTCCATGCCGTAATTATCTATGGCGATCGGTTCAGGGGCGCTGTTCTCGTTTTGCTGAATAAGGCTTTTCAGGTTACTGGGCGCGACAGAATAAATGCGCCCACGGCGAGGACTTTCAGCGGCAACTATGCCGATGACTTCACCGTCAGAGTCAAGAACGGGCCCGCCTGAAAGCCCGCCGAGAGACCCATCGAGGCCGCGTGTGCGGCCAACTTCTGTCCAAGCTAAGATGGGTTCCTCTGTGCTGTAGCGGCCACGAATGACCATTTTATGGCGTCCAATTAAAGAGGCCACTGCTTCGCCGGGGCGGCCCTGTGGGAAGCCAAAAAAGTAGCCATATTCGCCAAGCGAGCGCGGCGTATGCAAATCACTGGCTAAAGGTTTTCGCTTCCACTTTGAATAGAGAACGGCGGTATCAGAATCTAGAGAGAGTTTTACACCGACTTTAATGGCGCGGTTTTGGCCAAGGTTTAGCGCGACCTCATCGCAGCCATCGACGACGTGCCGAGCGGTCAGCCATGACCCTTTATTATCTATAGCAAAGGCCGTACCGATGCCCGATGTTGGCCCGCCCATTTCTACTAAGACGGATTGATCGCGGGGCGTTTCATTGGGTAATAGCGGGCCTAGTTCGGGCGGAGGCGGTGGTTGCGGGGCGTCTTCTCTATGCGCCGCGCGGTTCGCATTGAGGTAAATAAGGAGAACAATCGTCCCGTAGATAAGCCAATCCGGTATTCGGCGAAACATTATCGTGCCACCATGCGCCTAGCCGACTATGGCTAAGGCGAGTGTAATGGACCCGGCAAGTTTGAACGATGCGAGAACCATGGCAGCAGGGACTTCATTATTTTGAATACGATCAGGCATACCTTTGAATAAAGCATCGGTGAGGCGGAATAAGAAAAGCTGTAAAAACAGGCTCACGGTTCCCCAAACGGCGACGTCCAATAGCCCAATCTTGTTAACAAGGCAGGCCGCAAGCGGTAGGGCGAGGCTGATGATGAGAGCGGAAAAAGAAACAGCGGCGGCCATGTTGCCGTCCTGAATAAGTTCAAGCTCCTTATGAGGCGTGAGCTTCACATATATAAAGATGCCAATGACGTATATTACGGTGATGACCAGTAAATAGGTGACTAAAACTGGAAGCCCGTTAGCCAAACTGTTGAGCGCTGCATCCATGAAGTTATCCTTCTATTATTGCGTTGCAGAGGGCTTGGCAGGTGCAATGGCTTTGGTCAATAGGCCCAAATGGGTTACGTGCCAGTTTCAGCCTTGGCGGCTTTGCGCAGAGTACTTGCGCGAACTTTCTCGCTTTCGGATTTAAGCTGTCCGCAAGCGGCAGAAATGTCTCGCCCGCGTGGGGTGCGAATAGGCGAAGCAAATCCGGCGCGGTTAACGATGTCTCCAAAATTTTCAATCGTGCCCCATTCTGAACATTCATAAGGACTGTCTGGCCACGGGTTGAACGGAATCAGGTTGACCTTGGCGGGAATGCCGTCAAGGAGCTTGATGAGTTGCCGCGCATGTTTGGGGCTGTCATTGATGCCTTTCAGCATGACATATTCAAAGGTGATCCGCCGCGCATTCGAGAGGCCGGGGTAATTCCGGCAGGCCTCCATTAACTCGGCAAGGGGGTACTTCCGGTTAATCGGCATAATCTTTTCACGAAGCTCATCATTGGCCGCGTGAAGAGAAATCGCGAGCATGGCATTCGTCGCTTCACCCATACGGGCAATATCAGGGACTACGCCGGATGTTGAGACTGTTATTCGGCGGCGTCCAATGGACAGTCCGGTTTCATCTGACAAAATATTACAGGCGTCGATGACATTGTCCGTGTTATAAAGCGGCTCGCCCATGCCCATGAAAACAATGTTGGTGAGTTTGCGGTTTTCCTGCGTGGTCGGCCATTCGCCCAAATCATCACGGGCGATCATCACTTGCAGCACAATTTCTGCCGCTGTGAGATTACGGACTAGTTTTTGCGTTCCTGTATGGCAAAACTTGCAGGTAAGCGTGCAGCCAACTTGAGACGAGACACAGAGCGCGCCCGTCTTGGATACATCCGGAATGAAGACGCTTTCGACTTCGATGCCAGGGGCCATGCGAATGAGGTATTTACGCGTGCCGTCTTTGCTAATTTGGCGTTCTACGATTTCGGGGCGTTCTAGGGTGAAAACTTCAGCGAGCTTCTCGCGCATGGGGGCTGCAATATTGGTCATTTGCTCCCAGTCGCGTACGCCAAAATTATAGACCCATTGGAAGATTTGACTGGCGCGCATCCGTACTTTTTTCGGCTCGACCCCCATCTCTTTGAGGTGTGCTGCGATCTCGGGTTTTCCGAGACCGGGCAAGCGAATAAGCGGCGCGTTATGCGCAGGAGCTATGTCAGCTGTATGTATAAGGGTGGTGGCCATGGCGCGCCTATAGCATGAAGACTAGCCGAGGGAAATTAATTATAGCTGTGCGTATATGGTGCCGCGCGGCTGATATGTAACAAGTACGCGCCTTACCGGCAACTGGCCTGTGCTTTGCTCAGGGCGGCGGTAATGCCTTTAAGCGAAAAGTCATAAGAGACATTCGTACCGCGCTGCGAGACAGCATCAACCTGCATCATAGAACCGGCGCGCATAGAGCGTACAAGGCGCGTCTCGTCATTTCGGCTTTCAATGAAAGCCTCATTTTGCGCAACATACATCGGGATTTTGGTGCGTCCCACCTTTGCGGATGGGGCGCGGTTACTTTTTAACGGGAACCCTGTAAGCAAGCTGGGCTGTTCTTTTGCTTTACCCGACTGCCAATTTGCGACCATGAAGTAAACATCGCCGTGGCGTACATTGGTCGGCGTGGCCGTTTTGGGTTTTCCGAGGACGTAACAGATATTTTCATTGCCAACGCTGCGTGAATAGGCAGCCCAATCCCCAAAGGTTCCGACAAGGCGGGGGTCAGAGGCATGGGCTGCGGCTGGCAGAGCCAGCAAAATAGCCGTCATAAAGAGTGCTTTGAGAGTCATAATATCCTCGTAAACGATTTCGGTGTATAGCGCCTTAATTACCTTAAGAGTGCGTTAATTACAGTGAACTTTCAAGATGGCTGTGCCATAATATACAGAGAAATAAGGACTGAGATGACGCCGGACTATATAGAACGCTATGCAAGGCATTTAGTCTTGAAAGAGATCGGCGGCCCGGGCCAGAAGGCCCTGACGGATGCCCGTGTGGCGATTGTCGGTGCAGGCGGCCTGGGCGGCCCCACGGGTCTCTATTTGGCTGCGGCAGGAATTGGCCACCTTACGCTGATCGACGATGATGTGGTCGCGCGCTCAAACTTGCAGCGCCAAATTCAGTTTTCGGATAAGGATAGAGAGACGCTTAAAGTCAGCGCTATGTCAGATCGTCTGAACGGGCTGAACCCGCATATGACGTTTACAAATGTTGATAAGCGATTGAACGCAGAGAATTCACAGGACATCCTAGCGGGACATGACGTCATTTTGGACGGCACGGATAGTTTTGAGACGCGGTTCATCGTCAACGCCGCCGCCTTATCTTTATCTATTCCCTTAGTGTCTGGCGCTTTAGGCCGTTTCGACGCACAGGTTAGCCTTTTCCCCTCCGATCATGTTGGGCCCTGTTATCAATGCCTTGTGCCGGAAGCCCCTTTGCACGCCGAGACATGCTCCGAAGTCGGCGTTGTCGGGGCTTTGGCCGGAATAGCGGGGTCTATGATGGCGCTAGAGACGATCAAGCATCTTACGGGGGCCGGAAAAACTTTGTCTGGCCGCGTCTGGGTTTATGATGGTCTTGCCGCCGAAAGCCGCACGATTCGTCTATCTAAAGACCCTGACTGCCCTGCGTGTGGCGCGCGTTAGAACGGCAAGTAATTTCGTTTTGTGGTGTAGCTTGTGTAGCCTACTTTTGCGCCGAGACGAACACCGACACCGGAACGGATCGGGGCAAGGGTGATACCGTTCGCGCGTTGGTAATTCACGGCCATACCGCCAACAAGATAAGCGCTGCCATCAACGCCCGGAAAACGCTGATAGATGCGCTGCGGATCATCAAGGCCGTAAACAAGTGTGAAGACCTTTGAGGCATCTCCGCCAAAATCAAATCCAACCGTGGGGCCTTGCCAATATACGGGAACTGACTGTCCGTTTTCGAGCCAAAGCGTGCCTTTGCCGTAACGCGCGCCGACACCGATAGCGCCGCTACCTTCGTCGCCTGTTATGTAACCTGAAGGCCGTCCGCGGTCTTTGAACAAGCGCGCGATAATTGAGGCGGCAGATTCTGAGGTTACGCCCAGATGGGTGGAAATGCCTTGGACAAGCTCGTTCTCGCTGAGTCCGCCTGATTGTCCCTCTTCAGCGTAAGGCTGATCGGCTTGCGGGTAACCCGTCTTTTCTGTTCCATACGGATTAGCGGCATTGGTCGCGCAGCCAGCAAGCCAAAGAAGGCAGAGGCTAGCGATGCCAATTTTTTTGAGGCTTGGGAAGCGGGTCATGATGTTTCCGATCGGCGGCTGTTTAAACTTTGAGAACAGAGTGGGCGGGCATGGTTAATAAACCGCAAAGAATTCTGACCCTGTGCCTTAAGGCGGGCTTACAATTTGGTTAGATAATGGAGTGGATAAAAGCGCGTAAGTTTGGCATGAGACTGTATGAGTAAAACAATAACGCCGCCATATCACCGCTGGGCCGTCTGGCTCATTTTGGGCCTTTTGCTCTTTCGCTTGACCGCGCTATTCATTTCGCCGTTTTATTTGCACGGGGACGAGGCGCAATATTGGGCGTGGTCGAAAGATCTCGATTGGGGCTACTTCACAAAACCGCCTATGATTGCGTGGGTGATCGCCGCGACAACAGGGGTTTTCGGAGATGCGGAATGGGCGGTGAGGCTTTCGTCCCCGGTCCTGCATTCCGCAACAGCCTATGTCATTTTCCGCACGGCCCGTTTTGCCTTTGACGCGCAGACGGGTTTTTGGGCGGCGCTGATTTATATTATCATGCCGGCTGTGGGGCTTTCTGCGGGGATTGTTAGCACCGACGTGCCGCTGCTTTTCTGTTTTGCTGTAGCGCTCAATGCGTGGCTTCACTTACGGGAAAACCCGACATGGCCGCGCGCGCTGCAACTCGGGCTCGCTATCGGTGTCGGCCTTTTGTGTAAATACGCGATGTTGTTTTTTCTACCAGCTTTGGGCTTGGCGGTTTTATTCGATAGGCCGACGCGTAACGCGCTTTTGTCTTTTAAGGGGGCCGCAGTCGTCATTATCGCGACTCTTCTTATTGCGCCTAACATCGTGTGGAATATGAACCATGATTTCGCGACCCTGTCCCACACAGTGGCAAATGCCAATGTGCAAGGAGGCATTCCGTTTCATCCGGGCGAGCTTCTAACATTTTGGGCCGATCAGCTGATCGTCTTCGGGCCTGTTACATTGGTGCTTCTCGTGATGGCGCTTATTGCGGCCTGCCGACAGAAACTAGAAAGCCCTGCTTTTTGGATTGCGCTCTTCGTGCTCAGTCCGCTTTTAATTATTTCGTTTCAGGCCCTCATGTCTCGCGCTAATGCGAACTGGGCCGTGACGGCCTATGTGGGCGGATCAATTCTGCTCGCCCATTACGGCTTGAAAACGGTTCGTAAGGCCACAAAAGCAGGACTGATCGTTAATGCGGCCTTGGGCGGAGGGCTTGTGATTTTGGGACTGTTTCCGGCGCTTGCGAACGCCGTTGGCGCGGCCAATAGTTTCAAACGTCTCAGAGCGTGGCCAGAAACCGTTGAGGTCTTAGAAAACCGCTTTGCTGAGGGGCATGAGGGACAGGCTTATTCCGTCATCGCGCTTGATAACCGGATCACATTTTACGATTTGAATTATTACGGGCTTGCTGACACCGCGCCGCTGAAAATGTGGAGACTTAAAAATCACCCCCTCAACCACGCGGAACTTATGCATCCGTTAGAGGCTACGGAAGGCCCGATGCTTTTAATTAATTATCATAAAAATTATGAAGATGAATTTTTAGAAGACTTTGAGCGCATTGTTCCACTTAAGCCGCTTGATATTGACCTTGGCGGCGGCAAGCGGCGAAAGCTGGCTCTGTGGGCTGCTTACGGATATACGCCAACTGAAACCCGTTAGAGCAAGCCGGACTTATTTGTCGCCCCAGAGCTGCTCGAGGCGCTTATCACGCCCGCAGCCATTGCGGTAAAACTTATAACGAATTTTGTTCTTCTTATAATAATCCTGATGATAGTCTTCGGCATCGTAAAATGTCGCCGCCGCCACGATGGGAGTGACAATCGGGTCTGCGAAAGACTTGGATTGCTTAATCTCCTCTTTGGAAAGCTTCGCGGCTTCTAATTGTTCAGGCGATGCGAAAATCGCTGTCCTGTAACTTGAGCCCTCATCGCAAAACTGGCCATTTGGATCTGTCGGATCTACCGTATGCCAATAATAATCAACGAGCGCTTTGTAAGTCACTTGAGACGGATCAAAGATAACTTTAACGGCTTCGTAATGACCCGTATCATCGCGGGTGACCTGTTTGTAAGTCGGATTTTCTATGTGTCCGCCCGTGTAGCCAGAGACAGCTTCTATGACGCCGGGGACTTTTTCGAAGTCTGATTCTGTGCACCAAAAACATCCGCCTGCGAAAATAGCCGTTTCGGCTTCGCTGGAAGCGGGTTGCGTTCCGTCATTCGCCGAACTTGCGGACGGTGAACAGGCGGCAAAGCCTAAGACTGTAAGCGTAATAAATATATTTTTCATAGGCGATAGATAGTCTGAGCCGCGCTCACATGACAATCACAAACACGAGAGCGGGCAGTTGCTGCCTTATGATTTCATAGCCTTATACCGTTCAAGGGCTTTTTCGCGGGCGCGTTTATGTTCGACAATAGGCTTCGGGTACGTGTCCCCAAGGGTGACGTTCGCTTCTTTTAAAACCGACTTAGGGGCATCCCAAGGGCTGTGAATATACTTATTCGGCAGCCGTTTCAGTTCTGGAACCCATTTGCGAACATAGTCGCCATTGGGGTCAAATTTTTGGCCCTGTGTTATGGGGTTGAAAATGCGGAAATAGGGCGAAGCATCTGCGCCGCTTCCCGCGACCCATTGCCAGCTTGCGGCGTTGCTCGCCGGATCCGCGTCAACGAGGGTGTCCCAAAACCATGTTTCGCCTTCGCGCCAATCAATCAATAAATGCTTGATCAAGAAGCTGGCTGTGACCATCCGCACGCGGTTATGTTGCCAACCCGTCGCCCATAATTGCCGCATACCCGCATCGACAAAGGGGTAGCCAGTGAGCCCTTTTTGCCAGCGCATAAGTTTTTCGTCACCATGCGACCAATCAAACCCGTCAAAATCCGGTTTGAAGTTCTCCTTCGCCAATTTAGGGTTATGGAACAGCAGCGCGTAGGAGAATTCCCGCCAGCCAATCTCAGAAAGAAACTTCTCGCCGTGATTTGTTTTCTCTCTAGTTTCATGCCAAATTTGCCGAGGTGATATTTCGCCAAACGCAAGATGCGGCGATAGGCGAGACGTGCCGTTCCGATCTGGTCGGTCGCGGTCTGTACCGTAATGCGTCACGGGGCCGTCCAGAAAGTCTTCAAGCGCTTGCTTTGCGCCTTTAGCCCCAGGCTGCCAAAACGGCGACATTTTCGCGCCCCAGTCTGGATTTGACGGCAATAAATTTAAATCGTCTAAGCGAAGGGTTTGAAGGTCTTTCTCGATGGCGGTTTGTTTTTGAGGGGATGGCAGAGGCTCATGCGTGGGCGGCCCGCGAAGCACGGCTTTCCAGTACGGCGTAAAGACTTTGTAGTACGTTCCGTTACCAGATTTAATTTCCCACGGTTCATTCAAAAGGGAGCCGTTAAAGCTTTCCGCCTTTATGCCTTTTTGAGTCATTTCTTCTTTGAGGGCCGTATCGCGGGCAATGCTTTCCGCTTCGTAGCATCGGTTCCAAACAAGATGATCGGCGCCGGACGCTGATATAAGCGCGTTAAGGCCCTTATCCGCTACGTCTTGGTACAAGATGAGAGGGATGTTTAAGTCGCTTAAATCTTGCTCTAAGGCCTTTAGGCTATGATGTAACCACCATTTAGACGCACTGCCCATGCTGCGCTGGCGATTTGTTTGGTCAATATAGACGGCGATGACAGGCTTTCCTGTCTCTGCCGCGCGCGCCAAAGCGGGGTTGTCAGAAACGCGAAGGTCACGCCGAAACCAGACAATGACAGGCGCCGTGCTAATATTATGCCTCCGGCGCGTTCATGTCTGCCGCTGAGATATCATAGAGGTCCGCCATAACGGATTCGGTCGTGGGCCAACGGCCTGCGCCTTTACCCCGAATTTTATAGATATCGCCATCATCAAAATAGAAAATCGCGTGAGCTTCTTCGCCGTCAGCTTGTGCAATGAAATTATTGAGGGGCAGATCTTTAAGTTCAAGGGCCGTTTGGAAACCGCCGTCATGACGCCAGCAACTTGCAATCCGTTTGACTGCGCCGCTAAGAGGCTGCTTGATCTCATAATTCTCTATGGTGTCACAGGGAATGTCGTCAAGGGTTATGGTTTCGCCAAAACCGAGTAAGGCGACAAGACGGATTTTCGCCGCCGCGTCAGAGCCGTGGACGTCGCCGCTTGGGTCGGCTTCAGCAAAGCCTTTTTCCTGCGCTTCGCGAAGGGCCTCATCATAACTTTTCCCGCCTGTCATTTCGCCGAGCATATAATTCGTCGTGCCGTTGAGAAGCGCTTCGACGCGGTCAATGCGTCCATGTTCACGGATACACATTTCAAGGACGGGCATGCCGCCTCCGGCCGCGCTGGAGAAAGCGAGAATAGACCCAGCGTCTTTGGCAAAATCAAGTAAGTCTTTTCCGCCCGCCGCAATGGCTTGCTTATTCGCGCTAACCACATGCACGCCGCGTGACAGCATGTCTTTGGTAAAGGTGAGCGCAGGTTCAATTGGGCCAGACACATCAATAAAAATGTCAGGCTTTGCCGCGATAACATCGTCAAATTTTGTTGTGATTTCGTGCCGCTTATAGCCTTGGTCGATATATTTTTGTTCGTTTCTGACCATGATTTTGACGATTTCAAACCGAGCGGGGAGCGCCTTGACGCGGCGATAAACACCACCGCCGACGACGCCGCAGCCTAGCATAGCAACGCGCAGCGGACGCGGGCGCTTCGGAGCCGTTGCCTCCGACGTTGTCTCGCCGATCGTGGTGTAATGCGGGATACCGGGCGTGCCGATATGAAATTCAAGCTTGTGATTTTCAGCAAAGGTCAAAGCTTTAGGGGCGACCAACACGCCTGCCCGCTTGCGCGCCTCTTGCCATGATAAGTTTTCATAGCGCTTGGCATTTGGGTGTTGTTTCGGATCTTGTTCATAGACGCCGTCGACATCTTTGAGGAGGAGAGCTTTGATCCCTAATCTATGCGCGACATAAAGCGCTGTGAGGTCGGCCCCGCCGTCGCCAAGTAAAGACGGACGGTCGTTTTCGCCGATACCAACATAGCCTGGCATCACAACAATATCATGGTCTTTAAGGTCTTGCTCAAGCTGCCCAACATTAAGGTCAACCAGTTCCGCTTCAGTGTTTGGGCCAGCGGCCTTCAAACCCAAATCTCGGGCTTGCCTTACAAAGGCAGGCGCGCCGATACGCTCGAGTGCAAGCGCGAGAAGTGCTGCTGAGCGCCGTTCGCCGAGCTGTATCAGTTCGGGCAGGTTTTTCGCGGTGCTGTCCGGGCCGACACGGCGCGCTTCTGCCATGAGGACATCCGTCTGATCGCCTTGGGCGGATGTGACGGCCACAACATTATTACCTTGGCGGTAATGGCGGTAAATTTCTGAGGCAGCCTCTGTGTAGTCATCGAGGGAGCGCAAAACGCTATGGCCGAAATTAATAACAATAACAGGAACTGGCATAAAACCTCTTTAGCGGAATTTTTTCATGCGCCCGCAAGTTTGACTTAAATCGGCGCAGTTGTGATTTGACTAATAAGGCGGGCGTGACGAGTCAATAAGCAGGCGGGTGTTTAGGTCGGAAAACTGACGGAGAAGGTCGTGCCTGTCTCTCCTGTTTGGCTCAGAATGATATCTCCGCCCTGATCCTGCGTTAGTTCTTTCGCAATCGTAAGGCCGAGGCCTGAGCTTCCATGGCCTGACGAAGCCGCGAAGGCCTTGAATAGGTTTTCCTTTGCGCGGCTCGGAAGACCTGGTCCGGTGTCAATAACGTCAATGATGGTCTGGTCGCCAGACGGACGCGCGCTGACGCTTAAATGCCGAACGGCATCATCATCTTTGAGGCCGGCCATAGCCTGTGACGCATTACGGAACAGATTATGAAAAATCCGGTACGTGTGATCTGAGTCAAGTTTTAGGGTCAGGTCAGTTGGGACTGTGTTGGTGAAACGAATTTTACGGCTGGGCCTGTTAAAACTTGGCAAAACATCTGCTGCGATTTCGCCGAGCAAAAGACTAACTCGAACGGGCTTAAGCTCTGGCGGATCTTCTTTGGATTGGGAATAATTTAGCACATCCGTGCAAAGCTTAATCCCGCGGTCAACCGCGCGGACAAGGCGCTCGCCCATTTGCGCTACGCGTTTATCTTTATCCATAGCAATGCGGTCAGACACGAGGTGCGCCGAGGTCAGAACGTTTCGAAGATCATGATTAATTTTGGCGACGGCAAGCCCCAATGTGGCGAGCCTGTCTTGCTGTTTAAAGGCGCTTCGGACGCTCTTTTTCATGTCGAAAAATTCGCGCTGGAGCTGACCGATTTCGTCTTTCCGTGTCGACGGCGGCAAATTTGAACGCCGCGTTTCTGGATCTTCCCGAAACGCTGCGAGGCCGCCAGCGAGAGCTTTAACGGGGCGAACAATCACGTAAGAGAGCGCCCAGTAAAGCATGAGGCCAGTAATCAGCGCGATCAGGATGGATAGCAATAAGATGCGGTGACAATAGGCTTGCATGGCTTCCTGCAAGGAAGCGGCAGGTACTAGATATTCTAAACTGTCCTGACCACTTATGATTGGTGTCGAGATAACGCGCAGATAGCCTGTCTCGTCTCCGAAAAATTCTCCAAAGGTTTCAAGTATAGGCGGGAAACGTTTGGCCTGCCGCAAATCTATGATCTTGAACGGGCCGCTCTCCGGTGGGAAACCGAGAACAAGTTCTGTCATGCCTTTGCGTTTAGTCGACAGCATAATGACGTCCGTATCCTTCATGAACCGGCTCGATAATATTTCGCTGCCCTCATAGTCCGGCACGCCCATAAGCGCGAGGGTCAGATGCCCAGCGCGTTCGGCCCGCTGCTCCAGCCAGTCCTGCCGAAAAGACGCAGCAGATGGAATGAAGATCAGCACTTCCGCGATCATGACAAAGCTGATGGCGAGGAAGAGGACCTTACTCGAAAGACTTCTGGATATGAGGCCATCAATCATAAGGGCGCTAATCTTCCAATTCTGCGAAATCGACAAGCGTCGGTGCGTGCTGTGTCGCATGGGCAAATTTCACCATGTCTTCAAATGTGATCGCCGTGGTGGCGTCATTAAGCAGCGGATGGAAGTTGACGATGTCATAATTGAGCAGCGCTTTATCGAGGACAAGCGTTACGGCGCTGTCCTTGTCATTGATAAGCGAGAATAGCGTGACAGAGCCGGGGGTGACGCCCAAATGTTCGAGTAGTAGCTCCGGATTGCCAAAGGACAGCCGTTTGCAGCCAAGCACAGCGTGCAGGCGGTTAATCTTGATCTGGGTATCACCCAAAGCGCACACCAAAAACAGCGCGCCTGACTTGTCTTTCAAGAACAGGTTCTTCGTATGCCCGCCTGGAAGCTTAGCTTTGATGTCTTGTCCCTCATCCACGGTAAAGACCGGTGCGTGATCGGTTGTCGTGTGTTTGATGCTAAGATTACCAAGGAAATCAAAGAGGTCTTGTTTCGTCGCGGGCATTCTGTCTCCGTGCGGTATAAGCCTTATGGGCCGCTGTAAAACGGCAATATCATAAGGTGCAAGCAAGATGTGAAAAAAGCGAAAAAATAAGGTTGATTTTAGAATCGGTTTAAGCCATATAGCGCCGACTATCGCAGACGTGATCAAATTAAGGTCATGATACGCAAAATATGAGCGGGCGTAGCTCAGTGGTAGAGCATCACCTTGCCAAGGTGAGGGTCGTGAATTCGAATTTCATCGCCCGCTCCATTTTTTCCTTAAGATTTAGTTGAAATGCCTCCTTGTTTGGGTTTCTCTTGGCTGCGGCTTGAGCGTTCTTGTTTTTCGTAGTCCACGTTTTTGCCGTGATTTTATACTAACATCGGAAGCGTGAATAGCATGCACTCGGTTATGAGTGTTGGCGTGCTGCCGCTAGGGCCTTTTGTCCCTATTGTTTTGCTTGAATGTCTCTTGAATCTGCCGGCATCTTACGGTTTACAAGGATGCGCGCCGCATTTGCGAAAACTTCAACGTAGACATAACGGGTAAAAATATGCCTCATTTCCGCCATTTGTTATTACTGTCAGCCGTCTCTTGTTACGCTCTGACGGCGGCCCCTGCGGCGTATGCTGCGCCTGAACCGCAGCATAGCAGCGAAGAGCCTGATGATCATCATGGGGACGGCCATGATAAAGATGACCATCATGAGACGCCTGGCCACGACGAGCACGGCGATGATCATGAAGAGATGGACGAAATTATCGTTCAGGCCACACGGTCTGGCCGCGCCGTCGAAAATGAGCCGTTTCGGGTTGAGGTTATTGCGGGCGAGGAAATTCAAGAAAAGGCGCTAATGCGGCCGGGTAACATTTCTATGTTAGTGGCCGAAACGGGCGGCGTTAGGGTGCAAACAACGTCTCCGGCGCTGGGGGCCGCGAACATTCGTTTGCAGGGTCTCTATGGCCGCTACACGCAACTCCTTAGCGATGGCCTCCCGCTTTACGGCGGACAAGCGGCCTCTATCGGCCTGTTGCAAATACCGCCAACCGATCTTTCGCAAGTCGAAGTCATTAAAGGGTCTGCGTCTTCGCTTTATGGCGGTTCGGCACTTGGCGGCGTCATCAACCTTGTTTCCAGACGCCCCGGCGACGAACCCGCAGGCGAGATGTTAGCCAATTTTACGACGCGGGATGGCCAAGATTTAACAGGTTATGTTGAAGCCCCGTTAAGCGGCGATGTCGGAGTTTCCCTAACTGCGGGCGCTCACCGTCAAAGCACAAAAGACCTAGACGGTGACGGCTGGATCGATCTTGCAGGGTATGAGCGGTTTACAGCGCGTCCGCGATTGTTTTGGGAAGGCGTAGATGGATCAAGCCTTTACGCAACAATCGGCGTCATGACGGAGCAGCGAGAGGGGGGAACGATGCCGGGCCGCATAGTTCCGGACGGAACAGAATTTGCTCAAAACCAAGATACCACGCGTCTGGACGGCGGCTTCATTGGCGCCGTGCCGCTCTCTGATACGCTGACTTTGAATGTGCGCGGTTCGGCCATGGTGCAAGACCACGAGCACCGCTTTGGCTCCGTTTTGGAAGATGATCGCCATGAGAGTTATTTTGCGGAAGCCTCTATCGCGGGCGGAAGCGGCGGTACAAACTGGGTCGCGGGCCTCGCCTATCAGTCCGAAGGCTTTGACTCGGACACATTCCCAGTTTTTAATTTTGACTACACCGTCCCGAGCTTTTTCGCGCAGGTAGACCATGACTTGAAAGACGACCTCTCTCTATCATTAAGCGGACGCGTCGATGAGCACAGCGAATTTGGTACGCAGCTAAGCCCTCGCGTGTCTGTGCTTTATAAGCCAGAGAGGTGGACAATTCGCGGATCTTATGGGCGCGGGTTTTTTGCCCCCACACCTTTTGTCGAGGACATCGAAGCGGCGGGCCTTTCGCGGCTAGCTCCGCTCGGCGCATTGGAAGAAGAAACAGCCGAGACGGCGTCTATTGATGTGGGATACAAAAGCGGATCTATCGAAACCAATGTGACCCTGTTTGGTTCTAATGTGAATGATGTCACGGAACTTGACGCGTTCGCCTCCGTTCTTGGCGGCCCGCTTGATCGTGTGCGGCTTGTCAATGCGGATGGGCAAACCCAGATTAGAGGGTCCGAGCTTTTGCTCCGCTACATTTGGAACGACATTAAACTTACCGGCAGCTATCTCTATCTCGACGCGACAGAGCAAGATCCGCTTGGCGGACGGCGCAAAATAGAACTTACGCCGCGCCACTCTGCTGGCTTTGTGGCTATGTGGGAACAACATGGCCGCGGACGGCTCGGCTTTGAAGCGTATTACACAGGCAAGCAGCGGCTGGGCGGTAATCCGTACCGCAGCGTTAGTAAGCCTTATTTGCACCTTGGGCTTCTTGGCGAAATCACGCTCGGACGTGTGGGTGTTTTCCTCAATGCAGAGAACCTGTTAAATGTGCGCCAGACTAAGGAAGATCCGCTTGTACTGCCGGCCCGCGCCCCTGATGGACAGTGGACGACAAGTATTTGGTCGCGCAATGACGGGTTTATTCTAAACGGCGGCGTGAGGATGAAATTCTAACAATTATCCTGCATTTGGACAGAGAATAACGGGGGAGAAACCCCGCTATTCCGCGGGCTCCGGTATGGTTTCGGATGAGGCTTTGCTTTCGGCTTCAAGGCGGCGGGTTACGTCGAGCGGTGAGCCTGATCCTTTTGCGATGAGGGCGTAGGCCGTCGGGACAAAGAGGACGGTGATAAGCGCCGCTGAAATAACCCCGAACAGAATGACAACGCCAATCGCGGCGCGCGTTTCGGCTCCGGCCCCGCTTGATAAAATCAAAGGCAGGCTTCCGGCCGCCGTTGTCAGGCTGGTCATGACGATGGGGCGAAAGCGGATCATGGCGGCGTTTTTGACGGCGTCGTAAAACTCTTGCCCTTCGTCGCGCAGTTGATTGGCAAATTCGACAATCAAAATACCGTTTTTCGCCGCCAGTCCGATAAGCATAATCAGCCCGATTTGCGTATAAATATTCAGGGAATTTCCGGTTAGCCAGAGACCCAGCAAACCGCCCGCGACCGTTGCAGGAACGCAGAGAAGAATAATCACAGGGTGGCGGTAGCTTTCAAATTGCGCGGCTAGAACGAGGAACACAATAATGATGCCGATGGCAAAAACGAAAACCATCGACTGTCCAGATTCTTGGAAATCCAGCGATTGCCCTTTATAGCCAATGGTCGCTTCTTGAGGCAAAACCTCTCTCGCTGTTTTCTCCATGGCTTCAAGAACGGGGCCCATAAAGGCCCCTTCAGCCAAGTCCGCTTCAAGGGTGATGGCGCGCACGCGGTTATACCGGTTAAGCGAGCCGCTATCAGCGCCGGCCTCAATCGTGATAAGATTCGAGAGCGGAACTAACTGCCCTGACCGTGTCGAACGGACATAAATATTATCAACATCACCAGGGCTGTTTTGCTCTGAGCGTAAGCCTTCAAGGACTACATCATACTCTTGGCCTTTTTCGATATAGGTTGTGACATTGCGGGAGCCCAGCATGGTTTGTAGTGTGTTGCCAATATCATTGACGCGCACGCCCAAATCGGCCGCGCGGTCATAATTGACCTTAATACGGAATTGCGGCTGGGTTTCTTTGTAATCCCAATCAATGTCGAGAACGCCTGGATTGTCTTTCTCTAAGGCCGCGACCAAAGTGTCCCGCCATTCTGTCAAAGTCTCGTAGGACGGGCCGCCGATCACAAATTGGATCGGTTTTCCGGTGCCGCCGCCGAGGCCTTGCCGCATGCGGGCAAAAGCTCGGACGCCCGGTAGGTCGGATAGAGATCTATTGACGTCCGCCATAATTTCGTCCGCATGGCGGCGTTCGGCCCAATCCTCCAAAGTGACAATGACAAAACCCGCGTTAAAAGAGTTGCCCCCGAAACCTGGGGCTCGAACAAGAAGTCGTTCCATCTCTCCTGTCTCCGTAAATGGCAGGAGCCGTCTCTCGATCTCATCCATATAACGCTCCATATAGGCATAGGAAGCACCTTCGGGCCCGCGAACGGAGACGAAAAATCCGCCGCGATCTTCGGTCGGGACGTATTCTTGTTTAATCGATTGGGTAAACTGCCATGTCACGCCCATAAGACCGATTAGGACTATACCGACCAGGATAGGGCGCTTGATCAGTCTGTCGAGGACCCAGCCATAGCCGCGAAGGACAACAGCGAAGCCTCGATCAATAGTCGCCGGAATTTTTGAAAAGAAACCTGTGTCTGGCGTGCTTTTGAGTAGCTTCGATGCAAGCATAGGCGTCAGCGTTAAAGCCAAAAGGCTTGAGAAAACAACAGCGGCTGAAATGGTGAAGGCGAACTCGCGGAACAGGCGGCCAATGTCGCCCTGTAGGAATGTAATTGGGACAAACACCGCGACGAGCACCATGGTGGTCGCGATGACAGCGAAGCCAACTTGGCGCGTGCCTTTATAGGCGGCAACCAAGGGTGTTTCGCCTAATTCATCCATGCGGCGAACGATGTTTTCTAGCACGACAATGGCGTCATCAACCACGAGGCCGATAGCGAGAACGAGGGCGAGCAACGTCAGCAAATTTATCGACAGGCCTAAGGCAAGCAAAATTGTAAACGTAGCTATGATGGAAATCGGCACTGTGATCGCAGGGATAATCGTAACTCGAAGACTGCCGAGGAACATAAAAATAACGAGCGAAACAAGTCCGACAGCAATAAATAAGGTTTTGTAAACTTCGGAGATCGATGCGGAAATAAACACAGAACTATCATAGCTACGCGCTATGACGATGCCGTCCGGCAGTGTTCCGTTGAGTTGATCGGCGAGATCTCTTGCGGCTTTCGCCACGTCAACCGTGTTGGCTGTGGATTGCTTGATAACGCCAAGACCGACCATAGGCACGCCGTTGCCGCGAAAGAGGTTTCGGTCTTCTGTCGTGCCGCGCTCTACGCGGGCCACATCGCCTAGCCTGACAAGGTAACCATCATCGCCTTCAGCAATAACGAGAGAGGCGAAGTCTTCAGGGGTGAAAAATGAGCGGTCAATACGCATGGTGTATGTCCGCTTGTCGGATTCTAAGCTGCCAGCAGGGGACTCGATATTTTCAGAGCGAAGCGCGCTCTCAATGTCCGAGACGGCCAAATTTCGAGCGGCAAGTTTACGGCGGTCAATCCAAACCCGCAGGGCATAGTTCTTCGCTCCGCCAACGCGCACGCGGGCCACCCCGTCTAGCGCAGAAAAGCGGTCAACTAGGTAGCGCTCGGCATAATCGGAAAGCTCTGGCGTTGATAGGTTTTCACTGGCGAGGTTATGCCAAATGATTACGTCATCATTAGAATCGGCCTTCTCAACCTCTGGCGGATCGGCCTCTTCTGGCAGATTGTTCAAAACGCCGGATATTCGGTCACGAATGTCATTAGCGGCGGAGTCGATGTCGCGATCAACGCCGAACTCGATACTGATGCGAGAGCGGCCATCCGATGAGGACGAGCTAATATTCCGAATGCCTTCAATTCCGGCGATGCGGTCTTCAATGATTTGCGTAATGCGGGTTTCGACAACAGAGGCCGAGGCCCCCGAATAGCGCGTATCAATAGTGATGACGGGCGAGTCTATATCCGGATATTCGCGCAATGATAAACGGTCAAAAGCAATGATGCCAAAGACGATAAGAACGAGTGAAATGACGGACGCAAAAACGGGCCGTTTGACGGCCATATCAGATAAGATCATGTCTAGTTTTCACCGGCAACAGAGGGACTGCCCGCATTGCCGCCTTGGGCGCCTGTCGGGGATAAAATCGATTTTGGTTGTATTTTGACGAGGCCGCCGTCTCGAACTTGAATGATGCCCTCTGTTACGATTTTTTGTCCTGTGCGAACACCAGATAAAACTTCAACATACCCATTTTGGTGAATGCCCAGTTTGACTTCGGTTTTCGTAGAGACGAGGTCGCCGCCCTTCTTTTCAATAACATAGACAAAGTTACGAGGGCCGACGGGCTGTACGGATTCTTCCAGAACAGCAGGTACGGATCTGGAATCTGCAATGAGAGTCACTTCCATAAACATGCCCGCCAAAAGCAAGCGTTCAGGGTTGGGTAGTTTCGCCCGAACCTTTACGGTACGGGTCACGGGATCAATGGCGTTATCGATGGTGGCAACGGCCCCTGTAAATATCTCTCCGGGCCAATCATCTGTCTTGGCGTTGATGGGCGTTCCGGGTTTCAAAAACCGCAGGAACGTAGACGGGACAGCGAATTCCAAATTCATTTCGCTATCGTCAATTAACTTAGCCACAACATCACCCGGCTGGACATAAGAGCCGACGCTGACTTGGCGGAAACCCAAGACGCCATCAAACGGCGCGACAAGCACTCTGTCTTTTTGGCGTGACTGTACGGCGCGAAGCTGCGCCTTTGCGCTATCCAGATCTCTTTGAGCCTCGTCCACTTCGGACTGCGAAACCGCTTTGCGTACGATTAACCGGCTGACACGGTCAAGCTGTTGCTGGGCTTCTGAAACCTGTGCTTCTTCGGCTTCGACCAAAGCGCGTTGTTCATTTTGAGCGAGAGATAAAAGCGTTTGTCCGGCCCGTACACGTTGTCCGTCTTCAAAATATAACTTTTGCACCCTGTCGGCCGCGTTGAGTGTCAACTCCACCTGTTCATTAGGTTCCAGTGTGCCAAGGGCTTCGATGCGGGACGCGAATTCTCGTGTCTGAAGGGTCTCGGCAAATACATTGGCAGGCCGAGAACTTTGCGCGTGCGCGATAGGCACAAAACACACTGAGCTTAGAAGGAGTGAAACGGCTAATAGGTTTTTATGTAACATGAGGGTCTACCTTTTAATTCGCGGCCACATCGCCCGAGAGGGCTTGTGCGGTTGAAAGCTCATCCTCGGTCCACATGCCCCCAAGGGCGCGGTAAGCGGAAATGGCATAGGTTGTAATGAGTATGTCGTTTTGAACTCGGTCATCTTGCGCGTCCAGCAATGTACGCTGCGCGTCCAGAACATCCAAGAAATCGTCATAGCCTTCGTCGAATCGCAAGCGAGCGAGTTCTAGGGCATTTTTGGCGGAATTTGACGCTTTGGTTAAGTTGTCACGGCGCTCAAGCTCACGTGAGTAACGCGCGAGCGCAATCTCCACATCAGATAACGCATCGAAAATCGTTTGCTCATATTGCGAGATAGCGGCTTCGGTTTGGGCGTCGCTCACATCAATGTCGGCGCGAACGGATCTTAAATCTGGGCCTTCCCACGAAATAGCAGGGCCAATGCCGAAACCAAGACTGCTGAGTTGATCCAAGCGGTTCGTTCCGTTGAATAGTGCACCAATATCGGCATTGAAAATAATGCGGGGAAAGAGGCGTGCGCGCTGGACATCGCTAAGCGCAAGCCTACGTGAAATTTCCGCTTCGGCTTGCCGTATGTCGGGACGCCTGTTGATGAGTTTTTGGGGGGAGCTTGTAGCCAGAGCCGCGCTGTGTTTTGGAATGCCGCCCTGATTTGTAAGGGCGGGCATAAGTGTGCTCATCTCATTTGCGGGCGTGCCTGTTAGAGCGGCAAGCTGGGCCGTCGCGGTTTGCACGGAAGCTTGGAATAATGGCAAGGATGCAAGGGTTGTACGGTAAAGCGTTTCAGAGCGATTGAGATCCAAATCCGAGGAGCGCCCATTATCGACTAATTCCTGAATGAGGCTAAGAGCTTCGGCTTGTGCGTGCGAATTTTGCTGCGCGACATCAAGGCGTTGTTGCGCGCCTCGTAAATCCACATAGGCTTGAGCTGTTTGGGAGGCAATTAATACGGCGACGTCGCGCTGAGCTTGAAGGACAGCTTCGCGGTTATATTCCGCCGCTTTGACTTGTGCATCTATACGGCCAAAGGCGTCATACTCCCAGCTTCCTGCGAGGCTGCCTGAAACACTAAGCTGAACGTCATTGTTCGGGCCAGTCGATCGTCCTAGATCGGCTCCGGATGATGTTGATGTGCTGTATGATTTTCCAAGCCTCGCAAGTCCAAGCAGCGCGTCTGCGGCTCTTAAATTTGCTCGTGCCGTATCAAGGTTTCGATTCTCACGTAAAGCCTTTTCAACGAGCTGACCTAAGACAGGGTCGCTGAAATTCGTCCACCATGACGGCGTAACCTCAAGGCCATTTTGCATGGCATTCGCGAACTGCTTCTGCTCTAGAACAAGAGGCGCGGCGGTAGGTTTTGCGGGTACGGACGGGGTCGCACAGGACGCTAGGCTGGCTGCGAAAGCGCCTAGAAACAAGATCTTCATAACGTCAGATTTAGTATTAAAATGGCGGTTCATAGTTTTCGGACAGTTTCTGAAATTTTGAGTGTATTTCTTAGCGTTTTGGCTACGCAGAGCTAGTGACAATTTCGTGAAGTAGAATAGAGCGTAGCCTTACTCTACTTCATATTAGCATGCATAGATCACGGCTAGCGCTTAATAATCATGGACATGAGCGTGCAGGTCTATTCTTACAAGAACGCTCGGGATAGAAATTTCCGTCGCGCCTTTCGAAAGTTTAATAAATAGGACATCAGCCATATACTGGCTGATGTGTTTTTTAGTCAATCCCTAAAGCTTCAGGCACGGATTTCCGAAGTTCGAATTTCAAAACTTTTCCAGTCGCGTTCCGAGGAAGCTCGGCAACAATATAGACGTGTTGAGGTTGTTTGAACTTGGCAACTTTTTCGCCAATGTGTTCAAGTACATCTTCGAGCGTCAGCGCGCAGTCAGATTTCAACACGGCCACTGCGCAGCCCGTTTCGCCCCATCGTTCGCTTTTGACGCCAATGACGGCGACTTCGGCAATTTGCGGCATTTGGTACAGGAGGTTTTCGATCTCGGCTGGGTAAACATTTTCCCCGCCTGAAATATACATGTCCTTCATGCGGTCATCGATGTAGATATACCCGTCCGCGTCCATGCGGCCAATATCACCCGAACGGAACCAACCATCAACAAAGCTTTCGGCGTTGGCTTCTGGGCGTTTCCAGTAGCCAGGGGTGACGGCTGCGCCTTTAAACCAAATTTCACCGGGCACGTTCGGCGCGCAGGTCTGGCCCGCATCATCAACGATTTTAATCTGTGAATGCATTAAGGCGCGTCCTGCGGAGCCTACTTTGTCAGGAACATCCTCTTTCATAAGAATGCAACCCGCCGCTGCAGTTTCGGTCATGCCGTACCCTTCTTGGAGCACAACGCCTTTTTCATACCACCAGTTCACAAGTTCAGTAGGGACAGTTTCTGCGCCGGTAATGGCATTGCGGATACGCGAGAAATCAACGTCTTCAATTCCCGGAAGCGTGCGCATCACATTGTATGCGGCAGGAACCATGAACAGTGATGTCACGCCGAGGGCCGGGTCATTAATCGCATCAAGCGTCGCTTGCGGGTCGAAAACGCGCATAATAACTTGGGTGCCGCCAATCCAAACAGACGGACACCCCGTCACGTTCAGAGCGCCAATGTGGAAGAGCGGCATATTGGACAAGGTGACATTGTCTGGATAAGTGCCGCCGGCGCGCGCCCCAGATGCGGGTGTAAAGTACATCATGCCATGCGTGATAATAACGCCTTTGGGCGTGCCAGTCGTGCCAGAAGAATACATAAGCAAACAAGAATCGTTGAGCGTTTGGTCGATCATTTCCATGACAGGCGTCGTGGACGCTAAGCCCTTTTCATAGTCAGTGTCGCCGCCTGCACAGTCGCTCAGGATATAATGTTTGACTTCCGTGCTTTTCTGCAAGGCACCCATAAGCGGCGCAAACGCGCTATCATAAATAAGCACATCAGTTTCGGAATTGTTTAATATAAAGGTCAATTCGCTTGCTGTCAGGCGGAAATTGAGCGCCACGCAAATGGCCCCGATGCGCCAACACCCGAAAACAATTTCGATGAGGTCCGTTGAGTTGAGCATTAAGAAGGCGACGCGGTCACCGCGTTTAACGCCATTATCTCGAAGCATGCCCGCCACACGTCCAACGCGGTCATGCATCTGGCCGTAGGAAAATTCTCGCTTGCTGTGTAAGTCTATGAGGGCGGGGTAGTCCCGCTTTACTCGCGCGTGATGAGCAACCCAGTCCGTCGTAGCTATTGGCATGATTTTTCCTTTATGTGCGAGCGCTCGTAAATGAATTTTTCTAGAAGATAGAGGCAGAAAAAAGTTCAAGTCAGGGCTAAGGTTAATGTAGTTCTAAACTGAGGTCTTAGCGGGTATATTCTCTGCATTTGAAACGAGAGCTTTGACGGGTTTGAGGCTTGCTTTACTGCCTTCAACTGCCAGAGAGGCGACGTCTCGAACCTGCTCAAAATTACGCCCGAGAGCTTCCCGAAGAGCATCGCGCTGAATGTCCAAAGACTCAGACAGGCTTTCGGACGCGAGGACATCGCGAAAAGTTTGGTAGTGATGGGCGGCATTTACACGGGCATTACCGAGTATTTTCAGTAAAACGTCATGACGGTTTTTGGTCATTAATTCGCTGGTCTCAATGAGAGCCGATGTGGTTTCCGCCAGCTTCGCGTGGGCGTTGCTCATAGTCTTTATCGCAGTTGCAGGCGCTATGCGTTTCAGTGCCGTTTGTGCCATAAAGGCCCCCTATATATTATCCGCGCTTATGCTGCGCGTTGTGATGATTCTATGGTTTTATATGTCTCGATCATTAAGGCCGAAATCTTCGCAAGGTGCTTTTTGGGTAAATCATGGCCCATGTCTTCGATGATGTGCAAGTCAGCATGCGGAATACAGTGGGCCACATTCATGCCGCCTTCTACCGGCACAAGTGGATCCGCTCTGCCGTGAATGACGAGCGTCGGCACTTTTACGCGGCGCGAGTAACGCCGTACATCGCCGGTTTCGATAATGGCTGAAAGTTGTCGTTTGGGGCCGATGGGGTAATTGGATCGATCATAGGCGGCTTCCATTCGCGCGCGAACTTCTTCTGGGGTAGAGCCTGAATCTTTCGTGCCAATGATGCCCCAGCCCCACACTTTGCGGTCAATGGCGTCTTTGCGTGACAGAGGGCCTTTCGGAGCCTTAAATAATAATTTAGCCGCGTCGCTCTTCGGGCGAGGTAGCTTCTTATTATTCGTTGTCGTCATGATCGCCGTAAGGCTTAACGTGCGCTCAGGATATTCTCCGGCAATGATCTGCGAAATGAGGCCACCCATTGAGACGCCGACAATGTGCGCCTTTTCTATGCTTAGCGCATCAAGCAATCCTATGGCATCTTTGGCCATGTCGTGGAGTCTATAAGGGGCAAGGCCTCGGACGCCAAGGCGCCTTAGGACGATTTGCGAGACGGGATTCGGCGCTCTCTTTTTTTCCATTTTTTCAGACAGGCCAATATCGCGGTTATCAAAAGCGATGGTGCGGTAGCCAGCATCGTTTAACTGGCTTACAAAATCGACAGGCCACTGCGTTAACTGCGCGGCGAGGCCCATGACGAGTAAAACCACGGGGCCATCCTTAGGTCCGCTAATTTCATATTCAATCTGAATGCCGTTGGCTAAAACCTGTGCCATGATTTTCCTTACGCTACGTCGGCAATGTTGGTGACATTGCTGTGTTTAGCGACGAGGTCTTGGGCTTGTTCGACCCATTGTTCGCGCTCAATTCGTCCTTTGAAGTCCAGCGCCGTTTCAATGTTGTCGATGTTCTTGGCGGATAATTCTGCGATCTGGACGAACGTTTTAATGCCCGCGGATTTAAGATGGCCTTCTAACACGGGGCCAATACCGTTGATGCGCTTTAAATCATCTGATGGTGTCGGTGCAGGTGATTTCGCCTCTTTTTCTGCGGGCTCTTCTGCCTGTTGGGCTTTCTGTGATTTGGCGGAGTTTGGCTTTATTTTTTTTGTGTGCGAGCGGCGCGATAAGCGGGGCGCTTTGGCGTCATGCGTGGCTTCGTACAGGGCTTCATAAGAGCGCCATAAGCAATCTGCGTAGAAGTCCGGATCCGGCATCATTTTCCTATCCGAAGAAAACGTAATCCCGATATGATCTACATAGCTTGTTACGGCGTGGAACAAGGCCACGCCGTCCAGCACAGGACCAAGACCATAGCTCGCGACCATTTTCGCGCCGTTCATATAAAGCGGAACGGGCGAGCCAGGGACGTTGGAAATCACCGTGTTAAATGTAGGCCGGATTTGGTTGGCAAGGCCTAAGCGGAAATAGGCGGAGGTTATGGATTTCATGAGGGCTGCGGGAGCCAGTTTTTGCATGTCGCTCATGTGCCGACTGCCAAGGGCTTTCGCGGCGTCTTTAGAATCCTGCGTGATCGCTGTGACATAATGCATACGCGCCACAGGGTCTTCGATGTGGGTGCCAATGGCTACGCTAAGCGCCGAGACTTCATTGCCAAGACTGCTTTTCTCGTCTTTTGTGCGAACTGAAACGGGCGCCATCGCAATCAAGCTTTCTTGAGGGAGGTCGCTTTTGGCGGTTAAATATTCCCGCAAAGCGCCGCCGCAAACCGTCAGCATAACATCATTGACCGTCGTGCCGAGGGAGGTTTTGCGGATGCTTTTTACGGCTTTCAAATCAAAAACTTGCGCGCCAATAACACGGTGACCACAGACTGTGCCGTTAAAGCGGGTGCGCGGGATTTTTTTGTTAAGTGGATTATGTTCGCCGTCTCTCATACCGCGCGCATAGTTTAACACGCCTGGAAGCATATCGCGTGCGAGCTTCAAGGCTCTGATGGGCCGCTTGGCAGCATTCATTTGCGCTCTGCCTACGGTCTCAAAGCCCGAGAGGCCGCGCGCCCGCCGTAGGTCAACAGGCGGTTCTTCATGGGTGAACTCAGGCGTCATTGTGTGAGTGGCGTAGCCGATCTCAACGGCCGACGCGCCGTCAACGGCTGCATGATGAATTTTTGAGACAATCGCGTAAGAGCCTTTTGGAATGTTCGGAATATTATCTAGTCCCTCGATTACCCAAAACTCCCAAAGCGGGCGGGTCATATCCAGTGGTCGAGAATGTAGACGGGCTGCCAGAATGCAGAGCTGACGCCAGTCGCGCGGTTCAGGCAGGGCGATATGGCGGACGTGAAATTCAATATCAAAATCGCGATCTTCTACCCAATAGGGATGATCGACGTTAAACGGCACGGTTTGCAGTTTGCGTTTAAATGTCGGCGCTTTGTGCAGCCGGGATTGGATAAAGTTCAATATGTCTTTGAAACGGACTTTCCCGCCGGGCGCTGTAGACGGATCATAGATGCTCAGCGCACCAATATGCATAGGACCTTTATTGGATTCGGCATAAACGAATGCCGCGTCTTGTCCCGTTAATTGCTGTACCTCGCCGAGGCCGCGCAAAATATCTAAGTTCTCAAACTCAAACGCTTTGCGTTGCGTGTTTTCAGGCTTGGGGGTTGCGGCGTCAGACATTGAGGTCTCCTGTTGTCAGGGAATATAGGCTACAAAGGATATAAAATCTCGTCAATTCAGAAATAAATAAGACTCTGCCAAATTTGCGTTGCTTGTTTGGCAAAAGAAAGTGTTCTGGCGAAGACATTTTCGCGAATATATTGGACAGCCTTTGCACTCTTCCATATCCCCTTATGAAGAGCGTTAAATAGATAAGAGACGGGTGCGTTTTTGGCTCGGCCTTTGAGTTTACACGCAGGGAGTGCGCGTGCCGAGCATGAGAATAAAACATATCAATTTTGCAGCGTTCTTAATCTTAACGGCTTGTGATGCGCAACAAAACATCGCGCCGCCTACAACGCCTCAGTTAGTATTTAACTGCCCTGTGCAATCGGGAGAATCCTTGAAACTTATTCCTGCGGGAACGTTTATGATGGGCTCCGATAAAGCCTATGCAGAAGAACGGCCTGTGCGAGAAGAAACTGTGCAAGCCTTTCGTATAACGCCGCATGAGATCACGAACCGTGAGTTTAAAATATTCACTGAGGCTACCGGATATAAAACGTTGGCGGAACAAACACCTGATGCTGCGCTGCATCCTGATATTGCAAAGGCTGATCTTGTTGCGGGCTCAGCGGTCTTTGTGTCGCCGCAGAAAAAGACTGACTATTGGTGGAAGTTTATAGCCGGCGCGAACTGGACCCAGCCAGAAGGCCCTGGGTCAAATATTAAAACGCGGATGGATTATCCAGTAGTTCATATCGCTTACGCAGATGCGGAAAACTATGCGGCATGGGCCGGAGGGCGTCTTCCGAGCGAGAAAGAATGGGAGTTTGCGGCGCGGGGCGGATTGGACGCAGCAACATATGAATGGGGGGATACCCCGCCAGAAAAAGGGTCGCCGCGGGCCAACACATGGCAAGGGCTTTTCCCGTATATTGATAAAGGCGAAGACGGACATATGGGCTCTGCACCTGTTGGGCAGTTTGAGGCGAATGGTTACGGACTTTATGATATGTCGGGAAATTTGTGGGAGTGGGTTTCCGATCGCAATACCGAGCACAATGCGGGCTTGATCAAAGGCGGATCATTTTTGTGCGCCGATAATTTTTGTAAGCGTTACCGCCCGTCGGCTAAGCAGCCGCAGGAGCTAGATTTTTCGACCAATCACATCGGGTTTCGCATCGTCTTTGATGACGTCTCAAAATGTGGCGGTAATTAATTAACTTTGATGTTTTTCGCCGCCGCAGCTTCGGCTTCTTCGCGCGTTTCTAAATCACGAAACCCTGTTGCTTTTGTCAAAATAGGCGGGGTTTGCACCGACAGGAATTCGCAGCCGCTATCCTTAGGGGTCGATACGCTATGGAACTCTGCCTTGCGAACCAGAAGCCGGTCACCGGCTTTCACGTTATGGGGTACATCATCGACAAAGACGGTGGCCTTACCGCTTGAAAAGAAAAGCACCGTTTCGGAAAAATTATGGCGATGGGTTTGCGAGGCTTTTCCTGCGTCCATACGGACGAGGTCAGCGCCAACCGCTTCTTCAATCGGTGTGTCTCGCGTGATTTGCGTCACATAAAAAACGTCGTGCAATTCCGTCTCGATGTTGCTGTCAATTCTGTCCATTTTTAAGGTCTCACATTGCGTTGAAAATATTGCCTTTCTCATATCGGAAAATATAAAGGTTTGATAGGGTCGCGCAGATTAAATCGAATTCGAGGACTATCACGCATGTTAGAACGTTTATTTGTCGTGCCAAATGATCCATTGTTAAAGCTCATCGGCGCTTTCAGAAGTGATCCAAGGCCTCACAAGATCGATCTCGGTGTCGGCGTTTATCGCAACGCTTTGGGGCAAACGCCCGTCATGAAAGCGGTCAAACAGGCCGAACGCCACCTTATCGAAACCCAAGACAGCAAAGCCTATATCGGCCTTGCGGGGGACGTCGAGTTTTTGGACGAAATGGGGTATCTTGTCTTTGGCGGCATTCGCCCCAAGAAGAGCCGCTTTGCCTATATTCAAACCCCTGGCTGCTCGGCGGCGTTAAGGCTGGCGGGGGATATCATTCATCGGTCTAATCCGAGCGCGGCGGTGTGGATTGGCTTGCCATGCTGGACCAACCATATTCCAATTTTCAAGGCGGCCAATCTTCAGGTCAAAACCTATTCTTATTATGACGCGGAAAATAAGTCTCTGGATCGAGAGGCGCTTTTCTCGCAGCTAAGCGGCGCTGCGGCTGGCGATATCGTGCTGCTGCAAGGCTGCTGTCATAATCCAACAGGTGTGGATTTAACGCTGGAAGATTGGAAAACGCTAACGGCTTTGTGCCTAGAGAAACACCTGATCCCTCTCATTGACATTGCCTATCACGGCCTCGGCGACGGGCTTGCCGAAGACCTTACAGGCGTTAATCAAATCATGAACGCAGTGCCCGAAGCCATGATCACGGTCTCATGTTCAAAGAGCTTTGGGCTGTATAGAGACCGCGTCGGCGCTCTGTACGTCATGGCGGACTCGATTAAGAAAGCTGAAGTGAGCCTCACCAACTTGTTCGAGCTTGCGCGTACATCTTACTCTATGCCGCCAGATCACGGCGCAGCTGTCGTAAGGACAATATTGCGAGATTCTGCATTGCGGCAGTTGTGGGAGGGCGAGCTTTCGGAAATGCGCGAGCGGATAGGGGCGACCCGTCAATCGATTATTCAGCGCTGCGATCCAAAGCGGTTAAAATTTATGGAAACCAACAAAGGGATGTTTTCGCTATTGCCTTTGTCGCAAGCGCAGATTGACAGCTTACGCGATGACCATGCCATATATATGGCGGATAATGGGCGGATTAATGTGGCAGGATTACCGCCGGAATCCTTAGGCCGTTTCGTTGATGCCGTGCGGCCTTTACTTTCAGACTAAATTTCTGTCTGCATGTGAAATCCAGGGGCGTAAGCGAGCCGTACGGACGTAACAGATTGGGTTTTATGCCACGTCGTGCGGTCCGTGATAAAGATCGCGTCGCCTTCCGAGCATCCTAATATTGAGGCTTCGGCTTTCGATGCATTGGCGGCTGAAAAGGCAATATCGCCTTTGGAAAAGAGCGCGTTGCCTACAAGCCATTCATTTGCATTTATGGTGCCGAAATCCACGGATAATATGTTCGGCGCGGCTTCCACATTAACCCACCGATCTTCAAGCATAAAGGGTTCTCCGTCGGCCCTATGCAGCGCTTGTAGATGCAGAGCTTCCGCGCCGCTTTTGAGGCCCATCGTTTCCCGAATATTCGCAGGCGGAGTACTAATGGATTTTGCCAAAATTTCATGGCCGTAAACCGCGCCGCGCCGCTCGATCTCAAGCCGTGTTATCGGAATTTCAAGCGTAGCTTTCCGCACTGGATGTTTGGCAACGCGCGTCCCGCCTTTGCGTCGGCGTTCTAAATATCCAGCGTCTGCGAGGTCTCGCAAGGCGCGGTTGACGGTTGCGCGGGCGCAGCCAAATTCCTCCGCAAGATCCACTTCGCCGGGGATAAGCTCTCCGGCGCGCCAGATTTTACTCGATAGTCTTTCCATAACTTCGGCGCGCACAGATTGCCATGTGGATGATTTTTTCATGCGTTAATCTTCCCCGAAAGAGATAAAACGGCTGCGCGGTAACGGGCTAAAATTACGTCTCGGTTTTTATGGCGACCACCGCTCACCATATGACGGCCCGCTGACCAGACAGCTGTGACCATGCGGTCATCGCCCGCAAAGATGTAGCTATCCAAAATCATATCTTCTTGCTTACCCAGAAGGTCAATATGATCTGCGTTTAGCGCCATGAGGTCGGCCAGCTTTCCGGCCTTTATCGTTCCGCTATTGCGCCCCGCTGCGAGCGCGCCGCCCTTTGCTGCGCCTTCAAACAGAACCCGTCCTGTGGACTGCGTTTCAGTCGCCAGAACCGCGCGGCCTAAATGTTGAAGCCTTTGCGAATATTCGAGGGCGCGAAGCTCTTCTGAGAGCGAAATTCGGATATTGGAATCTGATCCAATACCAAAGTTGCCGCCGTCTTTAATGTAACGAGCGCCGTCAAATATGCCGTCGCCGAGATTGGCTTCGGTCACGGGGCATAGTCCAGCGACAGCGCCTGAGCTCGCCATCATCAAGGTTTCATGGGGCTGCATTTGCGTGGCATGGATGAGGCACCAACGCGCATCAACGGCGTGATGATCATAAAGCCATTCCGTCGGTCTTTGTCCGTAGCTTTGCAAAACTTCTTCAACTTCGCCGACTTGTTCGGCCAAGTGAATATGGACGGGGCCGTGCGGAACAAGCGACGTCACGGCCTCGAGACTCTCGCGGCTGACAGCGCGCAAAGAATGCGGCGCAACGCCGATCCGTGTGTCTTTTGGAAGGCGGGATAAGCCTTTTTGAACGTCTAAGACGAGATCAGAAAACGTGCCCAATGTGTTACCAAAACGGACTTGTCCCGCCCCGAGCGCGCGGCCGTCACAGCCGCCTTGCTCATAAAGAACGGGCAGTAAAGTTAGCCCCATGCCAGAGATTTGCGCCGCTGCCATAATCCGCTCTGCAAGCTCGGCTATATTGTCATAGGGCGTGCCGTCCGCTTGGTGATGGAGATAATGAAACTCAACAGACGTGCCGTATCCCGCTTCAAGCATTTCCATCTGCACAAAGGCGGTAATGGCTTCAATGTCATCGGGGGTGAGGTGATCCAGAAAGCGGTACATGAGTTTCCGCCATGCCCAGAAATTATCCGCTGGGTTTTTACCGCGATGTTCGGTCATCCCCGCCATGGCCCGCTGAAAGGCGTGGCTATGCACATTGGCGGGCGCGGGGAGGAGGATGCCTGTAGTCGTTCCGCTGGGTTTTGTGTTCGCCGTAACGGCCTGAATGACCCCGTCATCAATATCGATACGGACATCCGATTGCCATCCTTGCGCCGTTAGCGCTTCTTTCGCCCAAATTGATTGCATCGATTTACTCATCTTGACAGATATTATGTGCAGACATAATAAGTGAGGCATTATTTTAATCAAGAACGGAAAGCTGTCTTGAAACAGATTATTTTAACAGACGCAGCGCTTGCCACGATGGACCCTGCTTTGGGCCCCTACGGGCTGATCGAGCGCGGCGCGGTTGCGGTTGATCAGGGCCGCATTGCTTGGCGCGGGAAGCAGGCGGATATGCCGAGCGCGTATGCCGCTTGGGAGACAAAAAATCTGAACGGACGTCTTGTCACGCCGGGGCTTATTGATTGCCACACGCACCTAGTTTACGCGGGAGACCGCGCGCAAGAATTTGAAATGCGCCTGAACGGCGCGAGCTATGAAGATATCGCTAAGGCGGGCGGCGGGATCGTATCGACGGTGAAAGCCACGCGGCAAGCTACGGAGGACGAACTTCTGGCTTCGGCCAAACCCCGCATTAAAGCGCTTATCGCTGAAGGCGTGACGACAATAGAAATTAAATCGGGCTATGGTCTTGATGTAGAGACAGAGCTTAAAATGCTGCGGGCCGCAAGGCAGCTTGGCCGTCTCTATCCTATCCGCGTCCAGACAACATTTCTTGGGGCGCATGCCGTCCCTACCGAATACGGAAGGGACTCCGATGCCTATATTGATCGTGTGGTTTTGCCCGCGATGGAGGCGGCGAAAGACGCCGGATTAGTCGACGCGGTTGACGGCTTCTGCGAATCTATCGGGTTTTCTCCGGAGCAGATTGAGCGGGTGTTTGAAAAAGCTAGAATTCTGGACTTGCCCGTAAAGTTGCATGCGGAGCAATTATCTAATTTAGGCGGGGCGAAATTGGCGGCAAGCTATAACGCGCTCTCCGCTGACCACCTTGAATATTTGGACGATGCCGGTATCGCGGCCATGGCCAAGTCCGGTACGGTGGCGGTTATTTTACCGGGGGCCTATTATTTCCTGCGCGATACACAGCCGCCGCCCATAGACGGATTTCGCAAAGAGGGCGTGCCAATGGCCGTTGCTACGGATTGCAACCCAGGCTCGTCGCCGATGACCTCGCTTTTGCTCGCCATGAATATGGCCTGTACTTTGTTTTATATGACGCCCGAAGAAGCGCTTGCGGGGACAACCCGTAATGCCGCCGCGGCGTTAGGCCTTACGGATACGGGCATAATCGCGTCTGGATTACGAGCTGATCTCGCAATCTGGAACGCGGCCCATCCGGCAGAACTCTCTTACCGCATTGGGGCAAACCCCTTGCATGAAAGATTATTTGGAGATGTCCTATGATAAGCTTGAAACCGGGGCAAACGTCGCTCGAAACCTTAGAAGCCTTGTATAGAGGCACAGAGACCGTTCAGCTTGACCGCGCGGCGAGACCGGACGTCGAAGCAGCGGCATTGCTAATCGACAGAGCAGTTAAAGGCGACGCCGCAGTTTACGGCGTGAATACGGGGTTCGGAAAATTGGCGAGCGTCAAAATCGCATCCAAAGACACCTCAACGCTTCAGCGCAATTTGATTTTGTCGCATTGCTGCGGCGTCGGGGACCCCACAGAAGCGCGGATTGTTCGGCTGATGATGACCCTTAAACTCCTCTCGCTAGGGCGCGGCGCGTCTGGCGTCCGGTGGGAGCTTATTGAGCTAATCGAAGGCCTCATAAATATGAACGTCATGCCTGTTGTCCCGTCGCAAGGCTCAGTCGGCGCGTCGGGTGATTTGGCCCCGCTTGCCCACATGGCGGCGACTTTAATCGGCGAAGGCGAGGCGGAATATAAGGGCGAAAGACTGCCTGCAAAAGAGGCGCTTTCTAAGGCGGGGTTAAAGCCTGTGACACTCGGGGCAAAAGAAGGCCTCGCGCTTATAAATGGGACGCAGTTTTCGACGGCCTACGCGCTGGCGGGATTGTTTGATGCGTGGCGCAATGCTCAATCTGTTATTGTCACTTCAGCGCTTTCCACGGATGCAATCATGGGATCAACGGCTCCGCTGCTTCCCGAAATTCACGCCCTACGCGGACATCGCGGCCAGATCGAAGTGGCAGGGGCTATGCGGGCCATTCTCGACGGCTCAGACATTCGCGATAGCCACCGCGAAGATGATAGCCGCGTGCAAGACCCCTATTGCATTCGGTGTCAGCCGCAAGTGACGGGCGCGTGTATTGACCTCCTTCGTATGGCGGCACAAACGTTAGAGATTGAAGCCAACGCGGTGACAGATAATCCGCTCGTCCTGCGCGAAACTGGGCTGATCGTTTCTGGCGGTAATTTCCATGCCGAGCCTGTGGCCTTCGCCGCAGACCAAATCGCACTGGCGATTGCAGAAATCGGCGCGATTGCCCAGCGCCGGATTGCGCTCATGGTTGACCCAACGCTCAGCCATGACTTGCCGCCTTTCTTGACGCCTGACCCCGGTCTTAATTCGGGTTTCATGATTGCCGAGGTGACGACGGCGGCGTTGATGAGCGAGAATAAACATCTGGCAAACCCGTGTTCAACGGATTCGACGCCGACGAGCGCCAACCAAGAAGACCATGTATCTATGGCCGCGCATGCCGCAAGGCGGCTGATGAAGATGAATGTTAATCTTTCGGGCATTATCGGCGTGGAGCTTTTATGTGCCGCGCAGGGCGTTGAGTTCCGCGCGCCTATCAAAACAAGTGCCGCCCTTCAAAATGTTTTGAAATGTTTGCGCGCTAGCGTGGCAACGTTGAACGAAGACCGTTATCTGGCCCCTGATATTGAAACGGCCATGACACTTGTGAGCGGCCACTCCCTAGTCGAGGCCGCTGGGCGGTCTCTAAACTTGACCTTGGTTTCCGCGTCGTGAACCCAGTCTCTGTCAGTGAAGGCGCTAGCCCCATTATTCTCGCAATGCCCCATACGGGGACCTTTGTGCCGGAAGAGATTTGGGATAATTTATCGCCGTTAGGGCAAACACTAGAAGATACGGATTGGCACGTTCACCGTCTTTATGACGGGCTGCTCCCAGAGGCGACGATAGTGCGGGCGACGTTTCATCGTTATGTTATTGATGCCAACCGCGACCCCACTGGAGCCAGTCTTTATCCGGGGCAAAATACAACGGGACTTTGCCCCGTAATCGATTTTGAAAATAAGTCTCTTTATAAACAGGGAGGCGAGCCGGACTCTGCTGAGATTGCTCGCCGTCTCGAAACCTATCACGCGCCGTATCATGCTGCGCTTGCCGCGCAAATTGAGCGGATTAAATCCCTGCACGGCATCGCGGTGCTTTATGATTGTCATTCTATTCAAAGCCGAAAGCCCTTTTTGTTTGAAGGCACTTTGCCTGATTTTAATATCGGGACAAATGAGGGGAAGACCTGCGCGCCGCATTTCCAAGACGCAACCGCACAAGTGTGCGCCGAGGCTGAAGGATATACCCATGTCGTTAATGGCCGTTTTAAAGGCGGATGGACGACCCGTCATTACGGCCAGCCGGATCAAAATATCCACGCCATTCAAATGGAACTCACGCAGTCGAACTATATGTCCGAGACCGCGCCGTGGGGTTATTACCTCGATAAAGCGGCGCTTATTCGTCCGCACCTTACAAAAATTCTTTTAGGCCTAGAAACACTTTCCAAGGAGCTTTCCCGTGACAGATAATCCCCGCAAAAATAGCCGCGATATTTACCCGCCGACAGGCACAGACATCACGGCTAAGTCATGGCTGACCGAAGCGCCGATGCGGATGCTCATGAATAATTTGCATCCCGACGTGGCTGAAAATCCGCACGAGCTTGTGGTTTACGGCGGCATAGGCCGCGCCGCGCGGACATGGGATGATTTTGATAAGATCGTCTTAAGCCTGAAGTCTCTCGAAGATGACGAAACCCTTATGGTGCAATCTGGTAAACCTGTGGGCGTGTTCCGTACCCACAAAGACGCGCCGCGTGTTCTTATTGCAAATTCGAATTTAGTGCCAAATTGGGCGACGTGGGATCACTTTAATGAACTCGATAAAAAGGGTTTGGCGATGTATGGCCAGATGACAGCAGGGTCGTGGATTTACATCGGCACGCAAGGGATTGTTCAAGGCACTTACGAAACTTTTGTCGAAGCCGGACGTCAACATTACGGCGGTGACCTGACGGGCAAGTGGATTTTAACAGGCGGCCTCGGCGGGATGGGCGGCGCGCAGCCGCTTGCCGCCGTCATGGCGGGAGCCTGTTGTCTTGCCGTGGAATGCGATCCAACGCGGATCGATTTCCGTTTGCGTACAGGCTATGTCGACGAAAAGGCGGAAACTCTCGACGAAGCCTTAGAAATGATTGAGAGCTGGACAGTTAACGGCGAGGCGAAATCCGTCGGGCTATTGGGTAATGCCGCCGATGTTTTCCCAGAGCTTGTTCGGCGTAATGTTCGCCCTGATATCGTCACCGACCAGACCTCGGCTCACGATCCGCTTAATGGCTATCTACCGCAAGGCTGGACCATGGCACAGTGGGCCAATGCAAAAGAAAACGATCCGAAGTCTGTCGAAAAAGCCGCCCGCGCTTCCATGCGCGTACAAGTCGAAGCGATGGTAGAGTTTTGGAACCGCGATATCCCGACACTGGATTATGGCAATAATATCCGGCAGGTAGCCAAGGATGAAGGGCTTGAAGACGCGTTTACTTTCCCCGGATTTGTTCCGGCCTATATTCGCCCGCTGTTTTGCCGCGGGATTGGCCCGTTTCGTTGGTGCGCCTTGTCTGGCGATCCTGAAGATATTTATAAAACAGATGCGAAGGTCAAAGAGCTTATCCCTGACGACGCGCATTTGCACCATTGGCTTGATATGGCGCGGGAGCGGATTGCGTTTCAAGGCCTGCCGGCGCGGATTTGCTGGGTTGGTCTTGGCCTTCGCCACAAACTCGGCCTTGCGTTTAACGAAATGGTGCGCACAGGTGAGTTGAGCGCGCCTGTGGTGATCGGAAGGGATCATCTCGATTCAGGGTCTGTAGCTTCGCCGAACCGCGAGACCGAATCTATGAAAGACGGCTCTGATGCTGTCTCTGATTGGCCGCTCCTCAACGCGCTTCTTAATACGGCCTCCGGCGCGACGTGGGTGTCTTTGCATCACGGCGGCGGCGTCGGTATGGGCTATTCTCAGCACTCTGGCATGGTGATTTGCGCGGACGGCACTGATGACGCCGCGCGGCGTATTGAACGCGTGCTTTGGAATGACCCGGCTACAGGTGTCATGCGCCACGCAGATGCAGGTTACGAAACGGCTTTGGATTGCGCGAGGGAAAACGGGCTAAACCTTCCGGCGATTACGGGGTAATTATTTTGGAGCGTTTTGGGGCCCCACTAGCCTCATCCAGTCTCGTCTGGGAAGGCCGTAAACTTGGTCCATAACTTCAAGTTGCAAGCCGACGGGACGTCCGCGCGAGCTATTCCACATTACGGCAACGCCGGTCTTTAGCTCTGGATCAAATAACACCATAGAGCGGTATCCGCTAACCGCGCCTCGATGCCCCACAACTCGGTGGCCATCGTAATCGTACATCCGCCAGCCCAGACCATAGTGGGCGTCTTGCAGAGCGAAAAAGTGCCTCATCATGTTTCTATTCTCGCGCGGCGTCTCAACGCGAGGCTCTTGCAGGGTGTTAATCATTTTGGCAGAGAGAACGTCTTCGTTTAACCCCATTTGCGCCTGCATCCATTTGGCAAGGTCTGTGATGGAGGAATTCACACCGGCCGCTCCCGGCATCCGGTAATAGGATGAGCTGATCAGAGAGATCGGCTCGCCTTTGCGGTTGTGAGGCTTGGCCCAATTTTTAGAACGAAGCAATCCTTCCCGCGTCAATGTGGCCGTATCCATATGAAGAGGCTTGAAAAACCGTTCAGAGACGACGGCTTTATATGGAAGCTTGGTGACTGTTTCTGTCATCTCAGTCGCAGCATCGAAAGCAACATTTTGGTAAGCATGGCAATCCCCAGGTTCGCACATGCGCGGTAAACCTTCGAGGGCGCGCCTAACGGTTTTGGGCGATTGCCCGTCTTCAATGCGTTGATCATAGGCGTTTCGAATGATCCCAGTTTGGTGCGATAAAACATCGCCAATTGTGGCTATGTGTTTTGACGGCGGAAGAGTCAGAGAGGCAGCGTGAGCGGTAACAGGAGAATTCAACCCAAAGTGCCCCTCGGTAGCAAGGTTCACGACGGTTGCGGCGGCAACGCTTTTTGATAAAGACGCCCAGCGAAAGATGGTGTCTTCTGTGACTTTTTCGCCGGAACCTTTGAGGGTCTCGCCGTACCCTTTGGCGAAAATTAAATCCCCGTTCTCAACGATGGCGACAGCCATCCCGCTCATGTTGGGGCGAGACATTAATAAGTTTATGCGCCTGTCAACTTCTTGGGTATCAATAGCAGCAGGTGCGTCAGGGTGAGGGGCGGCGTTGGACGGGCCAGAAAGGCACAGACTCGCCGCCCATAAATGCAGTACTGCCCAAAAATATCGCAAGTTACGCTCCGCTTGTTTGCCATATCCATATCAGGAGCGCGCCGCCAAGCAAGAGGCGGTAGACCATAAAGGGGAACATGCCGATGCGGGTTACAAGCTTCATAAAAAATGAAATTGCGACGTAAGCTGTAATAAACGAAAGTCCAGCCACAAGGAGCCCGTCGCTTAAGGCCGCGCTTGTCTCCGTGTTTCCGGCCAGTTTGATGACTGAAAATAGCCCGCCCGCCCCAATGATCGGCAGGCTCATCAACATGGAAAAGCGGGCGGCTTCGACCCGTGTCATGCCCATGAACCGCGCGGCGGTCATGGTTATGCCGGAACGGGAGGTCCCGGGAATAAGCGCGGCGGATTGAGCGAGGCCCAAGCCGATAGCGCCGCGCCATGTTAGATCTTCAGTGGTTTTTTCTTGTCTGCCGACAATATCTGACACCCAAAGAAGGACGCCAAAGACTATGGTGGTTATCGCGATAATAAGCGGTGAGCGGAGGGCCTCGTCTAGTCCGCCAAAATGAAGGAAAGCGCCGAGAAGCAATGCAGGCGGAGTTGCGAGGATAAGATTAAGCGCGAGAACGGACTGCGTATTGAGTCTGCGCCGAAGAAGGTCGGCTAGTCCAATGAAAATGCTGGCCACATCTTTGCGGAAATAAAGCATGACCGCGAACAGCGTTCCGAAATGCGCCATGACATCAATGAGCGGCCCTTGGTCGGGCCAGCCCAAAACCTTTGCGGGCAGAATAAGGTGGGCCGAACTTGATATGGGTAAAAACTCGGTCAGGCCTTGAATTAGAGCCAAAAGAATCAAATGTAGAATAGACATGAGTATGAATTAGCGCAGAAGGCCTTACCAAGGCGTTAGTTTTTTGTTGGCTTGAGAGAGGTTCAGCTTTGACATAATCGCAATTTTTATTGAGACTTGACAAAACGTCGCAGTTATTTGACTCGGAATTTCTTCGATAATTTCCTAAATTTCCATTTTTTACATAACTATTTCAGTTACTTATGGTTATCAGAGTTATATTGTTTTCTCGACTCACTGTGCTGTGATGACAGATTGTCGCATCTTTGAGAGTTAAAAATCTATCTGTTTCAGGTAAATATTTCAATCTATGCTAGCTCTTGGTGAGGGGCGTGTCATATTCAATCGTTTTCAGGCAGTAATTTCTGCTCAAATGAAAATTTCCGTAACTTTGTGCCTTTTGACCGTGTGTTCATGCCTTTGTATAGTAGCGCTGGAAAGGCGCGAACGTGAGCTTCGTGTCATCATCCCGTTATTTTGGAGTTTGTCATGCCAACACGCATGCTACAATTTGTGGACACTGATCGATCTATGCCGGAAAAAAGACCGGCGGAGGAAAGACGGGACGACTTCATTGAAATTTATGGCGATTATATTGCGGTGAAGGCCGAAGAGCAGGCTTCGCGCTGTTCGCAGTGCGGCGTACCGTTTTGCCAAAACCATTGCCCTCTCGAAAACAATATTCCTGATTGGCTGAAACTGACCGCAGAGGGCCGCACAGAAGAAGCGTACCGCGTCTCGGCAGCAACAAATTCTATGCCGGAAATTTGCGGCCGGATTTGTCCGCAAGACCGTCTCTGCGAAGGCTCATGTGTCATTGAGCAGTCTGGGCACGGCACTGTCACCATCGGATCGGTTGAGCGTTACCTCACAGATAAAGCGTGGCAAGAAGGCTGGGTGGAGCCCATAGCGCCGCGCCGCGAACTGCCCTTATCGGTTGGCATTATCGGGGCAGGCCCCGCAGGGCTGGCCGCCGCAGAAGAGCTTCGCAAAAAGGGCTGGCAAGTTACGGTCTATGACCGTCATGACCGCGCGGGCGGCTTGCTGATTTACGGTATTCCAAACTTTAAACTTGAAAAAGAAATCGTCGAACGCCGGACGCAACGCCTTATCGACGGCGGTATTGAATTTGTTTTGAGCTGTGATGTCGGCGTTGATATTAGCTTTAAAAAGCTGCGCGAAAAACACCAATCTGTTTTGATGGCGACGGGAGTCTATTCTGCCAGAGATTTAAACTGTCCCGGTTCTGGGGCCGAAGGCGTCATGCCCGCACTGCCTTACCTTATTGAGAGTAACCGCAGAGGGCTTGGCGACGCAGTCGAGGGCCCAACCGCAGAAGGCAAAGACGTTGTTGTTATTGGCGGCGGCGACACGGCGATGGATTGTGTCCGCACAGCGGTTCGCCAAGGCGCAAAATCTGTGACCTGTCTTTACCGCCGTGACCACGCCAATATGCCCGGCTCGCGCCGCGAAACAGAAAACGCGCAAGAAGAAGGCGTTGTCTTTGAATGGCTTGCCGCGCCGAAAGCTATTCACGACGAAGGCGGCACGGTTAGCGCCGTCAGAGCGGACAGAATGCGTCTCGGCGCAAAGGATATGTCAGGCCGCCAAAGCCCAGAACCCATTGATGGCGGAGACTTTGACGTCAAAGCAGACCTAGTCATTAAGGCGCTCGGATTTTCGCCGGAGAACATGGAAAATATGAGCGACCAGCTGGGACTGACACGTTGGGGCACAATTAAAGTCAATCCTGTGACCTACGAAACTAATCTTCCGGGCGTTTATGCGGCTGGCGATATTTCGCGCGGCGCTAGCCTTGTTGTTTGGGCAATCCGCGAAGGCCGCGACGCGGCGGAGCATATGCATAAATATTTGAAAGCGCTGTTAGAAGCTGCCGCTTTGCAGGCCGCTGAGTAAGAGCATGGCGGACCTTTCCGGACAATGCCTTTGCGGGCAGGTTGTGTTTGAAGCGTCGGGCAGTATTACCCGAACTTCGGCCTGCTATTGCCGTATGTGCCGCGTGCAAAATGGCGGCGGCGCTTTTCATAGCGCCGAAATCCAAGGCGAGCTTACCCTGACAAAAGAAGACGGCTTGCGCTGGTTTTCGGCTTCCGAAAAAGCCGAGCGCGGCTTTTGCGAAAATTGCGGCTCCAGTCTTTTTTGGCGGCTCAAGGCGAACCCCGCCTTTATGGATATTAGTCTCGGCGCTCTGGACGATACACCCCACCTTACACTCGACGCGCATATTTTCGTTGATAATTGCGCCTCTTATCAAACCATTCCAGACGGCGTTGCAAAACTCACCGAAGCGGAATGTTTGGCGAAATACTCCTAGAAGGACATCAAGATGACCGAATGGCTTGAAGATTACACAGCAAAACGCGACGCCCTCATTGAGGCTGGCGCTTATGATCCTGCGCACGAGAAATCCTCCTGCGGGGTTGGCCTTGTGGCGAGCATTACGGGGACGCCGCGACGCGACGTGGTTGCGATGTCCTTACAGGCGCTGAAAAACGTTTGGCACCGAGGCGCGGTAGACGCTGACGGAAAAACCGGCGACGGCGCGGGCATCCGCCTCGATATTCCGCAAGAGTTTTTTAAAGCTCAAGTCGAACGTACAGGCCATAAGGCCGGAAACGCTAAAATCGCTGTCGGCATGATCTTTCTGCCGCGCACTGATTTTAAAGCCCAAGAAGAAGCACGGACAATCGTCGAGTCAGAACTGCTTCGTGAAGGCTTTTATATTTACGGCTGGCGTCAAGTTCCGATCAATATTGATGTGATCGGCGAAAAGGCCAAAGCGACACGTCCGGCGATTGAACAAGTCATGTTCCGCGACCCCAAGGGCCGCAAAGGGGACAAGCTCGAACGCGAACTTTACATCGTTCGCCGCCGTATCGAAAAGCAAGTCGTCGCGGCGGGGATTCCGAGCTTTTATGTGTGCTCATTATCCGTCCAGACCATGATCTATAAGGGTATGTTCCTCGCTGAAGACATTGATGTCTTTTATCCTGACCTGACGGATGAACGGTTCATTTCTCGCGCCGCTATCTATCATCAGCGCTACTCGACCAATACATTCCCGCAGTGGTGGCTCGCACAGCCCTTCCGCATGATTGCCCATAACGGCGAAATTAATACCGTAAAGGCCAATACAAATTTCATGCGAAGTCATGAAATAAAAATGGCCAGTAATGCCTTTAAAAAGCGGGCGAAAGATGTGCAGCCCGTCATTCAAAAGGGCAGTTCTGACTCAGCGGCTTTGGATGCCGTTTTTGAACTCCTCGTGCGTGCGGGGCGTCCGGCCCCTCTTGCGAAGACACTCCTTATACCGGAAGCCTATTCCAAACGCGGTGATTTGATGAAAGAGGAATGGCGTTCCCTTTATCAATATTCAAACGGCGTGATGGAGCCATGGGACGGCCCCGCTGCGATTGCGGCCTATGATGGCCGTTGGTGCATGGCGGGCCTTGATAGAAATGGTCTTCGGCCTTTGCGCTACGCCATAACCTCTGATGATATCTTGGCCGTCGGTTCAGAAACCGGCATGTGTCCCTTGCCCGAAAATAAGATCGTCAAAAAAGGCTCCATTAAACCAGGACGCCAAATCGCTGTCGATCTTGACGAAGGAAAGTTTTATCACTCGTCTGAAATTCTTGACTATATGTCCAAAGACAAACCTTATGCGCGCTGGCTTGAAAAGGTTGTCGATCTTGATGAGCGGCTATCCGGCCCTGAACCTGAAGCGGCCTTAACGGGCGACGCGCTGCGCCGCCGCCAAGTCTCTTGCGGGCAAACCCTCGAAGATATGGAATTAATTCTGGCCCCCATGGCTGAGACAGGAAAAGAGTCTATTGGCTCTATGGGCGATGATACACCGCTCGCCGTTCTCTCTGATATTTATCGGCCCTTATCGCACTTCTTCCGGCAGAACTTTTCGCAGGTCACGAACCCGCCGATTGATCCGCTTCGCGAAACCCGCGTTATGGGTCTCAAAACGCGGTTCCGTAATTTGCGCAACATCTTAGCTGAAGGGGAAGTTCAGACCAAAGAAATGCTTGTGCTCGAAAGTCCCGTTATGACCAACGGGATGTATGAGCGCTTCATCGCTATGCCGGAATTGAAAACGCATATTATTGACTGCACGTTTGAACGCCCAAAAGCTGGAGCCGTTGCAGGTCTTGCTTTGCGCGACGCGCTGCGCCGTATTCGCGTTGAGGCTGAAAAGGCCGTCAATGACGGCTATGAAAGCATTGTCTTGACCGATGAATTTGTCAGCGAAACGCGTGCGTCCGCGCCTATGATCTTATGTATTGGCGGCGTGCAAGCGCAGCTCGCTGACCGAGGACTTCGCTCGTCTTGTTCCATTATTGTCCGAAGCGCAGAATGTTTAGATACTCATTATTTTGCGGTTCTCATCGGCTGCGGCGCGACGGCAGTTAACGCTTATATGGCGCAGGACTCCCTCATTGACCGTGTCAATCGCGGCCTCCTTGATATGAGCGCCGATGAAGCCGTAGCCCAATATAAGGGCGCGATTGAGGGCGGACTTTTAAAGATCATTTCCAAAATGGGTATCTCGGTTATTTCGTCCTATCGCGGCGGATTAAACTTTGAAGCGCTGGGCTTGTCACGGACGCTTGTCGGCATGTTCTTCCCGGGCATGACGAGCCGCATTTCTGGAATCGGTCTTTCAGGTCTTGAGAAAAAGCTGCTCGATGTTCATGAAAAAGCCTATGACGGCGGCGCTGTTGTTCTGCCTGTTGGCGGGCTTTACCGCGTCCGCGCGAAAGGCGAACGCCATGCTTATAAGGCCGAGATGATCCACATGTTACAGGAAGCTGTGACCCGCGAGGATTATGAGCTGTATAAGAAATACGCCAAGACGCTTAACGACGCCGCGCCGATCCAAATCAGAGATTTGCTCGACATTATTCCTGACGGCAAAGCGATCCCGCTTCGCAACGTTCAAAGCGTCAATGAAATCCGCCGCCGTTTCTGTACGCCCGGCATGTCGCTAGGCGCTCTCTCCCCCGAAGCGCACGGCACGCTCAATATCGCTATGAACCGGATCGGCGCAAAGTCGGTGTCTGGCGAGGGCGGCGAAGACCGCGCGCGTTATGTGCCGCTGCCTAATGGCGATAATCCAAACTCTGCAGTGAAACAAATCGCCTCTGGCCGTTTCGGCGTGACAGCGGAATATCTCAATCAGTGCCGCGAGATTGAAATTAAAGTCGCGCAAGGCGCTAAGCCGGGCGAAGGCGGGCAACTTCCGGGCTTTAAAGTCACGGAAATGATCGCAAAATTCCGGAACGCCACACCGGGCGTGACGCTCATTTCGCCTCCGCCGCACCACGATATTTATTCAATCGAAGATTTGGCGCAGCTTATCTATGATCTCAAACAGATTAACCCAATCGCGCGGGTCGCTGTCAAACTTGTTGCCTCGTCTGGCGTCGGGACAATCGCTGCGGGCGTAGCCAAAGCCAAAGCGGACACGATTTTAATTGCGGGTCATAATGGCGGGACGGGCGCATCCGCGAATACATCGCTGAAATATGCGGGTATTCCGTGGGAGCTTGGCTTGTCCGAAGCGCACCAGATTTTGACGCTAAATAATCTTCGCGATAAAATTACATTGCGCACAGACGGCGGCCTTAAAACTGGCCGCGATATTGTCATTGCGGCGATGCTGGGCGCGGAAGAATACGGCATCGGGACTTTGTCTTTGGTGGCGATGGGCTGCATCATGGTGCGTCAATGCCATTCCAATACATGCCCCGTTGGCGTGTGCGTTCAAGACCCGCGCCTTCGCGAGAAATTCACAGGCACACCGGAAAAAGTCATCAGCCTGATGACGTTTATCGCGGAAGAGGTCAGAGAGATTTTGGCCGAACTTGGTATTGAACGCCTAGAAGACGTTATCGGCCGCACGGATCTTATCACGCAGGTTTCACGCGGCGCTGAGCATTTGGATGACCTCGACCTTAACCCAATTTTGGCTCGGGTAGACAATAAGCCCGTTGTCGACTCGCGGAGCGAGCGCGTTGAAGTGCCGGACACGCTTGATATCTCGATCATAGCAGATGCGGCGCAGCTCTTTGAGCGGCGCGAAAAAATCCAGCTAACCTATACTGTGCAAAATACGCACCGCGCCGTGGGAACGCGGACGAGCTCGCATATCTATAAACGCTTCGGCGCGGAAGGCCTGCCCGACGGACATTTAACCGTGCGTCTGCGCGGCTCGGCAGGGCAATCTCTCGGCGCGTTTGGTATGACGGGCCTTCGGATTGTGGTTGACGGCGACTCGAATGATTATGTCGGCAAAGGACTTTCTGGGGCTGAGATTATTGTCTCGCCTCAAGGCCGTTCCATGATTGATTCTCATCTTTCCGCGATTATCGGAAATACCTGTCTCTACGGGGCTACCAAAGGAACGCTTCTTGCGGCTGGCCGCGCGGGTGAACGGTTCGCGGTTCGTAATAGCGGCGCGAGCGCTGTGACCGAAGGTTGCGGCACCAATGGCTGTGAATATATGACCGGCGGGACTGTGGTCATGCTCGGCGCTGTTGGCGACAATTTCGGCGCGGGTATGACGGGCGGCATGGCCTATGTTTACGACGAGACCAATGTGTTCGAAAAAGCGGTCAATCCCGATAGTGTCATTTGGCAACGCTTTGGCGGCGCGCATTGGGAAGAGCAGTGCAAAGCTTTAATCCAGCGCCACGCGAGTGAAACCGGATCAGAGTTCTCGGCAAAAATCCTCTTGGAATGGGAGCATGCGCGGCAGCATTTCTGGCAAATCGTGCCAAAAGAAATGCTATCCCGTCTGAAGCACCCCTTGCAGGACGCGGCTTAAAACTTAGGAAGTCGGCATATCACCGGCCCAGATCAGTCCCATAAATGCGCCTTTGGTGCGCGGGAGTATGATCAGGCTTAAGATGATGCCGGTTGCGACCAGTATTAGCCCCGGTGCCCAGCCGGGTAATTGGGCCTTGAACGCCAGAAAATGAAAAAGCGGGGCGAGTAAATGCCCTGTGATTATTATGGTGGCCCAAGCGGGACCGTCATCTGCGCGGACATCTTCCCAGTTTTTTTGGCAATGCGCGCAGGCGCTGACGGGTTTCAGATAAGCGCGAAAGAGCGGAGCTTTGCCGCATCGCGGACAGACGCCTTTGATACCATTTATCATGGCTTGTTTTTTACTGCGGATAATCAGGTCAGTCATGCGTCGTCTCTATCATATCGTTTCGATAGAGATAGGAGGCACAGCGCCGCATCGGCTTAGTTATTTATAAACTCGAAATAATGACAGGAACGCCCTTCGCGAATGGCCTTGGCTTCGTAGCGCGTACCGGGCCAATCATCTGGGCGCTTGCGCCAGTCATCTTTTTGCTTGGCTGGCCAGACGAAACCGCCATGGGCTTCAACGCGGGTTACCGTCCAATCTACATAATCAATAATATCGCTGGCGAAGCGAAACCGCCCGCCCGGTTTTAGTATGCGATGGACTTCTTTTAGGAATTCCGGCGTAATGATGCGTCGTTTATTGTGGCGCGCTTTTGGCCATGGGTCTGGAAAAAGCACAAATAAACAAGACAGGCTATTATCGGGCAAACTATCCATGACGTCACGGGCGTCGCCTTGATGAAGGCGAACATTTGAAAGGTCGTGCTCATCAACACCCGCGACAGCTTTGGCCACGCCGTTCAAGAATGGCTCCGCGCCAAGGGTCGCTACAGTTGGATTATGCTGGGCTTGCCAGATTAAATGCTCTGATCCGCCGAAACCGATTTCAAACCAAACCTCTTCAAAACTCTCTAAGCCCTCCAGCGGGTTTTTACCGATTTGAATTTGGGGGTAGAGTTCGTCCATCAAGGCTTGATGGTTTGATCTTAGCGGGCGGCCTTTTGCGCGTCCATAAAGGCGCGGGCGTCCGGGTTGTAACGGGGCGTGTGTCATGACTATTCCGTCGTCTCGTCTTCGTCTTGATTGTCGGCAAGGGAACGCGCGAGTTCTAATATTTGGCGGCGAACGGCTTTGCTTTTAATGCGAGAGACTGCTTTTGCAAGCGACACGCCGTCAGGGCTATTGATGAAGTCATAGACAATCGGAGTCTGGTCATCTTCGGCCATACTGTCTTCGTGCACAGCGCCGTCGAGACCTTCAAAGAAAAAACTAACAGGCACGTCGAGGATTTTAGAGAGATCCCAAAGGCGGCCAGCGCCAACACGGTTGGCTCCGCGTTCATATTTTTGAACTTGCTGAAAGGTGACCCCGAGACTGTCTCCGAGTTTATCTTGGCTCATTTTCAAGATTTGACGCCGCAAACGTATACGCGTGCCGACATGTGTGTCGATAGGACTTGCGGAACGCGGCGCATGCATGGATGGCATTATTATTGTCATTTCCGAGAACTTTTGGCTTTACCAAAGCGGTTCTACCATAGTTATGTGTCTTAAAGCTGCTCTTTTGATCGGCTGCTTATGGCGGATGTACCTGTAATTAACAATATTATCAAGAATAGAAAACCATTGTGATATTTAAGTAAATACGAACGGGGTAGGGGTTTGGGCAAATTTACATCAAGAACGCCGCGTTCCCGCGGATTAATTCGGGCTTCAAAACGGCCATAAGGATCGATGACGCCAGAGACCCCGTTTGAGGCCGACCTGAGAACAGGAATGCCTTCTTCTATAGCGCGGTAACGGGCAATATTAGCGTGTTGGGCTGGGCCGATAGAACGCCCGTACCAAGCATCATTTGATTGGTTTAAAATCCATTCCGCGCGCGCTTCGCCCTTTGGGCGCGGCGTAAGGCGGGAAAATATAATTTCGTAGCAAATCTGGGGGCTGACTTTGGGGAGGCCAGGGAACGAAGCCAACTTCTTTTTCGGCGCGGGTGTAATAGAGGCAAGGCTTGTGGACAGTGTTTTTGATCCAAATTTTTCCATGGGCTCACCGCCTGGAATAAATTCGCCAAACGGCACAAGACGGTATTTATCATTCAGCGCCATGATGCTGGGGCGTCCGGTCTTGTCGTATTTAATTGCGGCTGATGTATTATAATAATGTTCTTTCGGCGGGCCGTTTGGGGTGGGATGTATTTCGGTGCGCAGCGAGTTAATCAGCCAATAAGGCGGTGTTGCTGGGTTTTGGTAGGTGAGGGCATCTCCCATCGCGTCGAGCAAGGGTTGATTGTCGATTGCCATGCCGACAACAGCGCCTTCAGGCCACACAACATGGGTTATATTTTCGAGGCCTGGTTCGATGCTCAGGCGTATGAAATCGTTGACGATGGCGACCGAACTATCGCGTTCAAATTTATCCTTTTGAGAAAATGGAACTTGAACAATGCGGATTTTAACATCGTCTACGTGGTCAATCTGAGCGGAGCCAAGTCTAGAATAACCGGCTATGGACAAAGTGCCGAGAAAGATGACCGTGCTGACGAGCGCCGTCATATGGCGGTCAGCGGTAATATAGGCGGCTAGAAACGCGCTGACGAGGAAGACGAGATATGTGAGCCCGTAAATGCCGATAAAGGCCGCGAGTTGCGACATTGCGCCTCCGCCTTCAAATATATAACCGGGAAGCCCCCATGGAAATCCGGTTAGGACATGACCCCGGGCAAATTCAGCTAATGTCAACAGTCCCGCAAGACCGATCCAGCGAAGCCAGCTATGGCCAAAGAACCGCGCGTAGACCCATCCGGCCAGTCCCCAGAAGAAAGCGAGTATGGTGGCAAGCCCTAAAATCATGGGCGGCATGGCGGGGATAAACTCGGGCCCGCGTACAATAAAAGCGGAGCCAATCCAGAGGGTTCCGCAGAGAAAATATCCCATCCCAAACCACATGGCTATGCCAAAGCCGCCCTTTCGCAAGACGCGCGCAGTTTCAAGTCGGCTCATTAAATAAGCGAGGGAAATTAGGGTTACGGGCCAAATATGAAAAGGCGCGTGCCCTAAGACAGCCGCGCCGCCGACAAGGAAGTCAAGGCCCCGTCCTCGCCACCCGGCCGTAGCAAGCCCGTCATGCCAACGTTTCATTCAGCAGCCTTGGGCTTGTCAGAGGTTTCGGCTTTGACCTCAACCTGTATTGCCTCTGGTCGTTTTTCAGGGAGGACGGCATCTCTTTTTGCGCGAATGCGTAATTTTTTAACGCGGCGCGGGTCGGCGTCCATAACTTCGAACTCTATCCCGTCAGGGTGGTAGATAATCTCTCCCCGTTCAGGGACGCGGCCGGCAAGGGTGAAAACAAGGCCGCCTAATGTATCCACACCATCTTCTTCGTCGGGGGTGGCAAAATCGCGGCCAAAGGCGTGTTCAAAATCATCAATGGTCACGCGGGCGTCGGCTTCCCAAAGCGTTTTGCTCCCTGTTCCAGCCACGCGCCGAACCTGCGGCTCAACATCATCATGCTCGTCTTCAATATCGCCTACAATCGGTTCGACAAGGTCTTCAAGCGTAACAATGCCGTCCGTTCCGCCGTACTCGTCGACGACAATTGCCATGTGAATACGCCGAGCTTGCATACGCCGCAAGAGATCTTGCGCCAGCATAGAAGGCGGCACAAACAGTACAGGGCGGCGAATATATTGAATGATTTTTCGGGCTGGATAGGTTTTGCCGCTGCGCCCCTTTGCGTCGAGCATCAGGTAAGGCATCACGTCTTTAATATGCACCATTCCAAGCGGATTATCGAGCGTGTCTTGAAACACTGGAAGACGGGAATGCCCCGCCTCTTTAAGGGCCTTGGCCAAATCGTGAAGACCTGTCGATGTTTCAACACCTATAATATCGGCGCGGGGGACCATGACATTTTGAACGCGAAGCTGATGAAATTCCTCAGCGGCAGTCATCATACGTTCTTGGGCTGCATTATTTTGTCCGCTGTCATCTAGCGCCTTGCGGCTAAAAATACGGCGGATCCAACTCGGCGATGAAGCAGTCTCGGTCATGATGGTGAAGGCTCGTGAATTTTGTAAGGATTGTCAATATTTAACAGGGCTAAAGCTTTTATCTCGAGCGCTTCCATTACGGCCGCGTCAGGATCATTTTCATGGTCATAATCTTGGAGGTGTAAAAAACCATGAACAAGCATATGGGCGAGATGATCGACGGTTTTTTTGCCCGCCGCTTCGGCTTCGCGTTCTACGGTTTCGCGGGCGATCGCTATATCTCCGAGAAGCGGCGCAGGGCCAGCGTCGGGGAAAGAGAGAACATTCGTCGGCTTGTCTTTATGTCTGTAGGCTTTGTTGAGCGCCTGTATTTCGGCGTCGTTAATCAGCGCAATACTGACCTCGCCCTGATAGCAGGTTTCAAGGACGGATTGCGCCGTTTCAATAATATGGCAACAAAACGTTTCGGGCGCAGAGAGGACCTCGTTCCACGCAGCGTCTTTGACCATAACATCGACAGGACTGCCAGATTTATCCATTTTGGCTCGTGTCGCTTTCATAGGCATTTATGATTTTGCCGACCAAAGGATGGCGTACAACATCGCTCGCGAGAAACTCGCAAAACTCAATACCCTTAATATCGCGCAGGATCATGAGCGCGTGGGCGAGTCCAGAGGTTACGCCGCGCGGAAGGTCTGATTGTGTGATGTCGCCAGTGACGGCGTATTTCGCGCGCTCGCCAAGACGTGTCAGCACCATTTTCATTTGCGGAATGGTCGCGTTTTGCGCTTCGTCGATAATGACAAACGCATCGGATAATGTGCGTCCGCGCATGAAAGCGAGCGGAACGACTTCCACCTCGCCTGCGCCGCGTCTGCGTTCAACTTCGTCGCGGCCTAAAACCATGTTCAGCGCGTCCCATATTGGCTGCATATAGGGGTCAACTTTTTCGTTGAAATCCCCCGGCAGGAACCCAAGTCTTTCGCCGGCTTCGACGGCAGGGCGGCAAGCGATGAAACGCGCGACTTCTCCGCGCGCCAAAAGCGACGCGCCGTAAGCAGTCGCAAGGAAGGTTTTACCCGTACCGGCTGGGCCAACGCCGAAGCTGATGGTCGAGTCTTGAAGCATGCGAATATACTCTTCTTGGCGCGGCGTTTTGGGCACAATCGGCGCGCGGCGCGGGAAGGGGATAATCGCGTCAACGGCGGCGGCTTTAACCTTGCCTTTGCCAACGGCCTTAATCAGCGCGCGAATATCGCCTGCGCTACACGGCCAGCCGCGTTCGAGGCGTTGATAAATTTCGCGCACGATCTCTGCCGCGCGCGCACGTGAAGGCGCGTCGCCGTTAATATGAACCGTGTTTCCCGGCGCTTCGACATAAACGTCAAACGCTTCTTCGATGAGGGCAAGGTTGGCATGGCTAGGGCCGCAAAGCCGCCGCACCATATCGCCATCATCAAATTCTAATATGTCTGTTTGTTTACTCATGTAGGCTTTCTACGAGTGTTCCGACCAATGAATTCCGGCCCGCGCTAGTGATTTTTACGGGGACGATCTGGCCGACCAAATCTTCGGAGCCGTTAAAGTGTGTGCCTTGCAAATAAGGGCTACGGCCAAAAAGCTGCCCGTCATCACGGCCGCCGTTCTCAACCAAGACATCTAGCGTTCGTCCGATCAGACTTTCATTGAAATCTTGCTGCTGTTTATAGAGCAAGTCTTGCAGGCGTTTGAGGCGTTCGGATTTAATGTCTTCTGGCACTTGGCGCGGCATGCCTGCACCGGGCGTTCCGGGGCGGACGGAGTATTTGAAGCTAAACGAGCTACCATAGCCGATCTCTTCGACGCATTTCAGTGTTTGCTCAAAGTCGGCATCGGTTTCCCCTGGGAAGCCGACGATGAAGTCACCTGAGAGGGCTATGTCTGGACGCGCCGCGCGGATTTTAGCAATCAGGTTTTTGTAATGCTCATAAGTATGATCGCGGTTCATGGCGCGCAGAATTTTATCAGAACCAGCCTGAATAGGCAGGTGCAGGTAAGGCATGAGTTTTGGTTCTTCGCCTATGGTTTTAATGAGTTCATCATCCATATCGCGGGGGTGGGATGTTGTGAAGCGGAGGCGGTCAATGCCGCCAATAAGAGCGACGTGACGAATTAACTGCCCAAGGTTCCACTCTGACCCATCCGGACCTTCTGCCATATAGGCGTTGACGTTCTGTCCAATGAGGGTGATTTCGCGCACGCCTTTGCTTGCCAGAGACCGTGCTTCGGCAACGATCTGGCTAACGGGGCGTGAGACTTCTGCGCCGCGCGTATAGGGCACGACACAGAACGTGCAGAACTTATCGCAGCCTTCTTGGATGGTCAGGAATGCAGAGAAGCCTTTCGGGTCACGGGTAGTCGGCAGGTCATCAAACTTTTCAAGCGTGTCGAAATCTGTCTCCAAAACACCGCCTTGGCCGCGCGTGACGCGGGCGATCATTTCAGGGAGCTTGTGGTAAGTTTGTGGACCGAGCACCATGTCAACGACTGGGGCGCGGCGCATAATTTCTTCGCCCTCAGCTTGGGCGACGCAGCCTGCAACGGCAACGGTCATTTCGCCTTGCCCGCTCGCGGATTTTGCGTCTTTCATTTTGCGAATACGGCCAAGCTCTGAATAGACTTTCTCAGCCGCTTTTTCCCGAATGTGACAGGTGTTGAGCACCACTAAATCCGCGTCATCAGGCGTGTCTACAGCTGAGTAGCCAATCGGCGCAAGGACATCCGCCATGCGTTCGCTGTCATACACATTCATCTGGCAACCATAGGTCTTGATGAATAGCTTCTTGGTATTGCGGATATCTTTGCGGTCATCCTTCAGGATAACAGGGGCATTAATATCTCTTTGTTTGCGTGTGATATTCCCACCCTCTAGCGCGGATGCGCTTTTCGGAGTGTCAATATCACGGGGCGCGTTTTTATCGCGGGGTGATAGGGTGGTCATAATGTGCCTTTAAGTCAATGCGCGAGCCATTACGGCTAATTATCAATTTTTGCAAGCTATTACGCGCGCCAAAACGCAGGCGTAAGGATGACAAGAGCTGTGACGATTTCAAGACGGCCAACGATCATACCAAGCATCAAAACCCATTTGGCGCTGTTTGGGAGAGGTTGGTAGGTACCTGTCGGGCCGATAATTTCGCCGAGTCCCGGGCCGACATTGGCCACTGCGCTACCTGCGCCAGACCAGGCGGTGATCGGGTCCAGTCCTATTAAGGACAGAACAACGGCGAGAATTGTGAACGTCATAAAGAACAGGAAGAAATAACTCATCACGGAGAACACAACGCCTTCTGGGAGAGGCCGGTTACCATAGCGCATAGGAATAACCATGTTGGGGCGCGGCATCCGCAGCAGATAGACTCGCAGGGCTTCGAAGGCGACTTGGTAGCGGAATATTTTGATAGAACAGGCTGTGGACCCCGCGCAGCCGCCAATGAACATGAAGGCAAAAAATGCGGCAACAGCAAATGGCCCCCAGCTATAATAATCAGCGGTAGCATAGCCCGTTCCTGTGACAATAGAGACCACATTAAAGGCCGAAAGCCGAAGCGCGCGGGTTTGCGTGACCTCAGAGCCAACCCACAGGGAGACTGTCATCACAAGGATTAACGCGGCTAACACAAGGACAAACCCGCGGACTTGCGGGTCTTGGAATGGGGCTTTCAAATTCCCCCGCACCATGAGTAAGTACATGCCAAACGGCATGCCGCCTGCGACCATGAAGGCAATACAGACGAGGTCTGCGCCGTTATCCATGAAACCGCCCATGGAAAGGTCAGAGGTCGAATAACCGCCCGTGGCAACCGTTGTCATGGCGTGGGCAATCGCGTCGAAATTACTCATGCCGACGATGGTATACCCAATGGCGCAAAGCGCTGTTAGAACGACATAAATACCGCCGATGGCGGCGGCAAGGCTCGCCGCGCGGGGAAGAATTTTGTCGCCCATATCTGAACTTTCCAAACGGAAAAGCTGCATGCCGCCGACGCGGAGCATAGGTAAGATAGCCATAGCCGTAACAATAATACCGACACCGCCAATCCATTGCAGAATCGCTCGCCAGAGCAGTATGCCTTTCGGCGTCGTATCAAGGCCCGTCATGATGGTTGAGCCTGTCGTTGTAATGCCGGAGGTGGCTTCGAACAAAGCGTCGGTCAGGCTTAAATTGATAGGGTTGAACAAAAATGGTAGCGCGGCAAATGTTGATAGGCCTAGCCACGAGAACACGGTCAGCAAGAACGCTCCGCGTGCTTGTAAGGCGGGCTGCGGCATATAGTTGACGAGTGCTAGTACAATGCCGATGAGAGTTGTGAAAATGCCGGACATCATAAAGGCGGGCCAGCTGAGCCCCTCGAACCTGACACGTTCACCAAGACGGTATTGCGCCGTCGTCGGGATTTGCAAATCCACGAACATCGGGATGAACATCATCACCCCGAGGGCAGCGACCATCAGGCCGACGATAAAAAAGACTGGGCGTAAGTCCGGCATGTTACCGCACTACAACAGACAGGCTAGGTTTTCAAAGGCAATACTTATTGTGTCATTGTGGGAAGGGGGGCTTCCTTGGGGCCGCAAATGTCCGCGTAAACGCCCCATGCATACATAGAAATTTTTTGACCCGCAAAATTCTTCACAAGGAAATTGCACAGCGCTTTTTGTTCAGGGTTAAGAGTGTCGCGATAGCCAAAATAAGCCGCAGCCTCCATGGCGTTTTCAAGCGCTTTTTCGCTGTCGAGAGCATAGTCCCAATCGGGTTGATCATCAATAATCGCTGTAACACAGGATATACGCGCATGTTTGCTCATGCGAGTATCAGCCATCGGGCTCACTCGCCGTCTGCGATTTTCCACCACATCATGATTCAAGTGAACTTTCTTCCGTTTCCAGAAAAATCCTAACACACCGCGCCTCCGGTTCAATTTGGTACAATCCGAACGATCAGACCCGTATGGCCTTTAAGCATGCAAGTTTCAGGCCATGGATAGGATTTCGAGCGGCTATATTTTAAGGACAAATTGAAGTGGTGTGTTGCTAAAACCCGGCAACGCTAGCGAACAAAGAGTCTTCATCAAATTGCGAAGCTGACAGCTCTTGTTCAGCGAGAAAGGCCTGTTGCGACAGGCTTTGCATGATGGCTTGACCTTGGCTGGCTTGTACCGACATGAACGCAAGGGGTTGCCCTGCATATTCTCGAGAATGGGTCTCGTGTTCGGCCATAAGCGTGACTTCTGCGTGCCGCGTGTCTCTTGAGATTTTTTCATAGAGCGCCGTGACAGCACCTTTGGGGCCTTCGATGACGTGAATGATCGTCCCCTTTGCAAAAAGGAGCATGCCCGTAATATCTTTGCGGGTATTTTTAAGGGCTCTGTTTTTAGCTAAGGCTTCATAGGCGGCGGCGTCCATGCCGCGACCTGCTTGGCTTGTATAAACAAGTTGATAAACCATTCTGCATTGCTCTCGTTCTTATTTTTATGAAAGCCTTTTACGGGAAGTGTCTTAAGATTTGACTTCCATTCTGGAGGGTGAGACGGTCAAATGGAGGGCAAAGCGGTAAGCGGAGTAAGATGTGACTCAAAACGAAATTCCAAATGATATTTTGCTGTCCGGCGAAACCGTGCTTTGGTCTCATATCGTCGAAACGCCTAAACAGGCCGAACACCGCGAGAACAAAGTTGTGACGCGGCTGTTCCGGATTGCTTCTACTTTTTTCTACGCCCTGTCCGCCTATACGATCGTGCGGGATCTGATGGGTAAAGACGGCCAGAATATATTGATCATCGGGATTATATTCGGCCTAGCGGGCCTGATAATCCAGTGGGCCGCTAAAACGCCCTTTGGACAAGCCCTGCAGAGAGCGACAGATCGCAACGTCTTTCAAAACGGTTTTGTCACAAAAGGACGCGTGGTTTTATTCAATCACTACGATACGAGGCGAGAAATTTATGCGGCGCAGGATATATCGCGGGCCGTGATCGATTTCGAAAATGGCGGCTACGCCCTGAAAATAGAGCCTGCGGGCAACCGGAAGGACAGCGTATTAGTTGGAGCTGCGGATTTTAAAAGCGCTGTGCAGATTATACAGACTGAGCTTATAGGGTCCGCGCCGATCGTTTGATTGAGGTTCCATAGGTTCAAGGAAATAATCCATTTTATTCTGAAATATTGCGAGGTTTAACCCCTAGGGGGCATACGCGGCGCCGGGAATGGCGGTAAAGAGAAGTCATGTTAAAACTTTCACATACAATAAAACTCACAATAGCACTCGTCATGACGGGGTTTTCTCCACTTGCGAGCGCGCAGGACACCGCAGCCACATGCCCGCAAGATGCAGAGCAGCAGATGTTTCGTATGGTTGAAAATATTCAACTGGGGAAACAAAAGGATGTGCCGGAAGTGACAGCGCTGGCGGCGTGGGCCGTGAAAACATGCCCGAACAGGCGGGATGTGCAAAGCATGGCCACGAGCCTTTATAGCGCCTTGGCCCGAGCGTCCAATGATCTTGACGTTGTCTCGGAGCGCATCACGCAAATGCATCTGGCGTTGCAGCAAGAATATATTGCGAGAACGCCAAAGGATGACCCGTCTAAAGTTCTCAAAGCCGATGGCAGCGAATTGACATATTTTGCCCATTCACAAACGGGAAACATTATACCAAGTGTCATGCTGCCGCTTCTCGTGGCCTTAGGCGAGCGCGGCAAAGTACATCCGCTTGTATCCGGCGAGCCGCTATCGGTCTGTCCGTATCCAAAAGCTTTTGACGGCGTGCTCGAGGACGAGGCTGAGTTCTGGAAAAAACAAACCGCCAGAAAAGAAGGGCAGCCTGTTTTTACATGGGCGGCAAACCGCTTGCGGTCCTTGCGCGACGCATGCCCTGAGCATGCTTATGATCTCAATTATTACCTTTCCCGTCTTTACGGAGAGCCTGTCTACCGCCTCACAGATTATGACAAGAGCCATAACGGGATGAGCCTGTTCGGAAAGGACATGTGGAAATATACGCTTCGGGCCGATGGCGCGGTTTACGAATTTGATAGTAGTTTTGAAAAAGCCTATGCCGTGTTCCTAGAGCAAGCCCGCCCGCTCGCGGAGCCTTTGGCGGGATACTTAAAAGCCTACAAAGCCGCTGCCGCTGAAGAAGCCGCACGGTCAGAGCGAGACGATAGTTACGGGCAAAGAAGATACCTCGAAAACATTCGAAAGGGCCGCAATGCCGATGCGGCGAAGTGGGAAAAAGCTGTCGACTCCTTCAAGACGGATAGGCCGTAATAACGCTTGCGCCATATCTTTTTCGGCCTTCCTATTTCGTCTTTAATCTCGTATGATACCTGTTCCGAGGGGCACCGCAACGATCTGGCATAGCTGGAATTTTTGATTGTTAATCAAAAATAGCGAAGGTGCCGCACAGGCCACTGTGCGGTTCTTTGTTTCGAAGCGGTTGAGACGCACCCTTACAACTTGATCCCGTTAACACGGGCGGAAGGACGGACGGAAAGCTAGTGACACGCAAAGACGTTAAACATATTTTCGAAGCAGACCTGCGGCCTCAAGAGACGTTGATATGGACGGATGCTCCTTATCCGAGCATGCCTGCTTCGTCAGTGGTGACATTGGTGGCAATGTTCATCTTTGTGCCGGTGTTTGGCCTGTTGATTTTTGCAGTGACCCAAGGGCTTATTACGGCCTTCATGTCTGGGGATTTACTTTCAATCGTTGTCAGCATTGTGCTCTTTTTATTATTTGGTTTGTTTCCTAATCTCCTCCTTGTCCGCATGCTCAGGTATAGTTTTTTCGGGTTTTTTGAATGTTACGGGCTTACTGAGAAAAACATTCTAATCCGGGAGCGGCTTTGGCCTTTAAAGGTAATCAGAATTCCGCTGGATGAGATAGAAAAAACCTTTCAATTAAATGCATTTCCAGCCCGTACGCTTTGTGTTCTTTCTAAGAGGGGGCCGTCTTTTAATTTTGTATCAGATAATGGCATGCCCGCATTTTTTTATAATCACCTTGACTGTAAAGCCTACTATTTAAGGTGCTTAGACCCTATCAATACTGCTGAAAACCTGATCAATAACGCAATTAGTTCAGCTAAGTTAAATTCCTTAAAGGACATACCCCATGAATAAACCTATCGACCAATCTGCGTTTCAGACGCCAACTGTCACTACGGGCGGCCTGCCTTCGTCCTCCAAAGTTTACACGGCGCCTGACGCCGCGCCGGATTTGCGCGTGCCGCACCGCTTGGTGCATTTGCATGAAACCGCGAATGAGCCGGATGTGCCTGTTTATGATACGTCTGGGCCATACTCCGATGACAATGTCACGATTGATGTTGAAAAAGGTCTCGCGCGGCCTCGCACCGCGTGGGTTATGGAGCGCGGCGGCGTAGAAGAATATGAAGGCCGCGACGTAAAGCCTGAAGATAATGGCGGGGCCAAAGGCCGTCATTTGGCGCGGGAATTTCCGGTCAAGAACAGGCCTTTGCGCGGCGTAGGAGACGCGCCTATCACGCAGTACGAATTTGCCAAAGCGGGCATCATCACCAAAGAAATGATCTACATCGCCGAGCGCGAAAACCTTGGCCGGAAAGCTATGGTACCGGGGGCAGAAGCCCGCGTTGCCGCAGGTGAAAGCTTCGGAGCCGCTATCCCAGCCTTCGTCACGCCGGAATTTGTCCGCGACGAGATCGCCAAGGGCCGCGCTGTCGTCCCCGCCAACATCAACCACCCAGAGCTAGAACCGCAAATCATTGGCCGCAATTTCCTTGTGAAAATTAACGCCAATATCGGTAATTCTGCTGTGGCGTCGTCTGTCGAAGAAGAAGTCGATAAAATGGTTTGGGCCACACGTTGGGGCGCGGATAATGTGATGGATCTGTCCACGGGCCGCAACATTCACAACACCCGCGAATGGATCATCCGCAACTCCCCTGTGCCTATCGGGACGGTGCCGATCTATCAGGCGCTGGAAAAAGTAAACGGCGTCGCCGAAGACCTCACATGGGAGATTTACCGCGATACATTGATCGAGCAAGCCGAGCAGGGAGTCGATTATTTCACCATCCATGCGGGTGTGCGCCTCGCCTATATCCACCTGACGGCGAACCGCGTCTGCGGCATCGTTTCGCGCGGCGGATCGATCATGGCGAAATGGATGCTAGCCCGTCATGAAGAGAGCTTCCTTTATACCAAATTTCCTGAAATTTGCGACATCATGCGTAAATATGACGTGACGTTCAGCCTCGGTGATGGCCTACGTCCCGGCGCGATTGCCGATGCCAATGACCGCGCGCAATTTGCCGAGCTAGAAACCCTCGGCGAGCTGACACAAATCGCGTGGGAAAAGGGCTGCCAAGTCATGATCGAAGGCCCCGGCCATGTGCCCATGCACAAGATCAAAGTGAATATGGAGAAACAGCTCCGCGAGTGCGGCGAAGCCCCGTTCTACACGCTCGGGCCTTTAACAACCGACATCGCCCCCGGCTATGACCACATCACATCGGGCATCGGCGCGGCCATGATCGGCTGGTTCGGCACGTCTATGTTATGCTACGTCACGCCCAAAGAACACCTTGGACTGCCTGACCGCGACGATGTCAAAGTCGGCGTGATAACATATCGCCTCGCCGCTCACGCCGCTGACCTCGCCAAAGGCCACCCCGCCGCGCAGCTCCGCGACGACGCCCTATCGCGCGCCCGTTTCGAGTTCAGATGGCAAGACCAATTTAACCTCGCTTTGGATCCCGAAACTGCCAAAGACTATCACGACCAAACCCTGCCCAAAGACGCGCACAAAGTCGCGCACTTCTGCAGCATGTGCGGCCCAAAGTTCTGTTCCATGGAAATCACACGGGAAGTGAGAGAGTATGCGGAAGGTTTGAGTGATAACGAAAAAGCGACGCTCTATCCTGTAGAAGCGCAAGAAGGTATGGATGAGATGTCCGAGAAGTTTAAGGACTTGGGAGGCCAGATTTATTTGAAGGCTGGGGAGTGAGCTACCTAGATGCAAGCTAGCAAAAAACGACTCAAGAATAATTGGGAGCCCTTATTTGACCCCACAGTGGGGGAGTTTTCGATTGGCTCATGGATGGTGAAGTCAGGCGGCGTCAGGTTCCGCGATGTTCTTGATTTTCGACGGGTTTACAAAGATCTCAATATTACTGAAGACTCAATAGTAGTTTATAAAAATATATTGTTCTTCGAGTGTGACTTGACTGGATATTTGCCAAAGTATGGGCAAGTTGTATTTATTGATTGTAGATTCTTTCGCTGCGATTTTGCTAAGTCTTGGTTGCACGGCATCAAATTTACAGAATGCAAATTTGATGAATCATCGTTTACACTTAGTGATCTTAATTCTTCTGAGTTTAGAGATTGCATTTGGAAGAATGTTTGGTTTTCTGGTAACGAGACAAAAATTCTTGATTGTTATGTAACAAACCCAGAAGAGTTTGTGTTAAGTGCTGCTAATTACTCTAAAAGAGACGGTTATTTATGGTTCGTTACAGAGGGGCAAAAGGAGTTCTTAGCTACAAAAGCAAATGCGGCGCGTTCTCTCCTATACTCTCTGCGAAGACATGGTTCTGAAAGTGAATTTTATGAAGCGGTAAAACTGCACGAAATCACACAAGGCAAATCTAGGATTGCTGAGCGGATGCATGAGCGCCATTATTTTTCAGCTTTGTTTTATTTCGTACAGTTGATTCTTATACGTATACTTGGCTTTCTGAGCGATTGGGGGGGGAATCCTTTGAAACCATTTCTAAGTTTGATTTTAAGCTGTTTGATTTTTACCTTAGTTTATGATTGGTTGCCTTTTGAAGTTACATTAGCTGAAGCTTTCGAAAAAAGTTTTGATATAACTTTACTGGTCGGGTTCGCACTTGAGCAGAAGTATGCAGAGCAAAACGACATTTTACGTACTTTTCATGGTGGGCAATTAATTATTTCTATAGTTTTGTATGCCTCTGTGATTTCAACGTTGATTGGCCGAATAAGTAGAGTTAAATAATGTACGCCTCACTTTTGCTATATGGGAGTCATGCTCGGGGTGATCATAACCTGCATTCTGATATTGATTTATTAGGCATAAAAACAGATGGGTCCATAAAGTTTAGGCCAGAAAAGCAACAAGTAACGTTACATGAGTACCCATTTTATTTCTTGGAAGAAAAGGCCTTCGCAGGCGATCTTTTTTTGTTACACTTAGTGACTGAAGCTGTTGCTTTGGCCGATGACCTCAATCTTCTCGGTTCTCTCAAAAAGTCTTTTCAGTTCAAAGATAGCTATGAAAGTGAGAAAAAAGAAGCTGCGGCAGTTTTCTGGTACTGTGAATATGCGTCTGATGTTGCACCCGAAGATAAATTGAGAAAACGGCTCACATGGGCTATGCGCACGACATTAATTGCTGACGCGGCGAATAAGGGGCAGGCAATATTTTCTTCGAAATCCCTTGAGGAATACTCCAATATAGGTGATTTAAAAGAAATTTTAGATAACCGTGAAAATGTTTCTTATGATCGTTTGAAGTTAGCGGCAAAAAAAGTGCTTTCTAAATACTACAGGCAAATTAAACCTGAAAATTTGTCTAGAGACTACGTTGTGAAATGGATGAATTCAAAAGGCGCCGTAGCAAGGTCTACGCCTGCAATGTTTGAGTCAGTAGCAAAGCGCGATTTTTTTCATGATTTTTACATGTAAAATAACTCTGTAAGCGTATTTCGCTCGCCGTTCATAAATGGGGCAAAAAGTTAAATTTGATTTATTGTTGGAAATTTTACTATCGGCCTGATTGATTCGAAGCCAACCTCTTCATTGGGCGGTGCAAATTAAAAACTTTGGCGGAAAAGAGACAGGCAAACCTTGTATGTGTTTGACCAGTTTTAAGGATGTTTTCCAATTTCCGGGATGACAAGCTCTTAGCGCTATTAATCCTCGCATTGCATTTTAAAAACCCTGATCTTTTCAATCACTTATAAAATAAACAGCCGGATTAATCCTCGCCGCCACTTTTACCCCTATTGTGAAATCATGACTTATTCACTTGATGACACCCAAACCGACACATTGACCGACACCCATCCCGCACCGCGCCATGATACCCTTCCGGGCATGGCTTACGGGCCGGATATGATTGATACGTCGGGGCTTCGGGCTGTGATCCCGGCGTTGATTGCGCGGATTGCGGTGATGATTAATCCAAACGGGGTTCAGCGCGGGGCGCTCTCTCGATTGTGGGAGGCTCGGCGCCTGTTCGCGCAGACCTACCGCGCGGAAGCCTATAATCTTAAAATGTGGCTCATCAAAGCGGTGCAGCGCGACCCAGATTGGCAGCGCCAAGTGCGCCATGATCTGGGCGGCGAGCCTGCGCTTACGCGCTGGGATAAACGCTACGCCAAGATGATGGCGGGCGCGACCCCTGCCGCGCGTAAGGCGGCCAATATCAAAGCCGCTACACCGCTGCGTAAGAAGGCGCGCCGCCGCACGGATCGCCATGAAATGTTCTGCCTTGCGGCCGTTTCTCAAATGGGTTCTCAAAAAGATTCCCAAGAGGATTCAAACGGGGAAACTTATGCGGCCCATAGCGCGCCCTATCCCGCAAAACCTCGCGACGCCTTTATCTCTATAAGACAGCCAAAGCCTATCCCGCTGACGCCGGATCAGCTTCGCGTGCCAGAACCTCCAAAGGGCGCCGCGCCACATGAGGCAGGAACTGACAGGATCGCCGCAACGGGGTCAACGGGCAACGCCCCGCACCTTACGCGCCAAACGATTATGGCAGACTGGCAAAGAATTTTTGACACGTATACGCTCCTCAACTTCAAGGTCATGAACCTCGATTTAATGATCAACGTGTCCGTTTGCAGGCGAATGCCGCTTCGCATCTAGGGCGTATTTAACGCGCGCAGACTTTCACATTTATTGAATACATCACGTCCGCTCTGGGCGCTATTGGTGCTGGGGTGAGCTATAACGCGGGGTCTCGGTGCTTTAATAACTGCGAGGTCCCGCATCTACGGCTACGCCTTTGTGCGGGATGACAGGTCATTGAAATGGGAACAATTGTCATTGAACTAATAGCACTTGTCATCACGTGTTATTGTTTGCTTGCAAACAAAGAGACGCGGGGTCTCGGCGCTATATAATTGCGAGGTCCCGCATAAGCCTGCGGCTTTGCGGGATGACAGGTTTTTAAGTCTACCTATCTTGTCATCCCGCACGCAACGCAGTGGAGATGCGGGACCTCGAGAGTTTGGGTGCATTATAACGGCTATGTCCCGCGCCCGACGCGGGATAACGTGTTGAAATGTTAAACCTGCGCCAAATACACAGTCTGTGTGAACGGCTTATCTTGGAGCGGATTATGGAATGTCACGGGTTCTGCCCAAGCCTTGTCGAACACGGATTCGAGGCGGGCGACGAAACCCGCATCCGTCACCGCGTCCGACCAGAGGCCCATGACGCCCCCGGGTTTTAGGTGGGCGGCGAGTTTTCCCAGGCCCGCTTCGCTGTAGAAACTGCCGCTACGCGCGTCCAATAACCAGTCTGGTGTGTGGTCAATGTCGATGAGGATTGCATGGAATTTGCGCGCGGGCTGCGCGGTATCAAAGCCGTCTGTCGATTCCGCTTTGGCGAAGAAATCCCCGACGGATACGGCGCAGCGCGGATCGGCGCTTAGCGGGGGATCAAGCGGGAGCAGGCCCTCTTCGTGCCAATCGGCGACGGCTTGCAGGAATTCCACAACAATGAGCGACCCAACATTTGCATCCTCAAGTACGGCCCCCGCCGTATAGCCAAGGCCGAGGCCGCCGACGACCACATCCCACGGGCCAGAAACGCCGCTTTCGGCAAGTTTGCTAAGGCCAAGTTTTGCGAGCGCGATTTCTGAGGCGGTAAACAGGCTCGACATAAGATGCTCTTCGCCGAGGATGATTTCAAACACATCCACATCCAGCGCCAGCAATCGCCGCCGCCGTAAACTGATCGGGCCAATCGGCGTTTCGCGGTAGTCGAGTTCTTCAAACAGGCGGCTCATAGCGGTCTCAATTCGGGGTTAGGAAAAGTCAGACTTACAGGACGGGGCCGTAAAGGCGAAGAACATTCACTGCAATAAAGACTCTTTAGGCTTGCGTTCCTCTGAATATCCCCTATATGCAAATTATCGATTTTGGCCAGACAATCCGGCTTACTGTCCATACGGTTTCCCCTCCAACAGGAAGCCCCGTATGGAGACACTGTATTTTTTCTTCCCTCATCGAAACTCCCGCCGGTCCCATGTTGGGACTTGCAATTTAATGACGTGAAAGGAAAATACCCATGTCAGATATGAAAACAGGAACTGTAAAATTCTTCAACACAACAAAAGGCTTCGGCTTTATTCAGCCTGAGTCCGGCGACGATGTATTTGTACACGTATCCGCTCTTGAGCGTTCTGGCCTTAACAGCCTAAACGAAGGCGACAAAGTACAGTTCAACACTGCTATCGATAAGCGTTCCGGCAAAACTGCCGTTGACTCTATCTCTATGGCATAAAAATCTTCTTGGCCGCTTGCGGTCATTGAGTTGAACTCATTCGGTCCACGCCGGGTGAGTTTTTTTTTGGCTTAAGCTCAGGCAGACGGCCTTGAGGGCGGCTAGAATCTTCACGATTAGGTAATATTTGAAAAGTGTGCTATAAGGCGCTCATGCAAACCTTAGACATTATATTTTACGCGGTTACCGCTTTCTAACTTTTGCATCATGGGCCGTTTGAACGTGCCCCTCCCCGTTTACTTTATTTTTGAACGCTTCGTTCACTTGTATACGTTACGCCCACTTTCCAACTCTGCCCTTAAGGATCCCATGATTTATCAAAACAGCCGTCCTATCACCCGCCACGCTAACCCTGATGCCTCGAAACGCCGTTTTGAATGGCGCGACTATTTAGAGGGTAACCAAGACAGCGAAGCGCTAATTCGGGAACGGTTTGAATTTGATAAAAAGGAAACGCGGCTTGATCGGTTTTTCCTTTTGCCAGGACGTCGCGGCCAAATTGCAAAAATGAACGATAATGAGATTTTTGAGATTAAAACCCTCATCAACGAAGAAGGCCCGCTCGAAGTGTGGGAGACAACAGTAAAGTCCGAGGTGCCCATGCGCCGGACGCTCGCCAGAACTATCGCCTCGCGGATTCCAAAGTTTTCTGGCCCTATTATTGGCTCTATGACGGCCGAAGAGCTTGACGAAAGTCTCAGCCGTAAAACCCGCTATTTCAGAGTAAGCGCGATCCGCGAAACCTTCCGGCTCGGCGGTATCTCTGCCCGAATTTCTCGTACCCATGTAAATGATACACATGCGCTATCGATCTCGTTCGTAAGCGCCCATGCAGAGCCGCTACTCGCGGAGCTTAAAACGCTAGGGCTACGGAAAAGAGCGAACACGAATGTCGGCGAGTTTCTTTTAAACCGTGCGTAAAGGCGGGTTTCATAACGGCGCGAAATAGCGCTATAAGTTTGCCATGACCATTGCTTCGCTTAAACTCTATCATTATCCGCTGTCCCGCTCCGCGCGGGTGAAATTTTTGTTGCATGAATTACGCGGCGAGGATTTCGAAGTTCATAAAATGGCGATGATGAAAGGCGAGGCGATGACCCCTGCCTTTTTGGCCAAGAACCCTAACCATGCCGTGCCTGTACTCGAAGTGGGCTACGAAGATGGCAGCAGCCAAACATTGATTGAAAGCGGCGCGATGATGGTTTGGCTCGCAGACGCGCATGATAAATTAGCGCCAACGATAGAAGATTTACCAGCGCGCGCCGATTATCTGCAAATGATGTTTTTTGGCTGCGCTCACATGGACATGTTGCTTTGGCAAATTCGCCTGCACGAAACGCTTTTTCCAGAAGCCATGCGCAGCGCGGCGACGTCAAAATTTAACCGCGATAAAATAGAAAAAGAAATAGCGCCGCAACTCGCGGCTAGGCTAGAGGCGCATCCGTATATTTGCGGCGAAATTTTCACCGCCGCCGATTGCGTAACGGCGCAAAATGTAAACTGGGCAAGGGCATACGGTCTCTGCCGCACGCCCGTATTCGATGCCTATATGAGCCGAATCAGTAAACGCGAAGGCTTCAAACTGGCCTTCGCCGACGCGAGCGAATTTGAGCGGTAGGCGGATTCATACCCTGCATACTGAGCATCGGTGCATTTTCGGTTTACACAAAGGAACGTCATAGATGCGAGTATTAGTAATTTTAGCATGCCTTTGTCTCATGGCATGCGATCCTTACAGCGATGACTCTGATGTTTCAGAGAGGGTCTCTCCAGCTGAGGCTGCCTATTATAAAACCTTAGGTCTTGAAAAGGATGAAAAGCGTTTCGAGCCTTATGATGATGTTTTGTATGAGCTCAATGATTTGGGAATTGCCGCCTTTGTGCAGGGAAATTTTTCTGGCTGCGCTGCCGAAAATTTGGAAACATATGAGGTTCGCCGTCAGTTACCGGAAAATATTGTCGCCGCACTCGCTTTGGAAACCCGCAATAAAAGCGCAGAAGAAATATTCGATTACATGCTCATGCTGGCGGATAAGACGAGTGATGAGAGCGTAGCCTTTTTTGTTGGTTTGGGTATTCAGGTCACTGAAGCCGCATATGTTGACGGGCTAGAAGACCGGATTATCAACCATCTCGTTTGGCAAGCCAGTGAGATGGGATCTGTTTATGCGGCAAATGAAATCGGCGCTTCTCTTTTGTATTGCTACCAGAACACAAAGCAAAACATTGCCGAAGCGGTGAGAGTATTAAAAGTGGCCGTTAGAGGCGAGGACCCCATGGCCATGATGTCCCTTGGGCAAATATATTATTCGGGTTTGGATGGCTTCGAGGACAAGGCCTATGGGCGCGAGTTACAAGACCGTGCTTTTGAGCTGTGGGTCAAGAAATTACGGGAGGCCCGAGAAGGAATTTTCGTCGATGAGCTCCCTTCAGAAACGCTCCATGACTGATCTGGATGGCAAACGCGCTGAGATTATCCGGCAGGAGCGGAAGCTCGCCAAATTTGCCAATGTGATGGATAGCGTTATCCGCATTCCTTTCACGAAGCAAGGCGTTGGGCTCGATGCCGCGCTGTCCGCTATTCCTTTTGCCGGAGATATAGCGGGTCTGTTGATGACGGGGTATGCGTTTGTTTTGGGCCGCCGTATGGGTGTGCCGACACGAAAGATGTTTCCGGCGATCCGGCTTGCCATTGCTGATTTATTCGTCGGAATGGTGCCGGTGGCCGGAACGATTATGGATGTGTTTATTCGTCCTAGCCGCCGTACCTTGGACATTGTCCGCGCGCACAACCGAGAGGTTCATGACTTGCCCAACGATTTGCATATGCAGAAACCATTCTTGCACGAGGCGCTAGAGCGGCGGCAGGCAGGGTCGAAATTTTGGTGTAATAAAACCGTGTCTTGGTTGTGGCTTCATATTCCCGATTTTCTTGGACTGATCCTGCTCGGGCTCATGGGCTACTGGCTCTACTGGATTTTTCACGTCATTGCCGAGCTAGTGAAGTTATAGGGCGGCGCGCGAAATTTTCTCAATAAAAAACCCGGTACAGACGCAAAGCCTGACCGGGTTTCGTAATGTTATGGGCTTTAGTTTAAAGCGCGGCGTCCAGTTCAGGAACGGCTTTAAACAGGTCAGCAACAAGGCCGTAATCGGCGACTTGGAAGATAGGCGCGTCTTCATCTTTGTTTATGGCGACGATGATCTTGCTGTCTTTCATGCCGGCCAAATGCTGGATTGCACCGGAGATACCAATAGCGATATAGAGCTCTGGAGCCACGGCTTTACCGGTTTGGCCAACTTGCAAATCGTTCGGGACATAACCCGCATCGACGGCGGCGCGGGATGCGCCCATCGCTGCGCCAAGCTTGTCGGCAAGGCTTTCAATGATGGCAAAGTTTTCAGCCGAGCCAACACCGCGTCCGCCGGATACGACGATCTTAGCGGCTGTTAATTCAGGGCGTTCGGATTCGGAAAGCTCTTCGCTAACAAATTCTGCCTTATACGGGCCGCCTGCGGCTTCCACTGTTTCAACAGAGGCCGAGCCGCCTTCGCCAGCTGCGCCAAACGCGGTTGTGCGAACGGTGACGACTTTCTTGGGGTCACTCGACTGCACAGTCGCCATAGCGTTACCGGCATAGATCGGGCGCACAAATGTATCCGCGCTTTCGACGCCGGTGACAGAGCTGATCTGCATAACGTCTAAAGACGCTGCAACACGCGGCATGTAGTTTTTGTGCGTTGTGGTATCTGGGGCAAGGACAGCGTCATAGCCAGACATAAGCGGCACAATCGCGGCTTCCATAGCTTCCGCGAGTTGGTGAGCAAGAGCGTCGCTCTCAGCGAGCAAGACTTTACGCACGCCGTCAATTTTCGCTGCTGCTTCCGCAATAGCTTTTGCGCCTTTGCCAGCAACAAGAACGTCAACATCGCCGCCCATAGCTTGTGCCGCCGTAACGGTTTTATGGGTTGCGTCTTTCAGGGCAGAATTATCGTGTTCTGCAACAACAAGAATAGCCATTAAATTACTCCCTCAGCTTTGAGCTTGCTAACAAGCTCCTCTACGGATTCGACTTTAATACCAGCTTCGCGCGCGGCAGGTTCAGTCACTTTTAAAGTCTTAAGACGCGGCGCGGTATCCACACCGAAATCTTCAGGCGTTTTGGCGTCGATAGGTTTGCGCTTGGCTTTCATGATGTTTGGAAGCGAAGCGTAACGCGGCTCGTTCAAACGGAGATCGGTTGTGACAACGGCAGGCAATTCGGTTTTCACCGTTTGCAATCCGCCATCGACTTCGCGGGCGACAGTCAAGCTGCCTTCTGCGCTGTCTAGAGAATTAGCGAAAGTCGCTTGCGGCCAGCCGAGGAGAGCGGCGAGCATAGAGCCCGTGGCGCCGAAATCATTATCAATGGCTTGCTTGCCAAGGATCACAAGTTCAGGGCCTTCTGCCTCGACAATCCCTTTAAGAATTTTTGCAATCGCAAGCGGCTCTAAGTCTTCGTCCGTTTGAACGTGAATGCCGCGGTCAATGCCCATGGCAAGCGCTGTACGGATGGTTTCTTGCGCCTTAGCCGGCCCAATAGAGACAACGATCGTTTCTGTCGCGGTTCCAGCTTCTTGTAAGCGTACAGCCTGTTCGACGGAAATTTCGTCAAACGGGTTCATGGACATTTTGACATTGGCGAGGTCAACACCGCTTTGGTCTGATTTGACCCGCGCTTTGACGTTGTAGTCAAGCACGCGCTTGACGGGGACGAGGACTTTCATATTAGGCTCCGGTTTAAACGGGTGAAATCTATTTAATTATTGCGGATCTCATATGAGGGAGAACCGCGCAAAATACAAGGTGCTTATCCTGCGGCATTATGCATTTTGTTGCATAGAGACTAATCCTGTCAGGATTTAGAATTGTCTACCTACTGGCTATAGCGGGCAGGTAGCAGCCTTATACGGTTAGTGCCCCCAGCGGGCTTTGTATCCTCGCGAGTCGATGTGAACAAAAGGGCCGTGAGCTGCATTGGATCCGTACACGCCGAGGCCACCAAAAGACCAGTGATGGCCTTGATTTCCGGCAAGGTCTTCCGCCCATTTGGCAAACAGCCGAGCATCATCTCTGTTGATTTTTCCGTCACGGTTAAGATCATCCATTTGACCATCGCCATTGCTATCGATCCAAACATCTGCTGCGCCGCCGTAAAGGTGGCGGGACGAGGTGGTCTTGTTCCCGATAGCCGCGTTGTAATGCGGGGTTCGAAAGCCGCTCATGACGTGAAGCGTATCGGCTTTCCATCCCTTATCGCCAGCAGCCTTCAGCAGCGTTTCAAGCTTAATGAGCGTGCGCGGGTTGATGAGCAAATAAGTGGGATCATGCCCGGGTTGCTGTTTGCAGATAAATTGCTTGAGCGTGAAGTGCGGCGAAATTTTCAAATCATCAGGGCTGTGTGAGAGATCGATAAAGCCTTGAGGGGCCGCGTAATTATCTAAACCGCGAAACAAGGTTTTCCTGTACTGACCAATCTTGTAGCCATTTAGGCTTGTTTCTTTTCCGTTCTCAAAAGGCGTTAAAACGAAAACATTGAGCACTATAATTTGATTGTTTTGGAGAAAGCTGATGTCGTAACGGCCCGGCTTGTTAGGCGCGGCCCAGTCCCACCCGGCCTGTCCTTTCCGCAATTTTCCGCTTTGTGTCACCGCGTTTGCTGTGGTTGTAATTGAGAGCGTATCTCCTGGCATGACCATCGCCGACATGACCGGGAGATCCGTCGTGATCCCTTGAAACCGGATGGTGAAACGAGCCTGTTCGGTTGGATTTTGAGTAGGGGCGGTCTGCGCGGTGAAAGTTCCCGCGAAAAAGAAAGCTGCGATGAGGCAAGCCGTGCGTAACCTGAATAGGTTTGGCATAGTAAAAACGTCCTTTTAATTAACGCGGTATCGGTGGTGTCCGAAGGCCGGCCAATACGGCGGCGTCTCGGTCATAAATATCGTCTAAATAACGTATGCCTGACGGGCCTTCATTGACGGCGGTGAAATATAAAACATGGACGGGAACTTTTTGCGAGAGGACGGCGCGCGTTTCTTTCCCGCTTACAACAGCGGCATCCATTTTGTCCCGCGTCCAGTTGGGCGTTTCGCCGAGGAGCCATTCTGACAAATCAAGCGGGTTTTGTGTCCGCATACAGCCCGAAGAAAACGCCCGCTGTCTTTGGGCGAAGAGCCCACGTGTCGGCGTGTCATGGAGGTAGACGTTGTGCACATTTGGGAACATGATTTTGACTTGCCCGAGCGCGTTTTGATCGCCTGGTTTTTGGCGCAAACGGTAAGGAAAATTAGAGGCGGGGACCGTGTTCCAGTCGATTAGTGTGGCGTCGACTTTTGTGCCTGATTTATCGAGAACGTCGAAGCCAAGCCGCGCGATGGCAGTAGGGTCTTTACGGAATAGGGGTAGTTTGTCCTTTGTGGCCAATGAGTAAGGCGTTTCCCACCACGGGTTGAAAACAATATATTCGATTTCATCAGAGAACACTGGCGTCTTGCGAAACGGTTTTCCGACTATGGTCAAGTAAGTTTTGACCTCCGTGCTATTTTCCCATGCTGTGACGTTAAAGCCCGCAATATTGGCTCTTAGGTGTCTGCGGCCTAAATCATCGGGGAGCCAGCGCCAGCGCTCTAAATTCACCCGCACTTGATTGATCTTGCCTTCTACGCCGCGGTTTAGGGCGGAAAGCGTTGCGGGTCCGACCGCGCCGTCATCATCAAGATCGGCGGCGGTTTGAAAGGTTTTGACGGCCGCGATAGTCTCTGCATCCATAATCCTGGTTTGGGTTTCGGCGGCCAAATAACCAAGCTCAGTCAGGCGGTTTTGCAAGAGAGTCACGCGCGGGCCTTTCATGGCCGGTTTGAGCGTGTCCCCTGCAGGAATCACCGTATGTGGTTTTTCAGCCTCGGACATGAGAACGGCGTATTCAGCAAGAAGTGCCGCATATCCGGGCTGCTTTGGCGCGAACTGCGTTAAGCTGTTTGCTATGGTTCCTGTGGCCAGAGCCTGTGTAAGCGCAGCGGAGAGATCAGCCTTGCGGCTTGCCGCGGTCCAATCGGGTTCCACGGTTAGGGGGCTTAGTTTGCCGTTCAGCATATGCGCGGCCGCTCCGAACCAGGCATCCGTCGCAATCTGGTCGCGAGCTGTAGGATTATTTTGAGCAGCCTTAAGCGCGCTGAGATGATAATCTTCAGGCGTCAATCCGTGTGCTTCGAGGCTTTCAAGCGCGGCTATGAGCTCTTTATAATGAGACTCGGTCTGCCAAATGGCCTGACCGTTCTGCGCGGCCTGAAACTCACGCGCGGCGACCGGCGCTATGGCGACAAATGCCGGAGTTTTAGCGGCGGCATTGACAGGCGTGACTTGGGCCGACGTATAGGCCGGAGCCATAAGGCCTAAGGCAAGGCTTGAGAGAATAAAGTGCTTCATAAAACCCGTACATAAAACTAAATTTGACTGCGGGAATTCTATACGGGCTTTAAACGCAAATCACGCGAATTTTACAGTGATCAATTGGGTTCCGTTTGCGCCTCGTTGGTAATAATTTCTGGATTATATTTGCGTTTGACCCACGAAGCAAAGGGCCAATTCAGAATCAAAAGCCACCCTGCGAAACCATAGGCCGGCGTAAACCGGCACAGTAGCCCTGTGATGATACAAAGAACCGTTAAAAATAAAAACGTAGCCATGGCGCCTTTAGTGATCGTGAGCTCGGAAGGCGATAATTCCAAAGTTTTGGCCTTGTTCAAGGCATGCCTGTACATGAGGTAGAGGGAAAAGTTTATTGCGGCATATCCGGCGCTAAAGTAAAACCCGATGAGGCCCGATTGCGGAAAATCGATCCCCATAGCGCGGGCGCGTTCCCAATTATCGAAATAGCCATAGACGAAGCTAAAAAACCCTTCGAAGGCAAATTTTAAGGGGTAAGCCGAATACAGAACAAAAAACAACAGCAGGACATTATAAAAAATGACCCGTGTGTCGGCGACGCCATAGCGTCTGAAAAATGTGAAATGCGCGTTCCAGATTTGTAGAAGTAAAGTAAATGATAAAAAGGCAGGAATGAAGGTCAGCAAGTAGACCTGTAATTCTTCAAACGTTTTGGGGATATCGGATGAAAGCACAATCATGCCCATCGCAAGCGCAAAGACAATATCCGAAAGGTTTTCAATGCGTGTTACGGCTTCGCCGCGCCAGCGAAAGTGCGGGTCATGATCAAGGGCGGGAGCGATGTGCTCCCGTATCATCTATTCGCCCCCGGAACCCACTTCACGTCCGTCTCGCCTTGATTGTTGCACCACCGTGCGGCGACGAAGAGGAAATCTGAGAGGCGGTTGAGGTAGGTCAGCGCGTGCGGGTTGACGGGTTCTGCGTCCATCATGGCGACGCAAAGCCTTTCTGCACGGCGGCACACTGTGCGGGCCTGATGTAAATAGGCAGCAGGCGGCGATCCTCCGGGCAAGACGAAGCTGTTGAGCGGGGATAAATCCGCATTAAGTGCGTCGAGTTCTGTTTCAATCCGTGTAGATTGCGAGGCGACCATACGTAGCGCATATTCACTATCGGCTTCGCCTTCGGTAGGAAGCGGGGTGGCAAGATCTGCGCCGAGATCAAATAGATCGTTTTGAACACGCGCCATCATGTCGTCGAGGCGGCGGTTTTCTAGATGCAGCCTCACGAGGCCGATCACTGCGTTGGTTTCGTCCACATCGCCGTAGGCCTGAACGCGCACGGAGGCTTTGGACAGACGTGAGCCATCGACAAGACCCGTCGTGCCGTTATCGCCCGTGCGGGTGTAGATTTTATTGAGTTTAACCACCGGATTTGTTTTTAACGTATACGGTGAGAACTAAGAGGCCGATAGCTGCAGCTTGCGCGTAAACGCGTCGACGCATCCAGACATTGGAACTTTTGCGGTCTTTGGCATCTTTACCCTTCATGGACAGCGCGCCCATGACGAGGGTCCCGACGACCGAGAGGAAGGCCAGAGCCGTTAAAATCATAAGAAATGTGAGCATATCAATAATCCTGTTTTCCCTAAAGTAGGAACGAGGGCCTTTATAGGCGAGGCGGGGGCGGGCGTCTATGCGGCACTTTTTCTAATGCAGCGAATTTAAGAGCGCCACCGTAAGGTTTGGGCTTTGACAGGATTGACGAACTCCCGCTTTTCTTCCCGTGATTTTGCCCATTCCCGTTTGATCGCATGATACCATTTAGCCTGCGTGTCCGCGTCTTCAACGAGCATCAACGTAGGGTCATAGGCTAGGCCCATTTGCTGCAGATCGACCATATGACCGTCTTGCCGAAGAAATTTGGCCGCTCCCATTTTCAGCAGAGGCGAGAGCATTTTAATTGTCAGAATATCGGTGAAAAAGAGCTGCCGAATATGGGTTTGGGTGTCGTCTATGGGGGTGACCGCTGTGAACGACAAGAGCGTTTTATTGCCGACTTTAATCTCTTCGGTGCGGATTCCTGGAAGGCGGAAGCTAATCTCTGTGACGGGTTTTCCGCCAAGGAGCTTATAGGCGAAGCTGTTCGAAGATGGGCTATGGGCGGCCATAGCGAAGCCGCGTTCACGCGGTTCGAACTTTTTAGCCTTTTCGTGAATGCTTTTTTCTGACCGCCACCACCATTGCCGGTGAACATAAGGCCCGTGTGCCGGATCCATCAAGCCAATGACGGCTTGGTCGACATGGCAGTTCAGGACAAGGTCATCATCCATAATCGGTTTTTTATCGGCGAATGGAAAGGCAGGAGGATCAATCGGCGGCGTTCCGGCAAAGCGTTTATCTTTGGCGATGTAGACCCAAAGTAGCTGCCCGTCTTCGCGCGCCGGAAAGGTGCGGACTTTAATCTTTTCAGAGGCAAAATCTTGATCCGCGCACATTGCGGGGATCTCTTTGCACGCGCCGTCGTCAATGCCAAAGCGCCAGCCATGATAGGGGCATTCGACTGTATCGCCTTTTATTTGTCCCGCCGACAAAGGCGCGGCGCGGTGCGGGCAGATATCCCGCATAGCGAAAACGCTGCCGTCTTGGCGGCGGCCCAACGTCATAGGTTGATCCGCGATCACGCGCCGTATGAGCGCGCCTGTTTTCACGTCGCCCGAAATTCCGGCGAAATACCAAATATCTTCTACGAATGTGAGTTTAGCGCTCATGGTCTTGCCATATCCAAAACCTGCGCCGCTGTGAAGCCTTAAAGGCCTGATAAAACCGAGTTCACTCAGGACGCATCTTTCTAAACCGTCTCCACCATGGTAATTTTATCCTTGAAACGGCCTGGTACTCTTGTGAGGCTATTTCATATATTTCATCAATTTTTTCCTGAGGCAGGCAGTCTCGAATGGTTTGTCGACGAGACTGCTGTTCACAGGATAAATATTCAAGAGGGCCACCGGCTACCGTAATATCGATTTGCTTCGTATAATAAGCGATAATTGCGGGGGTGGGAGCTGAATTTACGAGCATATCATCAGCAGAATATTCTCCATCTTGCATTGGGTGGAGAATAAAGAGTTGTATGCCTCCTACACTGTAATTCACACCACAGGCTGCGATGCTATTATGATGCCGAATTTTTATTCGCGGTGAAATTGTCCCGCTTAAAGGTTGTATGACATCAACATAGGTAACTGTGTCTGCGCTAAAAGGATCTGAACTGCGCTTTCTGTCAGGCTGCCAAACCGTTTTCATCGCCCGGCCCCAGAATATGACTTTTCCCTCAACAAATTCGCTAACTTTATGAGTGGAAGGGGCCCAATCACAGGCCCGACTTTGTTGAGGGGCGAGGCCCGTGATGAAAATGACAAGTAGAAATAACCGCATGCAATTTGTTATTCTATACCATTTGCAATCGCAAGCTCCATAACTTCTTTCGAGGATAAGCCTCGTTGCCGCAGAGTAGCAAGACTGGTTTCCCCATTGCGCTTAGAGAGCTTTTCGCCGTTATCGTTTTTGAGAAGGCCGTGATGATGATAGATCGGCACGGCCCAGCCCATAAGATGTTGTAAAAGACGGTGCAGAGGAGTGAGCGGCGCGATGTCTTGTCCGCGCACAATATGAGTGATGTTTTGCAAAGCGTCATCATGACAGCAGGCCACATGGTAGCTCGTGCCAATGTCTTTGCGGGCGAGCACTTCGTCGGCGAGCCTGTCTAAATCTACGGTTTGCGTGCCGGAGTTCAGTCCTGTTTCCTCATATGTGAGCGGCGCATCTATGATGGCTTTGCAGGCCGCAATCGATAAGCGCCATGCGAAAGCTTCGTTATTATCGAGCCTGGCTTGCTCTTCTTTTGGGGGCAATGCCTCACTGCGATACAGACCCACTGGCAATTCTTTGCGGGTTTTGAAACAGCGGTAAACAAGGCCGCGTTCGTGCAGGCCATCTATGACGCTAGCATATTCGGCCCGGTGCTGGCTTTGCACCCGCACAGGCTCTGGCCACTTAAATCCAAGCCATGACAGGCTTTCTGAAATGGCGTTCGTAAATTCGGGTTTGCAACGCGTGTGGTCTATGTCTTCGATCCGGAGGAGGCAGACGCCGTTATGATCAGAAGCAAATTCAAACGCCTGCTGCGCCGCGTAGGCGTGGCCCAAATGAAGGTAGCCCGTAGGCGAAGGGGCAAAGCGTGTGCGGAGGGTATTGCTCATATTTGGCTGCTGATGCGGGGATAAATATGGGACTGTTTGACCGTGCCAAAGGCAAAGCTGGAATCGATAGAAGCGACGCCAGCAATGCGCTGCAAATCATTGCGGATAAAATCCTCATAGGCGTCGAGGCTCTTGACAATAACGCGGAGCAGATAATCAGCATTCCCTGTGATGACGAAGCAGTCAAGAATTTCGTCCATCTTCCGAACTTCGCGCTCAAAAATTTGCACAGTGTCTTCAGCGTGGCGCTCAAGCCGGACGCGCAGAAAGGCCGTCAACGGCATGCCGTAAGCCTTCTGGTCAATGATCGCTGTGTAGCCTTTTATCAGCCCGCTTTTCTCAAGATTTTTCACGCGCCGCAGACAGGGCGAGGGAGAGAGATTGACGATTTCCGCCAAATCTTGATTGGTCAGTCGGCCATTTTCTTGAAGGGCGCGAATGATTTGCCGATCTTTTTTGTCCATTTTGCTCTCTATATTGGCAGATACTGCTAATTTTTATAATCTGCGCGCAAGTAAATGGCAACACCTGCGGCGGTGATAGGCGTATTCTCTCGGTAATTAGGGAGACTGCTATGCCGACGTCAACACAAGGTTTTGCCACACGGGCTATTCATTCTGGTTATGATCCGATGAGCGAGCAGGGCGCGGTGACGCCGCCTCTCCATATGACCTCGACCTTTTGCTACGAAACCGCCGAAGATGGCGGGGCGATGTTTGCGGGCGAAAAAGCCGGTCATTTTTATAGCCGCGTCTCTAACCCCACACTTGATATTTTAGAGCGCCGCATGGCTGACCTTGAAGGCGGCGAAGCAGCCGTGTCTACGGCCTCTGGCATGGGCGCGATTACTTCGGCGCTTTGGACATTCCTAGAGGCAGGCGACGAGCTTATCACCGACATGACGCTTTACGGATGTACGTTTTCCTTCCTCAATCACGGCCTGTCAAAATTTGGCATCAAGGTCATTCATGTCGATATGACAGATCCAGAAAAAGTCGCCGCAGCGATCACGCCAAAGACCAAAGTGATTTATTTCGAAACCCCCGCCAATCCCAATATGCGATTAATCGATATTGCGGCGGTATCGGATATGGCGCGCGCCCATGATATTTTGACCGTGGTCGATAACACTTATGCTACCCCCTATATCACGCGCCCAATAGAGCTCGGCGCGGATATTGTTGTCCATTCCGCCACAAAATACCTTGGCGGTCATGGCGACCTAATCGCAGGTATTGTTGTCGGCAAGGCCGAACATATTATGCGGGTGCGCCTTGAGGGCGTCAAAGATATGACCGGCGCGGCGATGTCGCCGTTCAGCGCGATGCTTGTTATGCGCGGGCTGAAAACTTTGGAGCTTCGAATGGAGCGCCACTGTAAAAGCGCTATGACTATGGCGAGAATTTTGCAGGCGCACGGCTCCGTAGAGACGCTCTATTATCCGGGCCTAGAAACGTTCCCACAACATGATTTGGCTAAAAAGCAAATGGGCCTCTTTGGGGGTATGATCGCGATGGAACTTAAAGGTGGATACGATGCGGGCGTTCAAATGATGAACCGCCTTACGCTTATCCGCAGGGCGGTCTCGCTCGGCGACGCCGATAGTCTTATCCAGCATCCGGCGAGTATGACACACTCAGCCTATACGCCCGAAGAGCGTAAGCATCACGGCATTAGCGAAGGCTTGGTGCGCTTATCCGTTGGTCTCGAAAATCCAGATGATCTGCTTGCAGACCTTATGAGCGCGCTGACCGTTCGGAGCATGCGGGCAGCTTAACCCACCGCCATAGGATTGTTGTGGAAAATTTTCCTCATGAGCGGCTTGAAGCTCTCTAGGCTATCAACTTCGAAATCTGGATCAAAAGCTGGCGCGTCCCATTCATCGACAAGTTTCACGGCCAGAGGGTACCAGCTTTCATTTTCCCATTGTTTGCGCAAATCCGTAGGCGCGCCCATAAAGCCGTAATAATGCTCGCCCTGGAAGGCTTGGTGATTGTAGACCACATGATAGGCGTCTTCGGAAATATAAGGCCGCATCATTTCAGCAGCGATTTGGCCGTGATTGGGTACATTGATAACTTTGGCGATGTCGTGGCACAGCGCGATAACAATCTCTTCGTCGCTTGCTCCGGCTCGGCGCGCAAGCGTTCCGGTCATCAGCGCATGTTGGAGCTGATCACACGCAAACCCTAATGTGTGGGCTTCCAGGCCTTCAAGCATTTCAATATAGCGATCCGCCGTATTTTTAAATTCTTCTTTGTGTGCCGCGCCGATGATCATCCAATCTTCGAGCTTGCCGTCTTGCATCCTTGTGAATGTGGCTTGGTCACCCATGATAAATCTCCTGTAATTTCCCGCGCATCTTATCAGACAAAGGCACAGGCCGTCGAGTGGCTTCATCCACATAGACATGAATGAAGTGGCCCTGTGCACTGGCCGTGGTTTCATCATTCCTAAAAAGCCCGATTTCGTAACGCACACTGCTTGTTCCAATTTTGGAAACACGTAGACCTGCCGCCACATTATCTGGGAAAGTAATCGGCGCAAAATAGGAGCAGCCCGTTTCCACGACAAGCCCCACGGTTTCGCTCTTACCGATCTCTAGAAGCCCGTTTTCGATCAGCCATTTATTTACCACTGTATCAAAGTAAAAATAATAAACCGAATTATTCACATGCCCGTAAACGTCATTGTCGTTCCACCGTGTCGGGATGGCGAGACGATGCGGGTATGAGGCTAGGGCGTTGGGCGTGGGTTTGGGCATGGGTCAGGACTTCTCAATAGGGGAAGGGAAGGCATAGACGTCTCGGTCAAGCCCGTCGGGGAAAGTGGCTCTTTCAATTTTGACGCCGCCCAACTTTAAAACCAAATTTCGCGCGGCTTGGTTTTCGTCATTCATATGGGTTTCAACTTTTTCCCATTTGAGGGTTTGATAGGCGAACTGAATGACAGCCTTTGAGGCTTCCGATGCATAACCTTTGCGTCTTGCAGCCGGTATGACCCACCATGTTAGCTCCGATCTTGGATAGGCTTCGGGCCAGACCAAACCGCATCCGCCGATCATGTTTCCAGTCTGTCTTTCGTCTATTGACCACATGCCAAAGCCTTTTAGATGCCAATGGCCAAGGTCTGTTGCAAGTTTTTTCCATGACTGGAAATCCGACAATGGACCGCCATAGGCTTTGGACGCGCTCTCATCGCGGTAGAAACCTTTGTAGACATGGTAGTCGCCGGCGAATGGCGGCCGCAAGATCAAGCGCTCAGTTTCTAATGTAGGAATTTGTGAAATCATGCCTGAACTATCGGGAAAAATTACAAAATCGTCTCGTAAATTTTCACTGTCGCGTCAAAGGTCATTTCCCGGGCATTATTCATCAACAGCCTATCTTTAGTCATGGCGTCTTTGGCCATCATCTCTATGGCGTCTGCGGGGATGTTGACTTCCGTCAGGGTTTTCGGGACAGCTGTGGCTTCCTTGATCCTCAGCATCTCATCGACGAGGTCTGAGCCTGTCTGCCCGACGCCGAGGTCACGCGCGATCTCGCCGTACCAGTGATCGGCTTTGGGCTGATTGTATTTCATGACTTCGGTGAGGACGAGCGCGTTGGACAGCCCGTGCGGCACATGGAAGAATCCGCCAAGCGGATAGGCGAGGGCATGAACTGCGGCGCAGGGCGCGTTGGAAAAGGCTTGCCCCGCGAGCATGGCGCCCATGAGCATATCATTGCGCGCCTCTAGGTTCGAGCCATCATCGCAGGCCTCAACGATGGAGTTGCGAAGCTTGCGCAGTGCCGCCAAAGCGAGCGTATCAGAGATTGGGTTTTTCTCGCGGATGGAGGTATAGGCTTCAATCGCGTGGACCATGGCATCGATCCCCGTCGAAGCCGTGATGGATTTAGGCAGGCCAAGCGTTAGGTTGGCGTCAAGCAAGACGCGGCTTGCATAAAGGCTGTCTGCGACGACGCCCTTCTTGGCGGTTTCGCCCGTGGTGATAATCGCAACATTGGTGACCTCTGAGCCTGTACCAGAGGTGGTCGGTATGAGTAGAAGGGGGAGCGTTGGTCCCTTGGCGTTGCCGACACCATACATAGTTTCAAGCGGTTGCTCGCAGCCCGCAAGATGCGCGATGACTTTTGCCGTATCCATGGGCGAGCCGCCGCCAAAGCCAATAACAAGTCCTGCGTTAAACTTGCGAACAGCCGTCGCGCCTTTGAGAACGATGCTCTCCGGCGGGTCGGGGACGACCTTATCAAACACAAAAACGGAATATCCAGCGGATTTCAATGAGTCGATACCGGCGTCCAAAAGCCCAAGCCCGCGCACGCCTCTATCAGTGATAATCGCGACGCGTTTATTGCGGCACAACCCCTCTACATAATAATCCAGCTTAGCCGCCCCGCCGGGCTCGATGCGAATATCTGAAACGGTTTGGAAGGAATGCATGGCTTAGATCCTGTTTGAGTTGGTCTTGTATCGCACGAGGCGAAGCCCGCTGACAAGCGGCAGATTTAAAGCGCGAAAAGCGCCAGTTCGCGGTCAATGGTTGCCGGCGCGCCGCACTGGCTTTGCATAGACGCGGCAGCGCGTTTGGAGAGGGTTTGAAACGCGTCAGGATTGTTGGCCAGACGCAGAATGTGTTCCGCGTAATGGCGCGGGGGATGATCGAATGATAATAACCCCGTCTCGTCGCTGACATATTCTGGAATGCCGCCAATCGCATTTGTGACAGGAACCAATCCGCTCGACATGGCTTCGCACAAGCTGACCCCTTGCGTGTCATGGCGCGACGGACAGAGGAAAACTCCGTTCTGTTTATGCAGAGCGATGATCTCGTCTTGGTTTAAAATACCCTTGCCGAGGGTCACATTATCAAAGGCCTTGAGCGGGGCTACGGCCTCGTCATAATGTTCGCCGTAACCTTGAATATGGAATGTGAGGCTTTGGAATATATCCGTCTTTGCCAGCGCCAGAACCGTTTTCACAATTAGGTCGCCGCCGTAGTTGGCCCTTACAAAAGGACGGATCGCTAAAATAGAGAGCCTGTCTTCAGGCTTCTTCGGCGTATATTTAAACCGTTCCCCATTGACAAAGTTTGGGATGATATGCGCGTTTGAAGCTTTGGTTCCGGCATCTTGTTCGGCGATACCGCGCAAAAACTGCGAAACAAACACCACATTGATATCGGGGTTTTCAAAGACCGTCCGCGCAGCGATCATGCGGGCGAAATGAATGGGCTCTAATATTTTCGCGCAGGCTTTCATGTGCGCGGGCGGGAAATTATACAAAAGGCGGGCGTAATCCCGTGCCTCATACCCGTGAAGAAAGACGCTCATCATCTCAGGCGGAACGGAGCCGATGAGACGGGAGAGCACAGACAATGTCGGTGAGTGCAAGGCGGCGGCTTTGACAGGCTTTTGGGCGAGATAACCGAGTAAATCAGTTTCCGGCAAGCGCGTGACCTCGACGCCTGAATCCGTGTCGATGGACTTCGTCTGTAGCGCGGGGGAAGGAACGCAGACGCGTACGCTCTGCCCAGAGGCTTTATAAGCCAGAACGCGTTGATGAATGAAATTCCCTGCATAAGGATTATCTACGCTCGGGTACGCCGCGCAGACGATAACAATGTCTTCGTTATCGTTTTGTGTAAGCCTTTCTGGCTTTTTCTCTATGTTCGGCGTTAACGGCCCGTCAAACACCAAGGCTCGGTGCATGAAATCACAGCGGGCTCCAAGGACATCCCACTCCATACGGATATCTGTGGTAACGTCCTGTCGCGCCCAATCCGCGTAGGCGGCGTTCATAATTGGCGGCGTAGAAAAACGTCTTTTTAGGCGGGCGGCGAAAGACACATCCGGAGCGCCGAGCATCTGGCTTATAAGGGCAAGGCTCTTTGGCGTTCGGCTACTTGCCATGTGAGCGGTAAAGGCTGCATAGGACGCCTCAACATCGGCCCGCAACACAGCATCAGCCGCCGCCGACTTTCGGGCGGATGTCACTCTTTTGAGCAGGGCCTTTATGTAAGGGAGGTCAGGAACAGCGCTATGCATAATAATTGTCTTTTATGTCCTCATGATCGCTGCGATGTATTTTAAACGGGTTAACTATTGAACATGCGGCCAAAGAATCATAGGTACTGCGTGAATTATTTTGCAGATTGCTAAACCCAAAATGTCCAAATCGAAACAGAAACGACAGGCCCGCAGCGAGGCCATGGCCGACGGCGCGCTCTACGTCGCTGATAGCCGAAAGTCATTTCGCAAAACCTGTACGGACTTTCTCCGCCTAAGGTCGAGCATGAAGCTAAACCTTTGGCGGGCTTGGCAAGATACAAAGGGCCGTTATCGGCGCTCCGTTTTGGGGCCGTACTGGCTCACTATGGCGACGTTTACTTTTATCTTTGGCTATTCTCTGCTTGCGGGGATTTTGTTCAAACGTGACCTGACGGAATTCCTTGGCTATATCGCAGCCGGTATTGTTACGTGGCAGTTTATATCCGGTAACCTTGTCGAGGGCAGTAAGATCTTTGTCGCTAACCTGTCGGAGATTAATTCGGCTCGTGTGAACTTTTTGGACTTCCCGTTTAAGCTTCTATTGCGCGGCTTTATCACCTTCCTGCATGGACTGCCGATTGTCTTAATTGTGATTTATTTCACCGACGGGTATACTATGTATACACCGTTTTTCTTACTTGGCCTCACGATTATGGCCCTGACGTTGTTCCCTCTAAGCATTGCTCTTGGAACTTTGGCTGCTCGGTTCCGCGATATTGAGCAGGTCGTCGCGATGATTGTTCAGTTCTTTTTTTATATGACGCCGATCATCTGGAAAACAGAAACACTCGGCACGGGCATGGGGCGCTGGCTTGCGCTCGCCAATCCGTTTTATTATGAATTGACCATTGTACGAGAGCCGCTCCTCGGCGTGCCTGTGCCGCTCAATATATGGCTCGGCGCTGTGGTGGTCATGGTTCTCGCTTGGATTTTTAGTCTTATTATTTATACGCGCTTTCGGCAGCGTATTCCGTTCTGGGTATAAACAGATGGACATGCCAAAGATCAGATTGTCCCTCAAAGATGTCACCGTTTTATTTCCTCTGCATATTGATGAGCGGGCCCGTTCGGCGCGCTTTGCTATTGCGAAGCTTATGATGCGCCGAGGCGAAGGGCGGCGGTATAATTACGGCCTCCATAAAATATCCCTTCTGGCCCGCCCCGGTGACCGGATCGGTATTGTTGGCCGCAATGGCTGCGGAAAGACTACGCTCCTGCGCACGCTAAGCGGGGTTTATGAGCCGGATCATGGTAAGCTCATCCGCTACGGTAAAACCATCTCGCTAATTAATCTGACTATGGGTATGGACCTCTACGCGACAGGTATCGAGAACATCAAACGCCGCTCGATTTTATACGGCATGAATATTGACGAGATCGAAGCAACAATTGAAAATGTCAAAGCTTTCTCAGAGCTTGGCGATTATATCTACGCGCCTGTTAGAACCTATTCCTCCGGCATGCTTGCTCGGCTCGCTTTCGGTATCGCGACTTCGGTCAAAACCGACATTATCTTAATGGATGAGTGGATTTCCGCCGGAGATGTGCGCTTTATTGAGCAGGCCGAAAACCGGATGAAAAAGTTCCTTTCCGATGACCGCATTATGTTCTTGGCATCTCACTCCGAGGGCCTTATCCGCAAATGGTGCAATAAGATCATCGTGTTAAGCAATGGCGAAATGATGCATTTTTCCGATGACATAGATGCCGGACTGGCCCTGCACAAGGAAATCATGAACGCTCCGGCTCAGCCCCGCGTAGCGGCAACTTAAGCCCCTTTTCTCGTTTCGGACTTAGTCGTTGAAATCTGCGAGACCTTGCCGGGTTCGGTTGACTATCACCTGTGTGACGTCGGGGCGGGAATAATGCCCTGCGGGATCAAAGTTTTGCCGTTCACGCCGAACAAAGGCCGGATCAAGGACTGCATATCGTAACGACTCTGTGCCTGTTTTCGGCGGCAATACCCATGATCCGTCGGGCGCGGCTACGCAGGAGCCACCATTGGCGGGCATGTCGGAAAGCGCTGCTTTAATCTGTTTGGCATATGGCATATCATCTGGGACGTCGCGGTTTCGCATAAGGCTCGACACCGATACCGAATAGCTACGGCCTTCTTTGGCCAGGAACGGCGTGATGTCCTCAGTATTGCTGAGATTGCCGGGCCAGCAGGCAATGTGCAAGTCTTCGCCTTGCGCGTATAGCGCGGCGCGGGACAGTGGCATCCAGTTCTCCCAGCAATTAAGGCCTCCGGCCGTAAACGCGCCGAGGCGGTGGGTGACAAGCCCGTTCCCGTCGCCCGGTGACCAGACGAGGCGTTCTTCGTAAGTTGGTTGTAATTTGCGGTGGACGGATTTGATGATGCCGCCCGCGTCGATGAAGATGAAAGAGCAATAAAGCGAATGTCCGCTTCGGTCTCTTGGGCGCTCTATGATTCCGATATAGGCGGCCATGTTGGCGGTTTTGAGCGCCGCGCAAATCTCGTCCAAATGTCCGTCTTCTAGGGTGACGGCTTGGTCTGCATAAAACGCGAAAAGCTCTTTCTGCATAGGGGAGTTGAAGTTAGCCCCGCCCGTTCCATCGAGCCAAAATGGATAGCCGGGCAACGCCCCTTCGCCGAAAACGATGAGGTCTGCGCTCTCTTGAGCGGCTTTATTGATATAGCTGATTATCTTTTCCGCCCCTGCCGAGCGGTTCATCCAAACAGGCGCGATTTGCGGAAGGGCGACTTTGAGCAGATCGGGCATAATTAATAACCATATTTTCTTCACGAGGAGCGTTATCTATGTCAGAACTCAAGCTGCTTGGGGAGTCAAAGCTATGGGAATCTACGCAAAGCATATTATGCCCGCCTGCCTGGATATGGCGTGCGGGACAAAACCAATTTTGAAGCAGCGCGAGAAAGTCGTGCCGTATGCCGAGGGCGTCGTCCTTGAAATTGGTATCGGCTCGGGCCAGAACTTGCCCTATTATAATGCTGATAAAGTGACGAAAATTATAGGCGTTGATCCCGACGATCATATTTGGAAACGTAGCGCCGCACGGCGCGAGGTTTGTCCTATAGAGATTGAGCGCATTGGCCTGTCGGGCGAAGACATACCGCTGGAAGACAATACCGCCGATAGCGTGGTCGTGACCTACGCCCTTTGCACAATCCTTGATCCTGTACGCGCTCTCTTAGAAATGAAGCGGATTGTAAAACCGGGCGGCCTTATTTACTTTTCCGAGCATGGACAAGCGCCGGATGCCGCCGTGCATAAATGGCAAAAGCGGATTGACCCGCTTTGGAGGAAACTCGCGGGCGGGTGCCATTCAGGCCGAAACATTCCAGAGTACTTCCATGAGGCAGGCCTCAAAATTGATGACCTACAGCAACGATATATTCCAGGGCCGAAAGTGCTGAGTTATAATTATTGGGGAACCGCGCGCGCGTAAAGCGGCAATAAAGTGGAAGACTGACCCTGACCCGAAAGAAACTCGTTGTGGCTGCTTCGTTCCCGACCTGACCAGGTTGGCGAGGGTTCCGTCCAAGGCAGTCTTCCAAGGCGGCTTATGCCGAATAATATCGCCCTATGCAATACCGTAAATGAGGGTCATAAAAAAAGCGTAAGGCACAACTTAAAATAAAGTTTATTATTTTACAGTTTGTAATTGATTGTTTAGATTTACACCCTTAGGGTGTAATTATGGTTGATGTGAATACAGAAGCGCTTGCAGGCGGATTAAAAGGTGATTACTTTCGGCCCGTTGTCCCAAAGCCAATAGTGAAACGGCTTCTCGACTTTACTGTATGGGATCACCTTAAGACCTTACAGGGCATGGCAACGAACCCGATCAAGACTTTATCCGCCTATCAATTTGAACTCCCTGTGTTTCAATATCAGCTTTTTGGAAATCATTTCACCGTGGTCAATGACCCCGAAATGATCCGGCATTGCTTCGTCGAAAACGCCGTTAATTATACGCTCGAGCCCATAAGGCAGGCGATATTAACGCCGGTTTTACGGCAAGGGCTTGTCGCCGTCGAAGGCGCACCGTGGAAACATGCGAGGCGTGTTCTGGCCCCCATTTTCACGCCGAGATTCACACGCGAATTTGCATGCCGCATGAGGGACGCTGTCGCTGAGACGATTCCCGCCCTTTCTGGCGATGGGCAAACCGTGCGGGTTGCAGACTACACATCACATCTTGCCTATCAGGTGCTTTCTGAAACCTTATTTTCTGGCGAAATCTCTGACGAAGCGGCAGGGGTGATGTCTGACGTGGCAGATTTTTTCCAATATTTAGGCAATGTCGATCCGCTTGATATGCTGCGTTTCCCAAGCTGGATTCCGCGCCCAACCCGCCTACGTGGTAAGAGCGCGGTCAAGCGGCTCCGCGCCCGTATAAGGGCTTTGACGCAAAGCCGGATAGAACGCCAAGCGGCGGGGGAGCCGCTACCGGATGATTTTCTAACGCGTCTTATAGAATCGCAAACAAAGCAGTCCGGCGCTCTCAGTCTTGATGAGGTCGAAGACCATATTCTGACATTTATTGCGGCAGGCCATGAAACCACCGCGCGAGGCCTGTCGTGGATGCTTTATCTCGTTGCGCATGATGCTGGTTCGCGAGAAAGGCTTGAGCAGGAGGTTGATAGTTTAGACATAGACACTATTGAGCCTTCAGACTGGATAGAGAAGCTCCCATTCATGGTCGCTTGTTTCGAGGAAACCATGCGGCTTTACCCGCCCGCGCCTTTTATTACGCGCATGGCGATAAAGGATGATCCTTTTGGCTTGGCTTTTGTCCCAGGCGGCGGAAATCTGTTTCTCAACCTCTATGCACTGCATCGCCACAAAAGCCTTTGGGATCAGCCCGAAGCTTTCTTGCCCGAGCGGTTTATGGGCGAAGCAAAAAAGTCCATTGCCCGTTTCCAGTATCTTCCTTTCGGTGTTGGCCACAGAACCTGTATCGGCGGGCATTTCGCGATGCAGGAGGCGATCATCATTTTAGTGCTTTTATTAAAGCCGTTTCGCTTTGACTATGCGGGAGAGAAACCGCCATGCCCCGTTATGCGGATCACCCTCAAACCGGATAATGGCATCCCGATGACCATTCATAAACGAGCAGCAAATGCATGAGAGCATGAAAGAGAGTAGCCACGGCGGACAAAATCCGTTAAGCGGCGCACATGACAAATTTGACCTCCTTTTCTCCTAAGATCGCCTTTGCAGGCGGGCAGCTTGATCACCTTGAAGATAAGCGCGACATTACCTCTTTGCGTAAGTTCCTCGCGGACCCGAATGCACGCGCCCTCATTATGGTTGATGGCCGTCCGGCTATTCGCGATGATGGCAGCCTGAAGACGGTTCACCCAAAGGAGGTCGTCGGTAAAAATATCATGGCACCGGGTGTTATTTTTCTAGGTACCGACAAAATCGGCCCTGTTTTTGCCTATCAACTCGACGGGGCGCAGGGCCTTGCGCCGGAACCCGCATTCCAAGAAATGCGCTTTATAGCCGGCCGTATGGACGCGAAATCACTGGCTATAGCCGGCCGCGCCAAATCGCTTTTTGATTGGCATAATTCGCACCGTTTTTGCTCTGCTTGCGGCAAAGAAAGCCAAGCCACTGGCGGCGGGATGAACCGCAAATGTCCGATCTGTTCCACCGAACATTTCCCGCGTGTCAACCCTGTCGCGATCATGCTTATTCTCAACGGCGATGATTGCCTTTTGGGGCGTTCCCCCGGTTGGCCAGAAGGCGCGTTTTCCGCTTTGGCCGGATTTGTTTCGCCGGGGGAAACCGTTGAAGAAGGCTGCGCGCGCGAAGTTAAAGAAGAAGTTGGCCTGAATGTTCACGACATAAAGTATGTCTTTTCACAGCCTTGGCCGTTCCCGAGCCAGCTTATGATGGGCATGATTTGCCATACGGATGAGCGCGAAATTACAGTCAATAAAGCCGAGCTTGAAGATGCGCGCTGGTTTTCGAAAGATACAGTCCGCAATATTTTCGAAGGCAAAACCGACGAGTTTTTACGTCCGCCCAGTTTTACAATTGCGCACCAATTATTGCGCAGTTGGCTTGCCGAATAGGGTGCAACCTATTTTTAAAATGCCTTGTTTGAGTGCTTCGCGGTGCACAATCACCAAGACAATCGATGATAGCCAAACAAGACAGGCCATGACGAAGAGCAATCCGCCGTCATCATTGGGGTCTGTGCCGAGCGGCGTGAAAAGGTGAAATGATATCGCGCCTGACATAACGGCAAACCCGATGAGCGCGCCGAAGCCTTGAAGGCGGCGAAAACGCGGCAAGATACCGATCAGTAAAAAGGCCGAGGCGACAAGTTCTGCGCTGCCAATTACATATTGCGAAAAAAGCCCTGTTTGCGCGAAGAGACCTTCCGCGCCAAAAGATGCCGCCCACTCATTGAGCCGTCCGAAAATTTCTTGCGTGTTGGGATGGTTGGTAAATTTGAACCGGAGCGAGCCTAGAAAAATAAGACTGCAAAATACCGCCAGAGCATGAGGGAGTAGGGCTTTAATTTTTTCCATGTTTTTTACCTGTCTGACCGTCTAATCTAAGAGCTCTGGCCAGTTATCGTCGGCCTTTTTAATAAAGCCCGGAATGTCTTTGTCCCACAAGGTTTGAATGCGGGCGTTGAAATTCAGGTACAGGTTCCCGTCGCGAAGATGCCAATATTTCGGGGAGCCTTTGGCCAGTTTGCCGTTCGCCGCCGCCCACGCGCAGTAGCCGCCATATTGCGGCATGAAAGCCTCGGGGTTTGTGCGAAACAAATCTAAATTGGCCCGTGATGAAAAACGCCACTCTGCGTCGCGGTATATTTGTTTGAAGTCTGGTTTACCCTTAAGGGGTTTACCGGAATAAAAGCTCACAACATCGTAACCGCCAACGGCCTTGTTGTTTTTCCAAGACGTATAAATAGGGTCGCTGCCTGCGTGGGCGGGGAGAGATAGTGCGCTGAGGAATAGGGCTAAGATGATCGCAAATTTTTTCATTCTGGCACCTTATGGTGTTTCCTGCGTAGTTTCAAATCACGCCTCTTGACGGCTTTGTGAACGTGCGGGGTGAGCAGGGTATGTGCCGAGCATCACGATGTTTTCCGAGAAAAAGCTCAGCTCTTCCATAGCGTGCTGCATAGGTAAATCATCTGGATGGGCTTCGACGTCCATATAAAATTGCGCAGCGATGAAAGAGCCGTTGACCATATAGCTTTCAAGTTTGGTGATGTTTATGCCGTTGGTAGCAAATCCGCCGAGTGCTTTATAAAGAGCAGACGGCACGCTGCGGACTTTGAAAACAAAACTCGTGACAACCGGAGTCCCGAGAGCTGGCATGTCGCGAGGGCTGCCAGAGAGAACGAGGAACCGGGTCGTATTATCCGCGCGGTCTTCTATGTCTTCCGCCAAATTATCAAGGCCGTAAATGTCTGCGGCGAGGCGGGAGGCGATAGCGCCAACGGTTTTGTCACGGCCTAGCGAAACTTTACGGGCGGCTCCGGCCGTGTCAGTGTCAGAAATCGCGTCCATACCAAATTCTATGAGGCGCTGTCTGACCTGTCCAAGTGCCATGGGATGAGAGCGCACAGATTTAATGTCTTTGATATCTGTGCCACGTAAAGCCAAAAGTTGGTGATGGACGGGCAAATATTCTTCGCCAATAATATGCAATCCGCCTTCAGGCAGAAGGTGGTAAATATCAGTAACCCGTCCGGCCAAAGTATTCTCAACGGGAATCATAGCTAGCTTGGCCTTGCCTGAACGCACAGCGGCGAAAGCATTAGCAAAGGATGTTGCGGGTAAGGGTTCGAGATCAGGATAATAGGACTGGCACGCCACGTGTGAAAACGCGCCAGCTTCGCCTTGATAGACAATTTTATCGGTCATGATTGAGGTCCTAAAATTTTGCGGGCTCGGTCTAAATCATCGGGCGTATCCACCCCGTCGGGGGCTGTTTTAACGATGGCGGCATAAATGATCATGCCATCTTCAAGGGCGCGCAATTGTTCGAGCCGTTCGCGTATTTCAAGCGGAGACGGCGGCAGGCTGCAAAAGCGCTCAAGCGCGGCACGGCGATAGGCGTAAAGCCCGACATGATGAAACACCGGCCCGTCTCCGGTCGGGGCGTGAGCGCGGGTGAAATAAAGCGCGCGGCCACACGCCGTAATGACGGCTTTGACAACATTGGGATCGGACTTTTCGCGGGCCGAATCCGTCTCGACTACGGCCGTCGCGATGTCGCAATCGGGGTTATCGGTAAGAACTTTCAGTACATCAGAAATAAGGGACGGATTGAGCGCGGGCATATCGCCTTGCACATTGATGACAATATCAAATTTTTTGTCTGGGTCGATAACCGTGGCCGCCGCGAGGACGCGGTCAGTCCCAGACGGTAAGTCAGGATCGGTTATGACATAGCGGCCGCCGCTGTGCTCAACGGCGTCGCCGATTGCGCTTTCGGCGCACGCCACCCAAACGGGGCCAGCCTTCGCCTCTTCGGCCCGCTGTACAACATGGGCAATCATAGGCCGCCCGTGAATATCCGCGAGCGGTTTTCCGGGAAGCCGCGTCGAAGCCATACGGGCGGGAATAATAATAAGCGGGTTCATAAATGCCTTTTTGTAGGGTGCCTGTTTAAGCCGCAACATTAATATTGGCTAGTCGCAAACTGAATGGAAAATATGAGTGGGTTGTTTCTTTCTACTTTAAAAGTGGTTTCTGAACTTTGCCACGTTTTCGTAACCTGTCACCCCAGACTTGATCTGGGGTCTCGAGAGTTTTGGTGCATTATTACTACGAGGTCCCCGATCAAGTCGGGGATGACAGGGTTTGCTTGCAAGTGCAGTTTGTCCAGCACTAATAACGCCGTCCGGTTTGGACTGCGTTAAAAGGGTTATGATTTGAGGGTGGCCGCGAGCTTATCTCACGGAGGGGAGTAAGCGCCTCTTATGGGCGGGGTGGTCATCATGATGCCGGCGATCATTAGCCTGTGGTTCCACTCGCTATGTTGGGCGTGGAGCCTTTCCCATATTTTTATGAGGGCTTCGCGGGTGAGACTCGGCGTGTTTGGATTTTGTGAAACCCGCGTGTCCGCGCTGCTTTCGATATCATTGCCGTTCGGGGAGCATGCGACTTCTGGCGGGCGGAGTTGATCTGGGGTTAGGCCAATCGGTTTGGGCCAAAGAAGGCTCGCGCCGGCATTGCGAGGCAGAGACGGAATTGGGAGCCGTAGTGACGGGGCTTTGACAGTTTCTCTTGATAACGTCGCCAAACGGAACAGGCCGTAACGGTCTTTTTTGGGTTTTGAGGCTTTGCGTTTTGCAGGCTCTTTAACTGTCTTCGATTTTACGATGTCCACGGACTCGGAAGGGGGCGCGAGCATTTTCTCGCGTCTGCGTTCCCACCTTTGCAGCGCGGGTTCGCCGCCTAAATCTTCGCGGATCTGGGTTTGCCACGCACGGTTGGACTGCATGGAACGGATAAGCCATGTGGTAAAATTAAACGTCTCTGCGTGGTGAAGCTGGACGATCATTCGGCGAATGTCCCAAAGACGAGACATCGCTCCGCGCTGAATACCTTCAGGCGAGAATAGCGTAAACAGCCGCGCGATCAAAGCTGGAATGACGGCCCTCAGGGCAGAAGTATCCCAAATCTCCGGCCCGCAGGGAAATTGCGGCGGGGCGGTCATATCGGGGCGGCTATACTCTAGCGCTATTTCTGTGTCGGTTTGCTGATGTGTCATGCTTACACATTAGGGGTAAACCGAGAGGTGAGGATTATTATGGGCGATATTTTTGTAAGGGATTGAAAAGGCGATGTTTTTTAGAATGCAGCATGAGGATTAATATGCGCCAAACCCTTGTATGACCATCCCATGAAGCTAACGGCAAGAGATGGATCCCCGCGCGGGGGCGGGGATGAAGGTTGTGAGGGGGCAATTGCGGCCTTGAATTAGGCGCAGCTTAACAAGAGCCTGTCATCCCGGCCTCGAGCCGGGACCTAGACGTTATTGGGTGCCCATACTCTCGAGATCCCGCATAAACCTACGGCTTTGCGGGATGACAGGAGTGAGAGAGATAGGATGACATTAGTTAGAAAAATGGGATGATGGAGTAGGAGGAACGCGGACGTTTTTCTCCCCGCCACTAAACCTTATTTCCCGACACAGAACCGTGAAAAGATCCGGTCCAGAACGGCTTCTATGTCGGCTTCTCCGGCGAGCTCTTTGATCGCGTGCAGGGCCGCGCGGATATCGTCGCCGGACAGTTCGGGCGCGCGGCCTAGATTGTTGAGCGCTCGGGTAAGGGCATCGGCCGCGCGGGAGACGCAGTTTCTGTGGCGTGCGCGGGTTAGGCCCGCCGATTGCGATACGGCGAAGCGCGCCTTTATCATGTCTTCAAGCGCGGTGCGGAAAACTGCGACGCCTTCTCCTGTGGCGGCGCTGATCGGGAAGGTCTTTGCTTTGAAGGCTGAGACTTCGGGGGAGGGAGTATGTTTCAAATCGATTTTATTGATCAATATAAAGTCGGGATCGGCTCCGTCAAAAACCTTCATGTCGACATTTTCGGGATCAATCATGGCGATCACAATGTCGCTGTCTTGGCTGCGGGCTTTGGCGCGTTTGACGCCTTCGGCTTCTATGAGGTCTTGGCTCTCGCGCAGCCCCGCCGTGTCCGACAGGCGCACGGGCAATCCGGCGATGACCATATGCACGTCAATAATGTCTCGCGTCGTACCCGCCACATCAGACACAATTGCGGCGTCGCGCCCCGCAAGATAATTCGTCAGGGTAGATTTACCGGCATTGGGCGGGCCGATGATGGCGATGTCTAATCCGGCGCGGATGCGTTCGCCGCGTTCGCCGTCGCTCAGGGCTTCTTCCATGCCGGAAAGCGCAGATTTTATCGGCGCGTAAGCCGCGTGGGAAAGCGCGTCAGGAATGTCGCCCTCATCAGGAAAATCAATCTCGCCTTCAATAGCGGCGAGCGCGTCAATTAGTTCGGAGCGCCAGTCTTCATAAGCCGCGCGCAGTCCGCCTTTCATTTGCCGCAGGGCCTGTCTGCGCTGTCCGTCCGTTTCCGCGTCGATCAGATCCGCTAGGCCTTCGGCTTCGGTTAGGTCCATGCGGCCATTATCAAAGGCGCGGCGAGTAAATTCTCCGGGGCCGGCTTGGCGCGCGCCGAAGCTTAGGCAGGCTTTCGCCATAGCTTCGATGACGGCGGGGCTTCCGTGTGTATGAAACTCGGCGACATCCTCGCCGGTAAAGCTGCCAGGGCCTGGCATCCACAGAACAAGACCGGAATCAATCGCTGCGCCGCCTGCGTCTTTAAAATCTCTGAGAGCAATTTTGCGGGGCGTTGGCGCGGATTTTCCGGTTAGGCTGTTAATAAGGGCGGCGGCCTTGGGGCCACTGACCCGAAATACAGAAACGCCCGCCCGGCCGGAGCCGCTGGCGAGCGCAAATATTGTATCTGTCATACCGTGTGTTTTTGGCGCGTTGATCATGCCCCCTTATAGAGAGCCGCGCGGGCATGAGAAGACCTATTCAGCTTGAATACCAAGAGCCTCAACAATCACGTCATGGATTTTGTTTTGCTCCATCACGCCGCGTACACGTTCTGCGCCGGGGCCGGTCGCGTAAAGCGGCACATCTTCGCCGCCGTGAGTTTCGCTACCCATTTTGACGGCAGTTTGCTGATGGAAGTCTATGTCTTGCACCATATTGTCCGTGAGGGCGGGACTGTCTTCTTCGCGCACGTTCGGGCCGTTATGATAGCCAAGCGTTGTGTAAGGCTTGCCGTCTTTGGCCAGTGCGGGATCAGGCTTTCCCTTCCCCGTTTCTTCGTCCACCGAACGGACAAGGCCTAAGATAGGGTTGCCGCGAACGGGATAGCCCGCCATCGTAAAGACATGAGAGTGATCGGCGGTCACCATGATGAGTGTGTCATCGCCTGTCTTAGAGAGGGCCGTTTTCACTGCCTCATTAAGCGCCTGCATATCCCGCAAAGCGCGGTAAGCATTAGAGCCGTGGTGAGCGTGATCGACGCGTCCGGCTTCGACCATCAAAACATAGCCTGTTCCGCGCGCGGAGAGGTTATCAATAGCAAAGCTGGTCATCTCGGAGAGGGACGGCTGTCCGCTACCTTCGCGGTCAGCTTCAAAATTCATGTGGGAGGCGTTAAACAGTCCAAACACGTCTTGATGCGCCGCAGGGTCTAGCGCGGACAAGTCAGCGCCCGTTTTGATCACAATATGATCATCGCCTTGCGCGTCCCATTTTGCGATTTGCTCTTCGGAAAACTCTTTCTCGCCGCCGCCAAGCGCGAGATTTACGGGCGTGGACGGCATAACCAGCTGCTCGGCGAGGCTTTTACAGCCCGCGAGCTTGATCACGCCTGTAATATCTTTGTCGGCTTCCCATCCGCGGTTGGCCGCGTGGCCATACATAGAGGCAGGGGTCGCATGGGTGATGCGGGCCGTGGAAATGATGCCGACGCTTTTTCCTGCATCTGCAGCCGTTTTTGAAAGTGTTGGTGGTAGGGCATTGGGCTTACAGGCCTTCGGAGACTTTTCATTGATAAGATCAGCCGGAACATTCACCGAGCCGATATTGGTCTTATAGCCTGACATAATAGCCGTCGCCGTTCCGGCGCTATCTGGGACTTGCGCATTTGTATTATATGTCTTGATCAAGGCGACATTTTCAAAGGTTTCAAAGGCGAGGACATTCTCTTCGCCGGTCTTACCTTGGCTTTGGCCATCAAAGATGCGGGCGGCTGTGACTGTCGAGACACCCATGCCGTCTCCGATGAACAGAATAACGTTCTTGGCGGTCGCATTTTCGGGTGAAGCTGTGCGTGTTACAGGGGCTGGCGACTCGTCAACTGACTCGGAAACCTTGCTTTTTGCGCATCCATTTGCTATAAGGAGCGACACACAACAGGTCGTGAGTGTCAAAAGTCGTTTGTATGACTGTGGTTTGGTATTCATGAAATCCTCTATGTGTCTTAAGCCTATGTAATTAGGGGCTTTTTTAGAATAGATGTAATCTATCAGAGAAAAGATACATTTTTATTTCTTTTTTGTAAAAAGGTGTTTGACTCTGAAAAATGGTTTCCCTATATAGCGCTCCTCGGCGGGCAACACGCTTCGTCGGGCGGCCTC
>JBPOEZ010000001.1:0-605189 GCA_051252005.1 Alphaproteobacteria bacterium | reverse complement strand
CCTTTGAACTGCAACGCGCCGCCGCCCGTATAAACCGCCCCGCCAATCGCAACCGCAGATCGGCCCGTGGCACGCGCAGAATCCGTGGTATCTTTTCCTGAACCAAGCGCCGTGGCCCCTGCCGCGCTCGCCTGCGCAAAGGTCCCAACCGCGCTGGCATTACGCATCGTGGCATCCGAGCCGTGCCCCATCGCCATAGCGCTTTGTCCAGACGCTATTGCATCCTGTCCGAATGCGGAAGCGCCGCCGGCTCCTGTCGCGCGCGCGCTGGCCCCGATAGCTGTGCTGCTGGCTAAGTCGGCCTGCGCGCCCGTACCAATAGAGACGGTATTTTCGGCATTGGCCTCAGCCCCTTCAGTGATGACCACGTCCGAGACATCATAAACTGCGCTCCCAATCGCAATGGCTCCGACTGCGTTTGATGAGGCGCTTTCTGATGTTATCAAGCCAGCACCAATGGCGAGCGCACTGTCAGCGTTTGCCGCTGCATTCCCGCCTAACGCCGTCGCGTTTGTAAAGCCCGCAAAAGCATTACTACCGGCAGCTGTCGCAAATCCGCCAGCAGCGCGAGAACTATGGCCTAAAGCGACACTGAAACCACCCGCAACAGCCTCAGGGCCGAAAGCCGCAGCCGATGTCCCGCTGGCATCGCTATTATAACCAAACGCTGTCGCTCCAATGAAGCTAGCCTCCGCGCCGTGGCCAACCGCCGTTGTATATTGCGACGCGGCTTCGGTGTTGCTGCCGATTGCAATAGAGTCCCCGCCGATAGCTTCAGCGCCTTCATTTGTGTCAAGGCCGCCGCCAATAGCAATGGAACGAACGCCTGACGCCGTTGACGCGGTTAGAGCTGTCTCGCCGCCCCCAATCGCAACAGAGTACGCTCCCGTGCTTTGCGCTCTCCTGCCAAGCGCGGTAGCGTGGGACGCCGAAGCGAGACTGTTCTGCCCTATAGAGGTAGCACCAGTTGCCCCGGAAATACTTTCAGCACCAATCGCCGTCGAAAATGATGCATTCCCCCGAGCACCACTACCGATTGCCACCGTATTCGTAAAGTCGGCGAACGCATTTGAGCCGACAGCTGTTGCTGAGGACGCGTTCGCACCAGCCGAAAAGCCTAGAGCAACACTACTACTGTCATTGGCACTTGAGCTAGAGCCGATAGCAACAGAATCTGTTCCGTTAGACTCAGCATTGTCACCAATAACCACAGCCCGATTTCCCGTCGCGTTTGTGTCATGCCCCAACGCAATTGCGCCGGACCCTGACGATAAAGCATCCGCGCCCACTGCAAGACTACTTGTCCCTGATGCATTTGCATTGGTGCCGAGGGCGGAGGCCTCAGTCGAGGTGGCTTGTGCGTCCTCGCCAATGGCTGTGGCTTCTATTGCTGTGGCATCTGCGGAAAAACCTAGAGCTGTAGACCGGCTTCCAGATGCAACAGCATCAGCACCAATCGCCGAAGCCAGGTCACCTTCTGACTCGGAAAAAGCCCCCATTGCAATGGATGATAGGCCCTGCGCTTGTGCGTCTGCTCCAAATGCCGACGCGCCGCTATCTGTCGCATCGGCAGACTCGCCAACAGCGGTTGCGTCTTGGGCTGAAGCTATAGCAGCCGACCCTAATGCTGTACTGTAAACGGCACTCGCACTCGCCTGATAGCCTGCAGCCGTCGCCCCGGTATTGGTTGCTTGGGCAAGTGAACCGAGAGCCGTGGATTGAAAACCCGTGGCGTCCGATGCCCTTCCAACGGAAAGCGCGCTCGACCCAGTTGCATTAGCCCCGCTGCCAAACGCTGAAGAACTGGAGCTCGATGCCGTCGCTCCTTGCCCGACGGCTGTTGCACTTGCCCCCAAGGCTTCGCTGGCATTACCAATCGCCGTTGAATTTGTTCCGCTCGCTTCTGCGCCATTACTGGACGCATCTCCGCTTCCGATTGCTACCGTTCGGTCTCCGCTCGCACGGGCTGCACTTGTGGTTGATGTGCCGCCGCCCATCGCCACAGCATTATCTCCTGTTGCTTGCGCTCTTAAGCCTACGGCGACAGTTCGGTCGCCCGTAGCATCTGAATATGTACCAATTGAAACATTTCCGGTTTGGGTTGCGTTAGCGCTCGCGCCAATGGCAACGGCCTGAGACGCTCCCGCATTCGCGTTGCCCCCAAGCGCAGTGGACTGCGTCCCAGCTGCGTTCGCATTATTACCACATGCAAGATTGCTTTTTTCTCCATCCGAATCCGCGCCAAGGTCTGTGTCCGCATTACTATCAGCATTTCCATCATTATTCGTATCAAGCAGACAATCATCCGCCCAAGCCATTTGCGGGGTCGATAATGAAAGTACGCAGGTTAACGATAAAATGGCCGCGCCGCCGGTTAAAATTGTTCTTAAAGATTTCCGTGTCGAAAGTCCCATGTGTGATCTCCATATCTACACCGGAAACAGTCCGGCTCACATGGGAACACGACTCCACACTAAAAAAGCGGACATTTCTGAGCTATATTTTTTAAATATGGCTAGGATTTGAAAACACACTCAGTTCTAAACCTTTACTTAGCAGCCAAACGCGCGGCTGACGCCTCGCTTTCCGCAATAAAATCAGGTCTTCCGCCCTTATTTTTACCCTCTCTGGCGGCGGTTAAATAAGCCATGAGCGCGCGTTCGCGGTCATTTTGCGCTTCAAAGAGTTCTCCTAAATGTAAATAATAAAGAGCGGCGGCACTACCACTTGATTGAATGAAGTCCTTTTGAGATTCGAAAATGTCTTTGAAAACGGCCTCGGCATTATGATCAGCCGTTTCGGCCTTAACCGCCAAAGCCAATTCCATTTTGGCTTCAAGCTCCTGAAAACTTGGATTTGAATCATAGGCTTCAAACATCTTAGTCGCCCGTTCATAAAACGGTATGGCCTTACCGGGCTTTTTTAGCTGCATTTCAATCTCGCCTTGAAGTCTAAGCCGTTGCGCCATGGCAACAGACGGCCCCATCAGCATTTCTGACGCGTCAATCGCGCGGCGATTCATCGTAGCCGCTTTTTCAAACTGTCCTAAACGTTGGTAGGATGCTACGAGGCCGTAAATTAGAAATTCATCGTCCGTATCTTTCGGCCCAAGAATTTCTGCGTTGATGTTTAGGGCTTTTTTAAGCGTTTCGACGGCCCGCTCTGTGTCATTTGATCGAAATGATAGATAACTCACTTGCCGATATAATGCGACGACTTCATTACGCTCAAAGTCGGTAAAAGGCTCAATCCTATCCGCCTTGATCGTCAAATCTGAAATAGCCTGAGTGATAGCCTCTTTGTCATCTGAAAATTCAGCCCTGAAAGCCTGCGTCATCGCCGCATCCAGACGGTATAGAGTTTTATCGCCCTCCATGATGGTCTCGGCCCGGTCGAAAGCCGTGTTGGCGGTCGCTTTATCTCCAGACCACCCTGAATAAAGGCCGTAGGTAATGAGGCTCATGACTGTGGCGCGGCTTCGCGTGTCATAGTTTTCAAAAATCGGCTTGAGGGTTTTCAACACCGCCGCCACGTCTGCGCGTTTATCATGAATTGTCGACAACGCATAAAGCTGCATACGGGCGCGTTCAGTTTCACCATTTAGGTCTTCTGTGGCCTTTCTCCTTGATGCTTCCAAAAGCGCGTTAAAATCCACATCCCCCTTCTCCGAGGCGCTCAGAGCCTGTCCCGTCAGGCTTGCAAACATCCGACTAGTTGCTGTGGCAAACGCAGCACGTTCTTCAGCGTGCTGGCGGGCGACTTCGCGTTGAGCGCTAGCAATGTTAGCTTTAACGGTCATGAAGCTTGTGCCGATTAACCCGACAATAAGCGCTGTCACTAATCCTGAAGCCAAACTCACAGTTAAACGGTTTCGGGCGATAAATTTTAACAATGTATAGTGCCTAGATCGCGGCATCGCCTCAACTGGAAACCCTTGCAAATACCGCTTTGCGTCGAGTCTTAACCCCTCAACAGAACTATAGCGTTCTTCTGGATGCCGCGCGGTTGCCTTCCTAATGATGGACAAGACTTCGTCCCGAATCGCCGAGTTACGAAAGGTAATTTCTCCGTTTTCCCTCTTGGGTTTCTCGCCCGCCAATAATTCATATAGCAACAACCCCAGAGCAAAAACATCTGACCTCACGGACGGTTCATGCCCTTCAATTTGTTCAGGCGCCGCGTAAGCCACTGTCATAGGGGCGTTCAAATCATCGTCGCCGGACTGCAGCAGGCCCGCTACGCCAAAGTCAATAAGCTTCAAATCACCCTTTTCGGTAATTAGCACATTTTGCGGTTTAATATCTCGGTGTAGAACCAGTTTCTCGTGGGCGTAACCCACAGCCCCGCAGAGCGTCATGAACAAGGTCAGGCGCTCTGTTTCAGATAACTCAGAGGTCGCAATGACCACGTTTAGCGTTTGACCCGTAATATATTCCATGACCAACCATGGGCGGCCATCTTTATAAATGCCGCCGTCTATAAGCCTGCCAATATTGGGATGCTCGAGTTGTGCGAGCACTTGGCGTTCCCGTGAAAACCGGTTCCAAATATCTGGCGATGTCGATGAAATAAGTTTGAGCGCGGCCGTCTGGTCATAATGGCCATCAGAGCGCTGCACGAGATAGACTTCCCCCATTCCGCCTTGCCCCTGCAAGCCTTGTACGCGCCACGCCCCAATAATTTCACCCGTAGCAAGGCTCGTCAGCTCCGGGTCAATACCGCCGCCCGTTTCAAGAAAACCTGTCTGCAGCTCGGAGGACCGCAACAGCCTTAAAACGGCCTTCGTGACGTCTTTATTATTAGACCGCAATTCGACGAAATCAACTCGGTCTTCAGCAGGATATTCGAGAGCCAATGCGTAGAGCGCGCTAATCTCTGTCCAGTCTGACTTTCTCATTGCGCTCACCCCAGCCTATCACATGTCAATCATCAGGCGGGGCCATTCTGAGGGCAAACCAAGCGCGCGCTTTGTTCCATTCACGCCGCACAGTTTTCTCATTGATGCCCAATATTCCCGCCGTTTCTTTGTTTGTATAGCCCGCAAAGAAGCGGCAATCAACAATGCGCGCGGCGCGCGGGTCTTCCTCGGCCAGTTCGCCGATAAGCGTGTGTATATCGAGATTGCCTTCAGGGTCAGGTAGGCTACGGCCATCTACGTCATCATTTAGGGGCACGCGGTCATATTCTGACCCGCGCTTAAGGGAGAGCTTCCGCCGCGCGTGATCGACCGATACATGGCGCATCGCTAACGCGACAGAGCACATAAAGTGTCCATCATTTTTCCAATGCGGCGTATCTTTAAGCCGCAGAAAAGCCTCGCTTATCAAATCCGATGTGAGCAACGTATCGGAGAGGCGCTTGCGCTTTCGCAGCGCCCGAGCAATTCCAATAAGCTCGGCATGGTATACATCAAATAGATGCAACGCAGTATCTTGAATGTCATTTTCCCAAGCCATAGAGTGATGATAAAAGGCCCGTCCCAATTTTACAACGGCAGAGCGTGTATCTTTTGCGCCCCCTTCCTCTGTTTGTGTCCTCGGCGCTCCTGCGAGCACAGCCCATGCGACTTTCGCTTGTTTTTTACGCATTAGTTGATTTTCTTTCAAGACAATCGCCTCCCTCTGAAAAACTCTCCGTATTGAGGTATACGAATTTTAGATCCTGATGTGGACATTTACCGCCCAGCTACACCTAGGATAATTTTCACTTTTGCAGAACTTATATCATCAACCGTTATTGTGTGGGGACACCCTATTGTTGGTGCATTAAAAGCTGTCAATATGTAGCCATAACCAAAAGCAATACCTTCTCCGTCTGGCGCTGCGGAGTTAGCGCCAATCGCAATATTCTAAGTTAAAGACGCACTACTGATGGTGCTGGTTAGCTCACGTTAGCCAATAATCTAGATATCGCAGCAAAGCTCACATGGAAGCGCTCGGTAATGTGAAACCATCAGCAACCGACCACTAATTGCGAGATTGGACGCGCTCTAGACCTTCGTATTATACCTGCCATTCTATCTTTGCATCGACGCAACGCACAAAATTTGTAGGAGAATTAATACTGGCTCCAAACAAAGCAATTGTTTAACATAATAACGCAACTAAGTTTGCTCCAAATTAACCTATACAGCCTATAGCCGTTCCCAGAATATGATAATTCGGGGTTTGCAATGGTGCATCAAAGGTTGATAGGCAGGGTGAAAACGCCTTACATGTTAAGTGCATTAACTTTTGCAATGCTATCTTTTTCAAGCACAGCCACTGCTCAATCCACTCCAACAGAGCTTGCAGACTTGGCCTTAGAAGACCTTCTTAATTTTGATATCACGGAGGAGGATAGCAATAGTTCTGAACCTATAAAACGTTGGGATTTTTCTTATACCTACCGCAAATTAAGGTCGGGCGGCTACCGTTCAGGCACGACTAATTTCAGTTTTGATGATGTCTTATTTTCTCTGGGAGATGTTCGAACCCCACGCAATTACCCTGTTGTTCCAACTTACATTTGTCAGGACGTACATGCGTTTACGGTTGGTTATGCCTTAAATGATAAACTCTCAGTCAATGTCCTCGTGCCGTATATAAGACAAGCGACAGACCATATTAGTTCAGTCCCCGGCTTTGCAGACTTCTTGCTCAAGTCGAAAGGTGTTGGCGATATAGGTGTGAGTATCAGCCACCAAGAACATTTAACAAAAAGCTCCGCCCTTCAGTTATCGCTTGGCGTTCGCTTGGCCGTTGGGTCTATTAATGAAACAGGCGACACACCAAGGAATGGGACAGGTACATTAGAAAGACTCCCTTACACAATGCAAATTGGGTCCGGAACAACGGACTTTACGGGGGCCATAAATTATTCAAAACTCGTCAGTGATTTTAGACTGGGGTTTGGCACCAATACAACTATCCGTACAGGTAAAAATGACAATGGTTACCGTCTTGGAAATAACTTCGGCACTACGGCCTGGGCCCAATACTCTAAAAATCATTGGTTGCAACCGGGTGTCAGGGTTAATGTAAGGGCCATTCAAAAAATTCACGGCGGCGATACGTCGCTCCGTGTACCCGCCGCGATTCCCTATCCAGCAAGTATAACAGATCCGAACAATTACGGCGGGACCAAGGCCCATATTTCTGCCCTTTTAAAAGTCTGCCCGAAATCAGACTGTAAGATGAGTTTCACAGGTGAATATGGCGTCCCTATTTATCAAAACCTCAACGGCATTCAACCCAAAGATCGGAGCTATATCTCTGCTTCAGCGGCTTTGAAATTCTAAAAACTTGCTCAGATTTAGCCACCATATCATTTCCGTAGCCCTAGTGTTAACGATGCTGAGTGCATCGCCAGCTTATGCCGCGAAGTCTGCACAAGAAGCTGAAATCAGAGCTGCAATTTTGTTTAATCTTGTAAGGTTTAGTCAATGGCCTACCCTGCCTGAAACTAATTCCAGCGATATATTTACCATTTGCACGCTTTCAAATCAGGCAATGGAAGCGGCTATTGACGCTCTTGCTGGCAAAGAAATACATGGCACCCCGCTGACCGTTCTACACTTGAAGCCCAGTAACCCCTCCTATAAAAACTGTACTGTACTTTATGTTTCTGGGGACAAGGTAAATGAGGCCTCAAACCTTCAAAGCATTTCTAAGGAGCATGTTTTAACGGTTGGAGATTCAACTGATTTTCTATCCCAAGGCGGACACATGTCCATTCAGCGTCAGAATACAAAGATGAAATTTTCTATAAATTTAGACGCCATGAAAACGATACATGTCAATCCAAGCTCTAAAATTCTAAACCTCGCAGTCGAGCCTAAGCCATGACTCTGAATTTCAATTGGTTTAGCCGACGCTCTCTCAGACTAAAAATCACGATACTCAGCACAGTCGTCGCAACAACAGCGATGGTTATAATAAGTGCCTGTTTTATTCTCTTTGAGAGCAGCACCTTCAAACGCGACTTACAAAACGAGCAGTTAGTCCGCTTAAATCTTGTAGGCAATTCCATTGCACCAGCTATAGTATTCGATGACACCTCCACGATTGACGAATATTTGAATGTTTTCAAAACCCTACCTGCGGTAGAGAAAGTTATTGTCTTTACTCCGGAAGGCGCTCCGATAAATGAATACAAAAGATCAAATTCGAATGCCTTTTTAGACGATCACCGTTCAATGCCGCTGGCTTCAGCTACATCTGTCGGATATATTTATCGTAACAATCACCTCGTATCTCAAATCCCTATTTATGTAGATCAGGATATCGTAGGAGTGATCGTATCAGAGACACGCTTAGATGCCTTACGGCAAACAATTATCAATTATATTATTATTGCTATGGCCGTCATACCCATTGTTATATGCCTTGCCTACGCACTTGGACGGTTTTTCAGTCAAAAACTGGCACGACCAATCGAAGACTTGGCGCATACAATGGCGTTGGTCAAACAAACAAATGATTATGAACTCCGCGCAGACATTGAAAACGACAATGAAATGGGTCTACTCGCGGGTAATTTCAACGAAATGCTCATGGAAATACGTCTTCGAGACCAAAGACTCGAAAGCCAAACGCACGAACTCTTGATAGAAAAAAACAATGCAGAAGCCGCTAGCCGCGCTAAATCTGAGTTTTTGGCGAACATGAGCCACGAACTGAGAACGCCGATGAATGGCATTTTAGGCATGTCCGAAGTTTTATTAAGGTCTGGCTTAGAAGATGGACAAAAGAAGTTCGCAGAAATCATCTATCGTTCAGGATCCGCCCTCACAACAATTTTAAACGATATACTCGATTTCTCAAAAATTGAAGCGGATAAACTTGATTTAGACCCTGCCCCGTTTGACATAAAGACTATGGTCAGTGATGTGATCAATCTACTGGACAACAAAGCCGCATCGCAAGAAATTTCCCTCAAGGCAACTTATAATAAAGACTTGAAGAAGATCGCTATTGGCGATGCGGGCCGCATTCGGCAAGTTCTTACCAATATCGTGGGTAACGCTATTAAATTCACCCATATGGGGGGAGTGACGATCGACGTGCGAGGCCGTCAACTAGGTGAAAAGTACAAGCTTTCTATATCCGTCACAGATACGGGCATCGGCATACCGGCAGACAAACTCGATTGTGTTTTTCAAAAGTTCACCCAAGCCGAAGGGTCTACAACCCGCGATTATGGCGGCACAGGACTAGGATTGGCGATTTCTCGAAGCCTAGTGGAAATGATGGATGGCAATATTGGCGTAAGGTCAGAAGAAGGTAAAGGTTCAACATTTTGGTTTGATATAATGCTGGGAGACGATGAAGAAGTCGTCAAGGTTGCCAACCACAACGTTGACCCAAGCAAACTTCAAATCCTTATCATTAGCCAAAATGAAAAGAACAGCCAGACTCTGAAAAACCACTTTGCCAAACTCGGCGCACAAACAGTCTGCCACAAGGACGGAACAAGCGCTTTAAAAACGCTTAAGCAAAATGCCTGCCTTAATATTCGCAACCCGCTCATCGTCATTGAGGATCATAACACTGGCGTAAACGCTTTAGCGTTACTCGATCGTTTTATGGCCAACCCACATACCGAAGATGTTAGCTATGTCGTCTTACGCTCCGATGACAATCAGAGTAAAACAAAAAGATTCGAACGCTTCAGCAAGATTCAAATTGTACAAGCCCCAGTAAGATTATCGACACTGATGATGGCCATTCAAAAAAGTGTCACAGATGAACAAGCTGCCGCATTTCCGAATGTTGAAAGACAGCTAAAAGCTCGCCCCTCCAATATAGAGCGCCCAAGCAAGGCCCCGCGATCTGAACACCTGGGTTCACCTCGACAAGCGGGGGAGGAGCCCCAGACCCCTCCCCCTCCTGCTCTGCGCCATAACGATCACCATTCCCTTAGGAAACGCCCCCGCATTCTTGTTGCCGAAGACAACCAAATCAATCGGTACGTTATTGAAAACATGCTCGATGCTGCGCTCTATAATATTACCTTCAAAGCAGACGGACAGTCAGCAGTGGAAGCCCACAAAGCAGATCCTTACGACATTATCCTTATGGATATCTCTATGCCTATTATGAATGGCAAGGAGGCTACCGCCGCAATACGTGCGCACGAAACCCGCCATAAATTAGCCCCAGTCACAATCATTGCTGTAACAGCTCATGCTATGCAATCTCATAGAGCTACATATTTAGAAGCTGGCATGAACGATTACTTACCGAAGCCCATTGGCCAAGACCCTCTAAACCAAATTCTCAATAAATGGCTTCCAGCGCCAGAAGCAGAACAACAAGCCGCTCATCAAGACCACAAGCAACTTTCAGCTTAGCCTCATGTCGTATGTTGACATTAGCTTGCCCATCCCGCAAATGTTCGCGCGCATTTGAGCCGACTTATCGCGCTCCCATATTGGTAGTTTTATGAATCTTGTTATTGTTGAGAGCCCGGCGAAAGCCAAAACGATCGAAAAGTATCTCGGTAAAGACTATAAAGTCTTAGCCAGTTTTGGTCACGTCCGAGACCTACCCTCTAAAAATGGTTCGGTTGACCCAGATGATGACTTTGCCATGACCTGGGCCATAGATACGAAATCTAAAACACGTATCAAAGACATTGTAGACGCCCTTAAAACGGCCGACAAATTGATCCTCGCGACCGATCCGGACCGCGAAGGTGAAGCTATTTCGTGGCACTTACTCGAAGTCCTCGCCAAGAAAAAGGCACTTAAAGACAAACATATAGAACGCGTTGTCTTCAACGCCATTACTAAAAAATCAGTTACAGAGGCGATAGCCAAACCGCGTCAGCTCGACATGGAATTGGTGGAGGCTTACCTGGCTCGCCGCGCACTAGATTACCTTGTTGGCTTTACGCTCTCGCCTGTTCTTTGGCGCAAGCTCCCTGGCGCGCGTTCAGCCGGCCGCGTCCAATCTGTTGCGCTTCGCCTCATCACTGAACGTGAAACAGAAATTGAACAATTTGAGTCCCAAGAATTTTGGTCAGTAGACGCACAAATTGAAACGTCAAAAGGCACGACATTCCCAGCTAAGCTTGTCTCCTTGGACGGAGCAAAGCTAGAAAAATTCTCTCTCGGGAACGAAGCCTCCGCTTTGGCCGCAAAGACAAAAGTTGAAACGGCTAAGATGTCCATCGTTTCTGTTGAAGCGAAACCCGTACAGCGCAGACCTTATGCTCCCTTTACAACATCCACATTACAACAAGACGCGTCGCGTAAGTTAGGCTTCTCTGCAACTCGCACAATGCAAACCGCTCAAAAGCTCTATGAAGGCATCAATGTCGACGGAGAAACCGTTGGTCTAATCACCTATATGCGAACAGATGGCGTCTCGATGGTGGAAGAAGCTATCTCTGATGCCCGCGCAACAATCATGTCCGAGTTTGGCGAGGATTTTTGTCCGGATAAACCGCGCGTTTACAAGAGCAAAGCGAAGAATGCCCAAGAGGCTCACGAAGCTATCCGTCCGACGAGTTTTCGCCGCCATCCGTCAAAAGTTGGTCTCTCAGGTGATCAACATAAGCTCTACGACCTTATTTGGAAGCGAGCCATGGCGAGCCAAATGGAATCCGCGCGCATGGAGCGCACAACGATCGAAATCGCTGATGCGGGCGACACCGTTGGCCTTCGGGCTTCTGGGTCAGTCATTAAGTTTGAAGGTTTTCTAAAACTTTATGAGGAGACAAAGTCTAAGCCTGAAGACGATTCTGATAATGATGAAAGCCGCGTACTCCCGCCTGTTTATAAAGGCGACGGCGCAAAACCAACGGAAACTAACGCCGACCAACACTTTACGCAGCCGCCGCCTCGCTACTCCGAGGCAAGCCTTGTAAAACGTATGGAAGAACTCGGAATTGGCCGCCCATCAACTTACGCCTCAATCCTTAAAGTCCTTCAGGACCGCGAATACGTCACCCATGAAAAACGCCGATTTACGCCTGCCGATAAAGGCCGCTTAGTCATCGCGTTTTTAGAAAACTTCTTTTCTAAATATGTCCAATACGATTACACGGCGGATCTCGAAGAACGGCTTGATAAGGTCTCTGCGGGTGACTTGGAGTGGAAAAAGCTGCTCCGTGATTTCTGGGACCAATTCTCAGCCCACGTTGACGGCACCAAAGAACTTCGCGTTACCCACGTGCTTGACGCGCTTAATATTTCCCTTCGCCCTCTTGTATTCCCAGACAAGGAGGACGGCTCCGACCCGCGCAAATGCACAGTTTGTGATGACGGAGAGCTTAGCCTTAAACTCGGACGTTACGGCGCTTTTGTTGGGTGCTCAAACTACCCTGAATGCAAATTCACCCGCCCCTTCGGCCAAGGCGAACAGGCTGAACAGGTAGAAGACAAAGTCTTAGGACCACATCCAGAAACTGGCAAAGACATTGTCCTTAAAAGTGGACGGTTCGGACCTTATGTGGAGATGGAAACCGAGAAAAAGCCCAAGAGAACCGGTCTACCCAAGACTTGGGACGTTAGCGCAATGGACCTTGAAAAGGGCATACGTCTGATTAATCTGCCGCGAAAAATTGGCAGCCATCCAGAAGACGGCAATCAAATCATAACGGCCCCGGGACGTTTCGGACCTTATATCAAACATAATACAACTTATGTGAGCCTTAAAGATCCCGAAGAAATGTTCACATTGGGCATGAACGAAGCTGTCGCGCGGCTAGCCGACAAACGTGCCAATCCGGGCCGAGGACGCGGCGGCACCGTTCTTAAAGACTTAGGCAAGCATCCCAAAACTGAAAAACCTATTACCATCATGGAAGGCCGTTACGGTGCCTATGTCAAATATGAAAAAATCAATGCAACCATCCCCAAAGGCACACCACCCGAAGACATAACCATTGATATGGCGCTGGAATATATAGCCGAGAAGGAAGCTAAAGGCGGTAAAAAGAAAAAACCTGCCGCGAAAAAGAAGGCCCCAGCTAAGAAAAAACCTGCAGCTAAAAAGAAACCCGCAGCCAAAAAAAAGCCTGCGGCAAAGAAAGCATCACCCGCTAAAGAATAAGCTTGGCGGTTCTACCGTGTCAGCTTGAGTACTTTGCCGCCCTGTACGGCGGCAAAATCATACCCTTGAGATTCACTCACTAAAATTGAATTGTCCGCGAGGAATAATACCACGCAGAAAAGCCGCTAAGCAGCGCTTCTTCGGATAAACTCAACAAGGTCATTCGTGACCTTCTCTACGAGTGCTGGATCGTCACCTTCCGCCATGACACGGATCACAGGCTCAGTTCCGGACGCCCGTACAAGAATACGGCCGCAATTACCCATATTAGACCGCGCGTCTTCAATGGCTGATAATACGCTCGGATTATCCATCGGCGAGTGTCCATCATAACGAACATTTTTGAGAAGCTGAGGGACAGTTTCGAAGACGTTCAGAACCTCACTGGCAGGGCGCTGTTGGCGAATGATTTCCGCAAGAACCTGAAGAGCCGCCACAGTGCCATCGCCCGTTGGAGAGAAATCTGTCATCAAGATATGACCGGACTGTTCGCCGCCAACATTATATCCTTCTGTCCGCATGCGCGCGGCAACATGACGGTCACCGACGTTGGTTCGGATGAGCGACAGACTTTGATCTTTTAAATGCCGCTCGAGGCCCAAATTGGACATAATCGTCGCCACGATACCTGGCTTCGCTAATTGCCCAGAGGTGTGCCACCCCGTGCCAATGAGGCCCAGGAGTTGATCACCATCTATAATCCTGCCCTTTTCATCGCACATAATTAATCTGTCCGCGTCGCCGTCTAGAGCAATGCCTACATGCGCGCCATTTTTAACAACAGTTTCAGCGAGCAAGCCAGTGCTAGTTGATCCGCACCCTTCATTGATATTTCGGCCATTGGGCTCAACACCAATCGCAATAACTTCTTCGGCTCCAAGTTCCCAAAGCGTATCAGGAGCCGTGCGGTAGGCTGCGCCATTCGCGCAATCGATCACGATTTTCATACCGGCGAGGCGCATGTTTTTTGGGAATGTAGACTTCACGATTTCAATATACCGCGCCTGAACATCCTCGTAGCGCCGCACTCGGCCTAAATTAGGAGAATCGGCAAGCCCGTGCTTCCACTTCTCTTCCATCAAGCCTTCAATGATGAGCTCGGCTTCGTCGGAGAGCTTACGACCGTCAGGACCAAATAGCTTAATGCCATTATCTTCAAAATGATTATGCGAAGCCGTGATCATCACGCCAAGATCGGCGCGCAACGTCCGTGTCATCAAAGAGACTCCGGATGTTGGCAAAGGCCCGAATGTTTTGACATCCATACCCACAGCTGAGAACCCAGCTACAAGGGCAGGTTCAATCATATAGCCAGATAATCGCGTATCTTTACCGATTACGACTGTGTGCTTTCCTTGCCCGTCGTTTTGGAAGTATTTTCCAGCAGCCATGCCAAACCGCATGACGTTATCTGGTGTAAGTTTGCCTAAATTAGCGCGACCTCTAATACCGTCCGTGCCAAAAAATTTCCGTTTGCTAGTCATAATCCCACCTTATGAAACATAGACGTTACTGCGCCGCAATAACGAATGGATGAATCCAAGTAGACAAAAATTGTCTGTTATATACGTCGCAAAATTCTCAGCCCATGTGAACCTATCAGCATACACCGCCGCCTCACATACACTGCGTCTTACTACGCCCCGCGTTGCCTTTAGCGCATCTTTACCCCGAATGCAAAATCAAAGTCTTTGCGTTTGATTACTTTTCTTCAACTGCTCAACAACGGCTTTTACGTCCTGCGCAGCATCAAGATGCGTAACTAGAATTTGCCCTTCATGCACAATAATTGCCACATTATTGAGACCTACAGCGCTGACAAGCGGCCCGTCTGTCATAATGAGACTATTTTCCGTGTTAACCGTTATGATATCGCCTGATAACGCATTGCCAGTTTCGTCCTGTCGAACATCCTGCAGGGACGCAAACGAGCCTATGTCGCTCCAACCTATATCGCACGGCACGACCGCCGCTTTTCCCGTCGTCTCCATTACCGCATAGTCAATCGATTCGGCCGGACAGGCTGCAAAGGTCTCGGCATCAAGCTTGATACGCTTACCCTCTGACACCGCTTTCTCATAGGCTTTTAGAGCTTGCTCGCCAATTTCTGGCACAAATTGACCAACCTCGCCTAAGAACGCGTCCGGGGAAAACAAGAATATACCTGCATTCCAAGCATACTCACCGGTATAAATGTAGCGCGCGGCCGTTGCCGCATCCGGTTTTTCCTTGAACGCCGCGACCTGGCTTACACCGTCCATAAGCGCTCCACCTTTTTGTATATATCCGTAACCGGTCTCGGGCCTATCAGGCGTAATGCCGAACGTAACAAGATGCCCTGCTTTCGCGGCTGGGATGGCCGCCTCTATCGCTTCGCGGAACGCCTGAGGGTCGCGAACGTGATGATCCGCAGGCACAAGTAACACCAAGGCGCCGGGACTGGTTTTTTGTACGTGACAGGCCGCTACAACCGCGCAGGGGGCCGTATTCCGCCCCGCGGGCTCGATAATTACGGCGTCCACCTCTGTATCTATAGCCTTCATTTGCGCTTCAATAGGCGCGGCATGAAGCGCATTACATATAAACACCGGAGCGCCAAACCCCGTCCCGCCAAACCGTAGAGCCGTTTCCTGAACCATAGTCAGCTCAGTGACTAAAGGCAGAAGCTGTTTTGGCATAGCCTGACGCGACAAGGGCCAAAGCCGCGAGCCTGCGCCGCCTGACATGATAACGGGTATAACTTGAATGGGGTCCACGGTTAATCTCCTCTGCACCGCCTATAGCACAGGGACATTATTCAGGCGTTAAAGCCGCCTTATTGAAACACGGGTTTGATGACATTTTCGCCTTGGAACGCATAGTAACGCGACACGACGTAGCCCTGGTCGCGAAGAAAGTTCTGAACGCTGTCTTCACCCAGCAAATGCGCCGCGCCTACGGCCGCAAAACCCGTGTCATTACCTTCCATAAAGCGGGTGAACTCCCCGGCCCACTCCCTATTTCTGTCCTTGAGTAGCGTGTTGTAAAGTTCTGGAGAGCGAGACGATAACGCAATCACAGTCTTCGCCGTCAAATAATCTACTTGGCCAACAGACCACGCATCAGCGATTTTGGATAGATTACTACCGATTGAACCAAACCCTTCCAAAGTATCCGTCAGCAACATCATCTGTACAAAGTCCGGTTGATCCGAGGTTGCGCGAATTTGGCATTCCGTCGTGTCCAGATAGACAATATTTTTACCCAGACGCTGCGCGCGACTCTTTAGGGCTTCATCGGCTGCTAGATCAGGCGAAAGCCCTGCATTGCCAGCAGCCGCTACAGTCAGAAACTCGCTCGCAAGCCACGGCCTCATACTATCCAGAGACGCCAACGGCAAATTTCCATTATTCGCGGCAGCTTCTAAAAGTTTTAGTTGATAATTATCTAGCCGATCAGAAAGCCGTGTCCCGCTACTGATGAGCCCTAATTGCTGCGTCAGCAAACTCGCTTCAAGTTGCCCCGCCCTGCCCGTATCAAGTTCAAAAAATACAGTACCGGCCTCTTTGAAGGCGTCTTTCATATCATCGCGCTGCCAATCTAAATCACTGGGCAACAAATGCACGGTTCCGTAAAGGTAGAGCGTGCTGTCATGGTCCTTAACAACCCACATCGCGGGGCCGTCATTTCGCGCCCGCGCAGCCTGCACCTTGCCGTCGACTGACCCGCCCTGTTCGCACCCACTAAGGGCCGCAAGGCAGATCAGAAACAACAAAGGTAAGAACTGGCGTATCATCCCCTGCTTTTGGGCAAATCCCGCACGCTTTTCAATGCTTAATGTGCGGATTCAGGCGCTCGGCGCGTAATCCGCGAACAATGAACTTTTCCGCTCAGTCCCCATTGCGCAAGTCTCCACAATACCGTAAGACCCGCGCGTGCAAGCACCCGTAGCTCAGCTGGATAGAGCGCTGCCCTCCGAAGGCAGAGGTCACAGGTTCAAATCCTGTCGGGTGCGCCAATAAAATCAATAACTTAGAGCAATATCCGTCATTTTTATTTTACAAAAGTAACTACATAGTAACCACGAGAAGCGAAGAAAGAGCGCTTTGAGGTATTGACGCGTAAATCTGTGTTAAGGTTTTTTGTTCTGGTGACATTGGTGCCCCAAACGAAAGCCTGAGGGATTGCCCCCTCCCAAACCAGCTCGCCTTAGCCTTAGGTTCTCACCATTCCCAACTTGGTCAAAGTCTGAAATGTGGAAACGTGTAATTCACCCCCGCGCCGTTCCCGTGCATTCACAGCTTAAGAGATTGAAGCCCCCCGTCATCACCCGCCACCTATATCATCTTCAAAGGTTCTCACCAACTTCATAATCTTTTCAGTGATCCGGTCGATGACTGAGCCTCGCTCTAATATTCTGGGCTTTCGCTGCATAGAAGACACGACCGCAGCTCGAAGGGGTTCTTGGCCAGTGAAATTCAAATCAGAGATGATCTTTTGAACGTTGTGTTCGAATAGGCCTTCTTCCTCGCAAAGCTCATCCAGCGCCGCGATCTGCTCTTCTCGCCAGAATACGTCAAAGCTTTCTTTGACTTGAGCGCTGGTGCTAATTTTGGGCATTTGCTCATTGATGAACTTCTCGATCAGCTCGCGCTTGGAACGAAGCTGCACTTCACCTTCGAGCATTTTGAGAATATTCTTCATGGCATCGGCTTTGTCATCATCCGACATAGCGAGATAGTCTTCATCTTCACTGACCAGCTTGGCGAGCAGTTCCAATATATAGGCGACATTGATTTCGTCGCGCTGGATTAGCTCCAGCTCAAAATCCACGTCATCAATGATGGAGGCCGCTTCGCCGTCCGCCTCTTTGGTGTCTTCGTAAAGGTCGAGATATTTGCTCTTAAAATCCTCAAAGCGCTGGGCCGACATATTCACATCATCCCATGTAAACTCAGAATAGGTCATCAGTACGTTGCGAACCCGCATCAAGACGCGGAACGCCTTGATAAATTCAAGCTGCTCAACCTCGCTGGGCAGGCCGTTCACATCATCCGGCGTTGGAGCTATGGAAATCAGTAACTCCACCGCCGCGTCAAACTGCTCCACATAGTCGCGGTAGGGCTTGATGATGATGTCCTCGATAGCATCCTTATTTGAAAACAGCGCGATGGCTTCGTCTGTGGCGTCTTTGAGGTTACGAAACACAACAATGTTGCCATGGGACTTGCGCTCATTAAGAATGCGATTGGTACGCGAATAAGCCTGAATGAGGCCATGATAACGCAAGCTCTTATCCACATAGAGCGTGTTGAGCTTCTTGGCATCAAACCCGGTCAGGAACATATTGACCACGAGCAAAATATCCAGCCTGTCCGCGTCCTTAAAGCTTTCCTTCTCGCGGTCTTTCATCCGCTTCGAGAGGTCTTTGTAATAGGCGTAGAACTGCTTGCTGTCGGTAGAGAATTTCGTCTTATAGGCCGCGTTATAATCGGCGATCATCTCATCCAACTTTTCGCGCGTATGGGGCCGCACGCTATCCGGCGGGCCCAGATCAACGCTCACATCATCGAGCAGGCCGTTAGCATCATCATCATTCTCATTGGCCGCATAGGTAAAGATCGCGCCCACGCGTAGCTTATGCTCCCCATTGGCTCTCTTGGCCTTGAAGATGTCATAATACTTAATCAGCATGTCAACGGAACCGACGCACATCATCGCGGAGAATTGCTGGTCATGGGTTTTCTTGCGGTGGTTCTCGATCACCCAATCAATATTTTTAGTGATCCGGTCTTCGTCTTCGAAAAACTCTTTGATGTCGATGGCGGTGACTTTTTCTTCGCCGCCAAGCCCGTCCGTCAGGTCAAGCCGCCCCCAATATTCCACCGCGAATTTCAACACATTTTGATCACGGATCGCATCGGTAATCACATATTTATGAAGGCAATCCCCAAACAGCATTTTTGTCGTGCGCTTGCCATGCTGGTTCTTGCCTGCATTTTCTTTGAATATAGGCGTGCCTGTAAAGCCGAACATTTGATGGTTCGGAAAAAATTCGACAATGCGTTTATGGGTATCGCCAAATTGAGAGCGGTGACATTCATCAAACACAAAGACCACACGGGTACCCGCCATCGCCTGCATCGCCTTTTGGTAGCGTCCCGGCGAGATGGCGTTGTTGAGCTTTTGGATCGTCGTGACCGTGAGCTTCACATCCGGGTTTTCAAATTGCCCCACCAGCGCCGCCGTGTTCTCCGTGCCGTCAACGCTGCCATCGCTAAAGTGATTAAACTCTTTCGTGGTCTGATAATCCAGATCGGCGCGGTCGACGACAAAGATGACCTTATCCACCTTGGGCAAATCCATGATGATTTGCGACGCCTTGAAGCTGGTCAGGGTTTTGCCCGATCCGGTGGTATGCCAGATATAGCCATTGTCATGTGAGTTCACGACCTTATCGACAATCTTCTCGACCGCGTAATATTGATAGGGCCGCAGCGCCATCAATATCCGGTCGCTTTCATGCAAGACGATATATTTCGCTATCATCTTGGAGACGTGACATTTTTCAAGGAATGCATCCGCAAATTGATCGAGCTGGGTGATTTGGGTGTTGTTTTCATCCGCCCAGTAAAAGGTCTGTTTAAAGCTCTGCTTGCGGTTATTGGCGTAATATTTGGTGTTCACCCCGTTGGAGATGACAAAGAGCTGCACATATTGGAACAGCGCCGTATTGGCCCAAAATGTATGGCGGTGATAACGGTTGATCTGGTTAAACGCTTCTTTGAGCTCCAGCCCGCGCCGCTTAAGCTCAATCTGTACAAGCGGCAAACCATTGACCAAAAGCGTCACGTCATAACGGTTCTTATATCGCCCCTCCATCGTGATCTGGTTCGTGACTTGATATTCATTGCGGCACCAATGCTCCGTATTCATAAAGCGGATATAGTCGGACGTGCCGTCATCACGGGTCAGGTTATACCAATCCCGCAATCGATGCGCCCGGTCAAACACCCCGCCCTGATCCAGATGGTTGACGATACGGTCAAACTCGGCACCGCTAAACGCGGTTTCATTAAATTTTTCAAGTTGGGTTTTCAGGTTCGCCAGCAGCGCCGCCTCGTCCGGGATGGTCACACGGTCATAGCCCAAACCGCCAAGGCGTTTGATTAGGCTCTCTTCAAGCTGGGCTTCGGATTGTGTCTGGCTCATGCGGCGCGCCGCGAGAACAGGTTTACATAGTCTCTAAACAAAAATAGTCGGTTTCGGCTTTGTCCCGTCATTTCTACAAGCACGCCCGCTTTGACAAAATCGATGATTAGAGCGCCTGCCGTATTTGGTGTGGTCTCCAAAAGCCTGGCCAGTTCTTTAACATCGATAATGGGTTGACCATACAAGTGCCGGATTAAATATTGCGCTTTATCCTGTCTCCGAGAACTGAAACGCGGCATGACTTCCCGTTCGATGCGTTCCTTCATTTGTAATATTTCCTCAAATAACGCGATGGATTGGTGAGCTGTTTCCTTCACGCCATGCAGAAAGAAAATCAGCCATTGTTTCATGTGATGCCCTTCACGCACGGCCATAAGGTTATCGACATAGGCTGTTTTATGTCGCTCGAAGTAATCCGATAAATACAAAGCAGGTGTATCGAGCAATCCAAACGCTGCCATATAAAGGGAGATCATCAAACGTCCCAATCGACCATTCCCGTCAAGAAAGGGGTGAATGGTTTCAAATTGATAATGCGCAATTGCGATCTTGATCAGATGCGGCACATAGTTCTCCTCATCATGAATGAAGTTTTCTAAGTCGCCCATCAAGTCTGGCACTTGATTATGATGCGGCGGCACAAAGACTGCATTTTTCAAGCTTACTCCAATCCAGTTTTGACTGGAGCGGAACTCGCCGGGCTGCTTGCGCTCACCTCGCACGCCCTGCATGAGTATCCTGTGCGTATCCTTTAACAGGCGGTTGGACAATGGAAGCGTTTCAAGTTCCTCAATAGCCCAGTTGATGGCGTCAATATAGTTTTTAACCTCGCCCCAATCATCCCGGGATTCTGGAGCGATGTCTTCTTCTTCCAGAAACGCATCTTCAATATTCGTTTGAGTGCCTTCGATTCGGCTGGATTGTGTAGCCTCCTTGGCGACATACATGCGGATGCAAAAATCTATGTCAGGGACTTGTTGTGCGTTGCCTTTAAGCTCACCAATCGCCCGGTTAGCTTCACCCAGTAGCATGTGAAGCTCGGGATCAGAAATAATCCAAGCATGGTTTATGAGACTCGGATCAAAGCTCTTATACTCATATTGCGGAATATATTGACCAGAATGATAGTCTTCAAGGTTCATATGTCAAAAATACCCATGTTTTCTACAATAAGAAAATCTATATAGCAGAAACCAAACAATGCAAGGTTCTTATATTAGAAACTATGCCTGTTTCTGATTTAGCGCCTTAATTATTACAGAACCTAACAGGAACATATCGTAAAACCGGCCTTACGCCAACCTTTGCTAAGCGCCCCACCTAAACAAACATCTGCTGGAGCAGGCCTTTTTTGAAGTCTTGCATTTGGGTGGTTTGGGCGCCGACAGCGGTGATTTTATCATCAATCGCCGAGAGGAAATCGGCTATTTTTTGTTGTTCATCTGGGTGAGGAAACATAAACGGCGTTGATCCGACAAACTGCCAATCTGCCCTCGGCATCTTTGACCCTGTAGTCTTACTGCAAGCAAAGCCAAACTTTTCAAGCTGGACAAGATAAAAAAGAAACTTTCCAACCACGCCTTTTCCTCTCAGAACCCAAATTTCTGAGGTACATACTCCATCAAAATCTGCAAAATAAAACTTCCGAAGACTAGGTCGGAGCTTTCCAAAGAGTACATCACCTTTTTTAAATTTAGTTTTAATGCTTTTTAATTCATTAACTTCAAAAGTTCGCAATAGACGCCCGGAATTCTGCTCGATACTTTCCATTTCAATACTCTCCCAATTTTCATTGCCATTTGTGGGATTATATTTCTCTTTAGCTCTTTCAACAGCGTCACCAAACTCTAACTTGTCCCAATCTGGAAAATCACTGCCGTCATCGGTATTATCTTTCCCGGTCGCGCCCTTGGCGCTCCTCGCCTCTTGTTTGAAGCGGAGGGTTTGGGTGAAGATTTTTTGCATGACGCCTTTTTTATAGTCGGTCAGGGCGTCATGGCGCGCGCGCAGCAAGCGAAGCTTCTAATCCACCGCCCCCAAAAAATCCGCGATTTTCTTTTGTTCTGGGAGAGATGGAAGAGAAAGCTCAAATTTGAGAATATCGCCTTTGGATAAATTCTGCTGTGAAGAACCTTGCCCATGAAGTTTGAAGTACTTTTGATTTTGATTGATGTATGCCTTCGCAAAACCACTACTCAACTTATTTCCTATCGGCCTAAGCATTCCCATTCTTTGGTTTAAGACGTATGTGTCGTTACAGTTAATAAGATCAACTAATCCGAGAAAATTTCCATGGGCAATATCGCTTAGCACCATAACCAAGTCGTTAGTCTGCAAAAACCACTCTGCGTAGCTCACATTTAGATGAGTAGACTTAAGATTGCCTTCTATGTCCAAACTATTGAGGGTAATCAAAAAGAACTCACCAGCCTCAGTAACGTAAGGTTCCATTGCCTTTCCATTTTTGTAAGAAGCGACTTTGCCTAGTTGAACTTGCTCAATTAGGTTATCGTGAAATTCTGAAAACCGTAGGTTTGGAATTGCACTCACAGCGGGGCCTCAATACCCAACTCCTTACAATAACCCGCAATCTTGGCATCCACATCCGTCATATCTTTATCAATCGCCTTAAGCGCGTCTGTCACCGCTTTCAAATCAATCTCCGGCTCCGGCTCAAACGTATCCACATAGCGCGGGATGTTGAGGTTATAGTCATTCTCGGCGATCTCTGCGAGCGGGGCGACATAGGAATATTTGTCTTTAAACTCGCGGGTCTTATAGGCCTCGACAATACGGCTCACATCCTCATCGCGCAGCGCATTTTTGTTTTTAGCTTTCTCAAAATGCTCATCCCCGCTGGCGTCAATGAATAAAATATCATCGGGGTTTTCGCGGCATTTTTTAAACACCAAAATACAGGTCGGGATGGACGTGCCGTAGAAAATATTGGCGGGCAGGCCAATCACCGCGTCGAGATAATTACGGTCTTCGATAAGGTACCGCCGGATATGCCCCTCCGCCGCGCCGCGAAATAACACGCCATGCGGCAAGATAATCGCCATTGTCCCGCTCTCATCCAGATGATGGATCATATGCTGCACAAAGGCGAAGTCGGCTTTGGATTTGGGCGCAAGGCGGCCATATTGGCTAAAGCGGTCATCACTTTCAAACGTGCTATGGGCGCTCCATTTAGCGCTAAAGGGCGGGTTAGCGACAATGGCTTCAAAGCGCATATCTTCATGCTGCTTGGCCGGATGGGTCAGGGTGTTTTCTTGGCGAATATCAAAGCGGCGATAGTGAATATCATGCAAAAGCATATTCATCCGCGCGAGGTTGAACACTGTCCGGTTCAGCTCTTGCCCGTAAAATTGCGGCTGGGCATCATTGGCGAGTTCCCGCTGCACCCGCAGCAAAAGCGAGCCCGACCCGCAAGTGGGGTCATAGACGTTTTTCACACGGTCTTTGCCCATTGTGACAATACGCGCGAGGATGGTCGAAACCTGCGCCGGGGTATAAAACTCCCCCGCCTTTTTACCCGCGCCGCTGGCAAATTGCCCGATCAGATATTCATAAGCATCGCCAATCACATCGGCGTCAGCTTTGTGAAGTTCAAAATCTATGGCGTCCAGATGCACGAGAACTTTGGCGATCAGCTCATTTTTCTGCCCCTCGGAACGTCCAAGTTTGGTTGAGGTCAGATCAAGGTCTTCGAAAAGATTGTCAAAATCCTGCTCGCTTTCGGTGCCCATTGTGCTTTGCTCAATATTGCTCAGCACTTTGGTCAAATCATCAAGGATAAATGCGCCTTCGCTTCCTCTTTTTGCAATCTGATGGAACAGCTCGGAGGGTTTGAGGAAGTAGCCCAGCTCCGCCACCGCCTCGGCCTTAACCGCCTCTAATATGGCCGGGCCGTCCGCGCTTGTTTCATCCAGTTCACGGTAGCTTATACCGTCTTCGGACAGGATATTATTGGCATAGATATGCATCTTCTCGGACAGATATTTGAAGAAGATAAAGCCCAAAATATAATCGCGAAACTCATCCGCGCTCATCTTCCCGCGCAGTTCGTTGGCAATATCCCAAAGCTTGCGTTCCAGTTTTTTCTTTTGTTCAGAGGTCATAATGATTCGATGGAGTGATTTGGTTAATATTGATTAACCGTGCGTTTCATTAAATCGCTTTTTCAAGTCGTTACGAATACGTTGGCCTTGTTCTGTGATCGAGAGCTTTCCATAACTGGTTATCGTCGTCATCACGTTCTTATGACCAAAACTTTGACTGAAAGCCTTATACTCGGCAAAGGAAGGGTCTATCGCTGTGATTTCCGCCTCCATCATATTGCGAAAGCGATGTGGCGTATAGACGGGTAAATTCGCAGCCTCAAAGGCCTCTTTGAATACACGGCGAATGGGTGATGTAGATTGCCAATGCTCTCTGAGAAGCCCCTCAGGCGCGTAACAGGCATCTTCATCATGGGTGAGCGCCGTCTTGGGGAATAGCGGGTCAGTTGGCGAGAATAGCAGGTCTGTTTTCAAATAAATTATCCATTCTCGAATTATGTCTTCGAAGTCATCACAGAATGGCAAGATGTGGCTATAGATCGGCTTTCTAGCCTTAGTATTTACTTCGCGCGGGTTTTGACTCACGAGCATCGTTTTCGGATTTAGGTGTTTGATCTTCAAGCTTGCCAGCGCTGAGACGCGGATCATGGTCAAAGCCGTGAACGCTATCAATGCGCGGTTTCGTTTTTCAATCGCGGTGGCGTGCGGCATCTTTGAAACCACCTCACGCACCATATCCAGCGATGGGAACTCCAAATCAGCGGGGGCGCTGGCTGCTCGTTTGTCCCGATCAGAGAGGTTCAAATACGCAATGTCATCGAACTTGATCGAGCGCTTATAGCCGTTTTGCTGAGCGAGCCATGCGAAAAATCGTTTCAAGTGATTGGTGGTCGTCATCAAGCTCGCCAATGATAGGCGGTCACCTAGATCTTCTTTAAATTGGATGGCGACATTGCGATCAAAAGTCTTAAAATCTTTGTGTTTGCTAAAAGTTTCATATCGCCGAATTGACGCAGATATGATTTTAATGGTGGCATCTGCTTTACCGTCTGCGTGTTTTAGAAATTCAAAATAACGGCGTTTGATGAGTTCGTTCTGGGCGTTGCGTTTGGTCATGGGGTCAGGGCTTTCAATATTGTGCTTTGGCGGGAAATTGAGGCTTGTAATCAATTGCGGTGATTAGCTGCCATTAGAGGGGGAACTCCTATATCGCTCTATGTAGCGAACATTCTTCATGTAGGATTCAAGGGCCGTCTCAATTGCGTCGATGTTTGCCATCGCGCCGCCTTTAGACATATCGCCCCCGCATGTGCCGCATTCAGCATCCAAGGACAGGCGTTTGGTATTGACCGGGCGCACAACAACACTCCCCATTTTGGGGGTGCGCTGAACTTTGCATGTAAAACAATAGAACTCGTTTTCTGCGCAAGGCCGCTTTCGGTCATCTCGGCGTTTTTTATGCCAAGCCAGCAACTCGGCACCATCCACAAGCGGTGGATTTGTGCCATCAATAACTGGTAACCCCTCGCGCCGCCACCGCTGCACGGTTGATATTTTGCGCATCAAGTCTTTGGCGATTTCCTTATCGTTGTAAACCTTGGTCGGGCTTATTTTACGAAGGTCGATCTTTCGGGATTTTTTTGTTTTCTTAGCCAAGGTTGCCTCCGAGGTCAGAGGTCGATTGACGGCGGTTCTGGTTGACCCATAGCTCTAGGTCTTCCGGTCTATAGGCAACGCGGCGACCCATTTTGATGAATGCAGGGCCTTCACCCGATAGTCTCAATTTGGAAAGGGTACTCTTTGCAATGCCAAGAATGTCAGCGGCTTGATCTGCCGATAGGTTAGATGGAATGTTCAGGTTCATTTATAACTCACTATGTAAACGCCGCACCATTGCGGCTAGTGAGTCATCGTTAGGAGGGCGCTGGGGTGTTGCGCACGTCCTTTCTAGTGCAACACCTAGTCGGACTTGGCCTTTTCCTCACGGAATTTCTGTCCAAATAGCATCATTTTTTTATGCTCGGGAGAACTTACTATACTTCTAACCCTCTCAACAGAAGATTCGAAATCGCCATCGGGGAACCACCTCAAGACTGTCGATGGACTAACACCCATTTCTTTAGCGACATCACGCATCGATAAAGACTGTCCATCCGCTCGAATATGTGCTGCCATCCAAATTGCTTTAGTCCGCTTATCTTTCACATCTTGTTTTCGTTTCTCCGCTGAAATATCCGCCCCAAACCTATGCTTGATCAAAACAATCAGATCGCGTGGTATGAATAGGTCATCATTCCAATCTAATGCATCGAGCATCATTGAAATTAAATAGTTGATGAGGCTATCTGGCATAATCCCATCTTGCGATTGAATATGAGCAACACCTTCGGACTCCAAGGCATCACGAGCAAGCAGGTTTTCCATCAGCAAAAGGCATAATTCTTGAATGTCTTCAGATGCTGCATCTAGGCAACCAGCAACAATATCAGGATCAATGCCATATGACTTCAATGTTTCGCCGTTGCTAAATAGCCATTCCATTGAGTGGCTGGTTGCAACTTCAACTAGCGCCTTGGGATATTTACGCCTTAAGTCAACATAAAGGGCGATAGATGGATTGGCTTTATATCTCAGTGACAACGCATTAAACCCGCCGCTGTCAGCATTATGTCGAAATGGGTTATAAGGGCCAAGAGTTCGAGACATAACACTATTTAAAGCCGATTCTATATTTTACTCAACCCTAGTCAGAGCCACTCTCTTACTTTGCGTTGATCGCTTTTGGCATAAGAGATGCTTGAAGGATTGCTCCTACGCGCTGGTTGGTTGCCTTAATCGGATCATCTTGCAGGTGGGCATACTTTTGCGTGGTGGTCGTGTTCTTATGTCCAAGCAATGCGCCAATCATAGGTAAACTTGCACCGCCAGAAACCGCGATACTCGCAAAGCTATGCCGTAAATCATGCAGCCTGACATCTGATAAGCCCGCTTGTTGTTTTAGAGTTTTCCACACTTTTGGAGTGCCCAGATAATAACTATCGCCTTTAACCGCCGGAAAGACGAATTCTGATACCTTCATCGGCATATACTCATTTAACACCTGAAGCGCTCCAGCATTAAGATGAATGACCTTCTCACCTGTTTTGCTGTCGGGAAGGCGCAAATACCCGCCTTCAAAGTCAACCATTTTCCAAGTGAGTGTTTCTATTTCACCTTTTCTAGCGCCAGTGAAAATGAGCAGTTTCAGAATTGCTAGGGCCATCGGATTAACATCTGCGTCTTGCAACACGCCTCCTAAGGTCAACAGTTCAACTTGATTTAAAAACCGTTGGTTGCTCTTGTCTGCAAATCGTTTAACGCCTCTGACAGGATTGCTTTCTAAAAGGTCTTGGTCGACGGCATAACTAAATATGCCCCCTAATAGACCAACTGTTCGAGAGGCTGTGCCTTTGCCTCCTTTGACGATTGCGCGGCCTCTATGCCCTGTTTTAACGTCAACGGCGGTCTTTCCATCCGCAATATCGTTCAGAAGGCGTTTGATATGTTTTCGCGTAATATCGTTAATTCGCTTTTTGCCGATCAATGGCTTGATGTGCCGCTCAATCCGGCCTTTATCCGTGGCCAACGTGCTAGGTTTTTTAAACTTCGCTGCTTTGACTATATATGCATCACAAAGCTCGTTTACAGTCAGTTGCTTTTTTTCGGCTTGGCGATCTTCGGCGGGGTTTTCTCCGTTGGCCACACGACCCAGGATTTTACGGGCTTCATCACGAGCTAGTTTAACCGTCCAAGGGGAGCCGTGTTGCCCAATAGTCATTCGTTTTGATGGCGCTTTGCGGCCAGTTCCAACCCTATATTTTACAACGTATGATTTGCGTCCGCCCTTCGAAACCTTAAGGCCAAATCCCGTTAGGTCACCATCCCAAAGAAAGTAGTCTTTCTGTTTCGGTGCCGCTCGATCTATTCGTGCTTTTGTAAGCGTTGACGTGCTTTTGGCCATGATTGCGTTCTGTGGTTACTTTTATTGACAATAACCACATAGTAACCACCGTGCGGAGAACGTCAAGGAATGTCGGTAACCTTAAATGTCGGTAATTTCCTGTTATATATATATTTTATCAACACTGGGGCATCCTAAAGAATGTGAGTAATATTAATTCCTTTGCCCTCCGAAGGCAGAGGTCACAGGTTCAAATCCTGTCGGGTGCGCCAACTTCCATATGCTTTACAATAAGATAGTAACGCTGGCCCGATTGAGCGGTCTGAGTGCAGAGGTGAGGCAGCAATGATGTCTGACGACTTGAGGCAGCACATCTAGAATCCGTACTCGTTTCGGAAATTATATTCGATTGCACCTTAGAATTTTTGGCGTGAACCATCCATCAAAAATCATGTCGCGCCATGATGAGAACCCCTATGAGTAATACAGCAATAAACCCGAAGGCTCTAATGGCACGGATTGAGTTTACGCGTGTTCGGTGTGCCATTTATTGATCCGTCCATTGTGTCTGGTATAGATCAAAACGTCTGTCTCGCAGATTACGGACAGTGCCTTTGGCGCGCGCCCAGGATAAATCCGTAAGATCAAGGTCGGCAATGGCAACAGTTTCTACGTTTTCAGAGCACTCCGCCGCAATGCCGTCTCTTGCAAAGGGGAAATCGCACGGCGTCAGAATGCAGCTCTCCGCATAGTTCACATCCATATTTTCAACGCCCGGCAAGTTGCCCACATTGCCAGACATGACAACGTAGCATTGGTTTTCAATAGCGCGTGCTTGGGAGCAATACCGAACGCGCAGATAGCCTTGGCGGTTATCCGTACAAAATGGCACGAATAGAATACGCGCGCCCTCATCCGCCATCCGGCGGGCCAGCTCTGGAAACTCACTATCATAACATATCAAAACACCGATTGGCCCGCAATCTGTATCGATCGTACTGACCTCATCCCCGCCTTTGATGTTCCAATAATGGCGTTCATTCGGCGTTGGGTGAATTTTTTCTTGGGCGTGGACAGAGCCGTCGCGCAAGAAGACATACGCAATATTTTGAATATCTCCGTCTTCAGCGCGTGTTGGATGCGAGCCGCCAATAATATTGATATTATAGCTCACCGCCAGTTTCCGCATAGCCTCAATAAACATCGGCGTATATTCAGTAAGCTTTTCAATGGCCTCAGACGGCGGCAAGCGGTGCTCAGCCAGCGCCAAAAGCGGCAGGGTGAAAAGCTCCGGGAAAACTGCAAAGTCCGCCTTGTAAGCCGAGACGCTATCGACAAAATATTCGACACTGCTCATGAAATCTTCAAAGCTAGTGACCTTACGCATTTGCAATTGAACCGTCGCAACACGGATGACGTCTTTTTGCGCCGCTTCGGAATGGACACTGTCCCGCGTCTCTACCGAATAAGGGTTTCGCCAAACCATATGCGCGGCATAGCCGCCTGACGCTTTGTCTACGGGCAAATAGTTTTCCAAAACCCCAAAGACATCAAATCCCTGTCTGAATTGAAAGTTGATAACCGGATCAATAACTTTTTTGGCTTTAACCGCCGCCATATAATCCATGGGATCAGGGTATGTTTTGCGGCGTTTCTTCCAGCCTGGGATACGGCCGCCAAAAGCGATGCCTTTAAGCTCCAGACTTTCAACGAGGGCTTTCCGCGCATCATAAAGCCGCTCGCCAATACGGAGACGGCGGCGCTCAGGGTCAACGCACACCTCCATCCCGTACAGCCAATCTCCGTTCGGGTTATGTGATGATCCATAGCCCCCTCCAGTAATCCCGGCCCAATTATGCGGCGCGAGAACTAAGGCTTCTTTTAACATAATACTGGCCGCGTAACCGACGATATCGCCTTCATACTCGACTACGAACTGCCCCTCAGGAAAATTAGAGATTTGCCCCTTAAGCGTCGAAACGGCGTAAGTTGACATGTTCGGATATGCACGGTCGACAAGCGCAGCAATACCGCCCACGTCTTGAATGATCGCTGTGCGTATCGTTAATTGCGCGCCCGCACGTGTTTTAGCCATGATTTATGCTTTTTCTAACTGTTTGGCTTTCGCCGTTTTTTAGGCGGTTGCGGGCTAGGTTTCTATGCCGAGCCTCAAACGCTGTGGGGAATTTCAAAACCAAGTCTTCCGCAGTTGGCAGGCTTGGAAAATTTTCTAATAAATACCCGAACGCCCAAGCCTGAGCCCCCTCTTCAACCCAGTCTCTATGGGCCTGTATTTCGCCAACAATTAAGGCCACCTTCCAAGCTTCGTTCAGCTTCAGGGTCGGCTTTCCGTTCTCCAGCAAAACGGTTTGATATGACAAGAGCATATCCCAAAAGGCGCGTTCATAGCTGCCTTTTTTGTTAGCCGGTATAAGGGTTTCAAGCTGCGCCAAGACTGCATTTTGAACAACTAGCACACCGCGCTTTTTGGCATTTGCTAGAAACGCCATGAGTTTGTCTACGTCCACGCACGCGGCTATACTGCCTAAAATACGCGTATAATTTGGCTCGTCTTCCACTTTTATTCCTTGCTCATGTAAGCTAATTCCGTCCACACTTTTTGCCTCCAGCGCAAGCTAGAGGGATTTATAACGCAAAAACGAGACGGCTCAGTCGTCGTAATAAGCGCGCTTGTGACTGATGCGTTTGTCGCGCCCTTTAGGTTTCTTACCTTTGGGGGCTTCGTACATAGAGAGATCATAGTCTCCGTACTGCGAGTCAGCACCGTCCATATCGCTCTGAGAGCTCAACATATCTTTGGATTTACGGTGACGTTTAGACATAGAGCCTCCTTGAACGCCGCGAGCCTAACGGCCCTCTAAGAGCAGAATCTATGTCCGCCCCAATGAATAGTTTAATATTTTATAGGCCAGCTTGGAAGCCAGAAAATCCGGTCCGTGAAGGTTTTCAATCGGCGCGAGTTCATTGATATCCGCGCCTACGATTATACCGATTTCCGATGCTGCTTTGATAATGGCCATCGCATCTTCCCAGAACAAACCGCCCGGCTCCGGCGTGCCAGTAGATGGCATAACCGAGCTGTCAAACCCGTCCAAGTCGAAGGTCAGATAGATGGGGCGGCCTTTGAGCGGCTTAACAATATCGGACACGATCCACTTAGCGCGGTCTTTGCCCCAATGGATTGTAATACGGTGCTTATTTGCATCAAGGAACGGAATTTCTTCCTTTGAAATATTGCGAATGCCGCAAGACACAATCGGAACGGTTGGGTGATCAAGAACGCGGCGAATAGCGGCGGCATGCGAGTAATGCTCGCCGTCATACCCATCGCGCAAATCGGCATGAGCGTCGAAATGCAATATGATCAAATCATCGTATTTTTTCAGGAACGGCCGAATAGCCCCCGGCGTGATAGAATGCTCTCCGCCAAAGACGAAAGGGAACTTCCCGTCATCCAGAACAGCCGTGGTCATTTTCTCAAGCACTTTAAGAGCGCTTTCAATATCGCTATTATCTACAACGGGCTCTCGCGCCGTCACAACGCCGTAACGCTCTATCGGTTCGCACCAGAGGTCTTCGTCAAACAGTTCAACTTCGCGGCTAGCCGCTAGCATAGCGCTTGGACCGTTTTCCGTTCCGCCCCCGTAAGACACAGAAGCTTCGAGACCGAAAGGTATGATTACTGCCCCAGCGTCTTCGTACGAAACAGCTAGCTCACCCTCTAAGGCGAGAAAACCGTCTTTCGGCTTCAGGAGCGGAAAAGGAGATGTCATGACTGAAACATTTTTGCAAATTCGCGGCGTGGACGGTTCTTCCAGTCACAAGAATGATAGGCATCAGATGCGAGTAACGGAATAACAGAACCCGCTTCAGCAAACACCATTTGCTCGAGCGTGGTCTGTACCTTGCCCCAGCTTGCAGCCTCTTTCAGTGTAGAGGATGAGCACGCACCGTCGCGGACGTCGGCCACAGTGATTTGCACAGCATATTTGTGCATTTCGGCTTCAACGCCAAGGATTTCCGCGCAGACAACTGTGTCTTGGACAAAGTTCTTCGGCACTCCGCCGCCAACCATGAGCAGACCCGTAGAGCCCGCTTTGATTTTAACATCTGTGAGCTCGCGGAAGTCAGCAACGCTATCGATAGAGAGATAGTTACCTGGGTTTTCGACTTGGTGCTTCACCAAACCAAAACCAGCAGAACAATCAGAGAAAGCCGGAACAAAGATAGGCACATTGTGATCATAACATGTCTCGATCAAGCTGCCTTTTTTCTTGGCATTTGTTTTAAGCCATTTACCCATTTCCCAGATAAATTCGCGTGATGAGTATGGCCGGCGCTCAAGGCTGTCTGTGATGTCTTTTATGACGTGGTCACACGCTTGCAGCTCTTCTTCGTCAATATAAGTGTCATAGATGCGGTCGATATAAAGATTACGCAGCTCGTTATCATCGACTTGGCTGTCCGCTTGGTAATGCTTGTAACCAAGCGCCTCAAAGAAATCCATATCGACGATGGCGGCACCGGTTGACACGATAGCGTCAACCATGCCGTATTTCACGAGGTCGCGATAAACATGCATACATCCGCCAGCAGACGTGGAGCCTGCTAAGGTCAAAATAACAGAGCACTCTTTGTCATCGACAGCTTGTTTAAAAATGTCGCTAGCACGGCCGAGGTCGCGAGCGGTAAAAGACATTTTACCCATAGCTTCGATAATCGGGCGGGCGTCTATTTGTGTGATGTCAATGTGCTCGACAGGGTTTGAGAGCAGCTGAGCTTTTGTATTCGTTGTCATGATTAGTCTTCCAAAATTGCGACAGTATGGTCGCTGTAAAATCCGTTAAAGTTAGTGGCCAAGGTTTGGCCGTAAGCGCCGAGGTTTTGCACTTCAATCCAATCGCCTTCGCAGGTGTCAGCGGGCAAGTGAAATGGGCCATTCATCGTGTCGGCGCTATCGCAAGTCGGTCCGAAAAACCGAAATCCAATGGTGTTTGCACAAGGCGCGGGGGGACGGCTGCGGTGCAGACGAACAGGGAATTTCCATGAGAACTGCCCTGCGTCGAAAAGTGAGCCATAAGTTCCGTCATTCAAGTAAAGGTCGTTCTCTTTGCGTAACTCCACCCGCACAAGCGTGGCTCCGCCTTCAGCGCATAAAGCGCGGCCTGGCTCGCCAAATATCTCTAAATCTTGAAAACCGCTTTCTACCAAACTCTTAGCAATCAGGTCAAAGTACACTGCCATAGACGAAATAGGCATATCAGGATAGGCAACAGGGAAACCGCCGCCGACATCAACGGAGTCGATTTTCACGCCCGCAGCATCAACAATCATACGCGCATATGACAACGCAGAGCGGTAGTTCTCTACGTTCAAGCATTGCGATCCCACATGGAAGCAAAGGCCGAGTTTAGCTGTGACCGTCCGCGCAGACTTTAGCAGGGCAACAGCCTCATCAAAATCAGCGCCAAACTTCCCGCCAAGCGGCATGACAGCGCCAAGCTGCTTGCTAACTTTTGGCAAAGCCAAACGCAAATGCAGGTGCAAATCATCAGCTTCATTTGTGCAATCAAGAATTTTTTGTAGCTCGTCCTTATGATCGAATGACATGTTACGAACGCCGTTACTATAGGCATGCATAATTGTCTGGCGTGACTTGATCGGGTGCATAAGGAATAGCTCCGCATCCGGCAAAAGCCCGCGTACAAGGTCAACTTCTCTGATCGAGGCAACATCAAATCGCGTCACACCCTCATTCCAAAGAATTTGGATGAGCGAAGCGTGCGGGTTTGACTTAACTGCGTACAGAACATGGCCTGGGAAACCGTTCACGAACAAACGCGCTGCGCGCTCAATCTTGCGCGGATAGAGCGCGTAGATTTGGTCATCGCCCTGATAATCCGCGACGGCATCAGACGCTGTATTGTAAGTCGGCAAGCCATAAGGCTGTAATTGTGTAGGTTGCTGCACAAGGGCAGTATTTTGTATATTCAACATAAGGTTATTTTCCGAAGAGCCCCATTATCAGGGTCAAATTCAAGGAAACAACAAACGTCTAATTAGAAAGTTTGTCAGCGGCGTGAGGTTCGGCGAGCTTTTTGCTTAAGCTCGCACCGCACTACTGAATTCCGCGATAGCGGCCAAATAATCTTGATGTTTAGACGACAGGAAAGTGTCTCCCAACTGCGCATGCAGTGAGATTGAGTCGCTTAAGCGGTTATATATCGTGGCTTGATGCGCCATCGCAATAACTCTCAATTCCTAATCGTCCCCTCTATGAGGTAGACAAAACCAAAACCAAGACGCTACCGGCGGCTATTAGATGAACCTTCCGGCTCATCACGGCTGACAGATTTCCCATTCAACGCCCCAGACATTCGTCTGATTGGGCTGCTTTGTTCAGGGCTCGCTGTAGCTCGCTTTATCGTCAAAAGCGCATTTATGTCTAAACTTCAGTCTTGGCAAGTAGTTTTTTTAACACCTTTTACGCTCGGACTACTGCGCTCATTTCACGGCTTAACAAGACACGAAACACACCTTTCTTCCAATATAGAATCTATCCTGTCGAGCCGTTCAGTAAGACGGCTTAACTCTGTTAGAGCCCCACACAAATGTAGATCAATTATAACGAACCATGAGTTACTGCTCAAATGTACATCCTACCCTTCACAAAGGAAGAAGATGTGACTAGAGTCGACTTACTAGCACTATCAACCAAATATAAAGGGGAGTTCTATGAAACTCAGCGGGAACGTCATGACATCATATAAGGTGCTTATCATAGCAGCCTTTTTGGCGACAGGCCTAACAGCTTGCGGCGGCGGAAGCAGCAGCGGCGGCGGCACGGTTGTTACTCCTCCTCCTCCTCCTCCTCCTCCTCCTCCTCCTCCTCCTCCCCCACCTCCTCCTCCTCCTCCTCCCCCGCCGCCGGCGTCGGTAACCGTTAGCGGGCAAATCACATTCGACTCAGTGCCGCATAATACGGCTACCAATGGGCTGAATTATAGCGCGCTTTCGCAAAAGCCTGCACGCGGGGTAACCGTAGAGGTCTTGAACTCTGGCGGAACTATCTTGAATACTGTCAAAGCTGATGCGACTGGAAATTACTCATTCACAGTCGATTCCAATACGAATGTCCGCATAAGAGCCAAAGCCGAAATGACACAGACAACCGGCGCTATGTGGAACGTCAAAGTTACCGACAATACGGACAATCATTCACTGTATGCTGTTCAAGGTAGCCTGACCAGTTCCGGCGCGGCGAACTCAACACGCAACCTCAACGCCAGCTCTGGATGGGGCGGAGCCTCTTATACAGGCACACGCGCTGCAGCGCCCTTTGCCATTCTTGACCCAATTTATGACACGGTCAAAAAATTCGAGGCTGTTGACGGTACAATCAATTTACCCGCTATGGAGTTCCGCTGGAGCACATCTAATAAGTCAGGCGGAAGCGGAAGCGCCGCAGATCTTGCAAACGGCCTCATCGGCACATCATCGTACAGACGCGATGCGGGCGCTACGCAAGGCAATGTCTACATCTTAGGCGACGCAAACAACGATACAGACGAGTATGACACACATGTTGTCGTCCATGAATGGGGGCATTACTTTGAAGACCGCATGTCACGGTCTGATTCTATTGGCGGCTCACACTCTGGCGGAGACAAACTTGATCCGCGCGTCGCGTTTGGGGAAGGTTTCGGCAACGCCCTATCCGGTATTATCACAGATGATCCTTTTTACCGCGACAGTTCGGGCAATGGGCAAGGCGTCGGATTTTCTATTAATGTTGAAAACAACAACCACACCAACACGGGCTGGTTTAATGAAGGGTCAGTTCAGTCAATCCTTTACGATATATATGACAGTACCGACGACGGAGCTGACACGCTTTCATTAGGCTTAGGGCCAATATATGACAGCCTGACTGCGGCCTCATATACTGGAACACCTCTTTTTACGACAATTTTCAATTTTGCTAATCAACTCATAGGACTCAATCCTGGTAGTCAGCCTCAGATCGTCAATCTTCTTAACGCACAGACCATTGACGGTACGGGCGCTAATGGAGCTGGCGAAACTAATACGGGCGGCTTATCAAACGCTTTGCCAGTATATAAAGTAGCTACGGTGAACGGCGGCGCCATTGAGATATGTTCTCTCAATGATGCGGGGCAGTATAACAAGCTTGGTAACCGTCAATATTTGACGTTTAACGTAAGCAATGCTGGATCACACACCTTCACAATGACCCGCAAATCTGGTGCTGTTGCAAGAGATCCAGATTTCTATGTCTACAAAGAAGGCGGTTTATTAATCCAAAGTGATTCCGGCGTTGCAGATGCAGAAACATCGACCACTAACCTCACAGCCGGTGATTACGTGATCGATGCTTATGATTTTAATAATGTGAATACACAGTCCTCTGCTGATAGCGGTGATTCCTGTTATGACTTCACAATCACGCGATAGGAGCGTTTCAATGTCCATTCAAAAAACAATGATCCCTGCCATTACCGCGGGCCTTTTGCTTTGCGGCGCGTGCAGTCAAAACACAGGCGCATCCTCCGCTGACCTCTCAGCCAATGCGCAGTCTGAAAAACAAGCCAAAGCCTATGTCAGCCATGTCACTAAGGCTGGCGCAGCTGTGGGTTTTAGCCATAATTATGACGGACACACCAAAGTCGGCGAGACTGAAAACATCGCTATCACCCTAAATGATCGCTACACGTCAGGCATTCTGACAGCCTCGGCCACTCAGAGCGATGGCTTGTCCGTTCAGAGCGCAGACCAGACCTTCCGAATGGAAGGCAACGACGCGCATATATTTGACGTGCAAGTCAGTGCAGCAAGCGGCGGCGTTTACAGTCTGAACTTTCAAATCGTAGCAGATGCAGACGTCGGGAACGTCGCCAGAACGACGGCCACAATCATGATTTATGTCGGCGATACCGCCCATTTTGAGAAAAATCGCAAAGTCGACACTAAACCCAACACATCAAAAGCTGCACCAGGCCTTGTGATTATGGACGCTGAAGAAACCATTACCGTCGACAATTAAGCTTTATACCCTGCACGTGCATAAAGCGCGCAGGGTATCTCAGACATTTGAGAATAGCGCGGCTAAGGCAACCCTAAACCTATAGCGCGGAATGCATCGCCTTAGCCCCTTATAAGCACCTGCCCTTAAAGCCGCCTAAAAGACTTTACGCCTTGCCAGGCCCTTTGTCGCCCAGAAGACTATCGAGACGATGTGCAAGGTCATCCGAGTCGCTGATTAAGTCTGTACCGGGATCATCGGGTTGACGCACTTGCACGCCCTCTTCCCGCTTTTCGCCCATCTTTGCAGTGTCCGTTCTGATGAACGCCCTCTGCGCAGCCCCTTGCTCAAAACGCGGATGGATCAGTTCGCCGTTTTCTCCGAAAGAAAAAACGAGCCTGCGCCAGTCTTGGTCCGAATAATCAAACGCCGTGCCTTCGGGATCAAGGTCCGACCACTCTGGCTCTGACGGCGCTGTAGCGGCGCATTCTGTCCACACGGCAGCATCCGCAGGGTTCTTAAGCATGGCTTCGGCCTGAGACGCCAAGAGACATAAACGCCCGCTCGGCGCTCCAATTTGCATTAGCGGAGAGAGCGCAGACCATGCGGTCACGCCGTCGCCTCCGTGAAGGGCCTCTTCCGCCGTAAGGATCGCGCTTTCACGGTGATCCGGATTTGTTTTAATGAGTTGCGCAATACGCTTCGAGCGAGCTTTGGCGGGTTCTCCCTCCATGATGTCGCGGTAAGCTGCGGCCAAAGCCGGATGCGGAGAAACAGTCCAAGCCTTTTCGATCAGGCTTGCAGCCTTTTTTGGGCTTCCCGCTTGCGTTAGAAGGCTTGAGGCCAATGCTACGCCTGGGGCAAATTCAGGCATATCCTGCGCGGCAGCCACAGCAAGCTCTGTCGCGGCATCGCCGTTTCCTTCAGTGGCCAATCGGTCAGCTTCAGCTGTCATCAGCACGGCTCTTCGGCGACGCGCAATATCTTTTTCCGCATGCTTACGGTTTTCAGCCATATCAAGTGTAGCCGCCGCGTCGCGCCAGCGGTGATCTGCAACTTGCGCCTGAAACAGAACATCATAAGCCCACTTGGCTGATTTGTTTTCGGCATAAGCTCGGCCCGCATGTTCAATCGCGCCAGCAAGGTCACCTGTGGCAAGGAGCTGCTGCGCTAGGCCGCGCTGTCCCGTCGCCAGTGTTTTTTGGTCGCCAAGCATGGCCGTATATTGATTTATCGCCTCTTCGCTATCACCAGCGGCTTCGGCGGCTTGCGCAGAAACAATCTGCCCTAAAGCCGTACTGCTAATAAGGGTTCTAGCCTTTTCGGCTTTTTTACGTGCGCGCCCTGCATCACCTTCAGCGCCTGCAATAAAGGCTTCTTCCATAGCGTCGAGCGCTTGATTACGGCGGCGAATGCCAACACCGCGCTTGAGACGAGACGGCAAACGCCAGAGCCATCCGATAAACGTCCAAAGGCCTAAAATTCCCAAGACTGACAGTGTTCCGATAACGATAACGGATTGCCATGTCATATTTCTGGGAGCAAATTTAAGTGGTCCAGCCTCTGCCGTGGATGTGATTATAAGCCGTGCATCATCTCCGATGTAGAGCAGAACGCCCGCTAGTGCGGCGATGAAAATCAAAACCGCGACAACATATTTAGTCATGGCGTACTCCTAATATCGTTGACTATACTAATCCAGTTAGCGGCAGCATCCTGCCCAGGTTGCGGTAAGTTTCTTATGTCGGCTATAGCGCCGTCAATATTCCCACTTGAAATAAGCGCTTCAATACGAGTTACTCGGTCGATTGCGTTTTCATTTTGGACTTTAATATGCTTACTCAAAGTTCGCTTAAACAGTCCCTGATCTTGACTGCCGGCGGATGAGAGCGCGGTCAATACTGCGTCCTTCGGAAACGCAGGAATAGGCACGGCTGAACGCAGAGCCTGCGCCTGTTCGGCCTCTAGGATCGCAGCGCGGTCTTCTAGGGCTTTGAGACGCGCCGTAAGGTCTATTTCAAGCGTATCTGCGCGGGCATCAACCGCCTCTATACGTTCCTGCAAAGGCGCCATATCCAAGGCAGGAGAGATTTCGAGATTTTGCTGTTCCAATAAATCCAGCCGCGCGGCTATTTTCGGGTCAAGCGTAGCGGGGACGGCATCTGATGTTTTAGATTGCTCTCTCAGGTTTTTTTCAAGCGAAGTAATCCGCTCATTTATACCTGTCAAACCTTTGGCCGGTAGAGCTTTTTCGAGATATTCAAGACGCTGTATAATAGCGGGGTCGATGATTGCGCCGTTTTCCGTCAAAAGTGGCCTCGCCTCAAGGGCTTCAAGCCGCGTTGTGACCGGCGTGAAGTCAATGTCATTTAGGCTATCCTGCGCGCTGGCTTGCAGTTGCGCCAAATCCTTTTTTAAAGTCGCAACAGTCTCAGTGCCTTGCTGAACATCGGACCGCAGTGACGCTACAGCTGGAAGCTGTCCCATCTCCAACAGTCCGTAAGTCAAAGCCGCGCCGCCGAGAGCGCCAAAAGCCGCCGCTAATACGGACATCACAAACACGCTGCCAAACCCCATACCGCCAGTTTTTTTCTCCGGCTTGGGTTTAGGTGTCTTACTTTTTTTTGATTTCACGCGCTTGGATTTCGCAATAGGTTCTACGGGATCCACAACAGCCTCTTGCGTGACCTCTTCTGTCACGGGCTTTTCCGCAGGTTTCTCATTTTCAGTATTCATGACGCCACTGTAACGCGGCCCATAGCTGTCAATCAAGCAAAGAGAGCATAGACTTTTCATTAGGAGCTGTAGCAATAAGGCGCTTTCCTATTGCAAGGCGAGCCAGGGCACGGTCCGCTTTTGGACTTATTGAAATTGCGGCAGCATGTTTTAAGCACGGAGCCAAACTCGCGAGCGTGCGCGCAGCCAACGGCGAATAGAGAAGCACATGCGTCATAGCGCTAAGATCAATCTCAGGGAGCGCCGCAACAGGTTGTGAGCTGTAATAAACATGCCTCTCGGTGCTGTAACCGTGAGCCGTAAGCACTTCTACGGCGCGTCCGGCGACGTTGTTTCCACAAATGTGAACCACGGGAATATCTTTAGATGGCGCGAGGGATAAAAATTCACGGATCACATCATCAACATTACCGCCCGCTGAAATAACCGTCTGAAAACCCAGTTTCCGCGCAGCGTCTGCCGTAGCATCCCCAACCGTCAATACTGTCCAATGCCGCTTGGGCGTTTCTCGGGTCAAAGCGGCAAGACCGTTCTTCGATGTCACAATCAAGAACGCTTCATCAGGTAAAGTCGGCGGTTTTACGGGCGGAGGGGAAATTTGAATAAGCGGCGCGGTGATAACTTCATGGCCAGCTTCCACAAGCAAACGAGCCGAATTATCTGCGCCCGGTTGGCTACGAGTAATCCAAACCCTATTCATCCCAAATATTCCGCCCATCAATGGCGGCGATCACATCAAGCCCCATCCCAGTTCCGAGTTTAAACGCGTCATCAGTATTTTGTACGGCTCCGGTGAGTGTGCGGCTAACCTCAAACGATCCATCTAGTGACAACACCTGCCCTTTTAGGAGCATATGACCATCCTCCATCACAGCAAGCGCTGCGATGGGCGTTCTGCAAGATCCGTCAAGCGCCCTTAAGAAAGCCCGTTCTGCTGTAATCGAGAGTTCGGTGGCCTCATGGTTCAAGACCTTGATCGCTGAAATTGTTGCCGTGTCATCTATCCGCGTTTCAATACCAATGGCGCCTTGCGCCGGAGCGTTTAGCATGGCCTCCGCAGAAATGATTTCGGTAACAACATCCACGCGTTCTAGCCGCTTAAGCCCGGCATAAGCCAGAAACGTTGCGTCGCACACACCTGTGGCAAGCTTCCCGAGGCGCGTGCCGACATTGCCGCGAAGAAGAACAAATTCAACATCGGGGCGAATAGCGGCAAGCTGGGCGCGGCGGCGAAGAGAGGCCGTTCCAACTACGGCGCCCTTTGGTAATTCCATCAAAGAAGGAACTGTCAATGACACAAAGGCATCACGCGGGTCTTCGCGCTGTAGCACCGCCCCAACTTTCAACCGTTCTTGGCTCACCGTCGGCACATCCTTCATGGAATGCACGGCCATATCAATTTCGCCGTCAAGCAATGCTGTCTCAAGTTCCTTGGTGAAAAGTCCCTTCCCGCCAAATTCAGAAAGATCGCCTTTAAGTTTGTCGCCAGAGGTCGTGAAAATACAGACTGGAAACCGCATATCGGCCTCGTCTTGTGTCAGGTTCGCTTCCTTAGCCAACAGGCTTTGCACCAACCGCGCCTGATAAAGCGCCAAAGGCGATCCGCGTGTACCAATTTTCAAGGGGCGTTGCATATAGGTCCGTCTCGCATTATCGATTGCTCATGCCTTTATCGCCAAACCACAGCCCAGTGCAACCCAAAGCCCTCATCTTGGGCATCGAATCCAGTTGCGACGAAACCGCCGCGTCTCTCATCGTACGGGATGCGAGCGGGGAGACGCGCATATTATCATCTATAATCGCCAGTCAAGATGAACAGCACGCACCCTTTGGCGGCGTTGTTCCCGAAATCGCCGCCCGCGCACATATACAAAAGATCGATTTGATCATCACTGAAGCCATGGAGGAGGCCGCCGTAGACTATACAGATCTCTCCGCGATTGCAGCCACGGCTGGCCCGGGTCTCATTGGCGGCGTCATTGCAGGTCTTATGAGCGCAAAAGGTCTGGCCCTGTCCCTCGATATTCCGCTCATCGCCGTCAATCATTTGGAAGGCCATGCCCTCTCCCCCCGTCTCGCTGCGCCCTGCCCATTCCCCTATTTACTACTACTTGTCTCCGGCGGCCATAGCCAGCTCCTCGCAGTCAAAAGTCTTGGCGATTACGAACGTCTCGGCAGTACGGTTGACGACGCTGCAGGAGAAGCCTTTGATAAAACCGCCAAAGTCATGGGACTTGGTTTTCCCGGCGGGCCGAATGTCGAACGCGTCGCCCGCTCAGGCAACCCAAAAGCCGTCTCACTTCCCCGCCCCTATAAAGGCAAACCCCACGCTGACTTTTCCTTTGCCGGCCTTAAAACCGCAGTTGCACGCGCCTATGCAACAAGCCCGCAAACAGAAGAGGCCAAAGCCGATATTGCCGCAAGTTTTCAGCAAGCCGTTTGCGACGTCTTAACCGACAGGACAGGCCGCGCTATGGATATATTCGCCGCAATGAGCGAACCGGGCGAACGGCGTTTTGTCGTCGCGGGCGGAGTCGCCTCAAACCAAGCCATACGCAGCGCGCTCAATATGCTTTGCGAAACGCGAGGATATACGCTCTCTGCGCCGCCGCTTGAGTTTTGCACCGATAATGCGGCCATGATCGCGCTCGCGGGGTTAGAACATTACCTCAAAGGCCAATGCGCGCCGTTAGATGTCAAAGCCCGTCCCCGCTGGCCTCTTGACGCAGGCGCCGCCGCAAGTAATCCTGCTAGCGGTTTCGGTAAGAACGGTCCCAAAGCATAATGGAACAAAATTATCAAAGTATGGGGGTTATTGGCGGCGGGGCATGGGGAACAGCTCTAGCGCAAACGCTCGCTATTACCTCCCGAAACGTTACCCTTTGGGCTTTCGAAGAAGACTGCGCAGCGGCCATTAATAGCGCACATGAAAACACACTATTCCTCCCCGGCGTATCGCTCAGTCCGTCTATCACGGCGACGAATAACCTTGCCGATCTCGCCGCCTGTGATGCCGTACTTGTCGTCACGCCCGCGCAGCATATGCGCGCTAGCCTCGCGCAATTTATACCCCATGTTCGCGATGGTCTTCCAGTTGTACTGTGTTCCAAAGGCATCGAAATATCGTCTTTGAAATTTATGAGCCAAGTCCTCGACGATATCCTACCTCAAGCTGTTCCTGCCGTTCTTTCTGGGCCAAGCTTTGCTATTGATGTAGCTAAAGGCCTTCCTACAGCCGTCACTCTGGCCTGCGCAAACCCTCGCATTGGCGCGAGCCTTATCTCGGCCATCGCCTCGCCCGGCTTCCGGCCCTATTATTCTGCCGATGTCTTAGGCGCAGAGATTGGCGGAGCCGTCAAAAATGTCCTCGCCATTGTCTGTGGACTTGTCCTTGGCAAGGGCCTTGGCCGCTCGGCCCACGCCGCCATCATTGCCAGAGGGTTTGCAGAAATGACCCGCCTTGGGCGCGCTTTAGGTTGCGATCCTGAAACGCTCACTGGGCTCTGCGGCCTAGGCGACCTCGTCCTCACCTGTTCATCGGAACAGTCCCGTAATATGTCTTGCGGCCTCGCCTTAGGGGAAGGCGCAAGCCTTGAAAGCATCATGGGCGCAAGAACGGCCGTCACGGAAGGAGTCGCCACCGCGCCTGCCCTGAAAACCCTTGCGCAAAATCTCGGTATAGAAATGCCGATTTGCACAGCTATGGCCAATATTTTAGACGGAAGCGAAGACATCGATTCCGCAATCTCCCGCCTCCTCGCGCGAGGCCACAAATCAGAAACAGAATAGAGACACCCCATGCAGTTTTTTATCTACACCGAAGACCAAGATGATGGCCTGCCCATCCGGCAAGCCAACCGCGACGCTCACCTCGCATGGCTCAAAACCGATACAGGCGCAAAAGTCCTCGCCGCGGGGCCATGGCTCGATGATGACGGCACGATGCGCGGCTCTCTTTTAATCGTCGAAGCGGAAAACAAACTCGCCGTCGAAGCATGGACGCAGCGCGACCCTTACGGCAAGGCGCACCTGCCAAAGTCCATCACCATAAAAGCCTTTAAGTGGGTCATTGGCGCGCCGGAAGCTTAAACTTCAGAAAATCGTTTTTAACGATAGAGAATTTTGCTATAAGCTTTTGCGGGAACACTTAAAATTTCCGAGAACAAGGGGCTATATGACAAAATCGGGCGCGCTTTCTATTACAATTTTCCTTGGATCTTTGGGCGGAATAACCGCCGCCCATGCAGATGACAGAACACTGTCCTACCCGCCTTCAGGCGTTTTTGAGTACGCAAACAACCCCGTCGCCTCAGACAAGAACAAAGGTTGGACCGAAGCAGATAGACAGCTCTGGTACACTACGAGCCAAGGGTCCCGTTTTATTCCGCTCAACTGGCTTAGAGCGCTAGAACAGACCAATAGTAACGCTCCATTTTTAGATAAAACCCACATAGACACCTTCGGATATATAAGCTCCAAGGGCGAACTGCCTCTTGGATTTGCTATCGACCGTTGGAAAGACGCGGATAAATATGGCGGCTATTCCAAACCGTCAGTACACAATGGTGTCATTAGCGATGAGTGGGTGGGTATAAATTGCGCGGCTTGCCATACGGGACAGATCAAGCATCAAGGCAAACGCTATATTATTCACGGCGCGCCGGCGATGAGCGACTTTATGAAATTCGTAGACGGAACACTAGACGCTCTAAACGCAACCGTGAACGATGCAGATAAGTATAACAGATTTAAAGCCAGAGCTCTAGGGCCGCAAGCATCCCCCGAAATGATAGCAGAGCTTGAAACCCGAGTTCAGAGCTACATAAAGTGGCGGACAGATATCCAATCTAAGAATGGCAATATTGGCACTGGAGCTTATGGCTATGGCCGCTTGGACGCCGTCGGTCACATTCTCAGCAAGACCTCACTTAAAACAAAACTCAATGATAGCGTATCCGATCCCGAACAATGGAAGTCAGATGCCCCCGTGAGCTACCCCCATATTTGGAACGCCTCGCAGCAAGCTATTGTGCAATGGAACGGACTGACATCTAATTCAGCTAACCCCGTCAAGACCACGAATATATGGACGGGCGTGGTCAAAGATACAGATGTGGGCGCTTTAGGGCGTAATGTCGGGGAAGTGACCGGAGTTTTCGCTGACTTTGAAACCTCCACAAAAAATGACGGCAAATCCTACAAAGTTAAGTCTAGCGCCAACGTCGGCAACCTCATCGATCTGGAGCAAACGCTAAGCTGGGTTCCCTCGCCGCAATGGCCGTTCGGGCCGCAGGACGCATCCCTCGTAAGCCGCGGCGCGGATCTCTACAGGGAGAATTGCGAGAGCTGCCACTCACTCTTGCCGCACGACGATGTGAGGACAAAACTCCCCGAATTTGATCCAAGCATAAACAAACAAAAAGTGTCTATGAGTTGGATCCATGATGCGGGTACAGACATTTGGATGGCCTGTAACGCTGATCAATACGGACTGGACCGCGGTCCAAATGGAACTTTGGTGAATCGAGATCAAAGAGCCGAACTTTCCGGTGCATATCAACTCACAAAAGTTGTCACAGCCTCAGTCCTCAACCAAGTAAAAGGTCTCATCAAAAGCATTTTGAATGACACGTTCGGTAGAGGCGGCGCAAATGAGTATTCAAAGACAAAAGAAAAAATACTCACTGAATTTGAAGTTGGCTTTCCGATTGATCCGTCTATTCCACATCGGAAAATAGAAGCAGCGCTGGATTGCTTCAACAAATCTGAGATCGGCCAAGAAAAGAATGTCATTGACGATTATGCGGAGAAAAAAGCCGTTTGGAAGGATTTGAACTTCATCCAAAGGCTCTTTGCCCCGGGACGCAAAAAGAAATACAAAGACGCGAAAGCCTTAAACGAAAAATATCGGCTTTTGCGGTACAAAGCCCGTCCATTAAATGGCATCTGGGCGACCGCCCCTTACCTGCATAATGGTTCCGTTCCTACGCTCGAAGCTCTGCTATTACCCTCAAAGCATACAGACTCGGCTGGCATCGCTCAATATTTTCAAATGCAGTATATTGACGAAGACAGCGAGCCACGCCTGCATAGCCTCAAAGCCGCCCTAGAGAAAAACCAAGTCCCTGCGAGTTACACCGGCCCTTACAGGCCAGACTGTTTCTACGTAGGCAATCTTGAATATGATACAGAAAGAGCGGGGTATGTTTCCCACATCGGCTCGAAGGGGCAATCATGCCAAAGCGGCCGTAAAGATCCAAGCGAGCGCTATTTCCAACTCAACGTCGTTGACCAAGGCGGGAATGTCATTCCCGGCAACTCAAATGCTGGGCATAATTACCCTAAGGAGCCTTTGCCCGAGGATGACAGTAAAGCCTTACTGGAGTTTCTGAAAACGCTTTAAAACATAAAAAAACCGGACTCTAAAAGGCCCGGCTCATTGTTTTGTTATGCCCAATAGAAAACTAGGATGGAGGCGCGGCGAGGATAGCCGGTTCGGACGGCGTGTAATCACGCGGCGCGAAACGGTAAAACACGTGCGAGCCAACTTGGCGTGTCATACGCATAGTGCTTGACCAGGGCGGATTTACCGCTGTCGTATGGTAATGGGTCGCGCGGTTTGTAAACGGCACTACGCCGCCCGTCATGACGACCTGAGCTACATCCTGTGAACGCTTCCAAGCTTTGCCTTTCGGCATCTTATCCATAGAACCATCGCAGGTAAAACTGAACTGGCATCCTGTACGGCGTTCGGAGCCCTGATAAACAACGCCGCAAACTGTATCTGGGAAATGCTTACTATCAACGCGGTTCAAGATTACTTCAGCCACAGCCTTTTGTCCGGAGCGGGTTTCGGAACGCGCCTCAAAGTAAATAGCTTCGGACATGCAGTGTAGCTCTTTTGAGCCAACAACAGCCTTATCCAAATCTGACTTCTTGTAAGATAACAAGCTATCCGTCACAGACACGTCGCGCATATGAGCGGTCATTGATGTTTCTGTTTGCATACCAGCAAGGCGAACTACCAGATCAGATGACACATCATCCGTGCCAGCCGCATCAATAGAATTTGCCCGAGCTTGCCACGCAGCAGACTGCCGTTGAGCATCAGCCGTTTGAGCTATAATTGGAAAAGCCATAAAAGCTGTCGCAAGCGCGCCAGCCACAAGGCCCCATCCAGCATATTTTGTTTGCACCATTTTCATTGCGGCGCTCCCTATAGGGGTTAATTTACTTAATCAACCCTATTCTTCAGCATTAGAAATAGCACCCTAATGTTAGAATCACGTTAAATTGGGTTTAATCTCTTAACAAAAGCCTAAGAAATCAAGCCGTGTTAGTGCGTATAGCGGCCTGTGCGGCAGCCAAACGCGCGATCGGGACGCGATATGGGGAGCATGAAACATAGTTCAAGCCCGCATTATGACAAAAGTCGATAGAGGCAGGATCACCGCCATGCTCGCCGCAAATACCCATTTTCATGTCAGGGCGCACTGAACGGCCGCGTTCAACAGCCAAAGAAATCAGGTCGCCGACACCGTCAACGTCAATGGTCACAAAGGGATCTTTTTCCATAATGCCCTGCGCGACATAGTCAGGAAGGAACCGTCCTGCATCATCACGAGAGAGACCAAACGTCGTCTGGGTCAAATCATTCGTGCCAAAAGAGAAGAAGGCAGCATGCTCAGCAATGCCCGCAGCACGGATCGCGGCACGCGGTAGCTCGATCATTGTCCCAATAATATAAGTCGGTGAACCAACCTCATCCGCGATGCGTTCAATCGCGGCTTTTAAGATCTCAAGTTCTTTGGATAGAGACACAAGGGGAATCATAATTTCGGCAACAGGACGCACACCTGTTTCTTTTTCGACGAGCAATTGCGCCTCAAAAATAGCCCGCGCCTGCATTTCGTAAATTTCAGGGTATGAAATCCCCAAGCGGCAGCCACGGTGGCCGAGCATAGGATTGCTCTCCGCAAGCTCGCGCGCCCGCGCCATAAGCTCAGACGCCGGAAGGCCCGTGGCTTCGGCTACAGAGGCAATGTCTTCTTCTTTATGTGGCAAGAACTCGTGCAAAGGCGGGTCAAGCAAACGGATGGTGCACGGGCGGTCTTCCATAATACGGAAGATCGCGGCGAAATCATCACGCTGAACAGGAAGGATTTTCGCAAGCGCTTCAGTGCGGCCGGCTTTATCCGTCGCCAAGATCATTTCGCGGAAATAGCCAAGACGGTCCGCTTCAAAGAACATATGTTCAGTGCGGCAAAGGCCAATGCCTTCCGCGCCAAACCCGCGAGCCGTTTCAACATCAAGCGGCGTTTCAGCATTTGTGCGAATGCCTAGCGTACGGGCTTCGTCGGCCCACTCCATAACTTTCGCAAAATCACCAGACAGCTCTGGCTGTACCATAGCGACCGATCCGGCAAACACTTGCCCCGTTGCGCCGTCAACGGTGACAATATCGCCTTTTTTGACGATGCGTCCCAAAACGGAGAATTGCTGCGCTTCGTAATCAATGCGGATATTACCCGCGCCGGAAACGCAAGGCGTCCCCATACCGCGCGCGACTACAGCGGCATGAGAGGTCATCCCGCCCCGCGCCGTGACAATCGCCTCAGCCGCGTGCATGCCGTGAATATCTTCGGGAGACGTCTCCGTCCGCACCAAAATGACTTTATGTCCAGCCTTGGCCAGAACTTCGGCCTCATCAGAAGAGAACACAACTTCTCCGATGGCCGCACCTGGAGAGGCCGGAAGCCCCATCGCAATCACGTCGCGCTCGGCGTTTTCGTCCAATGTCGGGTGCAAAAGCTGATCCAGAGACAGAGGCTCAATCCGCAAAAGCGCCTCGTCGCGGCTAATTTGGCCAGCGTCCGCCATATCAACAGCAATCTTAAGCGCTGCCCGCGCTGTGCGCTTACCCGTACGGGTTTGCAGCATCCATAGCTTGCCTTCTTCGACGGTAAACTCAATGTCCTGCATGTCGCGGTAATGGGCTTCGAGTTTAGCAAAAACGGCCGCCAGTTCAGCGTAAACCTCTGGCATCGCCTCTTCCATAGATAACGCCTCTTCGCCCATCTCTTCGCGGGCAATTTTCGTCAACGTCTGCGGCGTGCGGATACCCGCCACCACATCTTCGCCCTGCGCGTTTATCAAGAACTCGCCGTAATAGGCATTATTACCCGTAGAAGGGTCGCGGGTGAAGGCAACGCCTGTCGCCGACGTGTCGCCCATATTACCAAACACCATGGCTTGGATATTGACGGCTGTGCCCCAAGCAGCAGGAATATCGTTCAAGCGGCGGTAGACCACAGCGCGGTTATTCATCCAAGAACCAAACACGGCGTCAATCGCGCCTTGTAGCTGATCTTTCGGGTCTTGCGGGAAGTCCCGTCCAAGCTCGCGGTTGATAGCCTCTTTATAGCCTTCAATAACAACAGACCAATCGTCCGCAGTCATTTCTGTATCGAGCATGTAGCCCTGATTATCTTTATAACGGTCCATGATGTCTTCGAACGTGTGGTGGTGTACGCCAAGCACAACATCCGAATACATAGTAATAAAGCGGCGGTAGCTATCGAGGGCGAAGCGGCGATCACCGGAGAGCTTCGCGAGCCCTTCAACAGTTTCATCGTTCAGGCCAAGGTTCAAAACCGTGTCCATCATGCCGGGCATAGAGGCCCGCGCGCCGGAACGAACAGAAACAAGCAAAGGGTTAGACGCATCGCCAAAGACTTTGCCAGTAAGCTTTTCAATATGGGCTAATCCCGCATCCACTTGCGGGGCCAGATCAGACGGATAAACCTCGCCATTATCATAATAGGTCGTGCAGACATCGGTGGTCATCGTGAAGCCAGGCGGCACAGGCAGGCCTAGCGAAGCCATTTCGGCCAAGTTAGCACCCTTCCCGCCCAAAAGGTTTTTCATCGTTGTATCGCCGTCAGCCGTTCCGCCGCCAAAATTATAAACCCATTGTGTCATGATATTCCTCTTAGAGAATGAGAGCCGCGATTACCCTTGTCCCTCAAAGGGGACGTGGGGTTTGGGCCTATGCCAAAAAGTCGATAGGGGTGCCTGCGCACCCAGTTATGAAGTATTAGCGCCAATGAGGCTGCCCCCGCCGTCCGCTGAATTTTAACAAACGCTCTGGACACCTCCCCCTCAACGGGGAGAGATAAGTGCGGTGCGTTTAGTAACATCAAACTAACCTTCTATCCGATCAAAATCTGCAATCTGCGCTGCTGTATCACGAATGGCAGCTAAGAGTCTTAGGCGATTTTGTCGCTCTTCTTCAATTTCTGATACAACCATCACATTGTCGAAAAACTCATCGATAGGCATCCTGAGTGCCGCCAAAGCCGTCATGGCCCCTGCATAGTCCTCTGAGGCTAGCGCCGTATCAATGTTTGGCTGCGCCGCTCGCAAGGCCTCGAACAAAGCCGTTTCCTCCGCCACAGAGCCGCCGTCTGGCGCGCCATCTGGCAAATCGCCTTTTTTGGCTTCAGCCTTCAAAATATTCGCCGCGCGTTTGTAACCCGCGAGAAGGTTGGCCCCGTCTTCGGTCGTGAGGAAGGCTTGAAGCGCTTCGACGCGGTTGACGATAGAAACGAGGTCATCACTTCCAATAGCAAAGACAGCGTCGATAAGGTCATGGCGAATGCCTTGGTCTTTGAGGTAAACTTTGAGGCGGTCGAGGATGAAGGCCCATAAATTGTCCGGATAATCGCTATCTGAACGCAACATGTAATCATTTCGTTCAGCATCCCAACCTAAATTCTTGAGGGGAATTTCATTTGAGAGCTTGCGGCTACCAGAATTGATAAGCATTTCGCAGAGAACCTTGTCCATCCCCGAAGCGATTAGGCCCAATTTCCCAGTTTCAGAGCTTAGAAATTTTACTCGAACCCCGTTCTCCAAAATAATCCGCACAACACCAAGCGCGGCGCGTCTTAGAGCAAACGGGTCTTTGCTGCCTGTGGGTTTTTCGTCGATGGCCCAGAAGCCTACGAGTGTGTCCAGCTTATCGGCGAGTGCCACGGCCACAGCCTCGGGGTTTGTCGGGACGCTGTCTGATGGCCCTTGGGGTTTGTAATGGTCTTCGATAGCGAGAGCGATGTCTTTATCGCCGCCTTCTTTCTCATACATCAAACGTCCAATTTGCCCTTGAAGGCTCGTAAACTCAATCACAGTCTGCGTGACCAAATCACATTTCGCTAGCTTTGCCGCGTTTTCCGCCGCGTCCGCGTCAGCGCCGACTTTCGGCGCGAGTTCGCGCGCTAACGCCGCAACACGTTCCGCTTTTTCTTTGACCGAACCAAGTTTTTTATGAAACACAACCGTGTCGAGCTTATCGTAATACTCAATCAGATTTTTCTTCGCGTCTTCGTCTTGGAAGAAACGCGCATCATCAAGGCGCGCGGATAAAACGCGGCTGTTCCCCGCCGCAATCGCCTTGCCGCCATCGGGCGCGGCTTGGTTGGCGACAACGATAAAATTCGGCGCAAGCGCCTCTGTTTTTGGGTCACGCACGGCGAAGTATTTCTGGTGGTCGCGCATAGACAGGCGGATAACTTCGCCCGGCAATTTAAGGAATGCAGGGTCCATATCGCCGAGAATGACAACAGGAAATTCAGCAAGTCCCGCGACTTCATTCAATAAGCCTTCGTCCTCGACAAGCTCCAAACCCGCAGCCTCGCAGGCCTTCCGCGCATCGGTCAAAATCCGGCGCTTACGGTCTTTCATCTCAAGCAGGACATGGCCTTCACCTTCCAGCGCGGCTTTATACTCGGCATAATCCGCAACGGTGAACGGCCCGCGCCCATGGCGGCGATGCCCCTCAGTGGTATTACCCGCCGTAAGGCCGCCCGCCTGCACGGGAATAATGTCCCCGCCCAAAAGACAGATCATGGACTGCAAAGGACGCACCCATTTAAAGGTCGCCCCGCCCGTTTTCATAGATTTCGGCCACGGGAAATTATTCATCACATCAGGGATTAACGCCGAGAGAATATCCGCGCTTTTCTGGCCCGGCTTTTCTATGACGGCGACATAGTGTTCGCCCTTTTTATCAGAGCGGGTTTCCGCCTGCGAAATATCCGTAAGCCCTGCCCCGCGCATAAAGCCCGCAAGTGCTTGCTCAGGCGATCCAACTCGCGGGCCCTTGCGCTCTTCGGATACATCAGGACTAGAGAGCGGAATTTGCGCCGTAAAGCCAAGCCGCCTTGGCCCCGCCCAATGGCGCGCGCCTTCAACCTCAAGTCCAGCCTTTTTCAATCCGTCTAAAAGCGCGGTCTCAAGATCGCTCCCCGCCCGCTTCTGCATCCGCGCCGGAATCTCTTCGCAAAATATTTCAAATAGGAATTCAGCCATTTACGGTGTCTCCGAGAGAATGGCGAGGAAGCCATCAGCTTGCTCTTTTGGCCAGCTCTTAATCAAAACACGGGTGGTATAATGACCGCGCATTTTGTCTTTATCTCTAAACGTCCAATCCGTGACTTCATCATTTGTGAAACGCACCACATCGCCAAGGTTTGCGCCGGATATATAGACGGGATCATTCTCAAGCGTACCGGAAATGGACCCGCCGGAATGTTTTAAATTACTGATCCAAATATGCTCAATACTATCATCATCGGTTTTCATGCCGTGCTTAATGGCGAAATCCGAATAATTCGCATTGCCGGAATCCATAGCAGCCCAAAAATCCGGCAGTGTTTTGCGCGCGCTCGCTATCGCCTCGACCATCGCCGCGTCCTCGGCAGAATGATAGGTCAGCCCGTCTTCGCCCTGATCCCCATCTTGACTAGACGCCGGCCCGCAAGCTCCGAAAACTAAGGCCGCGCCCAAAAGCGCGCCGCGTAATACTGTTCGTATTGTTAATGTCATGAGGCCGCTCCTGCCTTTTCGCCTTCGGCGTAACTCACCGCGCAGCCTTTAGCGAGGTCACGTACGCGTTTAATATATTCTTGGCGCTGTGTCGGAGAGACGACGCCGCGTGCGTCAAGCAGGTTAAACAAGTGCGAGGCTTTAAGCGCGTGCTCATAGGCCGGAAGCGCTAGCGGTTTTGGCAGACCAAGCAAATGCTTGCATTCTTCTTCGGCCATTTCGAATTTCTTACGGATGAAATCCACGTTGGCGTGCTCGAAATTATACGTCGATTGCTCGACTTCGTTCTGATGGAACACTTCGCGGTAGAGCACTTCAGGTGTGCCTGTTTTCTCGTTAGCTTCGGTAAAGACTAGATCATAGACGTTTTCTACGCCTTGCACATACATAGCGAGGCGCTCTAGCCCGTAGGTAAGCTCGCCCGAGACAAGGTCTAGGTCAAGCCCGCCAACTTGCTGGAAATACGTGTATTGCGAAACTTCCATACCGTCGCACCAGACTTCCCACCCAAGTCCCCAAGCGCCAACAGTCGGATTTTCCCAGTCATCTTCGACAAAACGAATATCATGCAGATCGCGGTCAATACCAATGGCGTCAAGCGAGCCCAGATACAAATCCTGAAGATTGGGCGGGTTCGGCTTCATGATGACTTGAAACTGATAATAATGCTGCAAGCGGTTAGGATTCTCGCCGTACCGGCCATCTGCCGGACGGCGCGACGGCTGTACATAGGCCGTGTTCCAAGGCTTTTTCCCAAGCGAGCGCAAAACCGTTGCAGGATGTAGTGTCCCTGCGCCGACTTCGGTATCGAACGGCTGTAAAATAACGCAGCCCTGCTCGGCCCAGTAATTTTGTAAAGTCAGGATGAGGCCCTGAAAGGAGAGCGGTTTTTTAGCCGATGTGGTCATGAAAAATCTCAAATATCAAACGTGTGCGCAACCTATGCCCTCACGGCCAAATTTCAACCCTAATTAACCCCGAAAAACCTCTTCTTCGAGACCTGCGAGTTCGAGCGCGCGGATGGCGGCGGCTTTATCGTCGCCAAGCACCATAAGGCGGCGGGGAATCGCTCCGATAGAGCCCTCAATCATACTCACATGTTGGTCCATGACAAAGGCGTCGATTCCAGCTTCTTTAAGGATGGCCTCTGCGAAATTCAGCGTCGCGGGGTTGGTTGTTTTGATAACAGGTTCCATAATGACTCTTTTGTGCAGCCCTGCGACGCCATTGCCGCTTGAAAGGCCTTGCAGGGGACTGTAACGGAGCCTACTTTAGATGCCAATTACAAAGGATAAAGAACGCGTGATCGCTCCTGCCACAAAAAACGCCGAAACCTCGGACACGTCGCCGCTTGAGCGGCTTTGGGCCTTGGCGGCTGACGATATGGCAGCCGTGGACGCAATTATCCTCGAGCGGATGCACAGCCCTATTGGTATGATCCCCGATCTTGCTAAGCATTTGGTCGGCGCAGGCGGCAAACGCCTTCGCCCCCTCCTCACGGTTTCTTGCGCGCACCTTTGCGGTTATGACGGCGATGATAGCCACTACAAGCTCGCTGCCGCCGTCGAGTTCATCCACAGCGCGACCCTCTTACATGATGATGTTGTTGATGACAGCAACCTTCGCCGCGGAAAAAAACCCGCCAACCTGCTATGGGGCAACTCCGCCAGCATCTTAGTGGGCGACTTCCTTTTCGCTCGGTCCTTTAATTTGATGGTCGAAACAGACTCGATGGAAGCACTCGGCATTCTCTCATCTGCAGCGTCCGTCATTGCAGAAGGCGAAGTCCATCAACTGGCCTCTTTACGCGACATCGACATGTCCGAAGAGACCTATATGCAGGTCATTAGCGCCAAAACAGCCGCTTTGTTCGCCGCCGCAACCGAAGTCGCGCCCGTTATTGCAGGCCGCCCCAACGCGGAACGCGAAGCGCTAAAAGATTACGGCATGAAGCTAGGCCTCGCCTTTCAGCTCGTCGACGACGCGCTTGATTATGGCGGATTTGAAAGCGCGCTCGGAAAATCCGTAGGCGATGACTTCCGAGAAGGCAAAATGACACTCCCTGTGATCCGCGCCTTCGCAAAGGCCGACGCAGACGACACCGCATTCTGGAAACGCGTCATCACTGAAAACGACCAAAAAGACGTAGACTTTGAAAAAGCCGTGTCCCTCATCAGAAAAGCTGGAGCGCTTCAGTCCACAATTGATTTAGCAAAAGCTTACGCCGAAGACGCCCGCAGCGCTCTGTCTGTGTTCCCGCATTCCAAGTGGCGCGCCACGCTCGAAGACCTCGCGGAGTTCGTTGTTGAACGGGTCAGCTAAAACCGCTTAGGCTTTACGTGTTTCTATGGAGCGGAGCCCAGCGTAGTACAAAGTGGACATGATCATCGCTGGAAAGATGATGAAAGCCGTATATTTGTGGAAGCCTACCATAGCGCAACCGTAAGCGGTCAAAGCACAGAGCATCCCCGCCAGACTATAATATAAAGCCACAGCGACATGGCTATGGCCGCGTGCAATCAAGCGCTGATAAAGGTGATGCTTATGCGGCGTCAAAAGGTTTTCCTTTTGCTTCACCCGCCAGATCATCGTCAGCAAAACATCTGTAAGAAACGGTAAAATTAAAACTGGCCCGATAAGCACAGGCACGGCGTCGGGCCGTTCACGGCAAAGCCAGAGTACGCTCATGGCAAAGCCAAACCCTGTCACTAATGACCCCACATCGCCAGAAAACACATGGGCAGATCGCCGGAGATTATACGGTAAAAACCCGATGAGACCTGCCGCTATAGCGAGCGGCAAAAGCGATGTCTGGATAGCCCCCAGGCCCGTTCCGATGGCAGCCAGACCGATCAAAGCAATGATCATAACGCAGGCCATGAGCCCGTTTGAACCGTCCATAAAGTTCACGGCATTAGCCGTCACGAAAATCCAAAGTACAGAGCCGATGAACCCAACCACGTAAGGTATCCACACGCCCTGTGCAGCATATGGGAGCGCTGTCACAGGCCCAATCTTCCATACGGCAAGAACGGCTAAAACCGCCAGAATGGCAAATTTTAATTTAGCCGATATGGCAAAAATATCATCAACTAAACCAAGAATGGCCACGGCCCATAATATGGTAAGGACAAATGGCCAATCCTTATCTAGCCATGTTGCAGGAAAAAACTGCGGCATGATAAGAAAGAAACCGCCAATGGCAGCCACAAGACCTAAGCCCCCGCACGTCGCTGTCGTTTTTTTATGAGATGAGCGCGTAACAGGAATATCGCCAATGCCGACATGGATCATGAAACCACTCACGGCCATAGACAAAGCGGCGGCAAACCCCATCACATAGAGCATGGACAGCATTACGCCGCGTCTCCCAATGTCACAGCCTGCACCCAAGCCATTGGCATGGATTTACACAAGGCATCGGCGGCGCGCAAAGCCTCCGTCTGGGTTTGGAAAAGCCCGAATACCGTGGCGCCTGAACCAGACATGCGGGCCAGTTGGCAGCCCCCCTGCGAAGCCAGCGCCATTAGGCACTCTCTTACCTCTGGAACGGCCTGAATAGCGGCAGGTTCAAGATCGTTTCGCCCGTCAAGCGCGCGGGCGATCAGGTCACCTTGGCTGCATTGCGGCCGCGGCGTATCTTTCGGCGACAGGCTGTCAAAAGCCTTGAATATGTCCCGCGTCATAACGGTCACGCCTGGGTTAATCAGAACTGCAGAGAGCGTTCCCATGTCCGGCATAGCGCTAACCGTTTCGCCTGTACCGGTCATCCGCGCCGTATGCGATTCTAAGCACACAGGCACATCAGCCCCTAGGCGAAGCGCAATATCGCGCCATTCATTATCCGGTAGATCAACATAATTAGCCATCAAGCGCAGCGCCGCTGCTGCATTCGCGCTCCCCCCGCCTATACCTGCAGCTACAGGTAAGTTTTTCGTCAAAGCAAACGCAAGCGGCGGACACTGAGCATGCCGAACCAATGCATGATAGGCTTTCAGTACAAGGTTACTCTCATCGCAGCTAAGCTCATTGGCAAACGGCCCCGCGATGGTCAGCGTCGTTTTTTCCGCAGGCTGGCAGGAGAGCTCGTCCGCAATATCTGCAAAAACCACTAGGCTATCGAGAGGGTGATAGCCGTAAAAAGGATCTGCCTGATTGGCAATGACCCTGCCCACATGCAGGGTCAGATTGATCTTGGCGCGTGCGAGCTGCGTCGGCATTTAAGGCAAAGCCTCTACGGGGCCTTTGCCGCTGTCGAGTTTCGCTGCAATTGTTTCGCGTTCTTCGTCGGTTGGATCAAACTCAAGCGCGCGCGTCCACTGATATCCCGCTTCGCGAAAACGGCCTAGCTTCCAATAGGTATCACCGAGGTGATCAATAATCGTTGCGCTTGACGGAGATAGCTCAACAGCCTTCTCAAGCTGCACTCTCGCCTCTTCATATTGGCCGAGCTTGTAATGCGCCCACCCAAGCGAATCGACGATCGCGCCGCTTTCGGGCTCAAGCGCTACGGCTTTCCGGATCATACTAAATGCCTCGTCGAGGTTCTCGTTACGGTCAACCCATGTATAGCCCAGATAATTTAACGCGTCGGCATTATCAGGATCTACCTCTAATACCCGTTTGAAATCAGCGACAGCCTCATCCCATTGCTTTAGGCGCTCATAACAAATACCGCGAAAATAAAGGGGTTCAGGGTTTTCTGCGATTTTCTCTTCGCTCATGCTTTTCACCAGCGCGTCATAAATCGGCAACGCTTCTGCATAGTTTTCTCGAATTAACCGCGCCCGTCCAAGAGATTCACGAGTCACAAGTGATGTGTGCTCAGCGTTGGTTTTCTCCAAGAGAGCAAGCGCCTTTTCGTCTTCCTTGCGGGAGAAATACAGACTGGCCTGCGAAAGCCTTGCGGATACAATATAAGGTGAATTATCCGGAATGGCCATGAACAGAGCCATAGCTTCATCTTCGCGCTTCGAATTTTCCAAAAGACTACCGAGCCACAGCTTGGCCTTGTCATGGTTTGGATCAAGCTCAAGCGCAACACGAAGGAAGACTTCACCGGCGTCACTCGCCCCGTTACGAACAAAAAATCCGTAGGACGTTTCTGTGATAGCCCGCGCGGCTTCCTGCTGCGGGGTTAGTTTTTTCGAGACAGGCTTTCCAGCTTGTAAACTATCCGTATAAAAACGGATCGGGCCTGTTTCAAAACCGCCATGCTCTTTGGCAAAGGCTTCCAAATAATCACAAGCCGCATCAACATCCCCTGTAAGAGATAGCGCGCGCACCTTAGCCAAAGCTGTTTCGAGTGGCGCAAAATTGGACGCCTCAATAAGATCGAACCCATTTGTTGCCGCGTCAAAATCACCCGTAGCGGCGTCAAGGGTAGCGACCTGCAATCGTCCGAGTAGGTCGAAATATTGCCCGCCGCCTATGGCCGCGAACCCGCCGCCGACTGAGGAAAAAATCGACCGCGCATCTTCAGGACTGCCTAAGGCCGCTTTGTTCCAGCCGCGCATGATGTTCATAAGAACCTGCGACGTCAGATCATTGGTAGAGGTTTCGAAATAGGCTTCAGCCTTTTCCGATTGCCCTTTTGCGAAGGCGTCTGCGCCCAAAATGGCGCGTGACATCGGCTCAAATGGCTCTTTTTCTAAAACTTTTTTTGCTAGGTTTCGCGCGAGCGGCATATCTCCGGCTCGGACGGCAGATGTCGCAGCGCGCCGACCAAGGATAACATCCTCAGGGGCTTGCTCGAAAGCCCGCGTGTAATATTTTGACCGCGCCGCCGCATCTTCCAAATGCCCTGCATAACTCCCGATAAGGTAATCTGCAAAAAGGTGGCCTTCAGGGGACGTCGTATCGGCGAAATCATACTGACCGGGAACGCTTGCGCATGCCGATAGCGTAAACAGGGCGATGCCTGCCAAGAGTGTTTTAAAGGTCATAGAGGCTCTTTTACATATTTGGGTAGTTGGGACCACCCCCGCCCTCAGGAACGGTCCAGAGGATATTCTTCGACGGATCTTTAATATCGCAGGTTTTACAGTGCACACAGTTTTGCGCGTTAATCTGAAACCTAGGGTTAGAGCCGTCATCATCGCGCAGCACTTCATAGACGCCCGCAGGACAATAACGCTGCGCCGGCTCGTCATAGATCGGCAGGTTCACATCAATCGGAATACTAGGGTTGAGTAGCTTAAGGTGCGACGGCTGTTCTTCGCCGTGATTGGTCGCAGAAAAGCTCACATTCGTAAGGCGATCAAAGGACAACACGCCGTCCGGTTTCGGGTAGTCAATCGGCTTATAATCCGCCGCCTTACCTGTTGACTGCGCGTCGTCTTTACCGTGCTTGAGCGTGCCAAACGGATTGACCTTAAAGATCGTGGCGGCCCACATATCTATGCCGCCCATCATCATGCCGCCAATAAGCGGACCAAGACGCGCATTGAGAGGCGCAACATTGCGGACCCGCTTAAGGTCTTTGGCAATGGGGCCTGTCCGTAGGTCTGTATCATATGCTTCAAGCACGTCGCCGGAACGGCCACCGGAAATAGCCTTAAAGGCGGCTTCCGCTGCAGCAATGCCGGACAGCATCGCATTGTGATTGCCCTTAATACGCGGCAAGTTAACGAGGCCAGCCGAGCAGCCGAGCAGCGCGCCGCCCGGAAAAGCCGTCTTAGGAATTGACTGGAAGCCACCCTTGGTCACAACCCGCGCGCCGTAAGCAACGCGCTTACCGCCTTCGAGCACTTTGGCTATATCAGGATGGTGCTTCCAGCGCTGAAATTCTGCATAAGGATAAAGGTGCGGGTTCTTGTAATTGAGATCGACAATATAGCCGATAAAGACTTGGTTGTTTTCAAGATGATATAGGAACGATCCGCCGCCCGCTTTCCAGCCCAAAGGCCAGCCTAAAGTGTGCGTGACTTCGCCTTCATTATGATTTTCCGGCTTAATATCCCAAATCTCTTTCATGCCGAGGCCAAATTTCGGCACGTCGCAATCCGCATTGAGCGCGTACTTCTTAATCACTTGACCCGACAAAGACCCGCGCGCGCCCTCAGAGAGCAGCACATATTTCCCGTTCAGCACCATGCCAGGCTCGTAGCCTTCACCTTTGCTGCCATCTTTACTGATACCAAACTCACCCGCAATCACGCCCGTGACTTCGCCGTTCTCGCCGTAGACAACATCCGAACAGGACATGCCGGGGAAAACTTCTACGCCGAGGCTTTCCGCCTGTTCAGCCATCCAGCGGCAGACATTGCCCATAGAAACAATGTAGTTCCCATGGTTATGCATAAGCGGCGGCATCACTTGGTTAGGAATGCGCACAGAGCCTTCGGGTCCAAGCATCAAAAGGCGGTCAGTTTTGACTTTTGTTTTAATTGGCGCGCCTTTGTCTTTCCAATCAGGGATAAGCGCATCAAGTCCGCAAGGGTCAAGGACAGCGCCGGACAGAATATGCGCGCCCACCTCTGAGCCTTTTTCCAGAACCACTACGGAAATATCATCTCCGCCGAGCTGCTTTAGCCGGATCGCCGCTGATAGACCCGCAGGCCCTGCGCCAACGATGACAACATCATAATCCATACTTTCGCGTTCTATCGCAGCCTCTGACATAACTTTTTCCTCTTTATCCATGAAGACTTGCCTTCTAGACTCGCCTATCCGTCATTTATTGCCTATCGAATTAGACGCTAAACATCGAAGGGTAAAGGATTCCCTTTGTCACAGAAAGATAAAAGACCTCTATGAGCGATCATTTGACACTTGGATGGGAAGAATGGGTTTGCCTTTCGGACCTATCGCTTCCCGCCATTAAAGCCAAAGTTGACACGGGCGCGCGGACCTCTGCGCTGCATGCCGTGGCAATAGAACCCTTTGGCACAGAGAAAAACCCTCAAGTTCGCTTCATTATGCATCCTGATCCGGCCGATCCGAGCATCGAAGTTATCTGCTCGGCCAAGGTCATTGACCGCCGCGTCGTCACAAGCTCCAATGGCGATACGGAATCCCGATATGTTATCAGCTCGCCAATCACGATTGACGGCCAGACATGGCCTATCCAGATCACGCTGACGAACCGCGAGACTATGGGCTACCGCATGCTTTTGGGCCGAACGGCGATCCGCGAGAACATGTCTGTCTTGCCGTCGACGTCGTTTCAGCAACCCGTACTCAGCTATGACACATACACGAAACGCGCACGAAAAAAGACGAACCCAAAACGCCCTTTACGTATCGGCATCCTGACCCAAGAGCCTCGAAATTATTCTAATAAACGCATGATTGAAGCGGCAGAAGCGCGCGGACATGTGATTGAAACCATCAATACGGGCCGCTGCTACATGGCGATCAATAACCACAAACCCGAAGTCCATTACGACGGATCGGCCCTGCCCCGTTATGACGCTATCATTCCTCGCATCGGCTCGCGCATGACATTTTACGGCATGGCCATTGTCCGCCAGTTTGAAAGCATGGGCGTCTATTGCCTCAATAATGCCAGCGCGATTGGGAACTCCCGCGACAAATTACTGGCTCACCAAATCTTAGCCGCGCATCGTCTTGGCATGCCCAATACGGCTTTCGCCAAGTCCTCACATGACACAAAAGGCATTATTGACCTCGTCGGCGGCTCGCCTGTTGTGGTGAAGCTTCTTGAATCCACACAAGGCAAAGGCGTCGTCCTTGCCGAAACCCGTAAAGCCGCCAGTGCTCTGGTTGACGCTTTTCGCGGACTAGACGCGCACTTTTTGGTTCAAGAGTTTGTCAAGGAAGCTAGCGGCACAGATATTCGTTGTTTTGTTGTCGACGGTAAAGTCGTGGGGTCGATCAAACGCACGGCCCAGCCAGGTGAGTTTCGCTCCAATATTCACCAAGGGGGCTCAGCCGCCAAAATCCGCCTGACTAAAATTGAACGCCAAACCGCTGTAAAGGCAGCTAAAGCTCTCAAGCTTAACGTCGCCGGTGTTGATATTCTGCGTAGCGATAGCGGCCCGAAAGTCCTCGAAGTCAACTCCTCACCGGGCCTAGAGGGTATTGAAACCGCCACCAAACTCGACATTGCAACCATCATCATAGAGTCCATTGAGAATAACGTCCGCACTGTGCTACGTAGTCCTTTGAAAAGGAAACGTAAAAGCAGTGGCTCGTAGAATAGATAACAGCGAACTTCCCATCGCCCTTAAAGGCGCATGGTATTCACTTGGACTACCGCGTAATGGATAGAGCTCTTGAATCCATTCTAAGTTGGTGGGACGCAGCCGGTGTTGACGTGCCGGAAATCTCTGCTGTCAAACCTAAGCTTCGCCGTTCCGCACCGCCCCAAAGCTCCGCGGCTCCGAATCATGCTAGCCGTAACGTTGCGCAAACGCCCAGAGAATCTCAGCCTTCTGCCAAGTTGGCCCCTGCCGCACCTTCGCCTGAATCCACAGAAGTTGCCAGAACGGCCAAAACACTTGAAGGTCTCAAAAACATTCTCGCAGACTTCAACGCAGGAGACATGAGCGACCATGCCCGCCAAGCCGTTTTTTCGCGCGGCAACCCAGAGGCTGACATCATGGTGATCGGCGAGGTCCCCAGCCAAGATGACGACATTACCGGAAAGTCCTTCGCAGGCCCTCCTGGACGGCTACTCGATAAAATATTCGCATCAATCGGCCTTGGCGAGAACGAGCTTTATCTAACACAAGTGGTCAACTGGTGTCCTCCAGGCGGCAGAAATCCGACAAAAGAAGAGATCGCGCTCTGTCTGCCCTTCATTACGCGTCATATAGAACTCATCGACCCGAAAATCATTGTCCTCGTCGGCGGCCTCTCACTTAGCGCCATGACAGGGCAAACCAGCATCATGAAAAACAGAGGCCAATGGACGGATCTGAAAATTGGCGGAAAGACAATTCCAGCCCTCCCGCTCTACCATCCGGACTTCCTGCTCAGGCAACCTACCATGAAAAAAGACTGCTGGCGCGACATACTCTCCCTCAGGGAGAGTCTTGCAGAGCTTGGCTAATAAGCGCCTAACACAAGTCACATTTTCTGAATAACGGCACCAAGCTGCGCCCAACTTAGCTTCGGTCTCGTTTTGAATGGATTGGACGACACCGCCGTGAACGCTCCAAATAGCGCTAAGATTGCCATTGGCAGAATGGCCGCTGTCAATTTACTTGAAGGCACGCGCATCAGCAGAGCCAAAGCAAACATGCCCGCTCCAGCTAAAATAGACAGGACACCGATAGTGAACATAATCCAGAGCGCCTTTGGCGCTTCGCTAAATGTAACAACAACATTGGGCTGCGTGCTTTCCAATTGAGTCGACAGCGCCGCAATAAAGTCAAAAAAAGCTTTAAGGTCTGGATCATTACCGCGCGTCGACATCCGCGTGGTCGAGATGTTAATTTTGAAAGTCTTTTGGCCTTTTCTAATCAAATCAAGTCGCCGAAAACGATACTCACGTGCCGAGGTCACAGCGAGCCGCGCAGAGACAATGTCCGAGAACATCAATACCTCCCGTTTCCCGTTAGGCTTCACACGCTCAACACGGTCATCAAACAAATGATAATGCCGTCCCGCCACAAAAAGTGCAGGCTTAAAGGTAAACACCTCTGGCCGTCTCTGTCTGTCTATAGACACCTTTTATATTCCATCGGATTATCCCAATCCGCTTTGCCCAGGCCATTGGTGCTATAAAGCCAGAAACGATCGGCACCTTTAACCTCCGAGATAGAGGTCGGAGCGTTTTCTGGATACCACGTAATGCGGTTGTTGAAGGCCGTTAATTCAAACCGCGTCTCTCCGCCTTTTGGCGACGCGTAGAGTATAACATCCTTTTTCGGCGATGTTATGATGGCGGGATCATCACAAGATGCGCGGGGCACGTTAACGATCACCCCTTCGCCGTCCGGCAGAGCCACTTGCCACTTGCCTATAAAATGATCGTGAAGCGCGGTTTGGGCTTTGTCCGAAGAGTATTCAGACGGCGGCGCAGCGCTCTCTGCACCGCAAGCGGCGAGCGATAGAGCCGCGACTAGCAGCGGAAAATATTTTCGGTAAACTCTCATTCTAACATCTCCTTGGGCCATGCGTTTGGCCGGTAAGTTCCGGGCTTATTGCGGTAGATCACTTTTATCAAAACAGGGAAAAAAATCAGAATAATAACAAGGCGAAAAATTGATGTCGCGCCCGGCGCGCCCGTCACGGAAACGATCGGCGCGATAAGAAGCAAAAGCGCTAAGATTCCCAGCGTCAGCAAAATATTGCCGATAAAAGCCCCTTGTGTGCTGCCCTTGTGAAACACCGTCTTCGTATCATTCGGAAAGGCGGCATGAAACGCATCGGCAAATTCGAAAAACTCAGTTTTCTGGTGCTCAAAATCCAGAATACCGCGAAAGTTAATATTCGTGATCGGGTGATCTATAGGATTATACACATGCAAAGCCGTGCGCCGCCTTTCCGCGCGCGAAGGCTCAAAGCGCAAACGCACGGAGGTGATGTCCTCTATGGCGATGAAGCCAGACTGCGCGCCCTCGCCTGTTTCTTGCCACCGAAGGCCCCGCGCATCGACGGTCCATGTTGTGGGCTTTCGGAACGCATTAAGGCGCTGAGTGTAGGTTACGAACTTTGTCATCGTTTCACCCCCTATGGCTTCCGGTAAAGGGCAGAGGCTGGCGCGTAGCCAGTCCCCTCTAGGCCTAACAGCAATCGAGCGATGCGTTTATTCATGCCTTCGCCCGTAGAAACCTCGCCGAGGTGCTTCGCCATTTCATAAAGAAACTCTTGTTCCGACATCGTCTTAAAGGCAGGCACGCAAAACGCATCTATGTTCCCCTGCACACCGCCCGATAGCGTCATATCGCCCTCCATGACCACTTCGGACAGTTTTGCGTGAACAAGATACCGCTTAAATGCATTACATAGAATTGCGTTTGTTTGGCCTTTACCTTGCCGACCGTCATTGAGTAGCGCTCCATACCGGAACGCAATGACATGCAGGTTTGCAGCCTTTGCGTTAGCAATATGAACGCGGTAGAGTATTGCCGTCACATCATTTGGCCTGTTGAGGAATCCTGTGTTTTTTGCCTCAATATAGCCGAGTTCAGACAAATTTGCAGAGCAGTCCGCGATCACCGTCAACAAAAAGCTAGAGCCAAATGTTGTCTTGTTTTGCTCATACATTCTGTCCCCGCGTTTACAGGCATCATCCAAATATTCAACGTGGGCTTTGTCAAACGGCACGGGATTTTTAAGGCTCTCGCCAAGTTCGTAATAAGACTTTCGGCCATCCGTTCGGGCCGACACTTTTGGAGGAGTTTGCGGCGCAACTCTAGGAGTCGTTTTCGGCGCATCATAAAATCCGTCCGCTTTCACCCGCCCCGCATTATGCCCATCAAGTTTTTTGTTTAAATTTCTGGCATAATTTCTTGCCACATCGCTTCCCAAACTTGACGCTTTTTCATACCAATAAAGTGCAGACGTGTAATCGAGCACGCCGCCCCTGCCAGTTTCCTGCATGCCGCCAAGATTAATCATGCTCGTGACATCGCCTTGAACCGCTGATTTTTCAAACCAGTACCGCGCTTTTGTATCGTCTTTGGATACGCCTTCATGCACCCAATACAATAAAGCTGTTTCGTACTGCGCGGCTTTGTCCCCCATTTCAGCCGCGCGTTCGTAGTATTTGAGCGCTTTAGAGAACTTACCTTTACGGCCGGCCTGTACGGCTTTAATTTTAAGCTCATTAGCCGTCGGCTCGGCTTTCGCTTCCGCGCTGATTTGCATTGGCAACACGGCACTTATCCCGCCGCCCCAAAGCACAGCTGCAAGCGCGGTCAACACAATTCGTTTACAGCCTGTCATGACAAGTCCTTTCTAAGCTGGGATTACAGCGCCCCAAGCGCCTTTACTTCGCATCCAAATCCCCTGCGGTGTGGTTAGCGGCGATTATTTTTCGGATTGCCTTTTTAAGTTTCCGACGATCCCCCATAAAAGTGTCTTTTACAGCATCATGTATCGCTTGTTGCGTTTCGGGGTTCAGCCCCGACAAAGCCTCGCCAGGATGAATACTCCAACGGGAACTCGCATTGCGGTTGACAGAATAATCAGGTGTCGTTATCGCGCCGATTTGGCTAAGCACATAGATCATTTCTTTGTCGGTGAGGATTTTCGCGTAGTCCCGAATAGCGTTTTCCGCAATCGCTTTACTGCCGCCCTTGTGCCAGTCAAACAGCGCCAAATAATCCCCGCGCCTAATGCGGTGGGAGAATGCAGAAGGCGGATAGACCGCACCAGATTTGCTTGCGAACTTACGTCTTTGGTCTTCTGGCAACACCGAACCGCTTGCAAATATAAGGAGCCGAACGCCGTAATAACGAGATTTTAGTTGCTCGGTTTCCAGCGTGCTGTACTTGCGATCTTCTGCTTGGGTGGCTTGGTCAAACAGTTGATACAGGGCCAGAAACTGCTCCGAGTTCAACCGAGAAAATTCGGCGCGGTCCATATGGATGCCGCCATTTTCGAGAGATAAAAGCCCTTCATTGCTGAGCCACTCTATAGCCGTTTTTGCCGTCAATGGGTCCGGTAGGGACAAAGCTTTTTTCGCTACGATAGGCCTATCATCGACAGGTATATCACCCGAAGTTTTCCCTATCTGGTCGCCAACGTGAGGCGATAAAACCTGTTCTTCTGGAGCGTCTTCATTTACTGGTTCGCCATCGCTAATACCGATCGCAAACCCAATCACAAACAGACCCACGATAATCACCGTTAGTCCGCCTGCAAACCAAATCCATATTTTCAGAAGTAATTTCACATTGTCCTTTTTGGCCAAAACTTCCAATACATAAGCGCCCAAAATGAAATCAGCATGATCCAGCGCATCCCCCAAAACAGCCACCCCCAGCCCGTAATTGAAACAGCAAAAAATGTAATCAGCGGACTGGCGGCATAAAGGCAAAATGCCCCAAGAATGAGGACAATCCAGAATAAAGTAATTTTCAAGGGACGGTTCATTCTGACGGCTCTTTTGTTGTCTTGGCCTCTAGGGCGCTTAGTTTCGCAAGTTCTTCCGCCGCGCCCGGGTGCTCATATTCTGTTGCCGCTTCCAAATATTCGCGCGCCTTCGCTAAGTCTTGATCGACCCCAGCCCCGTCTCGGTAGGCCTTCCCCATATAGAAAAGTCCGTCTACGTCGTAGCGTTTTGCAAGGCGTTTACCGAACACGATAGCCATAGCGGGGTCGGCTGCGCCGCCTTCGCCTTTGTCATACATTTCGAGTAGGTGCTCGTCCGCATCATCAGAGCCGCGATCAGCCGCATAGAGAAACCAGTGACGCGCGGAGCTTAGGGACTTGGGCGTGCCAATGCCCTCATAGAAAAACCCGCCAGTCTGGAGCATGGCTTGCACATTACCCTTGGCGGCCGCTTTGCTTGACCATTTAAATGCGACTTCAGGGCTTTTAGGCTGTCCTTCGCCCCGAAAAGCCATCCGGCTAAGCCATAGCATAGACTCTGTATGGTCACCATGCTCAGCAAGTTCCGTGAAAAGCTTCACCGCAATCTTGCCGTCCCCGTCATGATGTTGCGCTTTAGCACTCTCAAAGACTTGAATCCGGTACTCAGGGTCAGCTTTTAACTTACTTTCTCTGATGTTCGCCCAAACTTCCTTAAGGTCAAATTTCGGGAAACTATTAAAAAATTCTTCGGCGTCTCCCGTCTGCGACTTTTCGACAGCGGAAGACTCATCCTTCGTGTCAGTCTGCGCCGCCGCAGAAGGAATCCACAGTCTTAAAACCGCGACCCCGAGGCCTAGAAAAACATAGTGTTTCATCATCACTCCGTTGGCTTGTTTACGTCGAGCATATCTTCCTGCTCACCGCTAGCACGTTCTTCGATGACGCGCTCGCGGATATAATTATCTACTTTCGCTTCATCATTTGCATCAAAATCTTTCAGAACTACGGGAGGAATCTCAAAAGATTTCTGCACAGCCTTGGCTTCCTCAGGCCCGTCTACGATATCTGTCATAAGCGGCCCTGATCGACGGTCAAAGCTGATATTGAATGACGGGTTCGGCATCTCAAATCCGCCCTCTTCGAGAGCCGTTTTCACAGCCCTGAGTGCCAAGCTTCGCGCCCGAGTGAACGATGTGTTTTCCTGTGTAATCCATCCTCTGAACGTCAGTACGATTGACGAGTCTGCAATGTCTTTAATAAAACCATAGGCTTCCGGATCATCAAGAATGAAAGGCATTGCATTAATGACATCTACTCCGGTTTTAACTGCCGCCTGTGGATCATCGTCGGAGGCTATCCCTATATCAAACGTAAAACGCCGTTCGGGTATGCGGGTATAATTAAGGATCGGAGATTTATAGACCATGGCATTGGGAATACGCAGATGATTACCGTCGCTAGTCATCAAGATCGTGGCCCGCGTCGTCATGCGGATTACGCGCCCCTGATGCGCCCCAATCACGATATAATCATTGGGCCGAAAAGGCTGATTGAAGCTGAGCATGAGGCTCGACACGTAATTATCTATGGTGTCTTTGACCGCAAACCCAATCGCAATGCCCGTAATCCCTGCCGCGCCCAGTATAGTGCCCAGCAGAGAGCGCGCTCCGGCAGCTTCGAGCGCAATCACAAGGCCTAAAATAATGAAGGCCATGCGGAACATTTGCGAGGCTATTTCCGCCAGAAATGGGTTGCGGGTTATTTTATCCCAAAACTTTTCTCGTTTGGCGACGAAATGGCCAAGAAAGGCAAAGGTTATGAATATCAAAAACCCAAAAAGAAACAGAGGCAACTGCTCTCCTAAAGCGGCGAAGCTGTCACTCAAACGAGTAATCCCCTGAGTAAAGCCCGACGGCTGAGTTTCGGCCTGCATAATAACCATGACGTGCTCCCTACCCTTCTACCCCGTCTACTTAGACCAGGTTTGGATTTTTGTCAGGGTCAAATCATGACAGCCGGGCGCAGTGGGTTTACCGCTTATTTTGTAATTATAAATCGTCCCAGTCATTCCGGACGCGCCAAATCCTTCTGGCTCATCTAGCCATTTTCCCGGCACCACACTAAACTTGGTAAGGTATTTTGACGCATAGTTCACAGCGCCAGACACTTCAAAGGCTCCCTTTGGCGCTTTGGGATTACCCACGGTCGGAAAGAAATTAATCACGCCTGTGACTTTTCTGCTCCTGCTAATTTCTTGATTTTGTTTATCATTACAAGGACCTGCTCCCGTTTTACAATGTCCCTGACCGATGTCTTCTGCGCTGACCGCCGCGCCAACATCTTTGAGCGTAAGCGTCATGCCCATTTCGCCAAGCGAGCATAAAAACGTGCCTGCGTAGGTTCCGTCCGTCATGGCTACTTGCAAAGGTTTTAGAACGGGCGCGGCCTGTGTTTCGGTTTGGTCTGACGCGCTTGAACTGGATATGGCCGCTACTAACATAGCACCCGCGGTCATTATTTTGTGTATTGTTTTCATCGTTTCCTCCTGTTTATTGTCCCAGTTTTTCAAGTATTTTTCCGGCCATAGCCTCGCCGCCGTCCCGCGCTTGTTTCCATAAAGCGATAGCCCGTTCACGGTCCTGCGGAACGCCTTTGCCTTTATAGAGAAGGTCTGCGAGAAAAAATTGACCATCGGCATTGCCTTGCGCAGCAGCTTTTTCAAGCCAGAAGGCAGCTTGACTGTAAGATTGCTCAACACCTTCGCCGCGCTTGTAACGCACCGCCATTGCTAGCTGGCCTTTTACATGACCTTGTTCTGCCGCTTTGCGAAACCATTCTATGGCGTCCGCTTCAGAAGCCGTGACGCCTTGTCCTTTTGACGTATAGACGCCAATCAAGAATTGCGAATTCGCATTTCCACTCTCAGCATACGGAAGCAAAATTTTGTAGGCTTCAGCGTAATTCCCGCTCTCCGTGGCCGCCTTAAACCGCTCGCCTTCATCCTGCTCATTAGTTTGCGCAAAAGCTATATTTGGCACCGCAAAAAGAACCACGAAGATTATACTTCTTATGAAACTCATCATCATTTCATCGCCCTATTCCTGTCCAATTTTTGCGAGTATTTTTGCTGAGTTTTTATGACCAAGGTCACGAGACTTTTCCCAAAGCGCTATGGCTTTTGCTTGATTCTGCGAAACGCCTTGGCCGTGATAATATATTTCGCCCAAAAAAAATATCGCGCTAGGGTGGTCCTGTGCCGCTGCTTTTTCGAACCAAACACGGGCCAGTGAATCGGATTGCGCTACGCCCAGCCCATGCTTGTATTTCGTGCCAAGCAAGTTTTGTGCTTCCGCATAGTTTTGATCGGCTGACAGCTTGAGCCACTTAACGGCTTCTGTCTGCGACACAGCAACACCTTTGCCGTCCGCATAAAAAACACCCATCAAATATTGCGGATGTGCCTCCCCAGCGTCGGCGTAGGGCTTCATGATATTGAACGCTTCGACCAGCCTTCCTGCGTCTCTCGCCGCCACATAGCGTTCGGCATCTGTCGGTCCAGTGGCGCTCGGTTCATATCCAAGTTTTGTAAGCATTTTCGCTGAGTTTTTATGACCCGCATCGCGGGCTTTTTTCCAAAGTTTGCCCGCCTCAACGCGGTCCGCGGTCACACCTTTTCCGTGATAATACATATCGCCTAAAAAATAGATGGCACTCAGATTGTTTTGATCCGCCGCTTTTTCAAACCATATGAAAGCCTGACTATCCGATTGCGCGACACCCCTTCCACTTCTGTATTGCCGTGCAAGACCCAACTGCGCTTTTGCATACCCTTGATCAGCAGACAATCTGAACCATTTAGCAGCCTCAATGTCAGATTCTTCTACGCCTTTGCCGTCCTCATAATAAACCCCCATCAAGTATTGCGGATAAGACTGCCCCTTATCCGCATAAGGTTTGATTATTGCTATAGCCTCGGTGTAATTGCCCGCATTGTGCGCTATGTTAAAGCGCTCCGTATCCGTCTGCGCGAAGGCACTGACAGACCCTGCAAGAACTGCGGCAAAAATTATCGACGCGATAAGTCTCATTATTTGATTTCGTCCGCGATAATAAACTCAGGCGCTTCGGCGAAGCCCATAAACTGCCCCATGATGGCTTGCACTGTCGCCCCAGGCATATCGGTGCCAGTGAAAGTGCCCATGTCGTTAATGTCAAAAATTTCGACATAATCCACGGACGGCGAGCCTTCGCCCATCAGCAGTTTTTGCGCTTTGTAGGTAACGAAACTATCGACCGTCGAAAGCCCGCGCATAGACGGGTAATCCACCGTGCGAATCCACTTATGAAAATCATCGCGCGAGACACCGTCTTTAAGTTTATACAGAATAATAATCTGAGCCATAATGCACTCCAAAGCTACTGAGCGGTTTCAAACGCCGCGAATTCAGCCGTAAAGGTCGTCATAGGCACGGCTATCGCCGCCTTTTTGTGGGGGATAAGCCTACCGGCTCCCCATCTTGCCATAAGTCCTCACTGGCTATGATGGAAAAATAGCGCGCAAAATCCGCCCCCGCATCACCCCTAGGGGGTAAAGGGCGAAGAAAAGTTCATTTTGAGCAAAACACTGTCGCAGCTCATTTCCTCTCCCTCACCACCCCCAAGCGCGCGTCAAAACGAGGCTTTGACCTTAAACTTTAGCGGCTTATATAAAAGCCATGACCTCCCACCCCATATACCTCTTTGACGGTGAGTGCGTGCTTTGCTCTCGCGCTGTCGCGTATATGCTCAAGCATGAAATCGACCCAGTGTCGCGCTTTGTCGCCATTCAATCGTCTGTGGGACGGACGTTAGCGGCAACGCACGGAATCGACCCTGATGATCCGGCCAGCTTTCTCTATATTGCAGGCGGCATCGCCTATGAAAAGTCAGACGCCGTGTTTGTTATAGCGCGCCGTGTAAGGGGTGCTTTTCGGCTCGTATTGGCCGGGCAAATTCTGCCGAAGCCCATCAGAGATTATGGTTACAGCCTCATCGCGAAGCACCGCTATAAAATATTTGGTAAAACAGAGGTCTGTTACGTGCCTAGTCCAGAAACACGGCATAGATTTGTTTTGGGTTAGAAAACATACCATCCCGGCTACGTGCTTGCATGCAAACACTGAAGCCGGGATCTCGAGAGGAAAACTCTGAGCTCTATAACTAAGAGGTCCCCGATCAAGTCGGGGATGACAGTAAAGCTATTTCGCCAAACCAATCAGCGCGTCCGTAGACGGATCATGCGATCCTTCTTTGCCGTTAAGTTCATTCAAAATCGTCGTTGCGAGCACTTTCCCAAGCTCCACGCCCCACTGATCAAAAGAGTTCACCCCCCAAATCACGCCTTGAACAAAGACTTTATGCTCATACAGGGCGATCAAATGTCCGAGCGCGGACGGAGACAGTTCGTCAAGCGTAATCGTTGTTGACGGACGGTTGCCTGGAAAGGTTTTTTGCGGCGCGAGCCTGTCCATAGACGCCTCGTCATGCCCTGCGGCGGCAAGCTCTTCGCGGACTTTATATTCGGGTTTACCGATCATAAGCGCCTCGGACTGAGCGAAGCAATTCGCGAGCAATGCGGCTTGATGATCTGGGCGGCCTTCATGGTCTTTAAGGACGGCGACAAAATCAACTGGCGCGCCGGGCGTGCCTTGATGCAGCCACTGGAAGAACGCATGTTGGCCGTTCGTACCTTCGTCGCCCCACATAATCGGACAGGTCAAACCCGTAGGTTTGCCGTCGCGGCCCGCAGATTTGCCGTTACTTTCCATCTCAAGCTGTTGCAGAAAGGCAGAAAGCTTTCGAATGCGGCGCGCGTAGGGAATAACCGCAACGCTGGTATAGCCCAAAACATTACGGTTCCAGATACCAAACATGGCCATCAAAATGGGTAAGTTTTTCTCAATCGGCGTATCGCGGAAATGCTTATCCATAGCCGCTGCGCCCTTAAGGAAATCATCAAACGCCTTCGTGCCGTAAGCCAGTTCAAGCGACAACCCAACAGCAGACCACACGGAATAACGTCCGCCTACCCAGTCCCAGAAATCAAAGATTTGATCAGCGGCAATGCCAAACTCTTCCGCGCCTTCGCGGTTCGCCGTTACGGCAATGAAATTCGCGCCGGCTTTTTTGCCAAGCGCGTCTTCTAACCATGCGCGCGCGGCGATACCGTTCATGCGGGTTTCTTGGGTTGTGAAAGATTTTGACACCACAACAACCAGCGTTGTCTTGGGGTCAAGACCGTCAAGCGCGTCGTTGATCGACGCCCCGTCTACGTTCTCCGCAAAGCGAAGCTCAAGCTTGGCCTCAGTGCTCGCCGCCAAACCATCCGCCACTAATCGCGGGCCAAGATCAGAGCCGCCAATGCCGACATGGACGATCGCTTTATATTTTCCTACCTCGTGGACAGACTTGGTGAAGGCCGCAATGCGCTTGCGCATCGCTTTGACTTCTTTTTGCACGGCCTTATCGCCGCCTACACCGCGAAGCGCAGGATGCAAAACCGCGCGGTCTTCCGAGGTATTGATTTTTTCGCCGTCAAAGAAGCGTTTCCGCCACCCTTCAAGATCGCAGGCACGCGCGAGTTCCATCAAAGACGCCAGCGCCGATGTGCTGACAGCCTGTTTAGAGAAGTCCGCGCGCAGCGGTCCCTCTTTGTGCACGAACTGCTCCATGCGGTCTGGCTCTATCGTAAATAAGTCCTTGATCGAAACGGCTTGACCCGCAAGCGTTTGAAGACGGTCATATATTTCCTGATTACCAGACATGATAGATCCTTATAAGTTTTGACACCGCTGTCATGAGCGGCCCCTCATGACGGGATTAGCGTATATTTTCAAGAGGCCAGTAGGATTATCCTACTCCGCGTCGAGGCTAAAGGCGTGAATCTCTTTCATTTCGACCGCGAGAACCTCCATAACAGCGCGGTGACGCCCTAAACGGCCGAGATCTGACAGCTTATCGCTTTTTATGATGACGTGAAAATGGCTCTCAGAACTCCCATGTTCTTCGGCATGGGCGCGCGCTCCGGCGTGTCCAGCATGCTTTGCGCTCTCGTCAATCACCTCTAGGTGCGACGGATTGAAAGCATGTGTCAGTTTTTCCTTGATTGAGTCAGCAATTATGCCCATCTTAGTTCGTCCTTTTCCGCGCGATTTTAATACCTATGTTAGAGATATGACAGATAATTATAGTTACAAGCCTAAGGGCATCGATATTCGAGTCAATAAAGGCAAGAAAAAACTCAATCCGGATGAAACCGAATGTGATTGGGCCGGATGCGTTGCTATGGGCGGCTGTAAAGCTCCCAAAAGCCCCGACAAGCTGCGAGAGTATTATAACTTCTGCGCGCCCCATGCCCGTGAATACAATAAGAACTGGAATTTCTTCTCCGGCATGACCGACGAAGACATTCATGAATGGCAAGCAGGTGCCCGCCACGGTCACCGCCCAACGTGGGACGTCCGTAAAAACACGGGTGAACGCGCACAGGCCCGCAAGAAAACCAAAGCCGGACAGACAAGCACAACATCAGAAGGCTACGGCATATTTGGCGATGGCGATAATGATATCCAAGAAACGCCGCGCCGCCGCCTCTCAAAAATGCAAGTCAAAGCGCTCAACGATATGGGCCTCGACGAAACGGCTAACAAAGCCGACGTGCGCCGCCGCTATACACAGCTCGTCAAACAGCTTCACCCAGATGCCAATAAAGGCGACCGCACCACGGAAGAAAGCTTCCAGCGCGTGGTCAAAGCTTATAAAATGCTAAAAACAACGGAACTTGGCTAAAGCCACCGAATTCAGGACACTCTCATGACCGATACACCCTTCCCGATCTTTGAACCGGATACCACAGTCTCTGCCCGCGAAACCTTTGGCGTGGATTTCGATATGGAAATTCCGGCTTTCAGTAAACGCTCGGAATATGTCCCCGAAATCGACGAAGCCTACATCTTTGATGATCAGACCACGCAGGCGATCTGTGCTGGTTTTGCTTATAATCGCCGCGTTATGGTGCAGGGTTATCACGGTACGGGTAAGTCCACTCACATTGAACAAGTCGCCGCGCGCCTGAACTGGCCGCTCGTCCGAATCAACCTCGATAGCCATGTCTCTCGGATTGATCTTGTCGGTAAGGACGCGATTGTCCTCAAAGACGGAAAGCAAATCACAGAATTCCGCGAAGGCCTTTTGCCGTGGGCGCTGCAAAACCCTGTCGCGCTGACATTTGATGAATATGATGCGGGCCGTCCCGACGTGATGTTCGTGATCCAGCGTATTTTGGAGGCCGAGGGCCGCTTAACCTTGCTCGATCAAAACCGCGTTATCACGCCCCACAAGGCCTTCCGCCTTTTCTCAACTACCAACACGGTTGGCCTCGGCGATACAACGGGCCTTTACCACGGCACGCAGCAAATCAACCAAGGCCAGATGGACCGTTGGTCTATCGTCACGCAGCTTAACTACCTGCCCCACGACGACGAAACTGCGATTGTGCTTGCCAAATCCCCGACGTTTAACTCCAAAGAAGGCCGCGATATTATTGCCTCTATGGTCCGCGTCGCCGATATGAGCCGGAACAGCTTTATCGCAGGCGATATTTCCACGGTTATGAGCCCGCGTACGGTCATGAACTGGGCCGAAAATGCGCGCATCTTTGGCGGCGACATCGGCCAAGCCTTCCGCCTCACATTCCTCAACAAATGTGACGAGCTTGAACGCCCCATCATCGCTGAGTTCTATCAGCGCGCATTTGGCAAGGATTTACCGGAAAGCGCTGCGACTGTTATGGTCGCTTAGTGAACCATGACCACCCACACTCCCATAGACACGTTTAAGCGCGCGCTTGGCCATACCACCAAAGCCCTGTCCGGCGAGACAGAGCTTGAAGTGAGTTTTGGCGGGGATGTGGCCGGACTTGTCCGCGATCAGATCATGCTGCCGTCGCTCCCGCAAAAACCGACGCCAATACAAATTGCCAAAGCGCGCGGCGAAGCGGACGCTCTAGCCCTGCGGATTGCCCTGCATCAGCCCGATGTTTTCAAGCGTCTACAACCGCCGAGCGGCGAAGCCCGCGAGATTTACGAAGCCCTTGAGCAAGCCCGCGTCGAAGCCCTCGGTTCGCAGCACATGGCAGGAGTTTCCGACAATTTGCACGCCGCCCTTGACGCCCGCGCCCTACGCCGCGGCTTTGACAAGGACGGGCTAGACCAAAACAATTCTTCTATGCCCGAAGCCGTTGGGTTACTCGCACGCGAAATATTCCAAGACCGCGACCTTCCTAAAAGCACAGACGGCCTCATGTCCGCATGGCGAGATTACGTCGAAGGCAAAGGCGGTGACAAACTCCGCGCCTTGTCTAAGAATTTATCCGACGCATCTAAATTTGCGGAAGCCGCGCTCGACTTCCTCCGTGATATGGAACTCGTCGATAATCCAGCCGAAAATGACGAGCAAGACGACGCAGAAGACGAGTCGAGCGAGAACGAAGACCAACAGCCCGACCAAAGCCCGGACACGCCCCGCGACGAACAACCGGGCCAAACCGAAGTTTCCGACGCCGACGCGGTCGAAGATCAAAACTCTGACCCGCAAGATATGGTCGACGCCGAAAACATGGACGGCGACAGCGACGATAGCGAGCAAACACCGAACCCCAATCCGCAGCGCTCCAACATCACCAACATGCCGGACCCGTACACGGTCTATACCGAAACGCACGATGAGGTCATCAAGGCCGAAGAGCTTTGCGAAACCGAAGAGCTTGACCGCCTGCGCGGCTATCTCGACGGGCATATGGCGGGTTTGTCGTCTGTCATTTCTCGCCTTGCCAATCGCCTGCAAAGACGCCTCCTCGCGCAGCAGCAGCGCTCATGGACATTTGACCTCGAAGAAGGACAGCTCGATACAGCGCGGCTCACACGGGTCATCACGGATCCAATGTCGGCGCTGACGTTCAAAGAAGAAAAAGAAACCGACTTCCGCGACACTGTCGTGACAATCCTGATTGATAATTCCGGCTCTATGCGCGGACGGCCGATCATGGTCGCCGCCGTCTGCGCCGATATTCTCGCGCGCACACTGGAACGCTGCGGCGTCAAAGCCGAAATACTCGGCTTTACCACCCGCGCGTGGAAAGGCGGCCGGAGCTTCCAAGATTGGATGGCGAGCGGGAAACCGACAAGCCCTGGACGGCTCAATGACCTTCGGCACATCATCTATAAATCCGCCGATATGCCGTGGCGGCGCGCCAAACGGAACCTCGGCCTGATGATGCGCGAAGGCCTGCTCAAGGAAAATATTGACGGCGAAGCGCTCGAATGGGCCTATAAACGCCTCATGGCGCGGCCTGAACAGCGGCGTATCCTAATGGTCATATCCGACGGCGCGCCTGTTGACGATGCTACGCAAAGCCAAAACAAGACAGGCTTGCTAGAGAGCCACCTTCGCATGGCCATCGACAAAATCGAAAACCGCAGCGAAGTCGAACTCGTTGCCATCGGCATCGGCCACGATGTCACCAGATGGTACAAACGTGCCGTAACCATCATGGACGTAGAACAACTCGGCGGAGCGATGACAGAGAAGCTAGCGGAACTGTTCGAGGACAATGCGAAGCGGTAGAACCCCTTCTACCCCCCTTCCCATTCACTTCATTATTGGCCTATATGCCGGTAACGCATTTAGCGTGAACGCATATTGCGACAGGCGGTCATACCGTTTTGGAGTGCGTGAGGGGAGCTCAAAGCATTGTAACGTCGAGGTCCCGCATCTTCGCTGCCGCTGCGTGCGGGATGACCGCTATGAAAAAGCCCCCCCAATAGCCATCATCCCCTTGAAAAAGGGGATCCATCTCCCGCATTTGTGGTTGGAGAGGGAGTGGATGTTTTCGGACGTGTTGATCGTCATAATCCAAAATTGAACTCGCTGAAATTTCCGGTGATGGATCCCTGCTCAAAGCAGGGATGATGGTTGAGAGGTAGGCGCTAATACCTTGCAATCTCCCCCACACTGTCACCCCGCGCTTGACGCGGGGTCTCGAGAGTATTGGTGCATTATTACGACGAGGTCCCCGATCAAGTGTTTGCAGGCAAACACCAGTCGGGGATGGCAAGTCCCCCCAACACAGTCATCCCGGCCTTGAGCCGAGATCTCGAGAGTTTGGACGCGCTATAATGCCTAGGTCCCGCGTCGAGCGCGGGATGACGGGCATGAGAGACCGATTAATCCTCGCTCCAAACTCACAAAACTCATGTAATTACGCGCTTTTAAAAATAATAATCCTCACTCTTCCATTTGCCCTTATATTTCAATCTCACCGCGTCAAAACGGTGAGCACTACAAGTTTTCCAAACGACGAAGGGCCTTTGTCGACGTAGGACTAAAGCGTTTGGAACGGTGTTTGTGATTGTAGGTAGCTTTCGGCTTGAGTATGTGAACCACTGTCAAGCATCTACGCGAAAGCACGGCCGGATCACCAGATGCGAGAGCCTCACGCCCTCTTCCGCTCCCTCGGAAGCAGACCGCTCACAAGGCGGGAAAGACTGGCGCAAAAATAGGCCGCACTGAATAAAACGCCGCCGCGAAGTCTCCCTTTGCGAACACACATTTTATCTCCTTGGCCTGCAAAGGTTCAGGGCTTCGCGGAACTGCCCTTCATTTTGAAGGCCCCTCCAAGATTCACCACGCTGCGCTCCCCGCGCGGCGATGTTCCCGCTTGAACTATTCTATTACCCGCCCTAGCCCTGAAGGCTTTAATACCCCATATCATAGTCGAAACCCAAAAGGACGCATCATGACAGACATAAAAGCCTACGCCGCAAGCAAGCCAAAAGGCGAGCTTACGCCCTACACATATTCACCCGGTCCCCTACCCCATGATCAGGTCGAGATCGACGTCACAGCCTGCGGAATTTGTCATTCTGACATCTCCATGATTGATAATGAATGGGGCGCGAGCCAATACCCCCTCGTCCCCGGCCACGAAGCGGTTGGCAAGATTACGGCGCTCGGCGAAAACGTCTCGCATTTGAAAATTGGGCAGACCGTCGGCGTCGGTTGGACAGCGGAAAGCTGCCTGACGTGCGGGCAATGTATGTCTGGTCATCATCAACGCTGCGGCACAGGCAAGCCAACCATTCGCGGACGCCATGGCGGTTTTGCTGACCGCATGCGGGTACAGGCCGTTTGGGCTATTCCCTTGCCAGATAACATGGACGCACGTTCTGCAGGGCCGCTTTTCTGTGGCGGCATTACGGTCTTCGCGCCGTTTATGGATTACGATATTAAACCCACAGACCGCGTCGGCGTGATCGGCATTGGCGGACTAGGCCACTTGGCCATTCAATTCGCAAAGGCTTGGGGCTGTGAAGTGACCGCCTTTACAGGCTCAATGGACAAGGAAGATGAACTGAAAACTCTTGGCGCGCACAAGGTTATCAATAACCGTGATGACGACTTGCTGAAATCTCTACGCGGTCAATATGATATGATCTTATCAACAGTGAATGTGAACCTTGCGTGGCACCGTTATGTCGCCGCGCTCGCGCCGCAAGGCCAGCTCATCCATGTCGGCATGGTCACAGAGCCCATGGCCGTCTCAGGCGGCTCGCTTGTGCCGGGTCAGAAGAAAATCGGCGGCTCTGATACAGGCTCCCCCGCTATGGTCGCCAAAATGCTCGAATTTTGCACACGCCACGACATCAAACCTATGACCGAGTATTTCAAATTTGATCAGGTCAATGACGCCATCGCGCACCTTAAATCCGGCAAAGCACGGTACAGGATCGTGCTCGAACATTAAGCCATACAAATCTGTACCCTATGCCATACAGTAAAGCGTCTTGCCTTTGGCTTGCCGCTTTGCTGAAATCGCAAAAAAGGAAAACACTATGTCTATTCTCTCTATGTATAATGCCAGCATCCCCGCCTTAGACCGGCTACTCGGCAATCTTGATTACGTCCTTAAAAAAGGCGAAGCAAACGCCAAAGAACGCGGCATTGACCCAAGCGTATTTTTGACAGCGCGGCTATATCCCGACATGGCGCCCCTGACCAAGCAAGTCCAGATCGCAGCCTCTATGTCGAAAATGTGTCCTCACAGATTAGTCGGGTCTACCCCGCCCGTTTACGACGATGCGGAAACAACTTTTGAAGAGCTTTACGCCTTGATCGCGAAGGCCCGTAAAGAGATCAATAGCTTCACGCCAGAGCAGATCAACGGCACAGAAACCCGTAAGTTCACAGTCAAACTCGGCCCCGTAGAGCGCGAATTTATTGGTATCGCCTATAGCTCAGGCTTCACCATACCCAATGTGACGTTCCACTGCACCACCGCCTATAACATCCTGCGCCATAACGGCGTACCGCTCGGTAAAATGGATTTCTTCGGCGGCGGGAATTTGTAGGCGCAGCGCACACAAAACTGTCACCCCGGATTTAATCCGGGGCCTAGACGTTATAAAGAACTGAGCTTGCCTTTCGTGACCCTGGCTCGAGGGCCGGGATGACAAGGCAATGTATTTTAGTAATAAGTGCCAAGCGCCTTGGCGTCGTAATTCATCAATTCATCCGTTTTTCCCGCCTTCACCTTCGAGGCCCAGAGCGGGTCTTGGAGGAGCGCGCGGCCAACGGCGACGAGGTCAAATTCGCCTTTATCGAGGCGCTCTAAAAGGTCATCAAGCGCGCGGGCTTCGCTGCTTTCGCCTTGGAACGCGCCGATGAAATCACCGGAAAGGCCGACAGAACCAACGGTAATCGTCGGCAAGCCTGTCAGTTTTTTCGTCCAGCCCGCAAGATTGAGATCAGAACCGTCAAATTCAGGCTCCCAGAAACGGCGCTGCGAGCAATGGAGAATATCAACGCCGGCATCGACGAAGACCTTGAGGAAGGCTTCTAGCTTTTCAGGTGTATCGGCAAGGCGCGCCGTGTATTCTTGCTGTTTCCACTGGGAAAAGCGCAAAATAATAGGCATGTCCTTGCCTACTTGTTTGCGGACTTCCTTGATTATGTCACCCGCGAAACTGGCGCGCTCAACTAAGCCGCCGCCATACTGATCCTCGCGTTTATTCATGACGTCCCAAAAGAACTGGTCGATCAAATAACCATGCGCGCCGTGAATTTCGACGCAGTCAAACCCGGCTTTCGCAGCCTGACCTGCGGCGTTGGCATAGGCCATAACCATATCGGCGACATCAGATTCGCTAGGCATGGGGCCGACGGATTTGCCAGTATGCGTGTGGCCAGACGGGCTATCAGACGGCGCGTCAGGGACAGGGCCGGTGCCGGGTTTACGGACCATACCAACATGCCAAAGCTGCGGCGCAATTTTGCCCTCAGTTTCATGGACTTTGGAGACAACGTTTTTCCAGCCCGCAAGTGCTTTTTCTTCGTGGAAGTTCGGTACGCGCGGGTCATTGGAAGCGCCGCCGCGGTTAATCGTTGTGCCTTCGGTGACAATAAGACCGACATCAGCGGCCGCGCGGCGCGCGTAATACTCGGCGACGTTATCGCCAGGGATACCATCAGGAGATTGACTACGGGTCATAGGCGCCATAACAATCCGGTTCGGAATGGTCAGGGATTTACAAGTGAACGACGCAAAAAGCGGAGCAGTCGATGTCATAAGTGTCTCATCAAATAAGGAAAATATTGGCAGTATCTTAGTCGCTAGCAGGCTGCCCGACAATAGCGAGTTTGGTCCCGTCTGGACTAACGGCGAGGCGCGCAGCCTCTTTAATGCCGTGATCTGCGAGGTCAGCGACGACCTTCCATCCGCCGTCCGTGCCCTCCATCCAGCGGTAGAGCGTGCCCGCTTCGATCATCATGATCGATCCGTCGGGCGCCCAGCCATAATTAGCATTAGCGCCGACGACGGGAGTTAGAGGCCGCACGGCTTTGGTCACTGGATTAAGCTCTTTGATCCAAACGCTGCCGTTGCCCTGTCTGTGCACGAAACTAAAATTCGAGGTTCCGGGAATAACGTAAGGCGTGGACGGAACAGCATTTCCACTCACGTAATGTGCCTCTTCTTTATCCGCGTGGGTCAGCGTCACATTAAATCCGTAGCGAGACCAGAACAGCACATTACCGCTCACATGGTCCCAGCTATAGTAACCCGTGGGTTCACGCATTGATGATCCGGGGAGCAGCTTTTTTTCTAATTCAGGACGGGCGCGGGTGACCTTCGCAATGTTTTGGTTAGCTCCTGGGCCGTCCGTAACAAACGAGATTGTTTTGTTATCGGGCGAGGCTACAGGTGAAAATTCATTCGTCGCCGTCCGCGTAATACGGCGCGTGGTTTTGGACGCGATCAAGTATTCATACACATCGGTCTGGTACTCATCGCTACGAGAAAAAAGAAAGGATGAACTATCTGGTGTAAAGGACGGCTGGTTTTCATAGGCCGCCAGACCCGTCACGTTGCGCGCATTAGAGATAGCGGGGCTATCGCCAAGGCTAAGATCGAGAAGAAAAATGTCCGTATCCGGAAAGTTTGCCTTTTCTCGCGGCGGTTCATCCTTCTCGCCGTGAGCAAAGGCGGGAGCGGCCGCAGAAACCAGAAACAAAACCGAGGCAAACCTCACAAAACTCTTTATCATCATACTACCCTTCAACACTATTCAAACCACCTTAGGGCGGCGAAAACAAAACGCCAAGCCCAACTCTGGCATCAACTCTGTTCTAACCTTCGTCACTTTAGCCCTCAATTAGAGCAGAACTTGTCCTAACTTCTACGATGTTCGCTGTTCCCCGCCATAGTGTAACTCAGCAGCGTCACATTTGACGTAGGGCATTATGGCAAGTACACTCTTTATAAGAACGATCACATAGGAGACTAAAGTATGTTTAATTCTCTCAAAAACACGGGCATTATCACCGCCGCTTGTTTAGCAGCATCTCTACTATGTTCGAGTTCGGCTAGCGCCAAAGTATCAAGAACCTGCACTTCTGATGGTATCGTGATATTAGGTCAAGCGGAAGTCGGTAGCACATGGAGCAACATCCAAGTCCCGTTATCTGATAGCTATCTACAAACAGCAACACGAAGCGCAGGAACAGCTCCTGAGAAAGCAAGGAAAAGAGCTTGCCAAGCCGCAAATGAGGAGACTATCAAACGCGCTCGGATGGAAAACACGGCAACTGATTTCAAGAAAAAAGTGTGTGACTATGCACAATCACGTTTGCGGCACCGACATGAGAATGCCGGTAAACGCGTTAAAATCAGCATGATAAGGGTTCACACCACTCGGGAACGAAATACAGTAACAAGCTCTTTGGGGAATGAAACCGTTAATTGCGAACAGTTCAATTCCCCTCCTGTACCGACACCTACTCCTGTTAATCAAAGTCGGAAGAACTCCCAATTCTGCGGCGATTACGCAACATCAGCCATAAAAATGGATCTCGCCATAGAAAAATTAGGGTGCGCAGTAGAGCATCACCCAGCAGACGGTCATCGAAACTATTGCTCAACTCGTTCAGACGAAACCGTCAAAAATGGTATCAAGCATAAACGCGGTCTCTTAAACACTTGCCTCGATGGGCTCCCGCTGCATTAGGCGGCCCAGCTCGGGCGGTAAAACCTACGTCACCTCGGCGCGCATCTTGAACTCTGAGGTGTCCCAAGCCCGCGTGTCTAAAATATCAGCGAGCACGTCCATGACGTCCCACGTCTCTGTCATGCTGATATAGAGCGGGTTAAAGCCGAGGCGGATCGTGTCCGGCGTGCGGAAGTCAGCCATAATTCCCTGCGCCGCGAGGGCTTGGACAATGGGATAACCATTATCGTGCAGGAGGCTGATATGGCCGCCGCGTTTTACGGGATAAGGCGGCGATGTTGTCTTGAGGCCCATCTGGGCGGCTCGGGAAAGCGCGAGACTAGACATGACCTGCGCCTTCTGGGCGTGCCTCTGCATATCAAGGCCGCGAAACACATCCAGCGCGCCTGACAGAGCCGAGAGCGAGAGGATTGGCGGCGTTCCGGCCACAAACCGCGCGGCGTGATCTGCGGGAGCGTAATCCGCGTCAAACGTAAACGGCGTTTTATGCCCGAGCCACCCGGGTAGCGGCGACAGAAGCGTTTTCGCGATGTCTTCGCGGGCATAAATAAATGCCGGAGCGCCGGGGCCGCCGTTCAAATATTTATAGGTACAGCCTGCGCCAAGCCGCGCGCCGGAAGCCGCAACATCTATCGGGGCGATCCCCGTGGCGTGGCTAAAATCCCAGACTATGAGCGCGCCAGAGCGCCGCGCCGCGTCTTCGAAGCTTGCCATATCGGCGATCTCCGCTGTGCGGTAATTCACGGCGCTCTTGATAAGGACGCCGCCGCCGCTAAGGGCCGCCATCGCTGCGCCTGCGGGGAGCTTGGTTAGTTTCGCGGCCGCCAAATCCGCAAGGCCTTTGGCGATATATTGGTCGGTTGGAAACTCATCATCCTCGATCATAATTTCGTGCGTTTTGGCATGAGGCAGGGCGCTCGCTGCGAGCTTAAACAGGTTCACGGATACAGAGTCGCAAATCACGACGTCATGCGGTTTGGCTCCGATAAGCGGGGCGATTTTCGCGCCGACCGTTTTGGCAAGGTTGATCCAGTCTGCGCTGTTCCAGCCGCGAACAATATCGTTGGCCCAGTCTGTCTCTGCTGTTTGGCGAATTGCCGCTAACGCGCTGTGGGTAGCAGGGCCAAGGGAATGACCGACGAGGTAGGTCATACCTCCGGGAATTTTAAACTGCGCGCGGAGCGGCGCGAGCGGGTCAGCCGCGTCATAAGCAAGCGCCTGCGCGCGGGAGGTCGGGATTGAAAATGTCATAAAAGGACTGTGCATGACGGGGCTTGAAACTACCAGACTATTCTCTGCGGGGGCCGCCAAACAACCCCAAAGAAAGATCGGCTAGACCGTAGAAGGCGTTACGGTATTCAGGCGCTTCGTGGTACACTCACCGCATGAAATATTTTACGCTCCTTTCCGCTGCCCTTTTACTGTCCTGCTCCCCTGCGCAAGAGACGCCGCCCGCAGCCCCAAACACTGAGACGTCTATGACTGAAGCAGAGCCTGCACCCCTTATGAAGTGGTCGGACTTAACCGCTCGCTACATGCCGAAGCCGCAACATACAGTTCGCACGGGCGAAGGCACATCTGATGTTATTGATGTCTGGCTTCCCAGAGGCAACGGCCCGCATCCCGTTATTATTATGGTGCATGGCGGGTGTTGGCAAAAGGGCATTGCCGACCGAACTTTGATGAATTACGCCGCCGAAGATTTGCGCCAACAAGGGCTCGCCGTTTGGAATATTGAGTACCGCGGCGTCGACGAAGAGGGCGGCGGATACCCTGGCTCCTTCCAAGATGTCGCCAAGGCCGCTGATGCTTTGCGAGATCACGCGGCGGAGTATAATTTTAACATGGATAAGGTCGCTGGAGTCGGCCATTCTGCGGGCGGACATTTGGTGGCTTGGCTATCAACGCGCGCCAATCTACCCAAAAGCAGCCCGCTTTATAAAGACAACCCTCTGCCTCTGCGCGGCATAATCAATTCAGGCGGCCTCGCCGACCTAGAAGCCTCTGCGCCGGTGACATTTGAAGGATGTTTAGCCAGCATCATGGATACCCTTGTGGGAGAGCCCACTGATAAACGCCCCAATGTTTTCTCTGACACGTCGCCAACCGAGTTATTTCCATCAACGGCGATGCATATGAGCCTTAACGGCAACGAAGACACCATCGCCCCGCCGCGCCTCGGCGCTGCCTACACGGCAAAGGCCGTTGCGGCGGGTATGAAAGCAGATTTCGTGCAAGTACCTGCCACGGGCCATGTCGAACTTGTCTCGCCCGGCACCGAGGCCTTTGACCGCCAAGTCAAAATATTGCAAAGTTTCTTCAGGGAATAGAGTTTAAAATTTAATAGCTATACGGCCAGAGGTCTGCCAAACGGCAGCGCTGAACCAAGCAAAGGTAAGTGATGACACAATTTTCAACAGGCGATTTGGTTCGCTTAAAATCAGGCGGCCCGAAAATGACCGTACTCGAAGCGGAGAACGAATTCGCTTTAGGCTGTCAGTGGTTTGACCGAAACGGCAAACTCCATACGGAGAGCTTCCCGACATCCATGCTGAATTTATTTACGCCTAGGCCCATAGAAGAGTAAAACTACTTCCAAAATTCAATTTGGAAACGAACGTCACGGCTGACTGTAATATAATGCCGCTCTTCGGGCGGGATAATATGGATGGTGCCGACTTCGACTATTTTCAAAGGCTGAGTTTCACCCTCTAAGAAATATTCGACCCGACCCTGCTCCACTCGCATTTTCCCCCACGTTCCGGCTTTCAAGGAATGAGCCGCGCGTAATTTTTCCGGTACGGATTCGGCTCTGAATACTGGCGATTCGCCATACTTTGCGCAGCCGTCTGGCATTGTTTCATGTGCAGTGTTCATGTCTAAAGCTCCGAACTTGAGAGTAATGTTGAAAGCGCAGACTTTTGAGTGACCACGTCCGCCAAGGTAAACTTGCGCAACGTTTCATAAAAGGCAGCCTCCGCTTCGGCGAGAGCTAGCTTCAACCCGCAAGCCGGACGAATACAGCACGCGCCGCCGGCGGGCTTCATGCACTCAACAAGGTGCGTATGGTTTTCAGTCTCTGCCAGAAGCTCGCCAATATTAATCTCTGTAGCTTTTGACGCGAGCGTAATGCCCCCGCCCCGTCCGCGCTCAGACAGTATGTAATTCTCACGGCCGAGCCACTGCGCCGCCTTAGCCACATGATGAAAGGAAATATCATAAGCTTTGGCGATTTGGTCCGCTGTCGCCTTTTCGTCGTCATTCGCCGCTAAAAATATGAGCACTCGAAGGCAATAATCAGAAAATTTTGTAATATTCATGGGACACCTTTCATGACTTGACTTCCTTATATGCCAAGCTTATTTAATACGCAAATAAAATACTTATTTGGATAATTTATGGCCTTTCTAAAATTTCTAGGCGCTGCCTTTCTCTTCCCTGGGACGCTTGTCCTCGGCGCGTTTAATATAACCGAAGAGCCAGATGGCGGTGTCTTCAGGTCTCTTATCAACATGATTTTTTGGGGTGTCGTCTGTGTATTCGTGACACTTCCGATTGTCATAAAGTCGGTCAGCTAGACATGGAAAACCCGCCAGAACGCGCGCGAGAACGCCGCCAAGCCATTCAAGACCACGCTGCGAGCATTGGCATCAATGAAGCCTACATCTCGCAACTCGTTGATGGCTTCTACGACCGGATCCGCAAAGATGAAGAGCTCGGCCCGGTTTTCAATGCTGCCATAGGCGACAATTGGGATGTCCACTTACCGAAAATGAAACTGTTTTGGTCATCCGTGACAATGAACACGGGTCTTTATTCTGGGCAGCCCGTCCCAGCACATACGAAACTATCAGGCGTAACGAAGGCGCATTTTACCCGCTGGCTAAGCCTATTTGAGCAAACCCTCTCCGAGACGGCCCCAACGCCGCACGCTAAGGATTATTTCATGGAACGCGCCAAACGCATCGCAAACAGCTTGCAACTCGCCATGTTTGGCGTGCCGGGAATTCCGAGGCCATAGCGCATTCACACGGCTTGAATTTGGCAGGGTTACGGCTTACATAAGGTCAAACATTCCGGTGTGTGACTATGAAAATCGAATTTATTGTGGCGATCCTCGCCGTTATTTTGGCCCTTATTTTTTGGTGGACGCAGAAGACTACGCGCCGGCAGGAAGAATGGCGACGTCAAAAACAGCAAGATATTGACGCTAAGCGCGCTAAAATTGCTGCCGCCAAAAAATTACAAAACAAAGAAGAATAGAGAGAAATTATGTCTGATCCAGTCGTTATTGTTGGGCTTGCCCGCACCCCTATGGGCGCATTTCAAGGCGCTTTTTCCTCTGTCTCCGCCCCTGAGCTTGGCGCTGCGGCGATTAAAGCCGCCGTCGCCGAAGCCGGGGTCAAGGCTGATGCCGTCGAGCAAGTTATCATGGGCTGCGTCCTACCAGCCGGACAAGGTCAAGCCCCTGCTCGGCAAGCCGCCATTAAGGCCGGACTGTCCAAACACTGCGAAGCTACAACCGTCAATAAAATGTGCGGCTCTGGCATGCAGGCCGCAATTATGGCGCACGATGCGATCAAAGCTGGCTCTATCAACCTCGCTGTTGCTGGCGGCATGGAAAATATGACCATAGCCCCGTACCTGCTTCCAAAAGCGCGGGGCGGTATGCGGATGGGCAATCAACAGGTCATCGACAGCATGATGCATGACGGCCTGACCGATGCTTACGAAGGAAACGCAATGGGCGTCTTCGCCGATATGATCGCAGAAGAATATCAGTTCACGCGCGAGGCCCAAGACGCCTACGCCATCGAATCCGTACGCCGCGCAAAAACAGCCCAAGACAACGGCGATTTTGACCGTGAGCTTACCCCCGTGACCGTTAAAGGGCGTAAAGGCGATACGATCGTCACCGCTGATGAAGGGCCGGCCAATGCGCGGCCGGAAAAAATTCCAACGCTTCGCCCCGTGTTTAACAAAGAAGGCACAGTCACGGCAGCCAATGCTAGCTCGATTAATGACGGCGCGGCAGCACTTGTCTTAATGCGCAAATCAGACGCGAATAAAGGCGGGCATAAAGTCTTGGCCGAAATCGTCTCTCACTCCGCACACGCTCATGAACCCGCTTACTTCACAACCGCTCCTGTTCACGCCATGAAAAAAGCGCTTAAGAAAGCAGAGTGGGACGCATCTGAAGTTGATCTATGGGAAATCAATGAAGCCTTCGCCGTAGTTCCTATGATCGCCATGCAGGAGCTCGGGCTTGATCATGAGAAAGTGAACGTAAATGGCGGCGGCTGCGTTCTGGGGCACCCTATAGGCGCGTCAGGTGCGCGTATCATGGCCACGCTCATCGCAGCCATGGAAAAGAGTGACGCTAAAAAAGGTGTCGCAAGCCTTTGCATTGGCGGCGGCGAAGCGACTGCTGTGTGTCTACAACGCACATAAGTCTTTTTTATTTGAAGAGTAGAAACGGCCCAAGCGGCCGTTTTTTTATGCCTAACATAAAGCCATAAAAAAAACCCGGCTCAATGAGCCGGGTTTCATTTTACTATGTACTGCGTACTAGAATGTGTAGCGCGCTTTAACGTACCACTGTCCGCCATTGAAACCAAAGGGTCCAGATTCTGGATAAAGCTGACCTGTGCCACCCTGTCCAGGGTTTTTGTCAGAGTAGTTATTCAGGAGGTTTGCAGCGCCAGCGATGAGCTCCATACCTTCGTGAACTTCGTAACCGACTTCGGCGTCGAACAAGAACTCAGCGCCTGGCTCATAGCCATTGGGATTATCATTCCAACCGCCATAATAGTTCGCGCGGACAAGACCACGGAATTTACCCCGTTCATGCGTAACAGTTAGGTTACCCTTCCAGTTTGGAAGTAACTCTTCTAGAGCCAAAACCCTGTCACCAGAAATCGGGTTAATAGTACCAGTGTTGTTCACCTTGGTTTCTGTGTAATTCACAGCCAGAGTAGCATTGGTCGAACCGTTCTTAATAAAATTGAGCGGAGCTTTCGCAATGATATCAATACCTTGTGTCTTGGTATCGAAGCTGTTTGAGAAGTAACGGAACTGCGTCAAAGCTTCAAAACCAACATACTCTGCACGGTTAATGATGCCAGCCGTGTCGAGTGTTGTGATAGCAGAAGCAACACTTGATCCGTCATACCCAGCAGCATCCGGCGTGCCGTCACCATCAGTATCAGCTGCAAAATCGAGTGCTTGCAAGAAATCCACATCGTTAGCCAGGGCAATTCGGTTATCTACGTCGATATTGAAGTAATCGATTGTCCAAGAAATCGGACCTGTTTCAAAGCCTGTACCAAAGGAGATGTTTCTCGCATCTTCAGTGCCAAGCTCAGGACGGCCGCCGTCGCGGTCTAAAATAAAGTCAGCTGCAAGCTGTCCAGGACCGGAGGACAAAGGAACAGTTCCTTGGTCAATCAAAGTGCCGTTAACAATCTGCGTCGTTACGTTTGTGACATTGGCTTGACCCGCTGTCGGCGCGTGGAAGCCTGTGGAATAGGCACCGCGAAGACGTATAGTATCAGTCAACTTGACCAAAGCCGCAATTTTATAGTTCAGGGTATCTCCGAAAGCTGAGAAATCTTCGTAGCGAAGTGCAGCTTGCATTGTCAGCACTTCCGAAAGATCCGCTTCCAATTCGCCGTAAACACCAAAACTATCCTGCTTGTTAGACGTCGAACGAGAGAACCCGCCAAAACCGTTTGAGCTAGTAGAGAAGCCTTGCCCAGTTGGATAGTCAACAGATGGCTGAGCGAGTGGCCCAAGCGCAAAAGACGCAGCATCGCCGGCCGTTACGTCGAATGTTTCTTCGCGATATTCACCACCAAAAGCAAAGTTCAAATCAGACGCCCATTCGCTCATAGGGAACGAATAGTTGAAATCCGCATTCAAAGTCACTTCTGTTTGCTCGTAAGCACCGGGGACAAAGTCGCGCGGAGTGTTCGGGCCGAGTGACGCGTTTACAGTGTTGTTAATAAAGAACTCTGTACTATTCTGACCGTAGTTTGCAGAAAAGTCATAACCAAAACCGTTGCCGATTTCGAGTTCGCCGCGGATACCGCCAACGATCGCCATGTCTTCATTGTTGCCGCCAAAACGCGGTACGAAACCACCAGGAATATCCGTCGCAAATGTGAAGCAGTTTGGATCAGCCTGAACCGCTGCCAAAGCAACTGGGTCTGGTGTGTCTGTGCTGCCATTACCCGTTGTATCCGTGATATTGACGACTGGACATGAGATACCGTCTGTTGGGTTCAAGTCCCCCACAAGAAGTGTCGCACCTCCATCAGCTGAGTAAACACCACCGCGATTGGTTGGATTGCGATAGAAGAACCCGCCTTCGGCTTGGCGCTCAGCATAGTTACCAAAAAGGTAGAGCTCGGCGCTATCACTGATTTCATAACCAGAGTTCACGAACAATTTGATATTGTCGTTAATATCAGGCGTCCCCCAATACTGAGCGAATTTATCAGTATAGTTATTGATGGTTAGGTTATCTGCAGCAGCTGTATTGCCCGCAGCAACGAGATCCGTCACGTCATCACGCGGCGCGGCGCGGACTGTACCTTCTGTTTGGCTATACTCAGCCGTTACGTTGACGAAACCACGTTCACCAAGAGCAAAGCCTGCATTGCCGGAGACACGGTAATCAACGCCGTCGCCTTCAAAAGTTTGGCCGTACACAGCTTCAACCATGCCGCCTTCACGGGCATCTTTAAGCTGGAAGTTAATAACGCCAGCAATCGCATCTGAACCATACTGCGAAGACGCACCATCGCGAAGTACTTCAACCTGCTTCAAAGCAAGCGCAGGGAAAACAGAAATGTCAACGCCTTGCGCGCCGTCAGCGATACCGCCGCCGAGGAAGGAAATAACGGAACCACGATGACGACGCTTGCCATTCAAAAGCACCAAAGTGTTATCTGGAGAAAGACCACGAAGGTTTGCTGGACGAATAATTGTTGCCGCATCAGAAATTGGCTGTGCGTTCACGTTATAGGACGGAACAGATGTCCGAAGGAGGTCTTGAAGATCGTTTGACGCTTGGTTTGTGAACTCAACGCCGGAAATAACATCGACAGGCGCAGGCGTATCAGCCGCAGAGCGGGCCTTACGGCGTGTACCGGTTGTGATGATTTCGTCAGAGTTTCCAGCGCCGTTGCCGCTATCTTGAGCGTAGACAGGTGATGCCAAGAGGCCCGCAAGAAGCGCGGCAGAGGCTGTCACAGCAAGCTGTGACTTTAGTGAGAACTTTTGCATTCATTATCCCTATAGGTTGTTTTTATTTGCCCACAAACATTACTGAACTTTCAACTAAATCTCAATGAGCGAGACTAACTCGCATCTCGAATAATAAAATTTGTTGCAATTCTGTCACAATTTCTTGCGTTACGAGCGGTTTTGATGAAAAAAACGACATAAATCAGGATGAAATCATGAATATTAAGATTGCTGAGCCCGTCGACATAAGCAAAATCAAGCATTTAATGGAGTTATCCATACGCGAATTGCAAAAAGATTACCTCACAAACATTCAAATTGAAGCCTCATTTGCAGCTATGGGCCTCGACACCCAACTCATTGATGACGGAACATACTTTTGTGTTTGGGACGAAGAAACACTAGTCGGTTGCGGAGGTTGGTCACGTCGCGCTACATTATATGGCGGCAATCACAGCGCCGGACGCAATGCAAATTTGCTTGACCCTAAGCAAGATCGCGCACGCATTCGCGCCATGTACACGCACCCGGATCACACGAAACGCGGCATAGGCCGCATGATCTTGGACGCCGGAGAAACCGCCGCCCGCAATGAAAGCTTCAAAGCTTTGGAAATGGCCGCGACCATGGCAGGCGTGCCGTTCTATAAAAAATGCGGCTACACAATAGAAAGTGAGTGGGAAGACACTAACGGCCCCGTCCCCGTCCCGCTTTGCACTATGGTGAAGGCCTTAGATTAGCGCCGATTAATCAACGAAAGCTAAATCAACCCAGCTAATGGCGAGCTTGGATCAGCGTATTTTTTGCGGGGCATGCGGCCCGCCAGATACGCTTGCCGTCCGGCGATGACCGCGTGTTTCATGGCCGACGCCATTAGGATCGGGTCTTTAGCCCCCGCGATGGCCGTATTCATAAGGACGCCGTCGCAGCCCAGCTCCATTGCCACCGTGGCATCTGACGCTGTGCCGACTCCCGCGTCGACAATCACCGGCACAGAGGATTGCTCGACGATCAGGCGGATGTTGACTGGGTTTTGAATCCCAAGGCCAGAACCGATCGGCGCGCCAAGCGGCATGATCGCCGCGCAGCCTAAATCTTCGAGTTTGCGAGCGAATACCGGATCGTCAGAGCAATACACCATGACCTCAAACCCATCATCTATAAGCATCTTGGCCGCCGTCATGGTCTCTTCCATATCTGGATAGAGATGTTTCGGGTCGGAGAGCACTTCGAGCTTGACCAAATCCCACCCCCCTGCTTCCCGCGCAAGACGGAGCGTTCTCACCGCGTCCTCGCCAGTAAAGCACCCAGCAGTATTCGGAAGATATGTCACTTTCTTAGGATCGATAAAATCAACGAGCATAGGCTCGTTTGGATTGCTGACGTTTACACGCCGAACGGCTACCGTGACCATGTCAGCGCCTGAGGCTTCCAAAGCGGCCGCATTTTCGGCGTAATCCTTGTATTTTCCAGTGCCAATGATAAGCCGTGATGAAAAGTCTCTTCCAGCTACGGTCAGTAAGTCAGTCGGCATTACCCGCCTCCAATAAAATGTATGATTTCTAGGCGGTCATTATTTTCTAGCGCCGCAGTCCCAAAGGTAGATTTGGGCACAATCTCGCGGTTACGCTCTATGGCGATTTTCTTCTCTGGCAATCCCAAATGCGCGATCAAACCCGCAACGGTCAGCCCGTCAGGTAGGTCGTCATAGTCTTCGCCGTTGATTACCAAATGCAACTTTATTCTCCGCTTCCTACCTAAATCTCCAGCCTAGACCAAATCTCAAGAAAGGGTTGTTTCGCGTTTACCGCCTCGTTACCATATGGGAAAGGGAATCCCATATGTCAAAACCGATATACATTATTAACGGGCCAAACCTCAATCTTTTGGGGACAAGGGAGCCTGAGATATATGGAACGCAAACCTTATCCGGTATTGAGGGGCTTTGCCGCGAGAAAGCGAGCCACAGCGGGTATGACATTGTATTCACCCAGTCCAACATTGAAGGCGAGCTTGTTGACGCTATTCAAGAAGCGCGCAGCAAAGCGGCAGCCCTTATCATCAACCCAGCCGCCTACACGCACACCTCAATCGCGCTCTATGACGCCCTAAAAACACTAGACATTCCGGTGATAGAGGTGCATTTATCCCAACCTGCGGCAAGAGAGAGTTTTCGCCGTAGGTCATATGTTTCAGAGGCCGCAACAGGGACTATTAGCGGCTTTGGAGAAAACAGCTATTATCTGGCAATAGAAGCCGCAATAGAGCGACTATAAATTTTAAATCAGCACAAGTGGAAAACAGATGGCGGGAAAACCAACAACACGTAGCCAAGCAAGCGAAAGCAAGCTTATCAGAGAGCTGGCCGAAATTCTCAACGATACGGACCTCAACGAAATTGAGCTTAAGAAAGGCGACCTGAAAATACGGGTTTCTAAAGGCAGCAGCGCGGTTATGACTACCGCTTATGCGCCAGCTCCGGCAGCGCCAACAATGCCTGCACACGCTCCCTCTATTGAAACAGTCACCGCTGAAAAGGCGTCTGACGCGGCCTCCCACCCAGGTGCTGTTAAATCGCCGATGGTCGGCACAGCCTACATTCGCCCTAGCCCAGATGCCGATGCTTTCGTCTCAGTTGGCGATAGTGTCAAAGAAGGCGACACAGTGATGCTTGTAGAAGCCATGAAAACATTCAATGCTATTACCGCGCCAAAGTCTGGTAAAATTTCCGAAATTTTGGTTGAAGACGCACAGCCCGTCGAGTTTGGCGAAGCTCTGTTCATCATCGTCTAGGCTCTTATTTGATGTTTAAAAAAATCCTTATTGCTAACCGAGGCGAAATCGCGCTTCGTGTTCACCGCGCCTGTAAAGAAATGGGAATCGCCACAGTGGCCGTCCATTCCGAGGCTGACCGCGACGCTATGCATGTTCGCCTTGCCGACGAGAGCGTCTGTATTGGCCCCGCCTCTGCAGCTGAAAGCTATCTCAACATTCCGGCGATCATTTCCGCTTGCGAAGTCACGGACGCAGATGCCGTCCATCCTGGCTACGGCTTCCTCTCTGAAAACGCCCGTTTCGCTGAAATCGTAGAAGCTCACGATATGGCCTTTATTGGCCCGACAGCTGAGCATATCCGCATTATGGGCGACAAAATTTCTGCTAAGAAAACTGTGGCCGCTGCAGGTATTCCTGTTGTTCCAGGCTCCGACGGTAGCGTGGATAATATCGAAGACGCCCGCGAAGTGGCCAAGAAGGTAGGCTTCCCGCTCCTTGTAAAAGCAGCCGCTGGCGGCGGCGGGCGCGGCATGCGCCTTGCACCGACACCTGAAAGCCTCGACGAAGCCCTTATGGCCGCGCAACAAGAAGCGATTGCAGCCTTTGGTAACGGCGAAGTTTATCTTGAGCGCTATCTCACTGGTGGGCGTCATATTGAAGTTCAAATTATTGCCGACATTCACGGCAATGTTGTTCACCTTGGCGAACGGGATTGTTCTCTGCAGCGCAGAAACCAAAAAGTTCTCGAAGAGGCCCCCTCGCCGGCACTCACAGCAAAAGAACGCAACAAGATCGGCATGATCGTCGCCAAGGCTATCAAGAAAATCGGCTATCGCGGCGTCGGCACCATTGAGTTCCTGTATGAGGACGGTGAGTTTTTCTTCATCGAAATGAACACGCGTTTGCAAGTGGAACACCCTGTAACCGAAGAGATCACAAGCATCGACCTAGTGCGGGAACAAATTCGCGTCGCTAACGGCGAAAAGCTATCGTTCGCCCAAAAAGATGTGCAGTTTCGCGGTCACTCCATTGAGTGCCGGATCAATGCGGAACACCCTCGGACGTTCGCGCCCTCGCCCGGAAAAGTCATCGACTTTCACGCTCCAGGCGGCATGAGTACACGTCTCGATAGCGCCTTATATGCGGGCTACACAATACCGCCGCATTATGACAGCTTGATCGGCAAACTCATCGTTCACGGCAAGACACGCGAAGGCGCTCTTCTGCGCTTACGCCGTGCCCTTGGCGAAATGGTCATTACAGGCGTACAAACGACAATCCCGCTATTCGAAGATCTTTTAGACGATGAGGATTTCAAAAAAGGTGACTATAATATTCACTGGCTTGAGAACTGGCTGAAAGAACAGGAGTAACTTCAGCCACTATTTGTCGTCTGAAGACAATAGCATCCGGCCAAGGATCTCGATTAAAAAAGCTGTATTCAAACCGAACATGATAAGCCCGTTTGCGGCTATGATGCCTGATAGAAGCCGCCAATCCAACGGAAGTGTGAGGTCACCAAACCCCAATGTGGTAAACGAAACCATCGAAAAATAAAGCGCGTGTTCGAGTTCGGGGAACGCGCCTAGTCCCCAGAAAGCCAGAGCCCAAATCCATATGGAAAGGCTAAGGGCGGCGAGTAGCCACAATGTGGTAGATGATAAAATTATGAATTGATGAACAGTATTTTGGCTCTCTATATACTTAGTACCGTGCTGTTTAATCACCCTAATCGCAGCTTGAATAAACACCACTTCGATCGCGACTGTTGCCGTAATTAGTATGGAACCGATCAAAATTTGAGTAAACATAAGCCTGTTTCTGCTATATTTTGTTCACCAACGCAATTTTTGCTAAAAACTAAGCTAGCCGCCGTCAATCAAAGACTTTACGAATGGGCCAAGCCATAATTGACGTTTCCGCCTCATACGCTCCGCCGCGATGATAGCGCGAAGATCAGTCATGGCCGCCTCTATGTTTTCATTGACGATCACATAGTCATATTCGGCCCAATGACTGATTTCATTTTCGGATTTTGACATGCGCTTGGCGATGACCGCGTCGCTGTCTTGCGCCCTAGTGCGGAGACGTTTCTCAAGCTCGCGCATATCAGGCGGCAGGATGAAAATTTTCACAAGGTCATCAGCTGCGGCTTGGGTTAGCTGCTGCGCGCCCTGCCAATCAATATCAAAAATGACATCTTTCCCGTCTTCTAAAGCTGCCTCGACGGGGCCGCGCGGCGTACCGTAAAAATTATCAAAGACTTTTGCATGTTCGAGAAACTGTTGATCAACAATCATACTGGAAAATTCGTCTTTTTCCACAAACACATAATCCTGCCCGTCGACCTCTCCTGGCCTAGCCCGCCGCGTCGTCGCGGATACGGACATAGTCATGTCCTCGTTTTCTTTGAGGAGCGCGCGTGTCAAAGTCGACTTTCCCGCGCCTGACGGCGATGACAACACTATCATCAAACCACGGCGGTGAGACTTCATATCGGAAAAATCATTCGACATTGGCGGCTTGCTCCCTGAATTGTTCGACAACGCTTTTAAGCTCTAGGCCAATACGAGTTAAGTCAATATCAGCAGATTTGGCGCAAAGCGTATTTGTTTCTCGGTTAAATTCCTGACAGAGAAAGTCTAGCTTTCGGCCAACCGGACTGCCCTTTGACAATAGATCCCGTGCTTGATCGCAGTGAGCTTTAAGGCGGTCAAGTTCTTCGCGAACATCGGTTTTCAAAGCCAGAAGCGAGGCTTCCTGCACAAGGCGCTCTTCAGGGAAATTTTGCCCCAAAAGTTCAGTGAGCTTGGCCTGTAGAGATCCTTGAAGAGTTTTGGCGTGCTCGGCGGCAATCTTTTCGGCTTGGCTCGTTAAAACTTCTATCTTTTCTATGGCGCTCAAAAGAAGAGGTTTCAGCGCGGTTCCTTCGGTATCGCGAGATACTTTAAGCTTGAGCGCTATATCGTCAACAGATGCTAAAATAGCCGCCTCCAAAGCGTCTTGAACCTCTTTAGGCCTATCGCCCACGCGAGGGACAACAACGCCGGGAACTAGCAACATTTGATCGAGGCGCAAAGGCTCTCCGCGCTTCTCAGCTATGGCTGCAAGCGCATCAAGCAGGCCTTCATCGATGGTATGTGCCGACGTTGCGCTTTGCGATGCAAGCGACAGGCTGAGCTGTATATTTCCGCGATTGAAATACGCCACAAAAGCTTTGCGAATAGGCGCGTCAAGGGCTGTGAGATCCGACGGCACGCGTAGCCTTATATCAAGCCCTTTGCCGTTTACGCTGCGCGCTTCCCAAGCCCAGACGATATCGTCTGTATTCCCGTCAATCCGAGCAAAGCCTGTCATGCCAGAAAACGATGTCATTGAGCGTTCGCTTTACGCTTACGTTCAATGGCGCGCCATTTTTTTACATTCGCATTGTGTCCAGCGAGTGTACTCGCAAAGGCATGACCGCCCGTTCCGTCAGCCACAAAAAATATCGCATCGGTTTTGCCGGGGTTCAGAACAGCCAAAATTGCATCTTTACCCGGATTGCATATTGGAGTCTTGGGAAGGCCGTCCATTCTGTAAGTGTTCCAGTCTGTCTTACGGTCAATTTCAGACTGCCGTATACCGCGTCCGAGTGGATCACCTTGGCTCACGCCGTAAATAATTGTGGGATCGGACTCCAGCCGCATCCCGCGGTTAAGTCGGTTGGTAAATACACCAGCCACCATATCGCGTTCGCCAGAGATGCCGGTTTCTTTTTCTACTACTGAGGCCAAAATAATAGCCTCGGCCTTGGTTGTAATCGGCAAGTCATCCGCGCGGTATTGCCAGACACGGTCAATGAACTCAGTCTGCGCATCAGCCATTTTTTTGATAAGATCTGATCGAGTCATGCCTCTGGGTGTATGGTATGTCTCGGGAAGCAATGTCCCTTCCGCAGGGGTAACAGGCGCGTCGTCAATCAATGTGCCTACCGCGCTCATAGAGCGTATGATTTGCGCGCTCGTGCGGCCTTCAGGGACGGTGAAGGGGTAGAGGATCGCCCTGCCGTCCGTAAGAATTTTATAAATGTCGCGAAGACTAGAGGCTTCGGGCACGGCAAACTCTCCCGCTTTAAGTCCGCCATCTTGACCTTCCACCTTGATCATAAGTTTGAACATATCGGGCGAATTGATGAAACCTTCAGCGTTTAGCTTTGCAGCAATCGTAGAAACCCCTGCCCCGCTCGGCACTGTAAAAATGCTTTCTGTTTCCAGAGGCCCCTGTTCGTTGAAAGTGTTCTCAAGATACTGATAAACACCGAAAACCATACCCGCCATCACAACGAGAAATGTGAGCAAGACAAACATTGCAATTTTCATTTTATTTCGAGGCGCGGGAGTTTTATCAGAGCCAGGTATGTAGGATTGCACGCGCGATGATTTCCCCATCGCGCCTAATCATCCACCTTTGAAAAAATTACGGCTGCATTCGTACCGCCAAACCCAAAAGAATTGGACATAGCCGCTTTTGCTTTAATCCGCTTAGCCTTAAGAGGTACGAGATTGACGGATGTTTCGACGTTCGGGTTTTCCAGATTAATGGTCGGCGGCGCCATTTGGTCCCGAAGAGCAAGGACGGTAAAGACCGCTTCAATAGCGCCGGCGGCGCCGAGCAAATGCCCCGTCATAGATTTTGTAGCCGACATGCACATATTATCAGAATGCTCGCCAAACAAGCGTTCTACAGCGCGGACTTCGATTTCATCACCTACTGGCGTTGAAGTACCGTGTGCATTGACATAGCCGATTTCACTAGCATCCAGTCCTGAATTTTTCAGCGCCGCTTTCATAGCGCGATAACCGCCATTGCCATCAGGCGCAGGGCTCGTAATATGATGAGAGTCGCCGGACAGTCCGTAACCGGATATTTCGGCATAAATATGCGCGCCGCGTGCTTTCGCGTGCTCATACTCTTCGAGAACAACTGCGCCAGCACCTTCGCCCATAAGAAAGCCATCACGGCCAGCATCATAAGGCCTCGACGCCTTTTCAGGCTGATCATTATACCCTGTGGTCATAGCGCGGCAGGCAACAAAGCCGGCAATACCGAGACGGCAAACAGAGGCTTCCCCTCCGCCAGCGACCATAAGGTCAGCGTCGCCATACTGGATAAGACGCGCAGCATCACCAATGGCGTGTGCGCCAGTTGCGCAGGCCGTCACAACCGAGTGGTTCGGGCCTTTAAGATTGTTACGAATAGAAATATGTCCCGATGCCAAGTTAATTAGCATGCCCGGAATAACGAAGGGGCTTAAGCGTCGAGGGCCTTTCTCGGCCAAAGTAATAGAGGCATCATAGGTGGTTTGAAGGCCGCCTACACCTGAGCCAAATAACACGCCCGCGCGTTCTTGCGCGTCTAGGTCGTCTTCAGCCGGAGCCCACTTCGCGTCTAGTAACGCTTCTTCGGCAGCCGCAATGGAATAGAGAATAAAATCATCGATACGTTTTTGTTCGCGGGGTGCCATAATCGCATCAGGATCAAACGATCCTGGTACATCAGGTCCACCGCCTCCGCGCCCATCGACACGCGGAACGATAGCAGCGACCTGGCATCCCAGATCGCTGACATCAAAATGGTCAATTTTTCTAGCGCCAGATTTACCAGCGAGAAGGTTGGCCCATGCGGTTTCGACTCCGCAGCCAACGGGAGAGACAATACCTAAGCCTGTGACAACGACGCGCCGCACGAGCCTAAATCAGCCTAACCGGTTTTTTCAGTAATGAATTTTACAGCATCGCCGACAGTTTGAATGTGTTCAGCGGCATCATCAGGAATCTCAATATCAAATTCTTCTTCAAAAGCCATAACAAGTTCAACTGTGTCGAGGCTGTCAGCGCCAAGATCATCAATGAAGTGAGCCTTATCGGTAACTTTTGCTTCGTCCGCATCGAGATGCTCAATGACCATCTTTTTTACGCGGTCTAAAATATCTGACATAATGTCTTCCTTACTTTACGTGCCGCTAAGCGGCGGTTACTAGCCGAAAATAGGGTGGAATTAAATAAAAACAAGCCCTGTTTATCTTCGGCGCGGTGCCTATCACACTACATAGCAGGTGACTAGAAAAAAAACAGGCTTAAATCATCGCCATTCCGCCGTTCACATGAAGGGTCTGCCCCGTCACATATCCAGCCTCTAGGCTAGCGAGATAAAGCGCAGCATGCGCAATATCGTCCCCTGTTCCTAATGCTCCAGCTGGAATTTTCGTCAAAATGGCTTCTCGTTGAGCATCATTGAGCTCATCCGTCATCGGCGAAGCGATAAATCCAGGCGCAATACAGTTCACTGTCACGCCGCGGCTGGCGACTTCTTGTGCGAGAGATTTGGAAAATCCGATCATACCCGCCTTAGAGGCAGCATAATTTGTTTGTCCCGGATTACCCGTCACGCCGACGACGGAGGTAATACCGATGATCCGGCCAAAGCGGCCCTTCATCATGCCGCGCAGGCAAGCTTTAGACAGCCGAAAATAGGCCTCTAGGTTGACACGCTGTACAATATCCCAATCTTCCGCTTTCATACGCATCAGAAGCCCGTCGCGCGTTAACCCAGCATTGGACACAAGTATCTCTACAGAACCGCCAAGAGCTTCTGCAGCTTGCTTTGGCAATGCGTCGACGGCATCTCCGTCTGAAAGGTTACAAGGCGTAACAACACAGCGATCGCCGAGGTCTGCCGAAAGAGCTTCCAATTTCTCAGCTCGCGTGCCGGACAAAGCCACATGCGCGCCGCGTGCGTGAAGTGTTCTGGCAATCGCCCCGCCAAGCCCTCCAGTTGCACCCGTTACTAAAGCCCGTTTTCCTGTAAGATCAAACATGTATCCCCTTTTCAGCCTTACATGAAGGCTCATATCATTCTTGAATCACACCTATAGCGGAATCCCTGTAGAATTATAAGATGTTTTGTACATTTGTGAAAAACAATTCAAAACGGTGAATTTAGATGAAAGGCAGCACGACGCTCCAACGCCTTGGTACCTAACCTTAACTATTAAGAGCCGATGAGACCGTCTGAGTATCTATAGGCTTTTTGAATTTCACGCCTGCATATAAGGTATTGAACCATTTTATCTGGCCCGCATGCCAACGCCCATTAAGGAATATGGCGATTTTACGCTGTTTATCGATCACAGTCGGATGCTGTATTTTTGCACCGTTCATGGAAATATCGACAATAAACATTTCAAATTCCGCTTTCCCTAGACGTGCCTTCACGGACTTATTCAAAAGGCTACGCGCATCTCTTTCGCGGAACGTTTTTGCTCGTTTTTGGATGTAATATATAAGTAAAGCTGTCCCTAGAAAGGCTAAGGCAAGCATTAAAACGAGCATGTCCCCTTTAAAAATAACGCCTCCATCCAAGCGCATTTTTTCTAGCACGCCACTATTTGAACGTTCCGTGGACACCAACTCTTTGGTACCGGCTTTTCGAGAATTTTCAGCCTTTGCTTTCACCTCTAAGGCCTGTTTTTGGGAGCGGCGCGCCTTCTCATCAGAGCCAGACAAATCATTTTCAGCGCCCTCTGTTTCAGGACGACAGTCCCAATACTCCGCAAGCAGCTGTAGGCTGGCAGCAAGCTCAGGGGTTATGCCATTATTTAGAGAATTTTTTGCGTACTCATCGTACCCTGAATGAGCGCCAGCAACGCTTTCGCGAACCGTAGACAAATATCTAAACATGTTTTCCATATCCACTGATAACAAACCGTCCTGAACGGGCGGTGCTATGGAAGCTAGAGAAATTGTCTCAGACAGGGTCGATAATTTTCGAATGTTTTTTGGAAAATTTCGATCCCGTTTGTCAACTTGAATGTCTCTCACAACCGATACGGTTTCGAGGATTTGGTCCAGTGAACCGCAAGCGGTTTGGGCCGTTGCAGGCGCACTAATAAGGCCGAACAGTAGCAGAGTGGATATGAGCGCTTTTTTAAGCATAAAGCTTAATACGGAAAAGCCATTAAATTACCCTTTAGATCAAGCGGAGATCGATACGTTTTCTTATGCAGGTTTTCATCACCTGTGGCTGTATACGTTAAAGAATGTGCGTGTTGACCCAAGTTTCTAATCTCTCGGCCGTTTGGGTCTCGTCGCGCAGTTCATCATTCGCCTTAATCTCCGCTCGCCGTTTTTTTCTAAGTGTATCCTCTCTCACGATGAGTACCGTCAATGCTTCGAGTTTAGGAGCTCGCGCCAATAAAATATCCGACTTTCGTTTCTCAAGACTAAGAACAGTATGCGCCATCTTCCCCTTCCAAACCTCTAAGACGATGGAGTCTTGAATTGCATTATCTGAAATCCCTCCAGAAAAAATAGCTTCGGTCATTCGGTTTTTTTCTGCCTCGATTTCAACGAGTTGCACATCAAGAAGCGACGTTTGGCTATCCAAGGCGGCGATCTCTCTCTCAAGATTTTTCCTTTGAAGACTTAAAATATCGCATATTTTTTCAAGAGCGTTCATAATGCGGGCTTAATAAGGCTTTTTCTGCGCCTGATCCGAGAAGTGAATAGCGGCTGCAACAGCTGCGTAATGTTCGTAACGGATGCTGTCTCCGATGTCGACCAAGGCATGCAGCGACCTTGCACAGGGCGGGTCACTAAAAATAGGTATATCGTGCTGTTCTGCCCGTTCCCGGATACGGAAGGCCATTTCGTCGACGCCTTTCGCGACACAGACGGGCACGTCCTTGGTCTCCCTCGACCATTTCAAAGCAACAGCATAATGTGTTGGGTTGACGATGATCACGTCTGCTGTGGACACATCCCGTAGCATGCTTGACCGCGCCACATTCTCAGCTCGCATACGGCGTTCACGCTTTAAATGCGGATCGCCTTCATTTTCTTTGGCTTCGTCTTTAAGCTCTTGGAACGTCATACGAAGCTTTTTCAAGTGGGCAAACTGCGTATAGGGTAAATCCAGCAAAGTAATCAGACCGGTGGCGATGAGCATGTAGAACGTCAACTCTACGGCTACGCTGCGCATTTCCTCTAGCAGGAAATAACGCGGCATGCCGCTAAGCGCCGTCAGTTCAAAAAAAGTTTGGTAGAAAAAAAGGCCTGCAATAACGCCGATCAGCGACATTTTTGCCAACCGCTTTAGAAACTCCACCATGCCGTTCATGCCGTATTTTTGTTTCGCGTTAGAAACAGGTGAAATTCGGGATAATTTCGGCTTGATTTTTTCTGGTGCAACAACGATCGCTCGCTGAACAATCAAAGACACAAAAATAAACAGAACAGGGATTAAAAACAAAGGTATCGCGGCCACTGCAAGCCCTGAAAGTATATCGGCAAAAACTGTGCTATCTTGCCCCTGTAACGCAATATCGCCAATCATATCAGCTTTGCTGAGCATCACCGAAAGCCCCGCAAATAAATTGCTAATGACACCCGCACCAAAAAGCAGAATAACGACAACTAGGCTCAAATATAGCATGAAGGTATTAGCTTCAGTGGACTGAGGCGTATCCCCTTTCTGCCGTGATTTTTTGATCTTGCCTTCCGAGGCATCAAAGGACTTTTCTTGGCCTTCATCTCCGCCTTCATCGCTCATGGAAGCAACCCCGTGGTCGACAGATCGGGTAAGTCATTAAATATGTTTGAATAGGCCTGCACCCAGAAAACCAGAATACTACCTGATGAAACAACCAATAAAAACAGCCCCACGCCAGTAATAGCGGGCATTCCGACAAAAGAAACCATCAGTTGCGGCATAGCTCTATTGAGGAACCCAATCATCAAATTATAAACAAAATTCAAAATAATAAACGGTAGAGCAAGCATTACGCCAAATGAAAACACCTCCATGCACTTCACAAGCATCCAATACGCCACATTTTCTAGATTCGGAAAGGAGCCCAGCGGAAAAATTTCATAGCTTCTGTAAAATATACCGATAGCCTCCACATGCATGTCCATAGACACGAGGATCGTTGTACCCGCCGTCATTAAAATCGTACTAATTGTCGTGTTGGGCTCGGTTGCGATCCCTTCACCGAGCACTTGCGAAATTGACAAAGCCTGCGACACAATATTACCCAAAATTTGAAGTGCAAAAACCATAAGACGGAAAGCGAATCCCAATACAAAACCATAAAAAGCCTCTTTGAATATCAAGAGCATTCCTGAAAAGACAGAGAGTTCGGGCAATGAGAGGCCCGGCGCGATTAATGGAACAAGTAGCCACGTAATCATAAGCGCAGTGACAAGCCTTACCCTCTGCGAAATAACAGTTTCGCCTAGCCCTGGAAGTAAATAGATGAAAATGGATAGACGCGCAAAAATTGCCGCAACAGGCACAACTAAATTCATATTTTGCAGTATGGCGTCAGAAAATGGAGCCAGAAACTCCATCAGGCTACACCAACAATCGCAGGGCGCTCGTTGGCCATTATTTCTTCATAGGAAATAACAGGATTTCTAATGCCTTTAGCCGATAACACTGTCTTGAGAAAACGTCGCCGGTTTGCCCCGACTGCTATGGCCGCAAAATGGCCCTGGGTTGCGGATGTATCGAGCTGGGCTTTAACCGACTCGGCCAGCTTATTGAATTCGTCAGGCGGCAAAGCGATATCCTTATGCCCATTCGCATCGGCGACTTCGTACTTCGTAAATTTCATTTCCCAATCAGGACCAATTTGGACCAACGGCAACCGTCCTGATCTATCCCGCAGTTTAGACACGAATTGATAGCTTAGGCGCTGCCTGACAAAGTCCGATATTTGGTTTGTACTGGTATATGAAGATTTCGCTTCAGCGATAGTTTCTAGAATGACAGGAATATTGCGGACTGAAATGCGTTCTTCAAGCAAAAGCCTTAAGACGGATTGCAATAATTCCATTGATACTTTTTCAGGTAAAAACTCTTCAAGAATTTTTTTATTGGAAGCGGCTCTGTCCGGATCCGAGACATTTTGAAACGTATCCAATGTATCTCGCAGGGAACGACGTGTTAGCAACTTGGTGAAGTTCGCTTGAACAACTTCCAAAAGATGTGTGGCCAAGACCTCGGTCACCTCAACGGTCGGAATGCCGTACATCATCAACTCGTCTTCAAGTTCTTTTGAAACCCAACGCGCAGGCGCACTGTAAACGGGTTCCCGCGTATTAGTCCCGATGATTTCTGGGTGATCGGCAACATCCATCAAGGCTAAGACCTGTCCTGGCCGAAGCGTATTTTCCGCAACTTCTGCACCTTGGATTTTTATGCGGTAGGTATTTTTTTCAAGCTGGGCGTTATCCGTAAGGCGGATAGCCGGCAGAACGAACCCATACTCTGTCGCAATGTACTTTCGAATTTTCTCGACCCGCTGATCAAACCCAAAATCTTCGCTCATAGCGACAGGAACGAGCTCTTTAGAAAGCTCTACATGAACTTCATCAATATCGAGAAGGTCGCTCAGCGTTTTAACAACCGGCTCTTTTTTCTCGTCAACATCAGGTTCATCGTTTTCGGATTCCGTCTTTTCTAGGGCTTTAAACGACCGGTAGGCAATATAACAGAGAACGCCAGACGCCATTATGAACGGCACAAAAGGCAAGCCAGGAAAAAATGCAAAGACCGCCATAATGCTAGCAACTGCGATCAGAGCGGCAGGGTATCTTGCAAACTGCTTGAAGAGCGCATTATCGATCGTCCCCTCGCCCTTACCTTTTGCAAGCAATAGACCCGCTGCGATAGAGATGATCACAGCCGGGATTTGAGACACCAAACCGTCGCCGACCGTCAACACTGAGTAATTTTCAATGGCTTCGCCAAAACTAATTTTATGAACACCGACACCGATCGCGATTCCGGCGATAAGATTTAGAAGCGTAATCAGAATGCCCGCAATGGCATCGCCCTTCATAAACTTTGACACACCATCAAGAGAGCCAAGGAAAGCCGTTTCTTCCTGCTCACGGGTTCTAAGTGCACGCGCCTCTTGGTGATTAATGGCACCGGCGGCTAAGTCCGCATCAATGGCCATTTGCTTACCCGGCATAGCGTCGAGCGCAAACCTTGCACCAACCTCAGCCATCCGGCCCGCGCCTTTGGTAATCACCATGAAATTTACGATCACTAGCACGGAGAATACGATCAATCCGATGAACATATTGCCACCCATGATAAACATGGCGAACCCTTCAATGATCCCGCCCGCAGCATCAACGCCAGTGTGGCCGTTGCCAATGATTAGCTTTGTCGATGAAATATTGAGCGAAAGCCGGAGTAAAAGAGAGGCCAGAAGAACGGCTGGGAAGGAAGAAAAATCAAGTGGGCGTTCGATGAATAATGTGATGGTAAAGATCAACACGGCAAACGCAAAAGACGCTGTCAGCCCCGCATCAAGCACCCAAGACGGCACAGGCAGCACCATCATGATGATGATCATCATCAATCCAATCGACATGAAGACCGTCGGGTTGTTAAATGATGAAAAGGAAAGCTTAGGCATCTCGTTTGACTTTAACCAGAGATCACAGGGATGACATGATTGTCAAAAAGACTAACGCATATACGGGCCATATATCCCGCTGAAAAAAAGAAGACCAACAACATGACAGCAAGCTTGGGTACAAATGTGAGCGTGAGTTCTTGGATCGCCGTTAAAGCCTGCAATAAGCCAATGACCAAACCGACAAGCAAAGCCGCCGATAATAGCGGTATAGACATGAGAACCGCGCCCCAGAGAAACTCCCGCAATACAGATAGAATCTCTGTATCCGTCATTAGACTGGCATCCGCAAAAGTTCTTGGTAGGCTTCAACTACACGGTTTCTGATGGTTACGGCGGTTTCAAGCGCAACTTCGGCTGTTGCCAAAGCCTCAACAACAGCATGCGCGTTCCCTTGCCCTGTCGCCATGGCCTCGGTCGCAACTTCAACCTTTTCAAAGACTTCGGAGAACTGTTTTACGCCTTCCGCAACGGGAGAGGCTCCAGCCTTAGAGGTTTCTACCGCCGCAGGCGCTTGTCCAGAGACAGGTCCCATAACTTGCTTAGCAATTTGGTACTGCCGAAAGGCTCCAAGAGATGCTGGTTCCATAATACCCTCCTATCGCCGCAGTAAATCTATCAAACTGGTATACATTTGCGTGGCCTGTTTGAAGGTTGTTAAGTTTGCTTCATAGCTACGCCCAGCTTCCCTAGCGTCAGCTATCTCGATCATCATGTTCACGTTTGAAAGCGTCACATAGCCTTCTTCATTCGCAAGCGGGTGTTCGGGTTCGAAAAGCACTTGCCCTTGGCTTCGATCAAGCGTGACATCATCGATTCCCACTCCGGTTGTCCGCGCAGCCGTGTCAAATTCATTTTTAAAGGTGACGAGTTTACGCTGATAACCGTGAGTGTCGGAGTTCGACAGGTTTTCACTTGATACACGCAACCGGAAGGCCTGCGCTGACATGCCTCTGCTTGCTGAAAACATCGCTTTTGCTATTGAATTATCGACCATTAACGCCTCCTGCGTCTAATCTGAGCCTTTAGAATCCTTTGAACGAAGAAACTAAATGATCTGAATTTTATAAGTTTTTACCAATAGCCATCTTCATCATGTCTAGAGTTTTCTTGTACACAGCAAGGGCCATGTCGTGATCTGCTTTATTTTGTGTGGACAACATCATCTGCTGTTCCAAAGACACAGTATTGCCATTTGGCGACGCTGCTCCGCCTGTATCCATCGTAATAGTTTGCGCGGCAATGTCTTGAGCGCGAACGCCCTCTTGCTCAGCCTGCCTGAAAACGTCGGCAAACGGACGAACGTCTTTGGCTATATAGTTTGGCGTGTCAGAATTAGCTATATTGTCAGCTATCACAGCATGTCGGCTAGCAGAGTGCTGCGCCATAGCGGCCATCACGTTCAGCATTTTCACATTTGATAGCATAGGTTCGCCGTTCCGTCCTTAGATTCGTTATGGTTAACGATTATCTAACGAATAGTAGCGAATAGTTGAAGAAACAGTTAACAACTCTTAACGAATGCCGTAAATTATGCTCTTAAAACCCGCTACAGCACAAACTGAGCTGAACACTCTCGTCTCGCAAGCCTCGAAAGTTTCGGCAAAGTCTATCTGGGGTACGGTCTCAAATATTGGGGCGCAGTTCATCCATATAAAAGGCCTTGCAGGCATAATTGGCTTGGGCGACCGTGTTGTCATTCAATTTGACGGCAAAGAAGACTTACTCGGCGAAGTCATATCGCTTCAAGATGACTTCTGCGTTGCCATGATGTATGAACGCACCACAGGCCTCAGAATTGGCCAAAAAGCTTTCCTGACGCATGACACGCAGCCCTCCCCCTCCGCAGACTGGATTGGCAAGGTTCTCGATCACTCAGGGCAAACTGTTGACGGCGCGCAGCCCCTACCCGGCAAAAAACCTGTGAACTTACGCGCCAGTCCGCCAAAAGCCATATTACGCCGCGCTTTGGGTGAACGCCTGATAACAGGTGTCTCGGCCATCGATACGTTTCTCCCCTTATGCCAAGGACAGCGCACAGGGCTTTTTGCTGGCTCAGGCGTTGGGAAATCCAGCCTCCTCGGCGCTCTTGCGCGCGGCAGCAATGCCGATGTTAACATCATCGCCTTAATCGGGGAACGGGGCCGTGAAGTCCGCAGCTTTGTCGAAGAAACCCTTGGCAAAGACGGCATGAAAAACTCTATCCTCTTTGTCTCGACCTCAGACGAAGCCTCGGCATTGCGCCTAAGAACCGCTCAGCTTGCCGTTGCCACCGCAGAGCACTTTCGCAACGAAGGCAAACAAGTCTTATTTTTATGCGACTCGTTAACACGCTACGCCGATGCTCACCGAGATGTGGCTCTGACTGCTGGAGAGGTCCCCTCCCTGCGGGCCTATCCACCCTCCACATTTGGCGCGCTCTCTGCGCTTTGCGAAAGAGCCGGCCCTGGTGTCGATGGACAAGGAGACATTACGGCTATTTTTAGCGTCCTTGTTGCTGGGTCAAATATGGAAGAGCCCATTGCAGATATGGTTCGCGGCATCTTGGACGGCCATATTATTCTCGATAGAGAAATTGCAGAACGCGGACGATATCCCGCAATTAATCTCTCGCGCAGCGTATCGCGATCTCTACCAGGGGCGGCCACAGAAGAGCAAAACAAGCTCCTAGGAACAGCAAGAGCCTATGTTCGACAATACGAAGAAGCCAAAACTCTCATTCAGGCAGGCCTATATACATCAGGGTCCGATCCCGAGATTGATAAGGCGATAGAAGTTTACCCGCACCTTGACCATTTTTTAGGCCAAGTCCTCCCTGGAGATATTTCAAGTAAATTTGAAATTTTGAAAGACATCCTTGGCTTGGGAACTGTGCCTAAATTTGATGCTATCAAGTAAGCACGACTTTGGACGCTTTAGCTATTCGAAAGCAAAAGGTTGACAATGCCATCACTACCCAAGCCGTTATTGAGGATGGAAATAGCAGCATAACCGGGTGTGCTTGCAGAAGGCCCCGCATTGATTTGCTCAGTCAGCAAGTAGCGCCGAATGGCCGCATCAATCACCTCCGGGTCCTTGAAGACCTCCACAGACTTACCACCAAACAATCGGTTGGCGTTGTCAGCAAGGACATCCTTTTGCCGGTCAATATCCAACTGATCGAACCCAGTAGGTAAATTAAATGCACCCTCAAGTACGGTCCTAAGTGGGGTCGAGCCCATCGCTTTAAACCACCCACCAGCTTCTGAATGGCCGCCATTCGCTAACTCACTCATTGCGCGCTCAAAATTTAGCGCAAGTCGCATGCTATTATCAACTTCGCCAACAGCGGCTTCGTAGGACAGCCCCTTGTAATCTTCAACCATGCTCGCAGCTTGCTCAGTGGTAATACTAATGACTCCGTCCTCATTAGAAAACATTTCTGCCATTTTTAAATAGTCAGAATTATTGAGCCTAACCGCGAAAGCCTCATTAGAGGTCGTACCCTCTTCTAATATTTTACGGACATACGCCCCTTTGTCGATTTCGTCAGCAAGATTAAAGGCCCCTAGAGCGACCTTCAAAAGCTTTCGGTCAGACATCAAGTCATCCAAGCTCGTCACAGATGTAATATTTTCAGAAAAATACTCAACTTCCTGCGCTATGTCAGGCGATCGATCGAAAATTTGAGTTTGGGTTTCTTCAGACGCCTTCAAAAAGCGCCAACCCGACAGTCCAGAGCTTGCTATGACAGGTGTGTACGCCACCTAATAGCTTATGCAGACATGGCGACCCGGGGCCGCTCAGCGCAATCGCCATTACCCGGGTTTGGAATTGAAATTGAACGCGATAAGAGTTCATTTTCAAGCTTCAATAACGTTTTTAATGCACATAGAACAGAATAGTACCGCCCAACAGCCGCGGATTTTTTTGCCTTTTCCAAAGTCTTTAGAACTGGTGTATTCTCGAAAACGGCGATAAGGTCGTCCAATCCGTTTTGAATATCGTCCTGTACATCGCTAGCCAAAGCATCGCAGGATAGAATAATTTGAATAGAATAATATAATCGCTTGAGCGGCGTTGTTGCTTCATCAGGGTGAATAGCATCACTGAGGCGCAAAACATTTACGTCATCGCCAACTTGGATTTGACCTCTTTTAGGGCCATTCGTTAAAAGAGCGCCATTTACGAGGAACTTTTCGTTAGGCTTCAAGCTTATGAGAAGTCCGGACATATTATGCTGCCTCAGGTTGGGCCTGAGTTTCAGCCGTTTTCATTCTAATACTGTCTCTCAAACCCTTAATCACGTCCGTATTAATATCAATCAAGACTTGATGGGTGGCGTTTCCACTAAGAACTTCAACCGTATGCTTTTGGGTAAACTCGGCCAATGAAATAAGGGATTCTTTTAAAGGCATCGGAAGGGGGTTTTCTGGATTGATCAAATCGATAAATATAATGTTCCAAAGCTTTGCATTCTCTAGTAAAGCGTCTGCTAGCTCAGAATGAGCACCTACAGCGTTCATATCCACTTTTTTCAAATTACCAGTAATTACTGCAAACACCTTGAGTTCTATTTCTTTTGTCGACGTAAATTCTCTTTGGGCGACTTTATAAGTCTGCTGCGCTTGAAAATTATTTGTCATGAAAAACCCCGGTAATAAAATTGACTATTATTCGGTTGAAGCGGAAGAACCGCTTCAACCATTTTTCATTTAATTCGAGCTTATTGGAATAGAGCCAATAGCTGCTGTGGCCCTGAGTTGGCGATAGACAAAGCCTGTACGCCGAGCTGCTGTTGAACCTGAAGAGACTGCAAGCGAGCAGACGCTTCTTCTAGGTTAGCATCCGTCAAGGCACCAATACCTGTCTTCAAAGAATCAGTTAGAGTTGTCACAAACTCATTTTGGTTTGAAAGACGTGTCTGTTTTGACCCAAAGTAAGCTGTTGCATCAATAGCTGTTTGAAGAAGAGCATCGATAGCATTAAGAGCTTCAAGAGCACCAGCCTCCGTGGAAATGTCGAGATTAGCGAGAGCCTCCAAACCGCCAGCTTCAACAGCAACGACCTCATCAGCCGCTACAATATCTGTGGTCGCCCCATCTACTTCAACTTCAGCAGCGGTGGCGTTAGTGATAGTAAAGGTCGCGTCATCAGCCAGGGCGTCATCTGCAGGTGTCGTAACAGCAGCTGTCACGCCTGTAATTCCCTCGTCGTTAATTGCAGCCACAATACCTTCGTTAACCGCATTTATGTCGTCACCCTCAAGAGCTGTGTAGGAAACAGTAGTTCCGTCAATATCAAACTCATATGTAGAGCCAGTCGTCACTGAGCCTGCACCGCCGTTTAATGTAACCAATTCAGTAGTCGCCAAAGCAGCGATTTCAGAAGCCGCATTATCAACGGTTACATCACCACCTGAAGCGTTGCTTAATGTGAAAACATAATCATTTGTTTCAGGGTCAACCGCAGGCGTAGTCTCTGCGCCAGTGATGCCAGCGATTCCCGCTGCTGTGACAGCTGCTACAAGTCCGGCACCTACGTCATTGATGTCATCACCATTTGCTGCAGTGTATGTGATTTCTTGTCCGCCAATATCAAACGAGTAAACAGACCCTTCAGTGACGGTCGCGCCGCCGTTCAGAGTAACAACTTCCGTCGCAGAATCTGTAATTGTTCCATCAGCAAATGTAATGCCGCCAGGATCTCCGTTCGTAATCGTCTCAGCCACCACGCCGGCATCAACTGCGCCGTCTGCGAAGGTAATACCGCCTGCTGAACCATCCGTAACCGTTGAAGCTTCGACCGCAGCGACTCCTGTAACAGCCGCGTTAGTTTGAAGATTCTGACGAGCTATTTCAACATTACCCGTAGAAACCGTACCATCGCTTTGCCGGTTAAGAGACGCAAGAACTTCGATTTCGCCCTCACCTTTAAGAAGGTTCTGACCATTTGAAGATGCTGCATCAACGATAGAGTTAACTGTTGCTGTGAGTTCTGTTAGATCCGTATTGTATTTCGCGCGATCTGCATCAGTTACAGACGCGTCATTGGCTGAAACGATGGCGTTTCTCGCTGTCTTTAGAAGTTCTGTCACTTCGTTGGCACCAGCGCGAGCAACGCCTACTGTTGCAGAACCGAGATTCAAGCTATCTGTGATTTGGCTGAAGCTTTCCACGTCTGACTGCATAACTGTAGAGATCGACCAGATCGCTGCATTATCCATAGATGAAGAAATTTTCTTGCCTGTTGAAATTTCGCTTTGAACGCTGGCGAGATTTTTGTTGATACCACGAAGTGTATCGAGCGCTACCATTGCACTGGAGTTTGTTAAAATACTAGACATATGCCTATTCCTTGTTTGTTAGTGCTTTTGCACTTAAGATTTTTATGATTTACCGAAACACGGAAACCACACCATCACCTTGTCATCCTGACAACTTGAAAGGCGCCACACCATCCAAACAACTGCGCTCTCCTGAGCTATACTTATTTCCTACACAGGAATATCTAATGGGAAGTTAAGCTAAATACGTTTTTCTGAAAAAATTTGATCCTCTGATAAAAACAGTCTTGTACCGGCTCTATTATAGGCGCCGATTTTTGCATTTGAATGCTGAAGAGACCGAAGCCGATCTCGCGCTGACTTCACACCATTCATGACGCTTTTAAGCACTACGCCATTTTCGCTGGCGACGCGTCGAATTTTTTCAACCCGAGGCTCCAAGACAAGTCTGTCATATTCACTTGCGATTTCAGACATAGCAACATCCAGGAGGGACATCGCCTCAACCTTTCGCGCACTCATCTGAACTAGGCCATCCAGCTGCCCAGCATTTAATAGAGCCGTCTCCTCTTGCAGAAGGCCCAGCATGTTTGAAATTCTTGCTTTACAGTTTTCCAAAGTCGACATTTATTTCACCCTTTTTTAAATCTGACGTTTCGCCGCTCATTTCCAACATCCGCTCATAAAACACATCGGCTAAGCCGAATCCGCCGCTTTCCGCAATATCCTCAGAAAAACTTTGAATATAAAAGCTGGTAAACGCGGACATATCTTCACCGCCACCCGCAGTTAAGGCCTTATCAAGCCCGCTAAATGTCAGCATTTGCGCAATATAAGTCGCCTCAAAATCAATGGCAGCCTGCTTTAATGTGTCCTTATCAACATCAACGCCTGCCGTGATGTTGGCGACTTCATTATTGGAATTTAAAGAATTAATCGGAGCAATGCTAAGCGTCATAGTTTATAACCTTTTTTTTACTATATTTCTTAATCCGTTAAGGATTGGTATATCTCTCTCAGATACATTTCTTACCATGACAGTTGCGTTAAACACGTCACTTCCTACCTCCGTGAAAACACTTCCCGGACTAGAAAGCGAGCCTGGCCAGGATGAGCCAAGTTCCAAAATGAGCTTTACGGAGCTCTATTGGAATGAGGGTGAGTCACGTAAAGATAAAGCCTCCGCAACTGAGTCTCCTGCTGAGGAGCCCGCATTAACAGCTTCCCAAGATAGCGCAGACCCCGAAGACGTTATTGCAACCAAGCTTACAGATTTAACACCCGATCAGCCCGCACCCGTAAATGGTAACTTCATTGGTATCGCGCCCCCAAATTTGGATGCTACTGCTCCCCTCACTTCTGAAAACCAAGAGACGCTTTCACTGGCTCATCTGACTGAGACCGTGGGGTATAATGACGTTCAAAGCATCGAAACTCAGGCCACCCTAGTTTCTAGGGCGGCGGACGAAGATTTAGCGCAGACGGCCGATGCCGCATCTCGCGAACTTTCTGAAAAGAAAGAAGAAATGCCTCCGCAAACACGCGCTGCATTACCCGCCCTACAAACACCGACGGACGAAACATCAGATATTCCACCGCACGGTGACGCAAAATTACAAAATGCCAAAAGCCCTAACAGGGATTATTTCGCGGGAACGCAAATCGACACCCCCAAAAACAATGACGGACGAGCTCAAAGACTGGATAGTCAGGCATTTTTACCCGTTGATGACAGCATAAAAATTCCATTAAATATCTCGCCGGCTCTATCTGTTGATCAGCTGACGCCAAGTCTTGATACAACCACATCACTATTTTCCGCGGTGTCAGCTCAAAGCGAAACTCTCAACAGAGCTACACCGGCTCAACATGTCGCCACCACGCATTTGACTACAAACGGTCAACCGCCAGCGGTGCAAGCTGTTGCCGACAATTTAATCAAAGCCATGGTATCTCAATCCGGCATTTCAATTCGGCTAGACCCGCCCGAAATGGGGAATGTACAAATCAGTTTTCAATTTGATGCTGAACGCGGCGTCACAGCCATTGTACGCTCAGAGCTTGCAGACACGTCCCTATTTTTGAAAGAACGCGCAGACATTCTTCAACAAACATTAAAAGATAGCGGCTTTGATTCTGTAACGCTTAGCTTCGAGCAAGGTTCACAATCAAATAATGAACAAAGCTTTACGCAGGGTAATTACAAAGAAATGAACTTCGCCGTAGACGAAGCGATCGCACTGGAGCCTCAGAAACTTCAGAGGCAACATCCTACTTCATACAGTACAATCAGAAATCAACCCGTAGACATCAAGCTTTAGGAACTTCGCCATGAACATTCAAAATCTTGTCGCCATGACAAAAGGCCAAAGCACCTCTCCTATTTTTCAGCCCAAGACCACCCCATCAGTTAATTCGCTAAAAGAAGGTGAAGAGTCAGGAACTACGACGGCAACGACGCAAGAAACCGGTGAGGAATTCTCAACGTTCTTAACACTCTTAACGGCTCAAATTCGCAATCAAGACCCCCTTGCGCCATTAGATTCCACACAATTTGTGGAACAGCTAGCAACATTCTCGCAACTTGAATTACAAGCTAAAGGCAATGCCGTACTTGAAGACATCGCCTTAATGCTTGCGCAAAATCTATATCAGACGAATACTGATGTTGCAGCGGCCGATGCCACTGATGCTGGGTAACTCTAACCGTTAGAAACTTGGGTGCGCCGCCGAATTATTGATCTTGGCGCGCGATATCAAGAATAAGTATATCCTCGACACCCTCCGAAATCACAGCCTTAGACGCCCTCAAAAGAGTGGATCTCAGCGTCTGATAACTCTCTGCGCTCGTCAGGTTTGCCCCGAAAATATCATCACTGGATAGAACCAATAATTCGCGCATAATAGCGTCGCGCAACTTTGGCTCCAGACTGTAAGCATTGTCCGGCGCATCATCATTAAGTTCAAGATTAAGATTCATAATCACGAGAGCTTCGATCTTGTTCTTATCCATGACTGGCACCACGAACTGACGCTTAAACTTAAGATAGGTTACACTTCCAGAATCAGATCCATGCCCCTTGTCTTTCTCTTTCCCATGGCCCTTGTCTTTTTTCGGCTTCTTGGGCTTTCCGTGACTATCTTTTTTATCGTGCGAATCTGCCTTTGAATGGGAGTCTTTTTTCTTATGCGAGCTATCCTTGGAGTCAGCATGCTTATCTTTCACAGAAACAGAACTTTGGTTTCTTACGAAATCTGCTGCCACAGCGCCGCCAACAACGGCCCCCATGAGAAAAAGCGGAAATAGAATTTTTTTAATAGCACCCATACTTCACCTAAAACGGAATAAGTTTTGATAGAATTTTATTGCCCGAGCCTTGCTTGACAACATTGGTCAATTGTCCCTGACCACCATAGAAAATGCGAGCCTCAGCAATTTTATCATATGTGATCGTATTGAGCCGAGAGATATCCTGCGTTCGAACAAGGCCTGTAACCTGTAGATAGCGGGTTTCATTATTGACCATGATTTCCTGCCTCCCGGCCAAACTAAGATAACCATTGGGCATAACATCGACGACACGGGCCGCGAGGCGCAACGTCATCTTCTCTTCGCGTTTGATATTTCCATTTCCAGAAACACTCGTGCCACGGCTAAGGTCAACTGCGGGCGAAAGCGACGCGCCCGTTGGCAGGTTTTTGTTTACAAGCTCAGGCAGCCCAAACAAAGCGTTTACACTAAAGTCCTGGTCTGACTGGCGAGTTTGCGCTACGGAGTTTTTGATCTCCGCTTCGTCATCGATCTCTATGACAACGGTCAGAATATCGCCATACTGGCTGGCTCTACGGTCACCAAAAAGCGACTTAGGACTACTGCTCCAGAGCGATGTCTTACTTGCGCCCCTCAGATGCATCTGATCGACGGCATCACGCGAAGCCGTTAAATTTCCAGAAGACTCCATATTGACTGTCGGCGCGCTCCAATTATCTGGCAGCGCTTTTGGAGCGTCCATAATATTTTGAGACGCACAGGCCGACAAACTAAGGAGGGCTAAGCATGATAATACGACATGTTTCATAACCCAACCTCAACACTTCCAGATTCCAAAATACGGCCTTGAACCCTCTTCCGAGAGTCCAAATTCATAATACTGATGATATCGCCAGCACCGCCCTCATCGAGCGCGCGGCCCCATGCGCTTATCTCCAGTCCCCCGGCTCTGTAAATCATGCTCACACGTGAATTTCGGCGGACAACAACAGGGTTACCGACATATCCCGGAGCCAGTTTATAGCCTTTGGCAATTGACCGCTTTAGCTCTTTACCCACATAGATGCTCATTATGTCTTCGCGGCTTTCACCAGCCTGTACTTTGATATGAACATCGTCAGAGCTCAAAATACTACCACGCTGTAAATTCGCCTTAGCTGTTACGCTCGCAGCAGAAGCAGACAAAGGTGTTAAGGCGCCAACTAACATAACGGTTATAAGAAGCTTATTCATCTACCTAATCCGAGTTGTCGCAGCATACATTTCGTCAGCAGCTGTAATAACTTTAGAGTTCAGTTCATACCCGCGTTGGGCTTCGATCAACTCAGAAATTTCTTCAACCACATCAACCCCCGAATCTTCGAGGTAACCTTGGCGCATTGTACCAATGCCTTCGGTCCCCGGCTGGCCGACAACTGGCGATCCCGAGGCAGATGTCTCGCGGAATAGGTTGCTACCCATAGCTTCAAGGCCTTTCGGGTTCACAAAAACAGTCATTGAAATTTGCCCAATTTGCTGCCCTTCGGGTTCATTATTGAAGAATGCTGTGACTTCGCCGTCTTGGCTAATCGTGATGCTACGCGCATCGTTTGGGATCGTAATATTGTCTGCGAGAGCGTAGCCTTCAGAGTTAACAATTAAACCTTCTCCGTCTCTGTAAAATTTACCATCCCTTGTGTAAGCTGCGTCTCCGCTTGGCAGTGTGATTTCAAAGTATCCACGGCCTTCGAGGGCAAGGTCCAAGTCGCCTCCTGTTGGGCTAAGTCCGCCCTGCACGATTTCCATAGAGACTGTGGATGCGCGGACGCCCATGCCCATTTGGATGCCTGCTGGCACTATGTTGCCCGACTGCGAGGAAATTGCCCCCGGTTGTAAATGCTGCTGATAAAGGAGATCAGCGAATTCTGCGACGCGCGGCTGATAGGCCGTTGTACTCATATTCGCAATGTTATTAGAAATCACGTCGACGCGTGTTTGCTGTGCAGCCATTCCTGTTGCTGCGATCCGTAAGGCGTTCATCCTGAACCTCCTGTTTTATACCAGAAACCATCTTCTGGATTTTGTTATTCTATGTCATTTGCCTGACTGTACTTACGACTGACTTGATACGGTCATCTTCCATATCCATCAGCTTTTGTCCGGCATCATAATATCTTTGAACCTCTATCATCCGTGCTATCTCAGCAACGGGCAGTACATTCGAGCCCTCTAAATACCCTTGAAGCATACGCGGGTCCTCGATCGGAACCACACCCTGCCGTGCCGACCAAAAGTTTTCACCTTCCCTCGACAAATCTAAAGGCGAAGCTGTAACAACACCAAACCGTCCAAGAGCCACGCTGTCTGCGCTTATGGTTCCATCAGGCCCGATAGTCAGAGTGCTGACATCAGGCGGAATTTGAATTTGGCCACCTGCGTCATCTAAAACGGCATAGCCGCCAGGTGTCACGATCGTGCCCTCTTGGTTTGTTAAAAAGTTGCCTGCGCGTGTAAGTCTCTCTCCAGCAGGTGTCTCGACCCGAAAGAAACCCTCGCCGTCCAGCGCGACGTCTAAGTTCCCGCCCGTAAGGCGTAATTCGCCGCTCTCAAAATGACTAACATGCGCTGCTAAACGGCCGATAGAAAGGCTGTGTTCATTATCGACGCTCCCGCCTTTATTATGCAAACTATTCACATATTCGCTAAAAACCGCCGTCTCGCGCTTATATCCAACCGTACCTGAGTTCGCGAGGTTATTGGCGATCGTGTTGAGCTCTTTTAGAAGACCCGACTGACGCGATATGTTTATGTAGCTTGCATTATCCATTTGAGAGAAACGCTTTCACTAGGGAAATATCCGCGCCTAAATCTTTTTGAAAAGCTTCAGCTTCTTTGACATTACTGAGTATTTTTTTGTCATCAGATGAAGCCACATAGTCCACGATCTCTAAAGTCTTGGCGTCTTTAAAGTCATCTTTCTTTAGCGTCTCTAACGACGTCAAGGCGGCCTGCGCTTTTTTCCAGTCACTTCTTTGCTCAGCGACGTGAGCCTGAAACTCAAGCTTTTCAATGCCTTCGCTCAGAACGGCTTCCAAACCTGTACTATCAGCTTTCGCATCTTGCTTGAACGAAGCCCGCTTTAAAATAACATGGAATCGTTTATCTTCAACATAGGGTAACCCCAGCTTTAAAACGTTTGAATAATTACCTTTATCGTAAGACGCTTTCACATCCGCAAGAATAATATCTTTCTCCAATTCAGCCGCTTTTTCCGGCGTAAGCGAAGCCTCGTGGGGTATATTTGCAGCGATCTCAGAAAAGCCAAGATCGACAGCCGCCTTATGTGCAAAATATTGCAGCAAGCCCAACTGATTATGCACAGAGAAAAACTTTGGGTCATATAGATACCCATTGAGTGCTGTCACTTTACGCACAGCATCGCTTAAGCTTAGGTCGTTACTAAGCTGCTCGCCAATACTATCGACAGCGGACACATATTCTTTTTGCTCTGGTAAAAATTCCCGTTTCGTAAGATCAATAGCGTAAGTGTATTGCCGCGCGGCCGCTTGCTTCTTGACGATTTGAAGCCCTGCTTTTCTGGCAGAGGCTTTCCCTCTGTATTGCTGTTGTACAGAAAGCAAATTTACCAACAAGTCATCATTGCGGCTATCTTTATCATGCCCTTCCTCAGAATTACTTACCAAGTGGAGCAAGGCACGAACCTGATAGACACCATCTTTTTGCGCAAGGAATTCAAAAATCGCTTTAGCCTTTGGGTCGCCTTTAAGGTTTTTTACCAATGCAAAGAAGTACAGATGCTCATCACTTTGATTTTCCGGGCCGCTTGGAAGCCTAAATCTTGGCTCGATTACCGACAGCAAAGATTCGGCGGGCTCAGACAAACCAAGTTCAGCAGCATGAATTCCAAGTTGTGCAACCACGATTGCTCCCAAATGAACGGGTAACTCCGTCAACATTTCGAGCTGAGCACCTGACAGCTTCCACGCTGTATTCAGCGAAGACTCGGCATCCAAGGACGCACCTGCGATGAGTGACCATAGCTCTGACGCCCGATCACAAGACTTGTAGGACTGAACTAATTCAACATGAGAAGGCTTAGCGGTTCCGTCAACAAGGTGGCCGACAGCCGAAACCAAATTTGCCTCCGGCGTATCAAATCCGCTCATGCTGGCTACAGCCTCAGTCCCCATTCCTAAAGACAGGTAACTATGCGCAACCGGCATGATATCGCCTGCCGTTTCATACACTGATACGTCTGATTTTGCCTTTAAAACATCATCAAAGCTCGCAACATCAACATAATCCGTAAAACTCAGCACCTTGCTCGCTTCACATGAGATTTCGACATTCCCAATCCCTTGCGGAGGCAAGGCCTCATGCGGTGCAACGTCATGATCTGATACGTCTTCGTCGCCAACCAGTTCAAGCAACCCTTGCTCGCCTGCTTGCTTTAAGATTCGCTCAAGCGACATAGAAGCCTCAGCGGGAAGACCTTCCTGAACATCTTCGCCAACCGCAAAAGCAGACTGCGTCAACAAAATAGCACAAAGCGGACTTACGATGGCCCGCTTACTCCATAATGTGAATCCCAGTTTCATCTGCATTTACGCCGCTTGCTTTAAGGATTTAAGTGCCTCTTCTATCTCAAGGAAGCTTGGCCGAGAGCCATGAGGCGCACTTCTTCGGGCAACCTCGACACAAATTTTGGTCGGGTTCTCATGCAAACTTGCAACCAGCACTTCGCGAATCAAAGAATAAAAATAATGTTCCTGCTCCCGAATGGATTTCACTTTATTTGCAAACGGGCCAACCAATGAATAAGCAAGGAAAACGCCCAAGAAAGTACCAACCAAAGCACCACCAATCATCCCACCCAAAATCTCTGGCGGCTTATCAATTGATGCCATAGTTTTAATGACCCCAAGAACGGCCGCGACAATCCCTAGCGCAGGCAGAGCATCAGCAATATTCTGCAGGGCGTGCGAGCCATGAAGTGCATCCTCCTTCATTGTCTCAAGCTGCCGATCTAGCAAGGCTTCGACCTGATAAACATCATCAAAGTTCATCGTCATCGACCGGATTGTGTCGCAAATTAACTCAATAAAATCATGCTCTTTTAGTATACGGGGGTATTTTTGGAAAAGCGCAGACTCGCCAGGGTTTTCGATATGCTGCTCAATCTCGATTGGACTTTCACGGGCGATACGAACAAGCTCATGCATGAGACATAAAAGATCATTGTAATCAGATTTTTTCCACTTGGCGCCTTTAAAAACAGCACCAATATCTTTTCCTGTAAGCTTGATCGTATGCATGTCATTCCCGACCGCAAACGCACCGATGGCAGCCCCACCAATAATCATCATCTCGTAGGGCAAAGAATGCAAAATAATATCGAGCTTACCGCCAGCTAAAAGATAACCACCGAAAACACAGATTACCGTAAGAATGATACCAAAAATAGAACTCATGAGATATCCGTACAGAGCCTTAGTTACTTATTCTTTAACTACCGCCAATCAACCGTCCACATTTTGCGCTTTTAGACTAACGAAAATCTCCTCATTAAGATCACCCGACAACTTTAGAGCCCAATTGGTCTTATATATGCCCAGTGATGCCACCCCAATTTTTATAGCTCCATCACGCATATCTGTTTGTAGGCTTACTGATTGCAAGGACGCCCCCGGAAGCTGTAAGATGTCATCCACCTCCAAGCGCGTACAATCAGCGACAGTCATGCTGCACGACTCAACGACAGCCCGAATAGGCACCTCGGCTGTCTTCATCGATTCATATATTTTGTCTGCCCACGGTCCATGCAGCTCCAAATCTGTCTCCGATGCTGCACTTGCCCGGGCTGAAGCAACTTTCAGAACTGCAGATTCTGGCATAACAAGTGTAAACATCAGCTCTTGATCGCTAGATCCAGCCTCAACCTCCTCCTCCGAGGCCAAGCGCCTGACAGGGAACGTAAACTCAATCATCGCACCCAGCCCTCGATCCACCTCTAAACTTGAAACAGACAAGCCCTGTGACTTCAGCAATAGTTTTGAATTATTATAACCAGCAGAAGCAAGTAAACCTGCAAATTCGCTTATAATCACCTCTCTAACAGGCTTGAACAATATAAGATCCAACATTTGCAGCCCGTACTCATCGTCGACCTTTGGCGCATTAGCACTGAGAGCCATGGAAGAAATCATCGCTGCAAATGATTTGTCAAAATGCGCAAAAACGGGAACTTGGCTATCTGAAGTGACAAAACCATACGCCAACCCTCCTTCAGGGTAACTTGCAAAGAGCACCTTTCCGCTGACTTGAGCAACGCCGAGTGGCAATGGAATCCACTCCCCCCCGGCCAACTCTGCTAAACAATCAGATATCGCGCAGTGCAGCGGTTTCCACACCGACAACGCATCCTTTATTGCGTCCGGCAAGCCCGACTCACGATAGATTTTATTACGCAACACACTCATTGATATAGGTCCTATATAAGCCACCTTTATCAAAGCCGAGTATTTCCAAACCCTTAACGTTTACCTATTTTTAACCCTGTTTCTTAAATCGCCGTTTACCGTATTACTTACGAGCAGGTTAACCTAGAATCTTTCCATGAAATTCAGGCCTTTAAGGTAAACACTTCCTAGCATCAAATCCTAGGACACCCGTCATGACCGAAGCTGAACGGCCAATTATCATCATAAAGAAGAAGAAGGTTATGGCCGCTGGCCATCACGGCGGAGCCTGGAAAGTTGCCTACGCCGACTTCGTCACAGCCATGATGGCGTTTTTCCTCCTTATGTGGCTCCTAAATGCAACCACAGAATCGCAGCGCAAAGGTATTGCAGATTACTTCAACCCGAACATTCCTTTGGCAGCAGTTTCCGGAGGCGGCTCAGACGCACTCTCAGGGGATTCGGTCTACACAGCTGAGACACTTGCCAAATCCGGCACAGGCGCGCCGACGAATGACGGAAAAGACACCAACGGTGACGGAAACTCCTACAATGAGGCCCAGGTCGCAGCTCTTAACGAAGCTATCAGCTCTGAAAACAGAGCCTTATCAGAACATATAAGCCTGAAAATGAGTCAAGAAGGCCTGGTCATTGAACTTATCGATAGTGCTGACACACCGCTTTTCTCAATCGGAAATTCTGCGCCCTCCCCAATCCTAAATCAGCTTCTCGAAGTTGTAGCTAGCTCTTTTGGCAACGTCAAAAACAGCGTAAAAATTGCCGGCCACACAGACTCCCTAGCCTTCAACAACACGACAGGATACTCAAATTGGGACCTGTCTACAGACCGCGCAAACACAGCAAGACGAGTCCTAATCGGCTTTGGCTTCCCTCACGCACAAATCTCCGAAGTATCAGGCAAGGCCTCCACGGACCCGCTGTCAGACGACCCTTCAGCTGCAAAAAATCGCCGGATTTCCATAACACTGCTAAAATAACGCCTGACCACACTCAATACCGCGTCACCTCACCCTTTGAACTCGCAAGCAACAGCCTGAGTTGCCTTGCTTTGCCCAAAAGTCACAGCCCATAAATGGGACTGTGATAATATTGCGCGTACCCCTCTCAAAGCCACGCCACCTCTAAATCAACATGCTTGATGAGGCTTAGCTTTCCGACCGCCAGCTCTCATATAGTAAAGATTAAACTCAAATTCGGCTTATCGCCACGATGACAAATGCAACTAATTTATAGTTAGCTTCACCTTTATTATCTTTATTATCAAAGACTAATGACATGCAGAAGCCGCAAATTTGCCGCTCGTTGTAATCTCTCACCCGGCAAAAAACGCCTACACGGAATATTAACCTAACTATGAATAAATAAAGGTGAACACCACATATATTTTGTTAAACATCAAGGATTGATCATGACAATATCTTCGTCGCTCAACGCGGGCGTTATGGGCTTAAATGTCAACGCCACCCGCCTCGCCACAATTTCAGACAACATAGCAAATTCTGCGACTAATGGTTATAAAAGAAGCGATGCAGATTTTTCTAGTCTCGTCTTAAATCAAAACAACAACCTCTATTCTGCGGGCGGCGTAAGAGCGACTACTTATAAAGACATCATGTCAAACGGCGCCTTAAATTCAACCGGGAATTCCATGGACATTGCCATTAACGGTAACGGCATGATTCCCGTAACCACATCCTTTGGCATCTCACAAGATTCCGCTGAGCGCGACTTCTTGATGGTTCCAACCGGAAGTTTTCTACCTGACCAGAATGGCAATCTACATACACAGAGCGGCCTTTATCTTTTAGGTTGGCCAACGGATGCGAACGGAACGCCGCAAACAGGCGCCCGTGATAGTTCAAGTGGATTGGTCCCCGTAAATGTAGACCTGACACAATTCTCAGCAAGCCCCACTAGCCGCATGTCTCTTGGCCTTAACCTACCCGCAGACGCAACAGATGCCGGAAAAACTGGGGAGGCCTTCACATTACCTGTCGAATATTTTGACAATCTAGGCGGCACCGAAACGCTAACATACACATTTACGCCGAATGTTCCCGCTACAGGCTCTAGTAATAGTTGGAGTGTGACAATAGAAGACTCTGCCGGAACAGCCGGAGTATCCATCGCCTCATTTGATATAGCGTTTGACAATAGCGCAACCAATGGCGGCTCAATTGCCACAATAACAGCCGGCGCAGGCGCAACCTATGACGCTGCGACCGGGGAAGTAGCCTTTAACGTCGCCAGCGGCCCTCTCAGCGCATTCATCGGAAAAGTCGGTCAAAGCGACGGCATCACGCAACTCGCTGCGCCTTTCTCCCCTGTTAATGTTACTAAAGATGGCTCTGCTATCGGTGAACTTCAAAACGTAGAAATTACTGAACAAGGTGTTGTAGAGGCAATCTTTAGCTCAGGTACACGGCGGGCACTCTATCAGATTCCCGTTGTAGACGTTCCAAACATGAACGGCCTACAAGCCGCGAACAATCAAGCCTATACAGTCTCGCAGTCAAGCGGTGACATTTACCTTTGGGATGCCGGCAGCGGACCAACAGGAGGCTATGCTGGCTACACACTTATGGGCTCAAATACGGATATTGCTTCAGAGCTTACAAGCCTGATTGAAACGCAGCGCGCCTATTCATCTAACGCTAAAATCATTCAGACTGTAGATGAAATGCTGCAAGAAACAACTAACCTGAAGCGATAGAGCCACTTAGATGACCCTGTCTAGCGCACTTTCAGCGGCCAATTCCGGCCTACGAGCCACAAGCTATCGAGCCGAAATTTCTGCAGGAAATGTGGCCAACGCGAACACTCCCGGCTATGTTCGGCGCGAGGCGATTAGTAGTGAAGTCGCCGCTGGGGGGCAGGGAAATGGCGTTCGCATTGCTGGCGTTGAACGCCATCAAGATCTTGCTGTAACGGCTCTAAGGCGCGACGCCGACGCCTCATTAGCGCGGTCAGATGCACTTGCTCAAACATACAATCAGTTAAACATACAGCTTGGAACACCTGATACTGAGTTTGGCCTGTTCGCCTCATTTCAAGATCTTGAATCAACAATGAGAGAACTTTCCGCAACACCGGAGTCATCAGTCCTTCAAGCATCTGTTCTAAACGCAAGCGCAGATCTGGTAAATCAGTTTCATTCTCTCTCCGACCTAACCAACTCCCTTAGAGAAACTGCTGATGCAGATATTGCCCGTGATGTTGAAACAGTAAACTCGGCACTACATAGACTTAACGAACTAAATGGCGCTATTGTAAGCGCGGCCAGTGGCACAGGCGAAGCCGCTGCCTTGGAGGACGAGCGTCAGGGTCTAATCGACACAATTTCAGAAATAATTCCCGTGCAGACAGCACAGAGAGAAAACGGCCGCATTGAGCTTTTAACAAAGGAAGGCGTTTATCTACTATCAACGCAGGTCAACGAAATTGCCTTCAGTCCTGCAAACGCAATCCCACCAACAACACAGTATAATGATGGTAGTGGTCAACTATCAGGCCTAACCGTTGGAGACCAAGACATAACACCGGGCGCGGGCGGCAATTTCTCTCTAAATTCTGGAAGCCTTTCCGGTTATTTTTCAGTGCGCGATACGATTGTCCCAAAATTCAATGAGCAACTCGACAGCATGGCCGCCGACCTCATCAGCCGCTTCTCGGATGACGGCCTAGACCCAACGAAAGCCGCTGGAGCTCCTGGGGTTTTCACGGATGCAGGAGCGGCCCTAGACCCACTCAATACCACAGGAATAGCTAGCCGAATTGCTCTGAACCCCGCCATTGATCCGCGCCAAGGCGGCTCTGTCACGCGGTTTCGGGACGGTCTCGGCGCAGTGACTACAGGTCCCGAAGGGAACGCTGATATCCTCAACGGCTATCTTGACGCTATAAACACTGCGAGTGCAGCACCAAGCGGCGCTGGCATTACGGGCACATACTCATTCAGTGAATTACTAGCAGGCTTCACGTCTACAGTAGGCGAAAATCGGGTGCGCAATGATGCGATTAATGCGAGTGCGCTAGTGCGGCAAAATCTATATTCAGATGCAGAGATTCAAGCTTCTGGCGTCGATACAGACGTTGAAATGCAAGCCCTACTTATCATAGAGCAGTCCTACGCCGCTAATGCCCGCGTAATCCAGGTCGTAGGCGACATGCTCGACAGACTAATGGAGATATAGGGGAAGACTATGAATTTTACCAGCTTTCCAGATTTACTAGGCTTCTCACAACGCACTCGATCTACAACTTTGCTAAAAGCACGGCTAGACACCGTATCGCAAGAAGCTGTTACCGGTATACAGGCCGACTTGACCAAAGCTTCAGGCGGGCGGGTAGGCGACCTTCATTTATTGCAAAAAGCTCTCGATGACATTTCTTTAGAAACAAAAATAAACTCTCTGGCATCAAGCCGAGTAAACCTCATAACTCAAGGAATTACCGGTGCAAGATCAGCATTTAGCGGAGTTGATACGAACGCCATCATTGCGTTAAGTACTGGCGGAGCAAGCGCTCTTCAAACCGTATCAGAAGAAGCTGCTGTTAGTCTAAAAAACGCAATGGACTCTTTGTCTATTCAACATGGAACACGCAACTTATTCTCTGGCGACGCAACGAACATTGCTCCGTTCGCTGGATCCGACGAACTTATTGATGACGTCAAACAAATTTTGAGCACCGCGCCGACCTCGGCTGATGCAGAGGCTGCCCTAGATTTTTACTTCAATGATCCCAGTGGCGGTTTCAACACCAATATTTACCAAGGCGGCTCAGGTGATGCCTCCAGCATAAGGCTTGGGAACAACAGCAGTATTCCAATGAATATTCGAGGCGACAACGATGCAATAAAAGAGGCTCTTCGGGGGCTAAGCGTTATGGCCGCATCAACTCAAGCTGGAATGGATCTCGAAAGCGATAAATTTTCAGAAATATTCAGCTCTGGTATTACAGCGACATCGAACGGTTCAAGTCAGCTAATTTCTCTAGAGGCAAGCATCGGAATTTACGCCCAAAGCATAGAAACGCTTAATGAGCGCAACCAAGCTGAAGAACAGACAATCACCTCCGCATATCAAGCCATAGCGTCTCGCGATCAATTTGAGGCGGCCTCCGAGCTCAAACAACTCGAAGTCGCTCTAGAGAGCTCCTACATCATCACCTCGCGCCTCGCGGACCTTTCACTCGTAAATTATTTAAGGTAATATATGCCTAAGTTTTTGTCTTATATCGTTGCGGCAATCGCCTCCACCATGCTCATCTGCGCACCCTCTTTTGCCTCAGTCAAAATTAAAGATCTCGTCGACGTGGAAGGCGTGAGAGGCAATGATTTAGTCGGCTACGGCCTTGTTATTGGTTTGGACGGCTCTGGCGATACTATAAGAAATTCTCCGTATACAGAAGAAGCCCTGTCCAATCTATTGGAACGCCTAGGCGTGAATATTCAAGGCAGCGATTTTCGCCCAAATAACATTGCGGCCGTTCTCGTGACATCCTCATTACCAGCCTTTGGCCGCACGGGATCCCGCATTGATGTCAATGTTTCCTCTATTGGTGATGCCAAAAGTCTATCTGGCGGCACATTAATCATGACGCCTCTAAATGCAGCAGACGGCGAAGTTTACGCTGTTGCACAGGGCAGCGTTTTAGTCAGCGGTTTTCAAGCAGAAGGTGAAGGCGCTTCGATTACAGAAGGTGTCCCAACATCCGGAACGATCCCAAATGGCGCAAGAATTGAACGGGAAATAAATTTTAAATTCTCCGACATGTCCCGCATTCGTCTCGCTCTACGCTCACCAGACTTTACAACTGCAGAGCGTATAGAAACAAAAATCAACACACTGTTTGGATCCCCCATTGCGCAGCTGCTAGACTCCGGTACCGTCGAACTCGACATTACAAACGTCGCGCAGTCCCCTGCTCGCCTGATAAGCAAGATCGAAAATTACGACCTCATTCCAGCACAAAAAGCACGCGTCGTAATCGACCAAAGGTCCGGCACCATCGTCCTCGGTCAGAACGTCAAAGTATCATCTGTCGCCATCGCTCAGGGAAATCTGTCTATAAAAATAGCCGAAACGCCTGTGGCGTCGCAGCCTAACCCCTTTGGATTTGGCGACTCTATTGTCCTGCCCCGGACAAACGTTGAAGTCACAGATGGCGAGCCAGGCAATATTGCTGTCATTAACGAGAATATCACTTTACCAGATTTGGTTGCAGGCCTGAATGCTCTGGGCGTTTCGCCGCGCGAAATGATTGATATCTTGAAAACAATGAAAACCGCAGGTGCCCTGCACGCAGAACTGGTTCTACAATAAGCAATATCGAGCCTGCTTTGATGGAGTGGGCTTATTCTTCTACGAACACGTAATGTGAAAAGCGATGCCTAGTATCGGGTAAGACTTATAACACAGCTCAGAAACAGAAGACCATTCAAGCTGATAAACTTGCTATGCCCCGTACAGCCAACCATTGACCTAGACGGCCTAAAAGCATCAGAGGTCAACAATGGTACGATTTAGGAAAAAAGGCTCTAAGCCGCCTCTTGCGCCTCTTTCTTAATCAGAACAATGCGCCCCTCTTTTTCTAGTTTGTTTATAAATGTCATGAGACTCGAGATAGCAGCATCGCCTTGCTTTGGGTTCAGAGCGCTAAGGTCACCGACCTGATCTTTAAAATCATTTGCCATGCGCTGCGAAATATTTTCATAGAGAAACTCTATGATGGCTGGCTGCTGCTCGCCACCAAACTTAAGCACGCGGATAAGATCGATCTGATCGAAATCCCTAAAGATTATAGGTATAGCCGTCACAGGTAGTTTTTCTTTCAAGTCTTCAAAAGTAAACATACTTTTCCGGACGAGAGCGGCCTGCACTGGATCAGACGCTTCAAGTGCATCAAGCATTTTATTGCGTCTGTCCCGAGGTAAAATACCAAGGACTTCGCCGACAAAGACGGCCGATTCAGAACCAGATTCTCCGGGTGTTTCAATAAACAACTCTGTTTCGATTAACTCCGCTATGGCGTCAACCGTTCGCGGATCAACGGCGGAACCGCGTGACATCTCAGCTACGCACAAAAGAGAAACCTCCTCTGGTAGTTCAGACAAAATTTCGCCGGCCTTGGCTATGTCGAGCTTAGACAAAGCAATCGCCGCCACAGCGCTTTTTTGCGAAGACAAATATTTAGCCACCTCTTCAACAGGATGTTCGCTCAATAACGCCCAAACCTTGTCAGCACTGGTCTTAGGAGGAGGAGGAGGAGGAGGCGCGCCAAATAATTGCGTAACACGGTCTTCGGGAAACATGCTGCTGACGAGCTCTTTAGCGGCATTAGGCCCGCCTTTAAACCCGCCGCGTCTCCCGCGAAGTTCTGTGATGAATTCAGCGACGACCGCCAACATACTTTCACGAGGAAGTTGATTGATGTTTTCTAGCGCGGACATGAAAGATCGCAGGTGGCAATCTTCAATTTTATCCACGATAGGCCCCGCACTCTCAGCACCAAGCAGGGAGATGATCACAGCCGCTTTTTCAGGGGCAGTAAGCGCCCGATTACTAACACCCACATTCGTATTAGCGGGGTTTATCATTTCTCGTGAAGACGTCACGTCCACTCCATCAGCTTTGGCCACTAGGTGACACCATATCCGCGCAGAAGCGCTTCAGTTATTTTTACCCATCCATCTGCCATTACAAAAAATGCAAGTTTAAACGGCAACGAAACCACGACAGGCGGAACCATCATCATACCCATGGCCATAAGCACCGACGCAACGATCAGGTCAATAATCAAAAAAGGCAGAAAAATAACAAACCCGATTTGAAAGGCCTGCTTGATTTCTGAAAGCATGAAAGACGTCACTAACAATGGGAAAGGCGGTTTTTCGTCGAGGTTATAATTACGCTCTGGCATCGTTGCAGCAAGCCGTTCCAATGTGTCTCTCTGTACGCGGTTTTCCATGAAATTACGAAACGGTGTTAGGGTTCTCTCAATCGCTTGTTCTTCCGTTATTTCGCCGTCTATAAGCGGGGACAGCCCTTCATTCCATGACTTGGTGAACACGGGTTCCATAACAAAAAAGGTCAGGAACATCGCCAACCCCATAATCATCATATTCGGCGGAGACTGCTGCAAGCCAATCGCTTGCCGCAGAAAAGAAAAAACTATGACCATGAACGGCAAACAAGTAACCATCATCGCGAGGCCTGGCACCAAGCTCAGAACCGTCACAGCCAAGAACAACTGAATGATGCGTCCGTTTAGCGCTACGCCCTCAGGGCTCTCGTCCGAACTCTGCAGAGCCTCAAGGAGGTCACGAGCTGGGCTCGGCTCCACCTGAGCATAAGCCGTCATAGCAAAAAAATGAGATAGGCACAGACAGATAAGACCTGCAAGCACCCAAGACCACAAGGCTTTACTTTTATAGTATGGCCTTGCTGCAATCATCGCAAAGTATCTTCAGATATATCAACAATTTGCGTCAGTTTTACCCCGATACTTCCTGTTTCAGGGTCGGTTTCAATTAACTCTCCGCGCGCAATGATCCGATCATTAATACACAAATCGACAGGATCGTTAATTTTACTGTCAAGCTGGAGGAGCGAATCCTCCTTCATTTGCAAGAGTTCTGCAATAGTTGGACGCGCTGTACCAATGACAACCTGAACAGAGACAGGCAACGCGTATATGGACCGCTTATACACTGCGCCGTCATTATTATCGCGGCGCTCAGCGTCTGGAACTGGCGGCTTAGTTTTAGGATTAGCCGTACTTGCTGCTTTAGCCATTGTTACGCTCCGCATGATAGTCTGAGTTTAGTGTTTTCAGAACGTTTTCAAAACTCTGTAAAAACGTTTCAAATATCTCGCCGCTGTTAATTTCAGCGCCGCCGTTTTGCCATTCTACTTTTATTTGTTTAGCGCTAAGGCTCGAATCAGCCGTAACAATTATACCTGTTCGTTTCATTTCGCATAGTCTTTGACAATCCTCATGATCGTCAGGATGAACACGGAAATGCACGTCACCGTTCAAGGTGGCTTCTGACGTTTGGGCAATAAGCTTATGAATTTCTGCACCCGTACCGTGTTTCATTAAGCTGGGGACAGCTGAAGTTAAACAGGCATTTAGCGCGGACAAATGATCAAATTCAATTTGCGCTGCTATGGTCTTAATTTCGACTTTGAACGCATCTAGAGCCTTCTGCATTACGCTTATAGTATTTTGATATACAAGATCAGACTTAGCCTTTCCGTCGCGAAGGCCTGCGGCGTAATCTAGCTCAGGCAACTCGGCAGGCTTATCTTTCCGGCTTGTCTGCGGGGTCTGATGGAAGACACCAATGTCAGCGCTAATAACATTTACCTCAGTATAATTCGGGCTTTGTATTTGGCCCAACTGTCCATTACCGGCAGGATATACGTTAACTTTTTTGAGAATACTGCCGTCCATTAACCAGCCCTCCTCGGCGCGCCATCAAGCCAGCTGGCTAAAAGGTCCGCGGCATCGACAGATTGCTCGGTTGTCGCGGCCTTAAGCTGCTCAATCGGGTCACTAGAATTGGCGCTCTCGCTACTCCCAATACGCAACTGTTCACCAGGAACCTGGCCTGTAATTGCCAAAGGTTCTAATGAACTCGCCGTATTTTGACGAGGTCCGTCCAATGACATAGGCGCCAAGCCGGGCGTTTCATCATCTTGCCTCTGAGTTAAAAGCGGTTTTACAACAAATAGACCTAGAACCAAGATAACGAGAGCTAACAGACCGGTTTGCACCGTACTCCAAAGATAACGCTCTAAAAACTGCTCCACTAAGCTTGGGCGTTCGACCAAGTCTGGAATATCACGTTGCGAAAAGGAAAGACTTTTCAATTCAAGCTTATCCCCACGCGTTTCATCAAGGCCAGCGGCGGCGCTAACAAGCCCCTGCAAAACAGACAGCTCCTCTGGGGACCGCGCAGTAATCGTTTGTTCGCCATTTTCATCACGGCTAACGATGTCATTAATCAAGACAGCAACCGTCATCCGCTTGATTTGGCCCGGTAACATTTCGGTATTTCGAACAATTTCTGAAATTTCGTACGTGACAGTTTCCGATGTCTCACTGCGCTCAGACGAACTACTCCCGCCGCCAGCGTCGCCTTCAGGTAAATTACTCGCAACCGTCACAGAGCTATTACTGCCACTACTTGTGTCGGTCGTTTCATTCGTTGTTTGGGACTTTAGTACACGAGATTCAGGATCGAAGGTACGCTCGGCCGTTGTGGTATGCTCGCGGTCAATATCCAAAGAAACGTTTACGCGTGCATTCCCCACGCCGACGCGAGCCTCAAGCAAGCTCAGCAAGTTTTGTTTTATTTGCGCTGCCCGCTCGACCTCGAGCATAGCACCGTTCTCGGATTCGTTTCCTGTGCCAGGACCTGCAATGACGCCGTGACGTACATCGATTACGGCAACATCGGATGGGTTCAATCCCGATACAGCTAAAGCCGTAAGGTACTGAATCGCCTTAGCTTGCGCTGGGCCCAATGCGCCCGATGTGGTAATCGTTACTGAGGCAGACTTTGCCGATGCTTGACTGGCGAAACCAGACGACTTTTGCGTACCCAGATGGACGCGCGCACTTCTTATCGACGGCATGGCCAACAACGTTCGAGCCAGTTCACCCTCTTTTGCCCGCCAATAGGCTGTGTTGAACATATCTGATGTCATGGCAAAACTGTTCATATCGTCAAAAAGCTCATACCCTACTGTATTTTGACGAGGAAGGCCTTCACGCGCCAGCTCAAGCCTTAAAGAATCACGTCGAGACTTATCCGCGTAAATCGAATTACCCTTCACGTCATAAACAACGTCCATAGTTTCAAGCTTAGCAATAATTTCGCCCGCAGCCGCAGGGTCAAGGCCAGAATATAGAAGATCCGTCTTAGTTTTCAGCGTTGCAGCAACGAGAAAATACAGAGCCGTGATCGTTGCTAAGACACTAACAATCGAAAGCACTCGATTTTGCATCGGTAGTTTTAGCCAAACATTAAAAATATTCATTCTGCTGCCAATTTGTTAAGAGAATCCTTCACCTAGACGAGGCCGTTAACGATTAACTAAAAAGCGTTAACAGATAGTTTACCATAAACTGTGACAGTCGGTGTGGTAACGATTCCCACACTCAAGAATGCATTTAAAATGGCAAGCAAGAAGTCAAAACCCAAGAAGCCGGACGCTGCAGATGGTAGCCAGCCGGAAAGCAAGCCTTCAGGAGGCCTAGCCTCCAAACTTGTCTTGGCTGTAGCTGTAGGCTTAGTCTCATTTGGAACCGTATTTCTTCTCCCCCGGCCCGATGCTCCAGCCCACGACACAGCAGAAGCCTCCGATCCGGGCCATGGCGAAACGGCCGAAGAGTTTGAACTTTCTGCAGATACCTCTTATTTAGAACTCACACCCTTTACGATTTCACTGCAAAACAATAACCGCATACTAAAAATCGGAATAACTCTTGAAGTTCTCTCAAGTGAGTATGACTATATAGACCCTAGTGACCCGAAAGTCCGTGATGCCTTTACAGGTTACCTACGGGCCTTAAGGCTCGAACAAATAGAAGATGCCGCCTTTATGGCCCAAATGCGCGCTCACTTATTGCGCCGGGCTCAACTTGTTTTTGGTCAGGACGAGGTACGTGGTATCTTGATAACTGATTTTTTAGTGAGATAGACACATGTCGATCAATCCCGCGCAAATCTTAGCCTATCTGCCCGATATGATTCTCATATTCCTTTCTGCCATTGCCTGTCTGTATTGCTACCTCCTCAACCGGCGCCTGACTAAGCTCAACAACCTCGACACAGGGCTTGGCGCAACAATCGTGACGCTGACCAAAGCGATTGAACAAACCTATAGCGCCGCTCAATCAGCGCAAACCTCCACCTTAGAGGCGGTTCAAACGCTTAACGGTCTCATCGAAAAATCAGAGAAACTCACGCCAGACGTCGAACATCTCATGCAAAATTTGGAACGGCACTGCGAGAGAGCCAAGGATCAACAAGATCTCCTCGAATATTCAATCGAGGTTTCTTTAGATCGGGCCGTAAGCAAGGCAGAAACAACCGCTGTAGAACTTCTTAGGATTGTGTCCGAAATAAAGAGCAAAGAGTTTTACAAGACAGCTGAAAACCCGGATAGCACCTCAAGTGAAAAAACAACGTCAAACGTTCGCCCCTTAAAAAAGACTTCTGGATCATGAAAACCCATATCTTATCCATAATGAGTGTATCGTTCGGCATTCTAGTGCTGACCCGCGCGGCCCAAGTGTCTTCGGAAGTTCGCCCTGAACAAGCCGTTGAGCCTGCGCACGATACGAGCCAAACGCTGCTTTCAGCCACGCCTATCAATGCGGGCGGCAAATGCCTTACCGGAGAAACCTACGAGGCGCTCTCAGCTGACTTGGAACATTTAGAGGAACGAGAAAAAGAAATTTCAATCCGCGAGAAGTCCCTCCTCGCGATTGAAACAAGGCTATCCGGTCAGCTCGCCACCGTTGAGGATGCCAACTCTAAACTGCAGGGAAAGATCGATAGCTTGAAAACTGTCGCAAATGATGACTTAAAGCACCTTGTCGGCATGTACCAAACCATGAAACCCAAGCAGGCGGCCACCATTTTCGACTCTATGGACCCTAACTTTGCAGCAGGGTTCTTAAGGGAAATGAGTAGCGACAAAGCAGGCCTCATCATGGCTAACATGGACGCGCGTAAGTCTTATGCCATTAGCGTGATAATCGCTGGAAGAAATGCGCAATACCGCTAAACGCAGTACTCTGAGCATCCTTTGAGCTTTGAAAACGTTATAATAAGCGATTTGGAACAAATTGTGTGGCAAATTCGCCCAAATCGCTTATCTAACTAGAGAGATAATTCAAAAGAAATTCCCCTTTCACAGGCAATCAAATTTCAAGACAGTCTCCTGACCCTCCATTTAAACCATACGCATTAATACACAGCTTAAATTTAGAGTTAAGAAACAATTTTTTCGTGAAAAAGATTGATATGCAGGGCTTTGAGCTAAATGCAGGTGAAAACCTTGGTTTAAGCCCGCAAACAATCCACGCCAAAAAAAACGTGGTTACCTGGTTAGATTTATAACGCTGAGAAAGCGTAATTCTTCTTAAAGGAAAGATGGCTTTCTACGTTTGTATAATATGCGCCGTGGTATAATGTTCATGCGTGAGTCTATTAAAAACCATTTCATTTTCTCTAGTCCTTCTTTGCCTCGTGGCTTGTCAGGGCACAGATAAAACTGAGCAAAATCTACCGGACGTTCGCGCGAGCTCTGCCGAGGCAGTGACTGTCGGCGCTGAAAGATTTGAATCTTATATGCCCTTGCTGCGCGGCAAATCCGTAGCGCTCGTCGCCAATGCAACGTCAATGGTGGAAGACAAACATTTGGTCGATGTGTTACTGGAAAAAGACGTCCAGCTAAAGAAAGTCTTCGCGCCCGAGCACGGCTTTCGCGGACAAAAAGATGCAGGGGAAACCATCAATGACGAGGTAGATGAAAAGACTGGCCTTCCCATACATTCGCTTTATGGCAGCCAGAAGAAACCTAGCGCGGACTTACTCAAAGGCGTGGATGTCATGGTATTTGATATTCAAGACGTTGGCGTTAGGTTTTATACCTACTTAAGCACATTGCATTACGTGATGGAATCTTGCGCGAAAAATGACATTCCCTTGATAGTGCTCGACCGCCCCAACCCTAACGGATTTTACGTTGACGGCCCTGTGCTCGAACCGGAGTTCGCATCATTCATTGGATTGCACCCCGTACCGCTCGTTTACGGCATGACAATCGGCGAATACGGGCAGATGATTAACGGCGAAGGGTGGCTTAGCAACAGTGCTAAATGCGATCTTACTGTCATAAAAATAGCGAACTATTCGCATGCATCAAAATACGCTTTGCCCGTAAAACCCTCTCCAAACTTGCCTAATATGCAGTCTGTCTATCTCTACCCCTCACTGGCCCTTTTCGAAGGCACGATTGTTAGCATTGGACGCGGCACAGACTTCCCGTTTCAGGTGATAGGCCACCCTGATTATCAAAGCGGAGCCTTCTCTTTCACGCCGCGGCCTGTAGCTGGAGCGATGTCGCCTAAGCTTGACGGTCAGTTATCTCGAGGCGTAGATCTACGCCGTACGGACGCCGCAATAAACGCGCATGAGGCACAGCTTGAATTAGACTGGATTATCGATTTTTACGAAACGCTTCCTGACAAGGATGCCTTCTTTCTTTCTAACAATTTTTTCAACAAGCTTGCAGGCAACGATCTTTTGATGAAACAGATAAAATCCGGCCTTAGCGCCGAAGCCATCAGAGCTAGCTGGCAAGCTGATTTAGCGGATTTTAAGGCCGTGAGGGAGCACTACTTACTCTATAAATAGTATTGTTATCATTGACTGAATTCCAAACGGGTTTAGTCTGTTTTCTAAGTACAGGAAGGCATGCAAACACGATGACGGAAGAAATCAGTCAGCAATATAAAGACCTAGATTTATGGCCTGTCCGTGACACCATTGAGGCCATGCATAGCGGACAAGTCGACGCTTTAAACTCCATACAGCCAGCACTTGAAGCCATTGCAAAAGCCGCCGAAGCCGCCGCGCAAAGGCTCGGCGAAACAGGCCGCCTTATCTATGTCGGCGCGGGAACATCAGGACGTTTGGCCATTCTCGATGGATCCGAATTGGGGCCTACTTATGGGTGGCCATTCGAGCGCCTAGTCTTTTGCATGGCGGGGGGCGTCGAGGCTCTCATCCGCAGCCAAGAGGGCGCAGAGGACAGTGCTGAGAACGGACGATTATCTATGCAGGAGGCCAAAGCGGGGCCGTCGGACGTTGTATTCTGCGTAGCGGCGAGCGGCCGTACACCGTTCACACTTGGCGCGCTAAAAGAAGCTAATGCCTGCGGCGCTCTAACCATTGGCATTTCTAACAACCCTGATACCCCAATCCTTTCAGAGGCCACATTTCCAATCCTAGCGGAAACAGGCGGCGAGATCATCGCAGGATCAACGCGGATGAAAGCGGGAACGGCTCAGAAAATTATTCTCAACATGCTTTCTACAGCAATTATGATCCGCTTAGGGCGCGTTTATGACGGGCTTATGGTCGATATGATTGTGTCCAATGCTAAGCTAGAAATACGCGCGGCGAATATGGTCAGCCAAATTGCAGACTGCTCAAGCGACCTTGCCTACGCCGCCCTGCGCGACACCAACAATAACATTAAAAAATCCATTCTCGTATGCCGCGGGGTTGCCCTATCCGAGACTGGACCTCTCCTACGGAAATGCGGCGGAAATTTACGCCAAGCCTTGGCGCAAATCCCAAACTCTGCGACTTAGTATGCCAGACCTTATTGAACAGCTCAGAGACGTTCTTGGCAGCAGCGCAGTTTTGTCATCAGAAGACGTGACGCAAAGAGCCATCAGCTACTGGAACAGCGCGCCCATGACAGCGAAGGCGCTTTTGCGTCCCGCGTCCACACAAGACGTCTCCAACGCGCTTGCCATATGTTACGCTCACAAACAAAAAATCGTGGTGCAAGGCGGGAATACGACATGCGTTCAAGGCACGCTTACGGGGCCCGAAGACATCATATTATCGCTCGAACGCCTCAACAAAATTATAGAAATCGACACCGCGTCAGCCACAGCGGCCGTTGAGGCCGGCGTTGTTTTGGAAACGCTTCAAAACGCCGTCAAAGAGAAAGACCTCTTTTTACCGCTGGATCTTGGCGCGCGCGGATCCTGCACCATAGGCGGAAACCTTGCGACTAATGCAGGCGGGGTCAATGTTCTACGCTACGGCATGGCGAGAGCGATGGTTTTAGGGCTAGAAGCAGTCTTGCCGGACGGCACAATATTATCGTCCATGGACAAGATGATAAAGAACAATGCAGGCTATGACCTCAAACAGATTTTTGTTGGCACCGAAGGCACGCTAGGGGTCATCACGCGCGCGGTAGTTCGCCTGATGCCGCGACCTGTAACGCAAAATACGGCCCTCGTCGCCCTGCCCGATTTTTCAGCCGTTGCGCATCTTTTGAACTATCTCAAAAAGTCCTTAGGCCCGAACCTGTCCGCGTTTGAAGTGATGTGGGGCGATTACCTTAAAGCTGTCACAGAGCCTGGCTGGCACACATCCCCGATCGATAGAGAGCATCCGTTTTATGTTTTATTTGAATCAGACGGCAGCGACCCCGAACGCGACGACGGACGGTTCATCGAGATTTTAGAAGGCGCATTTAATGACGGCCTTATTATCGATGCCGTCATTCCAAAGTCAGAGAATGAAAGGCAATCCGTTTGGGCTATTCGTGACGATTTTGAAGCTATTCTTAACCCCAAACCCATGCACCTCTATGATGTCAGCCTGTCTATCTCGCATATGGAAGCCTATGTCGTCGCGGTGAAACAGAAAATGACAGAGCTACTACCCCAATCCATTGCCTATGTTTTGGGTCATGTCGGAGACGGTAATTTGCACTTCTTTGTCCAAACGCGCTCTGATGCGACCAATGAGCGACAGCTTTCCGACCAAGCCATTTATGAGCCGCTTCGCGAATATAATGGCTCTATTTCTGCTGAGCACGGCATCGGCGTAGAAAAAAAGCCGTGGCTAACACAGTGCCGAAGCGCGGCTGAAATCAACGCCATGAAGCGCATGAAAAATAGTTTTGATCCGGCGCATATTTTAAACGCCAACCTCATCACAAATTGGAATTAGAACTTAGCCAAACTGCATATAGTTTCTAGGCGCCGCTTTCCTCTCCGCGCCAGAACTGGTACTGTCAACATAATGAGGCGATAAATTTCGTACTACACGGAATACATAACAAAACTGAGAGGGGGCGAAGATAGTGAACATAGTCAATATCAGCCCCGATAAATCAGCCTCAACGCCGCATTACATTCAAATCGCCCGTAATATCAGAGCCTTTATAATCGACAGCAATATCGAGTCTGGAGAAGCCCTGCCGTCTGAACGGGAGTTATGCCAAGTAACAGGCGTCTCCCGCGTTACGATACGCAAAGCCTTAGACATACTGGTTGAGAATAAACTCGTAGAACGCAGGCACGGCGCAGGGACTTTTGTCCTACCGCATCTGGAACATTTAGGCTCTAGCCTCAAAGGGTTCACGACCAGCGCCCAAAGCAAGGGCCACAACCCGCACGCTATTTGGATCGTTAAGGCCTACGGCAAACCCACCACAGAAGAAGCGGCAATTCTGCAAATATCCCAAGATGATGACGTCGTCCGTCTTGGCAGGGTTCGTCAGTTTGAAAATCAACCCGTAGCCATTGAACATGCGGTTGTTCCCGCTCGGCTCTTACCGGACATCGCTGATATCACAGAATCGTTGTACCAAGCACTCGAAGTCAAAGGGAACCGCCCAGTCAAAGGCACGCAAAAAGTCAGAGCCTCGCTTGCCAATCCAACGGAAGCCGGACTTCTAGCCGTAGAAGAGTTTAGCGAAGTGCTCCGGATAGAGCGCCGCTCGTTTCTGCTCGACGGAACGCCTGTCGAACTCACCCGCTCTGCATACCGGGGTGACCGATACGACATTGTCATGGACCTTAAGAACAATCAGCTCAGCTAGGCCCCCATGAAGTCAGGAACAAGATCAACGCTCGCCGTTTATCCAGCTTTCGATAACCTCGAGAGCTTCATTAATGACAATAAAATTGGCAGGAGACCCTGCTTTAATATCGCCGAAGTGGTCATCTATCCCCATAAATTGAGCGGGGATCCGGCTGGCCATTCGCACGGCTTGTTCCAAAGGGACGTGCAACAAATCTCTCGCACTGCGAACGGCGCCAATCATATCTAAATCTGAGCCAGCCAATGTTCCTGCAGCCGTTACGCAGCGTCCGCCGCTAACGTCTACGTCCAGCGCGCCTAGTGAGAACCGCTTTTCATCAGAGCCAACACTTGGCATCGCGTCCGTTACAAGGAAAATTTGATCACCGATCTTCGCCCGTAGAGCCAACCTGAGCATCGCCGGATGTACGTGATGCCCGTCCGCGATGATCCCGCACCACCCGCGCGCGTCTTCTAAAGCCGCCGCTATAATACCAGGCACGCGACTCTCCATCGGGGTCATGGCATTGAACAAATGCGTAAATCCTGTCAAGCCAGCGTCCAGAGCCTCCAAGGTTTGATCATAACTTGCCTGTGTGTGGCCTGCCGCAACAATAACGCCTCGCGCCCGTAGCGATTTAATCACCTCCGAAGAGGTCAACTCCGGTGCAAGCGTCACAAGGGTTTTTCCGTGCTTAAGACTGGACATAAGACGAATTTCCGCCTCTCCTATCGACATAAATTTAGAAGCATCATGAACCCCTTTTCTCGCCGTGTTCAAAAAAGGACCTTCGAGGTGGATCCCGATAACGCCGGGAACGCCCTGCTGGATCGCCTCGTCCACAGCCGCGATGGCCTTAGCCATAACATCGAGATCGTCGCTTATGAGGGTGGGTAGAAAACTCGTGGTTCCAAACGACCGATGCGCGGCTCCTATAGCCTTTATACCGTCAACGCTTGGGATATCATTGAACAAAACCCCGCCGCCGCCGTTTACCTGCAGATCAATAAGTCCCGGTAGGAGCCGCATGCCGTCAACATCTTGTTCGATATATACATCTTTCGGGCGATCTGCGTCATCGCAGACAGACATAATCCGTCCCTGCTTAAATAAAATACTTTGCTGGTTTTTAAAACCGTCTGGCAACAAAACATTCGCATTTATGAGAGCTTTCAACACGGGGCGGCCATAGTTATGGGTTTCGGTTTTTTGAATATTTGTTTTTGATATTCGCGGTTATTCATCAGAGAGCCAATCCAGCGTAGACCGTTACAGGGCAATGCCATTTCAATACCACTCCCTCTAAATCATTACAATTCAAAGATTTACGTGTTACAAGAGCGAGACTATTTTAATACCAGTACGCCTGAACACGCATAAACGGTGCGCAGCAGGCATCTTTCTGAGATGGGATCAGATGTATGTATTTTTTAGGAATTGACGCCGGCGGAACCAAGGTCAAAGCGCGCCTGACAAACCAAAGCGGGGCAATCATAGGCGAAGGCCTATCAGGCCCTGGCAATGTACGGATTGGCATCCCAAAAGCTTTCGCCTCAATCTCGGATGCTTATAACGAAGCGATAGCCCAAGCTGGACTTTCGCCAGAAGACGTAGGGTCCATCAGAGCCGGATTTGGAATAGCAGGCCTTAGCCGCCTCGGAGCCCTTGCAGAAATGCAAGCTCAGCCCCTCCCCTTTCACAAGACAACGATTGTGAATGACGGGAAGATCGCCAACATCGGCGCGCATTCAGGCGGCGACGGCGGCATTGTTATCATCGGAACGGGCAGCATTGGCATCGGCAATGTCGCGCAAAAAGACCTTCGTGTTGGCGGCTACGGATTTCCCATTTCTGACGAAGGCGGCGGCGCCTATATTGGCCTGCAAGCGATACGAATTACGCTCAGAGCCTCTGACGGACGTCTCGAACATTCCGAACTCACCCGCATGATCTATGAAAGATTTGGACGCGATACCCAGGCCATTGTGAGCTGGATGGACAGCGCAACGGCTACCGAATATGCGACAATGGCCCCTGACGTGGTCAATGCCGCGGAGGCTGGTGACTATCACGGACGTCTCATAATATCCCACTCCGCGTGGCATGTAGAAATAATGGTTCGAGGCCTGTTTGGATTGGACGTGCCGCGAGTCTCCCTACTTGGCGGCTTAGCCCCGCGCATAGAGCCTTGGATGTCGCCTGACATTCGCCTCAAGTTAAGCCCGCCTGAAGGTGACGCCTTAGACGGCGCATTGTGGCTTGCTAGACATGCTGACCGAGAGCCATAGTTCACAGATCAGACTCATTTTTAGAACAACAAAAAACCCGGCCTCGAAAGACCGGGTTTTTGTATTTTAGATGCCACTAGGTTTTAGAACGAAGCTTTAACCGCAAGCTGTAAACGGCGCGGGTTAAAGGCGCTCCGGAACTCGCCAAAGCTAGCGCCGTTATTCACGTCTGGATCAGGGTTATAGCCTGTTTGCGAATTGAATACGTTAAACAAGTCGGCTCTAAACTGGACATCGAAATCACCCATTACATTGAAGTTTTGAGTATAATTCAAATCCATCTGGAAATGTGAACTTGTCCTGCGTGATCCAGCCTTCTCTGCGAAACGAATTGTGTCACTGGAGCTTCCCGTAAAGGCACTATATACGGTCCGATCCCAAGCTTCCCAAGGTTTCCCTGATTGGTAAACCGCAAAACCGCCAACATTAGCGTCCCAAGGCAAATTATAAACGCCATAGACTTTGAATTGATGCGGACGATCACCGGATAATGTACCGTCTTTGTTGTCCCATAACTGGCGTCCAGCACCATCAGCAATAAACGATGACCCGATGAATGTGTTAGCATCATTCGAAAGCGTTGCATTATCTTGGTCAAAGTTACCGCGATAACGGGACCAAGTATATGATCCGGACACGAAGAAATTATCACCGTTATAGTCAGCTTCCAAACCAGCTTCATAATATTTCGTATAGCCGCCGTCCAAGTTTGCAATCACATAAGAGGAACCGCTGCTTACGCCGTTACCAATTTGGATACGTTGATCGTTCAAATTTGGAATATAGAGACCAAGGGCTTGAATATCGGCTGGTGCATTTCCGATAAGACGGTGTGCGTTACCCACATCTTCCCAAAAATTTCCAGCTTCACGATAACGTGCGTGCAGACGAATACCAAGAGAGTCAGACACCTGATTATTATAACCAATCAAATATTCGTCAACTTTCCGAGGGTCCATATCTGGTACAAAGAGTTTACCCGACGACCCGCCATTTTCAGAGGATTCAAGGAAATTACCATTTGCATCATAGGCATAGTAAACACTTTTACCCAGAACAGCACGATCCCATGTTGCGGCTCGCGCCAAAGACGATGCTGATGGATTATAACGTGCATAGTTCGCATACACATCAGAATTATCATCGAGTTCGTAGTTCACGCCAAAACGCGGCTGGATCATTTTATCCCAATCCGTGGTGTACATTGTGTATTTTGTACCCGGCGATAGCGTATAGCCAGACAATGTACCTGGAGCATCCTTAAGGCCCTGACCGTAAAGCACATCCTTACTAACCAAAACGCCGAGGTTGACCGTCCAAGGGCCAGTTTCAATGGTGTCATTAATTTCAAAACTTTGTAGTTTTGAAGACGCCGTAATGGATTGGCCTTGTCCTGCCGCGATTGGCTGGGTCAATGTTGCTTGATAGAAGACAGGGTCTCCGCCGACGTCCGTGACTGATGTCCCGCCAAGATATTCGATATATCCGTAGGCATTTGATGACCGAGCCAACACCTCTTCAATCTCCATTTGTTGGAAACCGATGTGTAATTCGTGGTTCATATTCCCGATAGTGAAATTGCGATCATAGGCAACTTCGTAATTTGTCCGGTAAAAATTTTGCTCATTAATTCGCGTCGCGCCGCCAAGATTAACATTTTCGACGCCACCGTAACTGGCAATAATGGGCGCTGCAAGCGCGTTAAATGCAAGGTCAGCAGGGGTTGTTCCCGTGCGTAACGCCGGCACATTAAACAATCCAATCGTATCAAGCGCGTTGATCGGGATAGCGTTGCCTGCAGCAGGGATTACATCAAATATTGTATCGGGACGGCTTGACGTTTCATTCGTATAATCCGTGAACTTGAAGTTCATCGAGCTCTTATTGTCAATAATCCATGAACCTTCGACAATCGCAATATCTTGTGACGCGCTGTCACCGATTGAAGCGGATACGGCGTCGCGCCCACCAATGCTAGAATTTGTCACTTCACGGTCAGATGTTCGGTAACTCGCATCCAACGTAAAGTTCGACACTGGCGAAAATGTCAGCTTGCCGAAATATTCATTTCGCTCACTTTCGTAGTCAGGCACATCACCTAGCAAGTTGCTTGCATTCTTCCGAGTCACGGTTGGACGATAGTATGAGCCGTAAAAGAATAATTTGTCTTCCAAAACAGGCCCGCCAAGGCTTGCAATGATCCAATCTTTCTCCTCATCGAAATTGCTGAGCGTTACATTCTTACGATCAGAGGTCATTGCCGCTGATTGAATTTTATATTCGATTGAACCCTTAACTTCGTTTGTACCGCTTTTCGAGATTGTATTAACTGTCATACCACCAGAGCGGTTGAAGCCCTTGGCCGTTGCGCCGCCGCGAACGACAGAGACTTGGTCAATATCGTGAGTCGAAGGCTCAGCTGACAAAGTACCAAATAGAGGCAAAGACACGTCTACACCATCGAACTGGTAAATATTATCCTGACCACTACCGCCTGCGCTAGGTCCGCGGACTTGATCCTCACTATACTGAACGCCTGGGATCAGCTTTTGAAGGTCACGATATTCTTGGCCAACAGGAATGCCAGTAATCATCTCGTTTGAAATTGAGTTTTTCAGTGACGCACTCGACGTATCAATCGCAATTTTCTGCCCAACAACAACGATTTCGTCTCCGCCGCCGATTGTGATGTCTAGATCACTACGTTGTTGCAACAAAACCATGGTTGAGCGCCGCGTTACAGCCCCGTCAGTGTCACGGAAAGTAAGCTCATATTGACCAGGAGGTAAAAGCGGCAATTGGTAACGGCCATTACTGTCGGATGTCGCGGTCCGAACCCCAGGAAGAACAGGGCTACGCGCCTCAACGGTGACGCCTGACGCGGCTGTTCCGTTGCTTTCTGTTACCGTACCGACAACTGACCCAGATTGCTGGGCGTAGGCTGTCGTGCTCATGGCACCAACCGTTGCTAATAGAACGAAGCCCGTAATGAGGCCTTTATATTTTAGGTTGGATTTTATTGAATTAGATGGACGCATGAGCATCTCCCCTCTCTTGATAGCCAAAAAGCCGCCATAAACATAACGGAATTGTAATGATGATAATGACAATTTTCGGCGCTTGTCAAATACCAATTTGTCAATTCGTATCGTTAAGAGGCAATATTGTTTGGGATTTCTTCAATAAAACAATACCAATAAGATACCAATTTACCGCTTTGGTACATATTTTTATTGTAATAATACACAATGCAGCCTACCAAATGGTGGCTTTTCACAAGGTAGAACCCATTACCACGGCCAATAAGGATGAGTTTCCCTATGCAATCACGCCCGAAGAATCAGTTTCCGCGCAAACCCAGAGCCGCAAACCTTTTCCGCTTATGTGCGCTTATGCCCGTATTCTTTACGGCTTGCAGCACTATGGACAATCCAAGATCAATCCCATCAGAAAACTTTAATAGTCGCGTCAGCGTTCTTGTCATTCACCATACCTCCGCAGACTTTGAGGGCTCGGTCAATATTCTCACGAAGCCATCATCAAACTCTGTCAGCTCCCATTACCTTGTACCCGACCCGAGTGATCTGTCTTACAAAAACAAGAAGCTGGAAGTTTACGAACTTGTCGCTGAAACGGACAGGTCTTGGCATGCTGGGCGCAGCTATTGGAACGGAAAAACCGCTTTAAATGACACCTCCATAGGCATTGAAATCGTCAATCAAACTTACTGCGTCAAACCTGATGCGCCGCAGTCAAGTGACAGCGCAGCCCTTAATGTCCGGTCAGCCAAACGGTTCTGTTTTTATCCCGACTTCCCTGAGACACAGATTGAAATTTTAAAACCTCTCATTGACGGCATTTTAAAACGCCACCCCCGCATTACGCCAACTGAAATTGTTGGGCACTCTGATATCGCGCCAGACCGAAAAATTGATCCCGGTCCGCGGTTTCCGTGGCACCGCCTTTATAAGCTCGGTTACGGCGCGTGGTTTGATGATGATGTAGCCGTCAAATATTGGAACCGCTTCTTGGCGGATCCTGTCCCGATTAAAAACGTACAGCAGGCTCTAGCCGCCTATGGTTATAAAATTGATGAGACGGGCGTTTTAGATACCCAAACCCGCAATGTGCTCCAAGCCTTCCAGCTTCACTTCCGCCCCTCAGAGATCACAGGTGAGCCTTCGGTTGAAACAGTTGCCATCTTGTATGCGCTCATCGAAAAATACCGCTCTGGCAAACTTGAGGCTCTGCTTGTCTACTGATACCCGCCGCTCCTAAATTGAGGTTGCAATGAAAAAGACATTTTATCTATATTGCGCCCTAACGGCGTTAATGGCCGCAGGGTGCGCATCCACAAATATGAGCGCGCAAACGGAGAGCAAAATGGCATTCGATGATGCTTTCGTATCAGACGTTATCGGGGTGCAAGAAAAGCACCTCTCGCCGGACTACTGGACAAAGCCGGCCGGCGACGCCGTCATTTTAACGCCCGCAGAGATCACGGCCTTTAATACAGCCAATATCGACGCAGAAGCGACGCTTAATGATGTCCGAGCCGTGCCTGACACGCTCACACGCGGCGCGCTCACAAAACTTATACGGTCCGTCAGTAAAGTTCCGAGCTACCCCCGCATATATACAGACGGCACAGCCGCCACCGAGGCAAACTTCGCGCGCTATGAGGCCGCGCTTAACTTGCCTGCGGTTAAAGACGTCAATCCCGTCAGCTTTGCCCTCGCCGTGACACGGACATCGATCCGAACCTATCCCACTGACGACTTACTCTTCAGCCACGACGCTAATGACCGCGACATTGAAAGGTTCCAAGAGTCGATCTTATTTCCGGGCGACCCCGTGGCCGTTTTGCATGAAAGCGCAGACGGTAAATGGTCCCTCGTGCAAGTCTATAATTACACAGCTTGGGTTCATAGCGACGACATCGCCATCGGCTCAAAAGAAGAGGTCTTCGGCTATACGGACGCGGATAACTTCCTCCTGATTACAGGCGACAAAGTTTCAACGGTCTATAACCCAGAAGTCCAATCGGTTTCAGAGCTATCGCTGGATATGGGCGTGCGCGTGCCGCTGTCCCGCCCTAAAAACTTACAAACCGATCTTTACGGCCAGAACCCCTATTTGCACCACATGGTCTTGCTGCCCGTCCGAAAAACGGATGGCTCTCTTGATTTTAAACATGCCCTCATCCGGCGTAAATCTGACGTCCATGTGGGCTATCTGCCCTTCACTCAGAACAACATCATTAAGCAATCTTTCAAGTTCCTAGGCGAACGGTATGGCTGGGGACACCGCTTTAATGGCCGTGACTGCACAGGCTTCGTTTCCGAAGTTTACCGGACATTTGGCATCACCTTGCCGCGCAACTCTGGCGACCAGAGAGACAGCCACATTGGTGTGAATGACCGCTACGCGAAGAACGCAGACCATGACGCAAAGGTCAATCGCCTTGAGCATGCTTCACCCGGCGACCTTATCTATATCCCTGGGCATGTCTTGATGGTCTTAGGGCAATCAGGCGGCGAACCCTTTGCAATCCATGATGTCCATGGCATGCGATATAAAAAACCTGACGGTAGCCTCTATACAGGCACGCTAAACGGCGTTTCCGTGACGCCCATTTTGCCGCTCCAGTTTAATTCTACCGAGTCTTATGTGGACCACATTCTGTCTATAAAAACGGTGAAATAATGCTAACGCGCCGCTTGATCGTCATCGGCGCAGCTGCGCTTCTCAGCGCCTGCGGGCCGCAGAAAAACTCGCAAGATAACACGAAAATTCACGACCTCTACATTCACGGCGGCACTATCGTTGACGGGAGCGGAGCAGCAGGGTTTTCAGGCGACGTACTAATAGACGACGGCGTTATTAGCTTTGTCGGGCAAACACAATCAGCCAACGTGAAATCCCTCAAGACCATAGACGCATCGGACAAAGTCATCACCCCCGGCTTCATTGACGCCCATGCCCACGGCAGTCCGCTAAGCGCCGACAATGACTTCATGAAAAGCTTCCTGCGCCAAGGCGTTACAACCGTGATACTCGGGCAAGACGGCGCTAGTCCAAGCCGCGCAAGCACAACGGCAGAGTGGCTCAGCGCCGTGGACGCGATGGGCAGCGGCCCTAACGCAGCCACCCTAGTCGGTCACGGAACACTACGCGCGCAATCAGGCGGCGGCGAAAAAGACAAAGTCAGCGCCGCGGAACAGGCCGAAATGGAGAAGCTGTTGACCACGGCACTCAATGACGGCGCTTACGGCATGAGCACTGGGCTTGAATATCTACCGGGACGCTACGCCGATATGGACGAACTTAACGGCTTAGCCAAAGTGGTCGGGGCACATGACGGGCTTATTTCCAGTCACATTCGTAATGAAGACGACGACAAGGTCGCGCAATCTGTTGCCGAAGTCATCGAGCAAGGCCGTTACGCCAAAGTCAACGTGACCCATATCAAAGTTGTTTACGGCAAGACCCGAGCACAAGGCGAGGCCGTGCTTGAGCAAATCCGCGAGGCGCGCGAACTGGGCATGACTGTGACCGCCGATGTTTACCCCTATCTCGCCAGCTATGGCAGCCTGATTTACCTCTATCCTGAATGGGCGAAACGCAAGACCGAATTTGACGACGCAGTGTTAAACCGCAACCACCAACTCAAAGAGTTTCTCCGCAACAAAATCGAACGCCGAAACGGGGCGGACGCTATTTTAATTTCCAAGGGTGAATATGCGGGAAAAACCTTGGACGAAATCGCGCGTCTAAACCGCGTCACTCCAGAACAGCAAATTATAGACTTCGGCCATAGCGGCCCCTCTACCGCTCACTTCATTATGACCAAGGACACACAAGACGCCTTTATCACCGCGCCTGATGTCTCAATTTCATCAGACGGTAGCCCGACAATGCGCCACCCTCGCTCATTTGGCTCGTTCCCAAAAATTATCGAAACCTATGTCGTTAAAGAGAAACTTCTGTCCATCGAACAGGCTGTCCATAAGATGTCGGGCCTAACAGCAGATACGTTTGGCATACAAAGCCGAGGCAAAATCAAAGCCGGACTTGCGGCTGATATCTTAATTTTTGATCCTGCGAATATCCGCGCCAATACGGGATGGGCGGATATTATGGCGCAGCCCACAGGGTTTGACGCGGTCATCGTCAACGGGCAAGTCGCCGATATTTCGGCCGGATCAGACACGCCCGTTTATGGTAGAGCCTTGCGAAAAACAGCCGGAGATTAGTCTTCCAAGCGCGTAAAGGCTAAGTCTTGAAAGTCGAAACTCCAATCGCCGTCCTCAGCGACGTGGCGGATTGTAGCGCCGTTGATCACGCCTTTGAAATCCGTTTCAAACCGCAAATACGCATCTGCGCGAAATTCAGGATCATCCCACCGCACAATGAACGTATTTTGGTCAAAGGGCTCTAAGGTTCCAATCATTTTGATCATCTTGCGAGACCGAAACCTAAGGCTGCTCCCCGCTTGAACAATATCAACTTTGCCAAACCACGGGTCTTCGTAAAGACCTGCATATTCGGCTAAGGGGCGGGCGACTGTGCCTGAGCCCTTCCAATTATCATTGGTTGCTTCTGGCTTATCTTTTTGCTCGGCCTTCCATTCGGCTTGAGCGTCCGCGTAATATTTGACCCAATCCGTTTCGGGCTGGTTCATATAGGACTTTAGCAGGGTTTGCATGAGCGATGTCCGCGCGCCGGAGTTCGAGCCATTGTTTAAGATAACCGCGCCGAAATCCAGTTCAGGTACCAATGCCACATAGGCTTGAAACCCAGACAACGTGCCCGTGTGCGAAACAACTTCAAACCCATGCATGTCTTCTTTGCGCCATCCCAAAGCGTAGGTTCGAAAGTGTGTGCCGTCCATTTCAGCTTCGGATTTTCCCACACGCAGGATCGTTTGGGACTTCCACATTTCGTCGCGCTGTTTTTCACTAAATATCCGCGTTCCGTTTGGCCCGACGCCGCCAGCAAGCTGCGTCTGCATCCAGACATTCATACCGTTCACATTACAAACAAGCCCCCCAGCCGCAGCCGACACATTGGAGGCATTTTCTATGCGGTTACGGGTGATCTCCGTCATCTTATCATCAATGAGGCCATAAGGCACAGCCGTCTTATTTTTCTTTGACGCAGGCACGGCTCCGGCATGACACGTCATCCCAAGAGGGTCTAAAATTCGGCTTTGCACAAGCGCGTCCCATGACATGCCGCTTGCCTTGGCCGCGACTTCTCCGGCGACAATATAGAGCAAATTATCATAGGCATATTGGCTGCGAAAACTCGTGACGGGTTTGAGGTAACGAAGGTTATGAATCAGCTCTTCACGCGAAAACCCCGACGGCTCCGGCCATAGCATCAAATCCCCTGCCCCAAGCCCCAGACCGCTACGGTGGGTCAGCAGATCACGTATGGTAAATTCGCGCGTGACCCATGGGTCTGACATGCGAAATCCGGGAAGATAGTCGATAACCTTATCATCCCAATCCAGCTTTCCGTCATCGACAAGCACCGCAAGACCCGCAGAGGTGAAAGCCTTGGTCGTCGAGGCAATCCGAAACAGAGTGTCTTCGTCAACCTTCACGCCGCTATCCCTATTGAGCACGCCAACGCCGCCAGAAAACTGAACTTTGCCTTGATGCACAATGCCAACCGCCATGCCGGGCGTATGGAATTTTTCAAGGGCGTCGCGCGCGATAGACTTAACCTTTGCGGCGTCAAATTCCGCTGCCTGTTGCTGCGCCGCTTGGGCGGGCTCGGTCTTCGCAAAGGCCGCCATATTGCCGCCAATAACGAACGCCCCCAAAACCGCACTGCTCATTAGCTTTTTAAAATGCGTCTGTGTCATGCCGTAGCTCCCCGCGTCAGTTGGTTATTATTTCCAGTTTGGCAGACCATAAACGCTACCGCCGTGCCGATACAGAGCTTCCATGTAAAGGCGAGCCCTTTCCAGCTTTCTGGCAGTCCAAGGCTGTCAACAATATAAGGCTGTTGCAACAGCGTCACCAGAAACCCTGCGGCCAGAGCTAGCATCACCGAACGCGTAGAGCCGCGCCGCGTGAAGATCACCGTAAAATAAACCCCCAACAATCCGGAGTAAGAGAACACCATCACAGATAAAGCAAAATCTAGCAGCGGCATATCTGAGTATTGCTGCCAATAGAAACAGAGCACGGCCATCAAGAATAAGGCCATGCCGACAATGCCCATAAAGACTTGCCCGGCCCGCACAAATTGCTTGTCAGTCGTCGCGCCTTTCGACTCTTTCCACGGACGGTAGAAGTCTTCGACAATCACAGATGACATTGAGTTTAGCCCTGAATTGATCGTCGAAACCGCCGCCGCGACCACGCCGACGGTCACAAGCCCGCGCATGCCGGCTGGAAGCTCATTCAAAATATAGTGCATGAATACGGTGATTTTCTCGCCGCTAAACTCGCGCCCTCCCGCGCCTGCAACGTCAGCGCCCATAAGGTCCGCACGTTCATAAAACACATAAAGAAGCTCACCGATTGAAATGAAAATCCAGATAACTGGAATAGCTACAACCGCCGAGATCAACAAAGCCCGTCCGCCATCCTTCGCATCCTTACACGTCAGCACACGTTGCGTCATATCCTGATCCATACCAAAGCTCGCAATGCTTAGGAGCGTCAATCCCGTCACAACTGAAATCATCGCAAACGGTTCAGAAAAATTGAGATCAAAATTAAACAGCCTGAGTTTATCGATGCCCTCTGGCGTTTTGCGTAGTCCCTCAACAATTTGCTCCGTATCGGCGGGAATAGATGTCCACAAAATAAAGAGAACTGCCAAGGCCGCCGCCGTATAGATCAAAAACTGGATAAGATCGCTCCAGATGACAGAATTGATGCCGCCCAAAAATGTAATGAGGAAACCTAAAGCCATCATCAAAAAGGCCGAAACAATGATACTATTGGCGTCAATGTTGGAAAACAAAATCATCGAGACCGCAATAGCCGCCAAAAACAGCCTAGAGCCGCTAGCAAAAATTCGTCCAACCAAATACATGCCTCCTGCTGCCCGCATGGCGCTAGGGCTAAACCGTATGGCCAGTAGCTCATAAACCGTCGTGACTTTATTTTCATAAAATTTTGGGATGAGCACGCGCGCCACGAATATGGCTGCGATGATCGTACCTATATTGGTTGAGAGGTAAGTGAAGTCCCCGCGGTAACCCTGATCCGGCCCGCCAAGAAATGTCGCAGCGGACTGCGATGTCGCGAGCACAGAAACGGCCACCACCCAGTAGGGCATGGCGTTCCCGCCTAAAAAGTAGTCTCGTGAATTCTCAGACTTACGACGCGCAAAGGCCCAGCCCATAACGCATAAAAGCCCGACATAGGCCGCTATGACAACCCAATCAAAGAATACAAAACTTTCAGCCATAATCCGTCTCCCTGACATATTTGTTACGGCAATTACGAAGGCTTGTGAATGGTTGTTTCGCTGCTCTCTTTGTTAAGCGCTGAATTGTTTTGTAATTCGCTCCTCCCCCATGCTAGCAAGACCTGACGGGATTAACCTCCCGAACAAAGCACAGGGGAAAAATATGGGCTGGCTAACAATATTACCGCCAATCGTCGCGATTGTTATCGTGCTGTGGAAACGGGAAGTTATTCTCGCGCTCTTTCTCGCCATCCTGACATCAGAATTATTGATGATAGCCACCCCCGGCGTAGGCCTTCCCATGACTGGGTTTTTAAACTCGCTAGAGAGGATCGCGGCTGTATTTTCCGATGCCGGAAACACGCGTATCCTCATGTTCAGTCTTATGATCGGCGCTTTGCTCGCCTTTATGCGCGTGTCGGGCGGCGTCACGGCCATGGTTGATAAGCTCGTCAATAGCGGCCTCGCTAAGGGCAAACGCTCCGTTGGCTTGCTCACTATGTTAACTGGGTTCGTTGTCTTCATCGAATCCAACCTCAGCGTCTTGACAGCAGGTATTTTGTCACGCGGCCTGTTTGACAAATTCGGCATGAGCCGCGCGCGCCTCGCCTATATTATCGACAGTACAAGCGCGCCTATTTGTATTCTTATTCTCCTCAATGGATGGGGCGCTTACATCTTGGCGCTGCTCTCCGGTTACGAGCTTGAACAATCCGCCGCGCAGACTTTGTGGCAGACCGTGCCGCTAAATTTCTATGCGATCGTCACGCTTATAATTGTTTTTTACACGGTCATGACAACGAAAGTTCATGGCCCGCTGAAAACATCCGAACTCAAATCAGAGCACACATTCGACAATTATGAGCATGAATTTCCGCCGACGAAATCACGCTTTATGGTCATTCCTTTGGCCGTCATGGTCTTCGGCATGGTGGCCTTCATGCTTTGGACTGGAAACGGCGATATTGCGAGCGGTAGCGGCTCAAAGTCCGTACTCTACGCCACGGCTTTGGCCTGCCTTGTCGCCTATCTCATGATGCTCGTGAGCCGCAAGTTCAGCCACGTTAAGCTTGTGAAAGTCGGGTTTGACGGCATGGGCGAACTTCTCCCCCTCGTCACGATTGTTCTCTTCTCGCTCGCGCTCGGCGCTAGCCTAAAAGAACTTGGCACAGGTATATTCATTGCAGGCATGGTCGGAGAGTTCCTCCCCCTATTCCTAGTCGTGCCTTTACTTTTTGTTGCTGGCGGATTGATTGCGTTCTCAACGGGCACGTCTTGGGGCACATTTGCCATTCTCATTCCTATCGGCGTCCCGATGATACAGGCCCTCGGGCTGCCGCCTGCACTTGTTCTGTCGGCTATTTTAGGCGGCGGCGTCTTTGGTGATCACTGCTCGCCCATCTCTGACACAACGGCAGTGTCTGCGATTGCCAGTGGCTGCGACCTGCTCGAACATGTGCGCACGCAGCTTCCGTATGCCCTCGTCGCAGGCGGGATTACGATTGTGATGTACATCATCGCTAGCCTTGTCATGCTGTAACGCGGCGTTCGTTCAAAATCACACATCAAAAACAAGCTCCCTAAATGGCTCTTTTAACGTTCAATTCTGCCATGAAACTTTTGACGCAAAAGCGGTATCAAGAGGTCTACAACCTCGCCGTAAGCGCCCTCAAGGAAGACGAGAAAAACCCTCTCGCGTTCTTCTTTTTAGGACTTGTAGCGGGCGATAACGGACAGGCTGCAAAAGCTTTGGAGTTTCACGCAAAAGCATCCGAGCTTGCTCCGCTCAACGTGCACTACCACGCCGCCCATGCCAAAGCTCTCATGGCGCTCGGCCGCCAAGAAGAAGCCAAAGCCCGCGCCGATATTGCCGCCAAAGTCGGCACGAAAGATGCTTTTGTCTCGGATATGATCGGAACGGTTTACAGCCGATCTGGCCGTCACGACATGGCCCTCCCCTTGTTCAAACAGGCCGTTAAAATAAACCCAAAATGGCCCATTTTTCAGTTCAATCTCGGCGTCAGCGCGCAATTTACGGGCGATCTTAAAACCGCAAAAGCGGCCTACACCAAGGCCGTGGCCCTTGATCCAAAGTTTTACCAAGCTTGGTTTTCGCTCGTCTCTCTCGGTACGCAAACACCGGAAGACAATCATCAGCCCGCATTAGAAACCCTTTTCGCGCAGGCCTCGCAGGACGCAGAAGGGCAATTACTTCTCGGGCATGCTATCGCAAAGACGCTTGAGGACATGGGACAATTCGCGGAAAGCCTGACGTGGCTAGAGCGCGCAAAGGCCGCTCGCAAAAACCAAATCCCCTACCCCGTTCAAGACATGAAACAGATGTTTGCGGCGGCAAAAACGGCTGCGCCAAAGCCGCAATCTGCGCGGAAAACAGGCGGCGGCGTTACCCCGATTTTCATCGCCGGACTACCCCGCACGGGTACAACATTGGTCGACCGAATAATTTCGTCGCATGCCAATGCGCACTCTGCCGGCGAGCTTGACCTCTTCGCCAAGATACTTGAAGGCAGAACGCAAACGCACCGCGCGCAGTCCGCGCAGTTCTTTCGCTCGGCGCAGGACAGTGACCTCGCACAAATCGGCTCTCTTTATGAGCAACAAATCCAAAACCTTGCGGGAAGCAAAACCCACCTCATAGACAAAACGCCCATGAACTTTTTCTATGCAGGCCTTATCTCGCAAGCCCTGCCCGATGCGCGGATTATCGTGCTTCGCCGAGGCGCAATGGATAGCTGCCTGTCCAATTACCGCCAAATGTTCGCGCCTGGTGATCGCCGCTTTGATTACGCCTTGGATCTCGAAAACACAGCCGCCTATTACCGCGAATTTGACGCCTTGATGACCCACTGGCGAGGGGCGCTACAAGACGGCCGTTTTCTGGAAGTCCGCTATGAAGACATCGTCCACGGCCAAGAGGCCCAGACCCGAAGACTACTTGATTTTTGCGGTCTTGATTGGGATCCAGCCTGCCTCGACTTTCACGAAAATAAAGCTCCCGTTGACACGGCAAGCTCCGTGCAAGTCCGGCAACCCTTATACTCAAAATCCATAGACCGCTGGAAGCAGTACGGCGAAAACCTAAGAGGCTTAAAAACAGCTTTAGGCGACCTCGCCGAGCCCTAACTTAGGTAAGCTCAAGAGCGGCCATAGCCTTATCCAAGAAGATACGCGTTTCGGCGGCAATCGCAGGCGGGCCAGAATGATACGGCGCGGGCGGTTCCGGCGTGGCCGTGACCGCGTGAACAATCTGGGCGTTGATTTGCGGCAAATGCCAAATACCGCCAAATAGGCCATATGCGGAGCCGTGATGCCCGATCATAAGCTGCCCAGGGATAGGCGAAAGCTCGGGCGGGTAAACATATAGGCCGGGTCCGAAACTGACAAAGTGCCCGTCCTCTCCCGCGCCGTTCTGGCCGTCATAAAGCCAGTCCACGCGCTGCAAGTCAGGATCTTCGCCAAGCGCCTTCGCGAGAACCAACAGATCATTCAGGCTTGCCCGCAAGCCGCCTTGGGGCGACAAAAGCGTTCCGTTCCGGCCTGCTTCATAAGTCTCGATATCAAAATCTGGATTGTCGCCGTAAAAAATAGGCGCAGTGCCCCCAAGCATTTCTGGGCCGTCAGTTTGCACTGTCATGGCTCCGTCCACCAAACGGTAAAGCGTTGCGCCGCTACGGCGCTTAGCTTGGCTAACACCCGCCCAGTTAAATCCGGCGTCTAGCCCGAGCGGCCCTAGAACATAATGCTGCGTAAGGAGATCAAAACGCGTCCCAGAGACAGCTTCCAATATGGTCGCCGCAATGCCGTAATTAATATTGGCATATTCAAACCAATCACCGGGCTTGCCGCCTTTGAACATATCAGCAGACAATAGGTCACGAATATCACCGTCCGGAAGGGTCCAGTAAATTTCAGGGTCAGTGATACCTGACCGATGGGATAAAAGGTTTTGCAGCGTCACGGCTACGTCAGGATAGCGCGGGTGGCGCAAGCGCATGCCCATCGGCCCGCTAATATCTAAGCTTAAATCAAGAACCCCAGCTTTCGCCATAGCGCGCGCTGTCAACAAGACAACAGTTTTTGATATAGACGCCGCCCGAAAAGGCGTGTCCGCCGTAAAGATACGCTTCGCAACGTTTTCACTCGCATCAAGACCGCTCGCAAACCCGCCAACCTCTTCTAAGACCCGCGTCCCGTTCTTAACCGCAATGACCCCGCTTCCGCCAAGCGGTGCAAGTGCAGACATCGTCGCGTTTGATGGGCGACTGGCGTTACACGCGGTCAGGCTAGCAGGCGCAGCCAGCAACAAGGCTATAGTCTCTCGTCTGGATAGTTTCATACCGTACTATAGCCTTGAAAAAACAATATTATCAAGCAAGCCAGTTAGCTGTATGTCGTATTTATAACCGCTTTCTCGAATCTGAAGAGGTGCTGGCGATAAACTTGAACAATGAACGCGGTGTGTCCCCTTATAATGTGGCATCAGCGGCGAGCACGCTCAGGTAAGACAAGCCACAGCAATATTACCGCTTAATCAAGACTAAAACTTAAACTCGAAAACACTGTATCATAGTCAGCACGATCAGATCCTTGAAGCGGCGCAGACCATACAGCGTGTAGCATCCAATCGCCGCCGTTAGGGCGCGGGAAACTTACACGGCCTTTGCGGTCAGTTTCATCAACGCTAACAAGCCCTTTATCACCCTTCAGATCAATAAGCCCGATTGTGACGCCTTTGACGGGGTTGCCTTGGTAATAGATCACAGCCTTCATCGGCGAGCCGACTTTGGCCCGCGCCGGATGGGCACTCGGTACGATTTCCAAGGTCAAACCCAGAGGCTTGGTTAAATAGTCAGGGTCGTCTTCCCCGCTCGGGCCGACCTGAATTAAAGCTTTGCCGCGCCGTGAGTAAATTTCGGTTCCAGGCTCATCACTTGTCCCCTGTACAATCCTGTCGAGCTTAATCGGCGTTAGCCCTTCTTCTTCCAGATAGGCGTTGAATTTATCAGCCTCTAACGTACTTACGGCGTGAGTCGTTTCTATCGTTAGCACATGCAAACCCGGTGCTTTAAATTTAAGCGATAGCGCTTCGGATTGCGCCGCAGGCTTTATGAGGGATTGATGATCTTGTATACCATTTGGCCCCACCGACCGAAAGGCCACGATCCTGTGCGGGGCTGCCGGCCACATCATGCGGTCCGCTGGGTGACCTATCATAATAGAGAGATCTACTTTTTCTTGAGGGGCGGGATTATAGGTTTCCGGTGCTAGCCAAAAATCATGAGCTTGCGCAGGGGCCGCAAGTGGGATGGCAAAAAACGGGATCAATAATAAAAGACGGGAGAAAGTTTTAAAGCGCATAATTATTCCTTAGATGACATGAGAGTTACGCCGCTATTGACGACGAAGGTGCACCCGATAGATATTTTTTACAGCCCCACTGCACCTCGGGCCTCAATCCTAGCGTAACTCTTATATTGCAAAGACCCATATGATACGTCATGATCCTTATACGAGGGCATGAGGAGATGTAGGCATAAAATGACTAACCAGAAAATGAGGACAAACCTCATTCCATTATTTGAACGACTCAGCGAGGAAGGAAGGCCAGCTATGGCAGATATAATCACCCTCACCGCGCCTCATTTGAATGGTGTTATTTTTAGTGTTTTGCGCAATGAAGACCACGCCGCACATGTACTAAAGTCCGTCTACTCTAACGTTTGGACAAGCCGGCATATAAAGCCGTCATCGCCGGATCTTCTTAACGCCTTGCGCGCCATCGCCCATCGTTATGCTTTACATTATAAGTATATGGGCGTAGCCGCCTTTGAAAATGACACGCTTGGAGAATTACAGGTCGACTTAGGTCATTCAGAAAACTTTAAGACTAAAATGAGTACTGAAGAGACAGACATATTGGAACGAGCCTATCTCGGCAAACATGATGAAACAATGAGAGATAAAATTACAGACATTGTGTCGACCACGGCGCGAGGTGTATCATGACCGATACTCGTACACAGATGGAAACCCTTGCGATCGCGTTCCTGACCGGACAAGCGACCTCAGACGAGCAAACCGAGTATAAGCGGTTGTTTGAAACAAATGCATCCTTCCGAGAAATTGTGAGCGAAATGGGTGTCTGGCTAGCGCCGCTCAATGAAAACGTTGAAGATCACCCTGTGCCGGACGGGCTCTTAGGGAGCATAATGGCAGAGATCGACACCTTAGGTGATGGTGCAAAGTCCAGTGCCACCATAGCGCAAACTACGCCGGCCCAACCAGCCAACGACCGAAGCTCGGCGCGCTGGAAGTCAGCCGCTATAGCCGCCAGTCTCGTGGCTGTCGTCGCTGTGGGGTCGCACTTCATTAGTCCCGCAACAACGCCAACCACCGATAATCAGCAACTCATGGCGCTCTTGTCAGACAATACCAAGCCGCAATTAATGGCGATTGTGTATGATCCGGCCACGGGGCATGTTGTAGCGCGGCTTTCCAATATCACCGTCCCAGATGACGGCGATCTACAGCTCTGGCTTATCCGCGAAGGCGCAGAGGCCCCAGTTTCGTTGGGCGTCATGGAACGGGCGAAAACCAGTTCTCAGATTGAGTTTGATATTCCCGAATCCTTACGCAGCGATACAGATATACTCGCTGTGAGTTTGGAAGGCTTAGGCGGCTCTAAATCAGCCGGACCGGAAGGCCCTGTCCTGTTCACCGGTAGCGTATCGGAACTTCGCAAAACCCTTTAATTTTACCAATTAAAGAATTTCGTCCAGAGTATCGATGTCGATATCGTTTTGTAATTTTGCGAGCCCGCGTCGGAGCCAGCTCTTCACCGTATTGGTGGACACATTCATGTGCTCACCAATTTCGCGGGAATTCATACCCTGCACCGTATAAAGTATAATCGCTTTCCGAACATCTGGGTTTAACGTTTCAAGATGCGGCGCAAGCATCCGTCTTAACATCCAAGACTTCGCCCCAACGTCAGAGTGCATGTCCTCATCTTCTAAGGTTTCCGGCACCATTTCCGTTGGCATTTGTCTTTTCTTTTGGCGTAACGCGTCAATAGCCCGGTTTCGAGTGACCACAAGCATCCACGTAAAAGCTTTGCCTTTTGCAGGGTCAAAGGATCCTGCATTTTTCCAAATTGAAATATAAGCCCGTTGAAGAATATCATGGGTCAAATGCGGGTCCCGCACCATGCCCAAAACTATCGCGTTCAGCTTCGGAGCGGTCAGTCCGTAAAGCTTTTCAAACGCACGCTTATCGCCTTCAGACGCCAACCGAAGATAGCCCGCCAGTTCAAGATTCATGTCGGCGTACTTGTCCACGTGTCCTCTCTTATGGCGGCCTGGGTACGCTTTTCCGCACACTCCATTGCGGGCACAATGATGCATGTGGATAGGCTTATCAAGCCAACATGGCAGGGGCAGGTAAATTAAGTTTCTTGAGTTTTGCGCAACCATTTGGAGAGGCTGCACGTAACTAAGTTACTAATGATGCGAAAAAAGCATCCCCTGGTCACCTGGCAAACGCCATAATTTTAAACCAATAGGACTAAAATATGACATTACCCCCTCTCACTTCAACAGGCCGTTTAGCCAAGGCTCTCCTAGCCACCAGCGCGATCGTCGCTGCTGCATCCGTCGCCCTCCCCGCACAGGCCTCTAGCCACCGTGAAGCACCAGGTATCACAGAAATGCCAAAAGTTGACGGCAGTGATTTTTACATGTTCCGTAGTTATGAACCCGGCCGCGAAGGCTTTGTTACCTTCATTGCCAATTACCAACCGGTTCAAGCCCCTTATGGCGGCCCGAATTATTTCACAATGGATCCAGACGCTCTTTACCAAATTCACATCGATAATGATGGCGACGCCGTAGAAGACATCACCTATTCCTTTAAGTTTGACAATAACCTTGTCAACGGCACAGGCATTACACTGGATATTGGCGGCAAAACGCTTCCCATTCCTCTTCGCGCTGCGGGACAAATCACAGCCGGTAGCAGTGCGGCTTTAGGCGAAACAGAAACTTATAAGATTAGCGTTATTGAAGGAGATCGCCGCTCCGGAACTTGGACAGAAGCCGCTCCAACTTTCACAAAGCCTGTCGATAATATCGGCAATAAAACGTTGCCTGATTATGACGCTTACGCCAATCAGTACATTTATGACGTTACGCTTCCAGGCTGCCCAGTAGCGGGTAAAGTCTTTGTTGGCCAACGCGCCGAAGCCTTTGCCGTAAACCTTGGCGAAGTTTTTGACCTCGTAAACCTTGTGCCGCTTGAAGGCTCAATCCCTCAAGACCGCGCAGCAAATGACGACCTTTTTGATGCTAACGTCACATCCATTGCGATGGAAGTACCGATTTCTTGCGTAACCGGAAACGGTAACGGCGTTATTGGCGGCTGGACCACAGCAAGCCTTCCGCAAGCCTCATTAAAAGATCCAACACCGACATATGAGCAAACAGAGCTTACAGGCGGCGCCTATGTACAGGTTTCGCGTTTGTCAGCCCCGCTTGTCAACGAAGTCGTTATTGGTCTACCTTTTAAAGACCTGTTTAATGGATCGGAACCTAAGGATGACGCGCAGGCCGCTGATTTTGTAACAAATCCGACATTGCCGGCTCTAATTGATATTTTGTTCCGGGACGCTCTCGGCGCAACATCAAATATTGCTCCGTCAAACTTTCCGCGCACTGACTTAGTCGCTGCGTTCTTGACCGGTTTCCCAGGTGTTAATCAACAAGCCACTGTGACCGGTTCTGAAATGATGCGCCTGAACACAGCGATTGCAACGACACCGCAGGCCGCTCAAAGTAATCTAGGGGTTGCGGGTAATGACTTGGCTGGCTTCCCAAATGGACGCCGCCCCGGTGATGATACTGTCGATATTGCCTTGCGAGTTGTTATGGGCGCTCTATGTCACGACATTCCAGTCAACGGCGTACCGACAAATTTGGGATATTGCCAACCTAGCGACGCTCCAGTCGGAGATCAGCCCTTCACGGACGGCGCGCCCATTACAGCCAATGACGTTCAAAACGCGTTCCCTTACCTCAACACACCGCACCGCGGTTCACCGAACTAGGAGGAAAATTATATGAAAAAACCAATCTCCATTAAAACAGCCGTTGTTGCAGTCGTTGCCGCAACAGCCCTCGCCGCTTGCGGGGGCGGCGGAGACAATACATACGTCGCCCCGCCTGTTGCAGGCGGACCACCGCCTCCCCCCCCGCCTCCTCCGCCTCCTCCTCCGCCGCCTACGCCTCCCGCGCAGTCGCCACAGGCGCAGGCAGGGGCAGGGTTTGCCACGGCCTTTAATCAAAACCGCACGAACGATCCCACTGATCCTATTGCGAATGACATTATTGCGCTTGATAAAACCGCAGAGCCTATCGTTATCCCTGATCCCTAGAGGCTTAGGCATAGCCTAAACTTAAGCACAAAAATTTAAAGCCGCCCGAATTGGGCGGCTTTTTTAATTGCATGAATTCATTGTGGTTTATTGTGCGGGCCTTAACGGCTCTTCGCATTCGTTATTAATTATTTAGGCTCAGTAGCATCCATTTCAACGACTGAGATCGCGTTGATACGCCAGCCGCCATTCACATTCGCGTATAATAAATCAAACCGGACAGATTTAGGCCTGTAATCAAACCCTCCTCGCAGTCGTAATGTGCCGTCAGACAAGATTTCTGGCGGAATGTAATAGGTCGGCGTGGAGAGAATAGTGCGCCCAATGTCTACTCGGTTCTGCCGTAAATTTAAAAATATATCAGAGAGCTGGCGAGGCGCATTGCGGCGTTGAAAGTCAGGCGAGCCTAGAAAGTAAAGCACAGTGTAATTCTCTGTACGGTTTGCATTGTCCAAAGCAATCATTGTCGCCCAAACGAGGCGGGCTAAGGTATTCTCATCAGGCACAGCTTGGCGCCATTGCTGCTTCTGGGAAGACGCAGGCTCCTGAAATATCTGGCCCTGTGAATAGGCTGGCACAGAATAGAACGCCCCAACTATCACGGCTGTCGATAACATTATTACGGATTTGAACGTCACGGATGTCTCCTTTTGGCCCCTTACTGTGGGTAGGTGATGGAAAAGATACTGCCGAGGACACGCTGTCTTGTCTATAGGGCAATAAAAAACCCCGGGTAGGGCGACCCGGGGTTCGTTGGTAAAATTTTCACCCCAGCCGAAGCCAGGGTGAGCAAACTATGATTACCAACTTGCGTTGAAGCCTACACGCGCTCCGGTGCTGCCATTGTCAACACCTGTCGTAACGGCTGAGTTAATTTGGATCGTGTCATTCAAGCGATAAGCCATGCTACCTGCGAAGGCGCCTTCATCATCGTAATAACCATAACCACCAGAAACAGCGAATTTATGCCCGATCGGCACATAGGCTGTGTCGAGAGCGATCGCCGCCGCAATACCAGCGCGGTTGTCAAGGATAGCGTTTATGTTAGCATCGATCTGATTTGAGTTTTTCTGAATACCTGCAGCATTCGTTGATACAGCCGCGCTTGTTGCAGCCAGTTGCAGACGGTTTTGGTTGATCGCTGTCGTGTTGGACATGATCCCGGCACTATTATTTGCGATACCCATTGAATTATTCTGGATCGCCGCAGAGTTAGACGCTTGGCCCGCAGAGAGTGTGAAATCAGCGGCAAGGTTGCCGTTCGAATCGGTTGTCACTAAACCAATATTACCGGTCTGAGCCGCTGTGCTGGACGCCGAGGTTAAACCCGCAAACGTATAGGTATTCACAGATGTGCCGACAGCTACTTGATTGGTCCGTGTCGTTGTTGCTCCGTTACCTATAGCTGTTGAGTTGTTAAAACCCGCGCTAGATTGGTTACCAATCGCTGTGGCAGTATCAGCACTTGCCGTCGCGGCTTCGCCGACCGCCAAAGAGCGGATGCCAGAAGCGACTGCCAAGTGACCAAAGGCCTGAGCGCGTTCAGCACTCGCCATAGAGCGCCAACCGATAGCGGTTGCGCCGGGGCCCATTGCGCTAGCTTCGCCGCCAACAACTGTTGTCGAGTTACCGTTTGCACTCGCTTCTGTACCGATAGCAATGGCGTCAACGCCTGTGGCTGTAGAGAGGTTACCTTGAGCGATGCTTTCTAGGCCATTAGCCGTAGCGGCTTCGCCGACCGCGAGTGAACGGATGCCAGATGCGTTGGCCAGATGACCAAAAGCATGAGCCCGTTCACCCGTAGCCGAAGCACGCCAACCGAAGGCAGTCGCCGCTGTGGCGCTTGCGACGGCTTCGCCGCCGACGGCTGTACTAGATGTGCCCGTTGCCGAAGCCTCAGTACCGATTGCAACGGCGTCAGTGCCTGAAGCGACGGCGAGGTTACCCATAGCTGTACTTTCAAGACCAGAGGCATTAGCCGCTTCGCCGACGGAGAGAGAGCGAATACCGGAGGCCGTGGCTAGATGACCAAAGGCATGAGCACGTTCAGCCGTCGCTGAAGAGCGCCAACCAAAAGCTGTCGCCGCTGTAGCGCTTGCTGTAGCTTCGCCGCCAACAGCTGTGCTGGATGTGCCGGTAGCAGAGGCCTGCGTACCAATCGCAACCGCGTCAGTACCAGAGGCGACGGATTGATTGCCCACGGCCGTACTTTCAAGGCCTGAAGCATTGGCAGCTTCGCCAACTGCGAGAGAGCGAACGCCTGAGGCATTAGCAAGGTGACCGAAGGCTTGAGCCCGCTCGGCTGTGGCGCGTGCGCGCCAACCAATGGCTGATGAGCCGATACCGCGTGAAAAGGACTGACCGCCGACGGCTGTTGCCGAATTACCATTAGCCTCTGAGTCTTGACCGATCGCGACGGAATCGACACCGTAAGCTTGTGCGTTTCTACCGCACTCGAGGGCTGTGGCCTGTCCGCTATCTTCGTTACATTCTGCTGTCGCGTCGGCATGAGCAGGGGCGCCTGCAAGAAGTGTTAGCGCTAAGGCCCCTGTTGAAATGGTGCCGATTAGAAATCTTTTCGATGTCATAATTACCCTCTTATTTATTGTTATTGAAGCATGTTTGCTAAGAGAGGTACGCACAGCATCGTTGGTTGGTTGCATTTTTTTTGCAAATAAAACTCACCCTCTTGAAAGCGGCGCTGAGACCAAGATCAATTACGCAATGGCAATAGTAAGAGATTGGTAGGAGCAAACTTAGACATATTACCCGATGGACGACCGCCTTACGAAGCCTCACCATACAGCGATATTGGCGGCAGGCTTTTCAACTCCAGACAGCATTTCACCTAACGACCGACACCCCAAAAGTTCAGACATTAAGTTTATCAAGATTAGAATTTAACGACCACGGCTATCTGTGCCTAGAGTAAGTAATAAGCCGCCAGCTTTACAGGCTAACGTTACCGTACCAGTCGGCCAAAGTCTCCGCCTGTTGGGTTTTGATAGATGCGTAGGTCGAATTCTCTGGCTGATGCGAAAATATGGTCGAAAATATCAGCCATTATCGCTTCATATTGCAACCAATTCGTTACATTGGTGAAGGTATAAATTTCAATCGGCAAACCATGCTCCGATGGCTGCAACTGGCGCACTAATAGAGTTAGGTCCTGCCTGATGTCCGGATGCGCCCGCAAATACGCTTCAGTATAGGCCCGGAATGTACCGACATTGGTCATGCGGCGGCCATTGACGAGGTTCGTTATGTCTGCGCCAGCCTTTGCATTATACGCGGCAAGCTCTTTGTCCTTTGCCGCAATATAGTCTTCAATAAATTGAATTTTTGAAAACCGTTCTAGCATTTCGGCATCGCAGAACTTTATCGAAGACACGTCAATAAACACAGACCGTTTGATCCTGCGTCCCCCAACATCCTTTATCCCGCGCCAATTCTTAAAGCTTTCATTTATCAAAGATTGCGTTGGAATGGTCGTAATGGTTTTATCAAAGTTAAGTATTTTGACTGTTGTCAGAGCAATTTCAATCACATCGCCGTCGACGCCGTAGCTCGGCATTTCTATCCAATCCCCCACAGCCACCATTCTATTTGCTGAAAGCTGAATACCTGCGACAAAGCCCAATATAGGGTCTTTGAACACCAACATAAGCACAGCCGTCAGCGCCCCGAAGCCCGCAAAAAGTGTGAGCGGAGATCGCCCCATAATGAGAGACAGAATGGCGGCAAAACCTAAAACAAAAAGAACAAGTTGCGCGACCTGTACAAAGCTTTTGATAGGGAACGTTTTGGAGATTTCGTAGCCGCGGTAAATCTCTTCCCCGGCCGACATCAATCCATCCAAAAAAAGCACACAAATGATTGTAAGATAGAGTAGAGAAACCGTTGTGATAGCGCCGCTAAGCAGCGGATAGCCGTCAAAAAACTGCGGGCCAAGAGCATAAATAACTAAAGCTGGGGCAATGTGAGATAATCGGCTAAACACTTTACGCCGCGCCAAAATGCCATCACGCACCGTCGACCTTTTGGTGATGAGTTTGCGTATAATGCCCACAATCACATATTTGGTGATGACATTGGCAAAGATAGCAAGCACTGCGAGGCAAAAGAACGTCAGAGCTAGCGCTAGATAAGGCGTAGCGTCGGCGATGAGTGGAAACTTTTCAAAGAAGTCGGTAAAGTATGAGATCATGAAAGACCCTTATATCCTAAGTTATCCTCTCGAAGAGGCAAATTAAGCAGTGAAGTAGATAGTATCGCCGTCGGGCCTCTTTATACGAAAAATTCGTCCTGCGCCACCTGCCTTGGTGAACGACTAAGCTTGAATTACGGCTGGTTCAAAAAGATACCCTTCGCCTTCAAATAACTTTTTCAGCACTCGTGATTTTTTACTCATTGAAATTTGCTTTTGCCACGCCAACGGATTGACGGTTTCTAGAGAATTAAACATTTGATGTTTCAAAAGACTTGTAACAAGTTCAAATTTGACGCCACCTCGGAAATATTATGTCACAACACAATGATCTGCTTATAGCCATTCGCCAAATTACGCGGGCAATTGATTTGAGCTCAAAGCGCTTAGTGAAATCCGCCGGATTAACCGCGCCGCAATTATTAGTGCTTCAAACATTGGACACAGGTGAACCGCGAAAACCTTCCGATATTGCTAAAGAAGTTTATCTTTCACAAGCGACCGTCACGTCTATTGTGGACCGTCTGACCAAGGCTGACCTGGTCAGACGCGAAAAAAGCGAGACCGATGGCCGTGTCATTCTTGTAGTGCTGACCCCCGAGGGAGAGAAGGCACTCGGCAAAGCCCCCGCACTTTTACAAGATAACTTCACGCAACAATTTGAGGCCCTCAAAAATTGGGAACAAACTTTATTGCTTTCATCCCTTCAAAGACTTGCGGGAATGATGAATGCTGAAAATCTTGATGCGGCCCCAATTTTGGAGGTCGGAGACTTAACAAAACCTGCGGACTAACTCGCAATCTCCTTAATACCCGCTTCATCAGGGCTATCCCATAACAAATGACGGTCATCCAATCGCACTAAGTTTTCGCTCCCAATGATTGTGGCATGTGTCTGGTAACCGAGCAGTTGCTTTGCCGGCATGTCAACATTGCGCGCCAAAACCATCGTCTCTTCTGCCGAAAAATTACTCAAGCCACGAGCTATTTCTTCGCCGTCTTCATTGTATATATGAATAACATCGCCCTTCAGATATGTGCCCTGAATGGACAATACATCACCGCGCAAAATTGGCGTATTGCCCTGCTCTAACTTCTTAACCGTCACTTCTGTGACCACGATACTGCCTGCCATTTGTAGGCGATCTGTTAGCCAAGCTGACCAAGCAGACGGCGGTTTCGTATGGGCGATACAGCGCGTATGTTTTCGGTTACCCAGTAAAGCTGAGGAAATGGGATTTTCATACTCACCATTTGTAATGATCGTTGTGCAGCCAGCATTCTGCGCCATATTCGCCGCCTGCATTTTCGTGAGCATACCGCCTGATCCGAGATCGCTTGTCCCGCTAGTCACCGCCAAATATTGACTCACATCATCGACTTCTTCAACGAGTTTAGCGCCTGGCTCTGAAGGGTCCTTATCATAGAGGCCGTCAATACACGTCAAGATTACCAGTTGGTCAGCCTGTACCATCTGGGCTACCTTGGCGGCGAGACGGTCATTATCGCCCACGCGGATTTCCTCCGTAGTGACTGAATCATTTTCGTTAACAATCGCAATGACATCTGATTCTATGAGGCGATGAATTGTATTTTTAGTATTCAGGAACCGCTTACGTTCTTCCATATCACGCAAAGTGACGAGAACCTGAGCGATCTGCATCTGATATTCAGTCCCAATCTGTTTATAAGCGTTCAGCAATATGGGCATGCCGCAGGCTGCTGCGGCCTGTTTATCGCGCAGGCCGGCCGTTTCGGGAGTTTTCCCGACCATCTTTAAGCCAAGCGCAACAGATCCGGATGAGCAGATAATTACCTCATAACCTTGGTCACGCAACATCTTAACGTCTTCCAGTAAGCGCTGCATGAAACCCCAGCGAGGCGTTAAAAGTTTGGTGTTGGCCAGAAGGCTCGATCCAATTTTTACAACAATGCGTTTTTTGACCGCCACGTATCTCTCCGTTGAATTTAGAAGGCCCTTAGCGCCCTTAGCCCAAAACATCAAATAGTTTGAGCACTAATAAACTGCAAGGGCACAACACTCACGAAAATATCAACAATTTAGCAAAAATTACAAAAACCTCCCTGCATAATACTTAAAAATGATTTGAACTCGAAGAATATGAAGGTTAAGTGAGCTCATGAAATTTGAAACAAAAAATAACCATGTGTTGATGGTTGGATGCGGGAAAATGGGCGGAGCACTCCTCCGGCAATGGGTTCGTGCAGACAACATAAAGTTCACAGTCGTTGACCCGGCTGCGCAAGACCTCCCAAAGCAAGTAACGGCCTATCAGAACGCTAAGGCTTTAGAAGGTCGCACCTATGATATGATCATTGTAGCTATCAAGCCGCAATTGGTGGACGCTATTCTTCCAGACTATATCAAACATTTATCTGAAAACGGTGCAGTTCTATCGATGGCTGCGGGCTGTTCAACACAGCGGCTTTCAAGTGCACTTAAAACACCATCCGTCATTCGCATTATGCCAAACTTACCATCCTTCATTGGACGAGGCGTTGCTGGCATTTACGCGACAGACTCAGTGACGTCAGAACAACGTCGCATGGCGGAGGCTATGATGAAACTGGCTGGCACCTGTATCTGGGTTGATACAGAAGACGGAATTGACCGTATTACGGCGGTAGCTGGTAGCGGCCCCGGCTATGTTCTTGAGTTTGCTCGCACCTATGTGGAAGCCGCGCAGACATTGGGTTTTTCGAACGCAGAGGCCCGCAATCTTGTTTTAGGCACTATTGCCGGAACGATTGAAATGGCGTTAGAATCTAATGACACGCTGGAAACATTACGTAATAATGTCACCAGTAAAAACGGGACAACAGACGCAGGGCTAAAGGCTATGAATGCCGATGGCCTCTTAACAGATAAATTAAAATCGACAGTCGACGCTGCTTATAAGCGCGCCGTAGAATTACGTTAGACTTATAAGGCATTTATATTCATGACGCAGACGACTGAAATTGTATCGGACCACATCAACACCCTCGGCCAGCAGGCAAAGGCTGCTGCCGCAGCCTTATCAATGGCAACGACGGATCAAAAAAACCACGCCCTAAAAGAGGCAGCCAACGCTCTGAGGACTTGCAAAGACGATCTTCTGGAAGCGAATTCAAAGGACGTTGCACATGTTGACGGAAAGAAGCCCGATGCCTTTATTGACCGCTTGACCTTAACGGGTGATCGGGTTGAAGCTATGGCGACTGCCTTGGAACAAATCGCCGAACTTCCCGATCCTGTTGGCCGCAAACTCGCCAATTTTGACCGCCCGAATGGACTGAATATCGAACGCATTGCCGTGCCGATCGGCGTTATCGGAATGATTTACGAATCGCGGCCCAATGTAGGCGCGGACGCTAGTGCGCTTTGCCTAAAATCAGGGAATGCCATTATATTGCGCGGCGGATCAGAGAGCCGGCATTCGACCGCTATAATAGTCGGCGCGATGCAGGCAGGACTATTAAAAGCTGGATTGCCCGCCCATGCGGTTCAGACCGTTGGCACAACAGACCGCGCAGCCGTTAAGGCGCTCTTGCAAGCAGACAGATATGTAGACTTGGTTATTCCGCGCGGTGGACGCGGTCTTGTTGAGCTTGTCCGCGACAGCGCAAAAGTCCCAACGCTCCTGCATTTGGACGGCAATTGCCACAGTTATATTCACGAAAGCGCCGATCTTGAAAAAGCCATTGCGATCATCAAAAATGCCAAGCTCCGCCGGACAGGAATATGCGGTGCCACTGAAAGCATTGTTATTGACCGCAAAATCGCAGGCAAAGTTTTACCCAAACTCATAGATGCTATGAATGGGTGCGAGCTTCGCGGCGATAGCGAAGCCGTCGCTATTGACTCCCGCCTCAAGGTCGCCACCGCTGCGGATTGGTCAACGGAATATTTGGACGCGATTGCCTCTGTTAAACTCGTCGATAATTTAGACGACGCAATTGCCTTTATTTCTAAACATAATTCAGGCCATACAGATGCCATTATGACCGAAGATAACGACGCGGCTCGAAAGTTTATGATGGCAATCGATAGCGCCGTTGTTATGCACAATGCATCAACTCAGTTTTCTGATGGCGGTGAGTTTGGCATGGGCGCAGAGATCGGTATTGCGACGGGTAAAATGCATGCCAGAGGCCCTGTTGGCCTAGAACAGTTGACCAGCTTCAAATATCTCGTACACGGTACAGGTCAAATTCGCGCCTAACCCCCTACTTTGACTTACACTTGGAAATAAAGTTTTGTTATGACAATTAATATGTTCGAAATGGCGTCGCTCGGCGCATACTTTGTATTGATGATGGCCATCGGGTTTTACGCTTACCGTAAATCCACCAGCGATGTTTCTGAATATATGCTTGGCGGACGGAAACTTCATCCAGCCGTAGGCGCCCTCTCGGCAGGCGCGTCAGATATGAGTGGCTGGATGTTGATGGGATTACCAGGAGCCATTTATCTTGGCGGCTTTAGCGCCGCTTGGATTGCCGTTGGCCTCACGATTGGCGCTTACCTAAACTATCGTTTCGTTGCCCCGCGGCTGCGGCTCTACACGGAACTCGCAAACGACTCCATTACGATCCCAGACTTCTTTGAAAACCGTTTCAAGGATAAATCACACTCCCTACGGCTCATCTCAGCGCTCGTTATAATTATATTCTTCACGCTCTATACATCAGCTGGCATCGTTGCCGGAGGAAAGCTTTTCGAGGCCTCCTTTGGTTTGAATTACCAGCTTGGCTTGTTCATCACAGCAGGCGTAGTTCTGGCCTACACGGTTATTGGCGGCTTTTTGGCCGTCAGTCTTACCGACTTTGTTCAGGGCTGCATCATGTTCATCGCCTTGCTTTTAGTGCCCGTCATCGGGTTATTCTCCGTTGGCGGATTTTCCGGCGCTCACGACGCGATTACTGCGGGCTTCGAAGTCGCTGCCTCCGCAGGCGCAACAGCCCCAGACGTCACAGCAAACTACTTCTCATGGACTCAAGGCATGACAACCTTAGGGTTTATCTCGCTCATGGCATGGGGACTGGGATATTTTGGACAGCCACACATCATCGTACGGTTTATGGCCATCCGCAGCGTCAAAGACATTGCTACCGCGCGCTGGATCGGTATGAGCTGGATGATCGTTACGGTGATTGGCGCGGTACTCGTTGGTTATGTTGGCCTCGCTTACGTCAAGCAAAACGGCCTAGAAGCCAGCTTTTCAGACCCCGAGACAATCTTTATTTTACTCGGCCAGGCACTGTTCCACCCTCTTATATCTGGCTTCCTATTAGCGGCGATCTTGGCGGCCATCATGAGTACGATTTCTTCGCAGCTTCTAGTCTCGTCAAGCTCGCTCACCGAAGACCTCTACAAAACTTTTTACCGACGCGAAGCCTCTCAATCTGAATTGGTATTAGTCGGGCGCATCGCCACAGTCGCTGTATCGCTCGTCGCCATTATGTTAGCCTTTGACAGGTCGAGCAATATTCTTTCACTCGTCTCAAATGCTTGGGCAGGCTTTGGCGCTGCCTTCGGGCCCATAATTCTGCTAAGTCTCTACTGGAAAGGCATAACGCGCGACGGAGCACTGGCCGGTATGATCGTAGGTGCTGTGACGGTCTTGCTCTGGCTATACCTCCCCATCACAATTGGCGGCGCATCCCTATCCTCAACTCTCTACGAAATTGTTCCGGGGTTCATCATGTCATTTATCTTTGCAGTCGGCGTTAGCATTCTAGGACGCAACGTGAAGCCGAGCGTACAGGAAGGCTTCACGGAAATGGAAACGACCATGGATACAATGCCATAATCGAAGCCATTTAGGACAAGCCTTCGGAGCCAAAATCTACACATACAATACCGCCACGATATCGACTGGCTTCTGGCACGGGTCAAAGGCGATATCCCGCTTCTTGCTTTTTGCAACAGTTTCTTGACAGATTTGTAACAGTTAGTGTAACAAAAGTGTCAAGAGGTTAGGCAGCGGTGTGTAAGCCAACGGCGCACGTTTGCAGTCTATATATACGTTGGTGATGTTCAAACAGGAGATCACCATGAAAAACATCATACTTTCCACACTATTTGTGGCGTCTATTGGCGCTATGCCTGCATTCGCGGCTGAGACGGATAGCAATCTTGTCGTGAGGCCAGACGCTGCGCAAAATATGCAGCTATGCCTGCAATCAACCGAAGCTCCAGCCAAAGCCATTCGCGCTTGCACGAAGGCCTATAGAACTGCAGCCCCGCTTCACGAAGTTCGGTCTGATATCTTGACACAACGCGGATGGCATAAACTGTCTGCAGGTCAATATGACCGCGCAGCGCGCGATTTTAAATCGGCAGCAAAGCTCAATAACAGTAACGAGTTTGCCTATCTCGGCGACGGCTTTGCGGCAATGCTACAACAGGACTATGCTGCAGCTATGGCCTTTTTCAACGATTGCAAGACGCATAATAAAGCCGCGCCGCTAGCTTATTACGGATTAGGCATGACCAAAGAGCTTGCTGGAGACATTTCCGGTGCTCGCGAAGCTTATCAGTCTGCGGCACGATTAAGCCCCGAATGGAGCGCGCCGCGTGAAGAACTATTGAGAATTAAAACGTAAACTTAGCTCCACACTATCTTATAATGACGTATTGCCAGCCGGATATCCGGCTGGCTTTTCCGTGATATATTTGTCAAAAATCCATCACTAAACAGTCATAAATTTTTTACTGAACTGACACAGTAGCGTTAACGCCCTGTCATAATAGCCTGTCAAATCCGCCGCAAAACGCGGAGACAGAAATCGCTCACCCTGAGCTATCCGCGCCATAAGTTTTTAATCGGTGAAGGATACTCAATGAAACTTTCTATGCGTAATTTGCTAATGGCCTCTGCGGCCTGTCTAGCATTGGCGGGCTGCCAACAGGGCAGCGATATTATATCACCCGGACTAACAGAAGTTGTTGTACCGCCCCCCGTGACACCCCCAACGCCTACTCCGCCCGTTACGGCAAGCACTTGCCCAGACGGAACCGACGGATCTGTATTGGGTAGCTATACAGTTTGCGACGCGCCTCTCGGTAATTTAACGTCATTAACTGGCGTTTTAACAGAAAGCGCAACTTTAGAATATCGTGAAGATGTGGCTTATGAGCTTAAAGGACGCCTTGATGTAGGTGCCGATGCGGGCGGGACCGGGACTGGCGCGCCGGTTGTTCTGACAATTGAACCCGGCGTCGTACTAGTCGGCGACTCGGGTGCTGATTATATCGTTGTCACACGCGGACATCAGATTAACGCGGCGGGCACAGCCGCCAAGCCGATCATCATGACAAGTAAGAATGACCTTACAGCAACGGGCGACCGCGCAAACGCAATTGGTGAATGGGGCGGTTTGGTTGTCCTCGGAAACGCACCGATCAACCGCTGTAATGTCGCGGGTGTCGATACAGGCACAACAGCTTGCGAAAATGCTATCGAAGGCGTGACAGAGCCCGACGCGATTTACGGCGGCGGCGACAGCAATGCAAATAGCGGCACGCTTCAATATATTCAAATCCGGCATGCAGGCTTTGAGGTTTCAACAGATGTCGAACTCAACGGCCTTACCCTCGGCGGCGTTGGTGCAGGCACCACGATTGATCACATTCAAGTTCACAACAACTCTGATGATGGCGTTGAATGGTTTGGCGGCAATGTAAACGCAAAATACATCGTTGTGACCGGTAATGACGACGAGCAGCTTGATACTGACAATGGTTTTAACGGTAACGTCCAATATGTTATCGCAACTCAGCGCGGCGGCGACTCTTCTGATAATGGCATTGAAGCCAGTTCAGCGGCGTCTGGCGTGACGAACCCTGCATCAGACATGACGCTTTCCAACTTCACGCTTATTGGTAACGGCAATACGGACAGTAACGGTATTCGCATGAATACAGGCACAATCGGCACCTACGCAAACGGCGTAATCGTCGAAGCAAACTCTTGCCTTGAGTATGAAAATAGCGCGGGCGATGGCATTCTAGGATACCACGCAGTCAACGATCCAGCCTTCCAGTCCGTCTTGTTTGATTGCGGAAATGGGCTCTTATCTGCCAGCTCGGACGCCGTAACAGGCCAAGCGGCTGTCAACGCAGATCCAAATAATGTCGTGACGACTAACTCGCTTGGCGGTTTCTTCCCTGGGCCAAAAGAGCTTGCAGTAACCCCTGCTGCGCTTGCAGATCCATTCTTTGACGCTGTTGATTACATTGGCGCCTTCGGACCAAACGAATCTGAGACGGATAACTGGGCAACCGGTTGGACACAAAATTTGTTTCCTGATCCAGAATGTCCAACGGGCACGACACAGGCTGGGACGCTGAATGGTCAAAATCTTTGCAATGTCACAGGGACCGTCACAGATACGCTCCGCTTAACACGCGGTAATCTCTACGCTCTAGTCGGACGTGTTAATGTGGGTGTCGATGTTGGCACAGGCGGCAGCGCTGTTGGCGGTGACGCTGGCACTTTGATTGTAGAATCGGGCGTGACTGTCTTTGGACGCAGCGGAGCGGACTATATTGTTGTAAACCGAGGGTCACAAATCTTCGCTAACGGCACTCGCACCAATCCTGTTGTCTTCACGTCTGAGAATGACGTTATTGACGCCGAAGGTGACCGCTTGAATGCAATCGGTGAGTGGGGCGGCCTTGTTATTCTTGGTGACGGCAAGATCAACCGTTGTAACGTTGTAGGCGCTGCGACGGGAACCAATGCTTGCGAGAATGCCATCGAAGGTGTGACCGAGCCGGATGCTCTGTATGGCGGTTCAGATGACAATGATAACTCTGGTTCACTGACATATGTTCAAGTCAAATATGCCGGTTTCGAAGTCGCAACGGATGTAGAGCTTAACGGCATTACAATGGGCGGCGTCGGTAGCGGAACGGTTATCAATCACGTCCAGGTTCACAACAACTCAGACGACGGCATCGAGTTTTTCGGCGGAAACGCCAATGCGAAGTATGTCGTCCTGACGGGTAACGATGATGAACAACTCGATACGGATAACGGCTATAACGGCACAGTCCAGTTCATGATTGCTATACAGCGCGGCGGCGACTCTTCCGATAATGGCATTGAAGCCAGTTCTGCGGCGTCAGGCGCTGTTGATCCAGCATCCGATGCGACAATTGCTAACTTCACCCTCGTGAATAGCTCCACTATCAACAATACAGATAGTCACGGCATTCGCATGAATACTGGCACTATCGGTAATTATGTTAACGGCGTCATTGTCGAGCAGAACTCATGCCTCGATTACGAAAGCAGCGCTGGCGACGGCGTTGCAGGTTACACGGCTGGCGCTGACCCACGTTTCCGCTCTATCTTGTTTGATTGCGGCGCAGGCCTCTTCACGGCCGGCTCCGACCAAGTCACGGGCCAAGCTGCTATTGATGCCGATGCCAACAATGTCGTCTCAGGCAACAGTCTAGGAAGCACATTTATCAACGGCGCAAACGAAACGGCTGTTACGGCGGCTAACGTAGCCTCATCCTTCCTAGACACAGTTGATTACATCGGCGCGGTCAAAGATGCAGATGATACTTGGTGGCAAGGATGGACTTGCGGCCTAGAAGCCACAACCCCTTGCTAGGCTAAACGATGCAGAACGAGGCCGCGAAATTCGCGGCCTCGTTTCGATCAATTCAAGACATACATACCGGGCTGGGTCTGAACATCCAAATGTAGGCCGCCCATTTATAAGTTGTAATCAAAGGTTTCACATGAATTACAGATTATCATTGAAAGCGTGCCTCGCTCTATCGGCTGCTGCATTTACTTTGCAAGCACAGGCTCAGGAAGCGGCTGTCACCGCAGAAGACGAAGTTGTTGTCACTGGAAGTTTCATCCCTGATCCGCAGCGCGCCACATCACAAGTCGCCTCATATCTACAAGCCGAAGATTTAATTCGTCAGGGCGACTCAGATGCAGCTCTGGCCCTAACCCGCGTCAGCGGACTAAGCATTGTAGGCGGCCGGTTCGCATATGTGCGCGGTCTCGGTGACCGTTATTCTTCTGCGCTTCTGAACGGATCTCCATTACCAAGTCCGCAACCTTTGCGCCGAACAGTTCCGCTTGATCTCTTCCCGTCAAGCGTCCTCAACGGCATTACGGTTCAGAAAACCTTCTCGCCAAACTTACCCGGCGAATTCAGCGGCGGCGTGATTGATCTGCGGACTTTGAAAACTCCGCTCGAAGACTTCTTCAAGATCAAAGTTGGCGTGGGCGCGAATACGGCCACCACTGGAAAACAAAGCCTATTTGTACATGGCGGCGATTATGACGCTCTTGGCTTTGATGACGGAACGCGAGATATTCCGCAACCTTTGCTGGCGGTTTTACAGCGCGGAGAACAGCTAGCCGATCAACCGGCTGCTGATTTGGAATTGATCGGACAGCTTTTAGTCGATCCTAACCTTACTGTCCTTCAAGGCTACGACGAAACCTTCCCAGATATGAATTTTTCTATCGACGCAGGGAAAACATTTGGCGTTGGGTTCGGCGAAATTGGATTTGTTGGAACGGCCGGATTTGATAATGGCTGGACGACAGAACGCTCTATTCGGCAAGTACAGGCTGATGGCAACATCGTGGATGATCTGACATCTACAGAATCTTCCTATCAGGTTACACTCAATGCCCTAGCCTCAACGTCACTGAATTTCGATTCTGGCGACTCCGTTCAAGGCACGGTTTTCTATGTGCATGACACAGTCAAAGAAGCGCAGATAGACGTGGGTTCGACATTTGGTGAGCCCGACGGCATTTCAGTTGAAAAAAGCGGCTACTATGAAAGAGAGCTTCTTTTCTCGCAGCTTAATGGCGAACACTTTTTTGGCGACCTCACAGCAAACTGGCGCGGGTCTTACTCGACGGCGAGCCGCAATGCGCCCTATGAACGGGAGCTTGAGCGCCAGCTTCGCGCGTCCGGTTTGCTTTTCCCCGGCAACAACGCCCACCGCATCGGATTTTCAGAAGTAAATGACGAGATCATCAGTGGCGGCTTAGACCTTGCCTACACAGTCCCGAGCACGAGCGCTTGGGAAGTTGAGCTCGCAGGCGGTATCGATTACGCACAAACGGACCGGGAGTTTGCGGATCTAAACTTACAATATACTACGTCAACGCTACTCTCCCCAGAACTCGCCGCAGCCCGTGTAGACCTTCTTTTCTCGGCGGCCACCATTGGACCGATTTTCACTATTCAAGAAATTCCGCCGCGTCCAAGCGATAACTATTTGGGTGATTTGGACGTGTTTGGCGCTTATCTAAAAGCCGACATTGAGTTCTCGCCGACCCTAAGGGCTGACTACGGAGTTCGCTACGAAAATGCAGAGTTAACGGTACAAACTCTTGACCGCTTCAGCCGATTAGGCGTCGCGTCAAATCTCAATAATGAGTACCTTCTCCCCTCTGCGTCCGTCACATGGAATTTCATGGATGACACGCAATTGCGGTTTGGGTTTTCTAAAACCATTGGCCGGCCTCAGTTTCGTGAACTGGCATCATCTCGCTTTCTCGACCCTGAGAGTGACCGCACATTCGTTGGTAACCCCAATCTTGTTGATTCCAGGTTCGAAAACTATGATTTAAAACTGGAGCGATATTTTGGGCGAAATCAATACGTCACGCTTTCAGGTTTCTACAAGAAAATTACAAACCCTGTTGAAGAATCTACATACGAAACGTCAACCAATGTTTACGAGACATCATTCCTCAATGCGCCCGCAGCCGATCTATTAGGGGCCGAGGCGGAACTGCGTATCAACTTTGACATGCCGGGAAACATCGAGTTTCTAAATGCCCGAGATTGGTTTTTCACAGTAAATTACACCTATACTGACGCCACCGTGAAAGCGACGGCGGATGACCAAATTGTTCTGGCTGACGGAACCTCCATTGCGGCTGATTTGTTTGGAATTGATGGACAACCTCTACAGGGCACGCCTAAGAACATTGCTAATTCACAATTTGGTTGGGAAACTGACAATGAACAATTCACCATCTTACTTGGCTGGGTGGACGAACGTGTATCGCGACGCGGCCTACGCGGTTTGAACGTCGTCCCCGATGTTATTGAGCGCCCCGGTGTTCAGCTTGATTTGGTATATCGTCGAAAAGTGGACGTACGCGGCCAAGAGTTCAATCTCGGCCTCAGTGCAAGAAATCTATTAAACACTGATCACGAAGAATATCAGATTAGCGAAAAAGCTGGGCGGACAGAGTTTAATTCCTACGAACGCGGCGCCAGCATTTCTGCGTCGATTTCCGCAAACTTTTAAGCTTGGTGCAGGGCCGTGCCCTGCACTCTAAAGATCACTCGCAGCTTCGGCTGAAAGTGTAGGGCCGGTGATTGCTAACCTCGTCGCCGGCCCGCCTTTTTTCTTTGCGCAATACTTTGTGTTACGAACAGCGGCAAATGTAGAAGGTATAGAAAAATTCGTAAGGATTAGTTCGCGTTTTTCTGCTTGAAACAGCAATACTCAAGTTCACGTCCCTCATCAAAACCTTTAAGTTCAACAAGCATGAGCGACACGCCCGCACATCTGCCATTGAACTGTGCTTCAAGAACAGAAGAGAAGCAAAATTAGACGCTTCCCAATCAAATCCAATCCACTGTATTATTTAGACTGCAGGGATTTCAGTCCCTGCGTTTACTTGCTAAAGGGTCTTTATGAAAAACATCCTCGTTATCATCAATATGCAGGCGGGTAGTACGTCTGATATCTCTGAAGAGATGGCGTCTGTTTTCGCGAGCAATGGTTATAATGACCCAACTATAAAATTGCTCGAAGCCGCTGATTTGGACGGCGAACTTGAAGGGCTAACGAAAGAGAGTACGGACCTGCTTGTTATATATGGCGGCGACGGTACCTGTAAGGCCGGCGCTGTAGCGGCGCGGCGCGAAGGTATTCCTATTATTGTCTTGCCCGGAGGCACAATGAACATTTTGCCCAATGCTCTATATGACACAATGGACTGGAGAATAGCGCTTGAGCGCGCTCTGTCTTCCAAGAAACCGCGATGGATTCCTTGCGGCATGGCCAATGATGAAATCTTCTTTGTCGCGCTTTTAATGGGTGACCCTATTATCATGGCCGATTTGCGGGAGAGTGTTCGCAGTGGACATATCATAGAAGCCACCCTTAAAATCCCCGAAGTCATGACGGCCATTTCTCAGGGCGAAAATTTCGAATATATTGTCGATGGAAAACCTTTTCAAAGCGACACCAACATTCTCAATGTCACCTGCCCCTTAAAGCCGCACGAGACCGCTCATGACGATAAACTTGAATTTTTAGCGGTGCCAAATATGGACATGATAGACATACTTGACCTAGGCGCTACGGCCCTCATTGACGGGTGGAAAGAGAATGCGAAGCTACAGACTGGCTTTGCAGAAACCCTATCTATCAAGAGGCAAGGCGATTTCGATATACTGCTGGACGGCGAACCTGCCACCCTATCCTGCCCTATCGCCATATGGCTTGATCTGAAGGGCGTAAAAGTTCTTGCCCCGCCGCTGAAAGCGTCTTCATGACATCCATCATACAGTTCGCCGACATCCATTTCGGCGTCGAAGATAAAGACGCCATGGCGGCAGTTGCCAAGACTGTGACGGCTCTAAGACCTGATATTACCCTCATTTGCGGCGACATTACACAGAACGGAAAGAAGTCAGAATTCTTCGCCGCACGGGATTGGATTCGGACGCTGCCTGGACCGAAACTCATTACGCCCGGCAATCATGATACTCCCATGTTCGGCCTTCTATCACGGCTCTTCGCCCCGTTTAAACGGTATGAGGACATCATAGCCCCGCTGAGCGAGCCTTATTATACCGATCCAAATATCACGATTATGCCCATCAATACTTCGCGTGGATGGCAACTTAAAACAGACTGGTCATTGGGGGTTGTCGATATAGATAGATTAAATGCTTTGTCCGCCGACATGAAATCGATTAGCCCTTCATCGCTAAAGTTTCTTATCGCCCATCACCCGTTTATTTACCCGCCCAGCTCACCGCTCCAGAAAAAAACTGAGAACGGTGCACAAGCGTTAGCAAGGTTAAGCGAGTTGAATATTGACGCTGTATTGTCGGGCCATGTTCATGCGCCGTTTACGCTGGAACGACAACCAGACGAAACGGACATTATGTCAATCGGTGCGGGCACACTTTCCGTCAGACGCCGGAATAAGCCAGCAAGCTTCAATCATATTCATGTGGACGCAGAGCTTATGCGTGTGACGGCAATCGAATGGGATAACGGACAGTTTTATCAGTGCGAACCCTTCATAAAAAAAGTCGCCGAGCTGAAATCTCGGCGACCAGATTAAACGACTTTCAAATAATATTTATTCGACTTTTTCCAATTCGGCAGATTTTCGCGTATCGAAACTCCCCGTCATGTCATTCGCGGCATCACGGCTGATAACTTTACGGGCGACAGGGAAAATGTCCGCTTCTTCTTCATCAACATGGTGAACAACGAGATGTTTAAGCTTGCCGAATATTTTCATCCAAACGTCGGCAGATTGATCCATCGCGTCAAGTTCATCGATAAGCTTTGTCATCTCCTGATGTTCATGGACGCTATGGCGCGCTTCGTCTGTGCCGTCTGGTTTTTTCATAAGAGCAGAATAAAACACCTGCTCCTCCGCAGCCGCATGGGCCTCAAGCTCAACTTTAAGCTCCTCCCACAGATCAGCGCGGTTTTGTGAGCCGCTTTGGGTGGAAGCGAGCGTTTCGCAGAGGTCTCTTTGTTTCTCATGGTCATGCTTAAGACGCGTGTAAATATTCATACCGTTTTTCTCCTTAAATATGGAAGTGCAGTTAATTTAAAATCGTGAGTCCTGATGCTTTTAAGATCAAGTTAGTGAGCAGTAAAAGACAGGCTGTCCCCATCCCTAAGCCCGCGACAATGAAAGCTCCGTCACGGGCTGTGATGCCTAATCCCAAGATAATGATGATCGTTCCGGGCAGCATCGCCGCGAAGGGAATAGCGCCAAGCAGAAGCACCGATGCCGCTAGCGTGAGTGTTATAACCGCAGCATATGTGAGCATAGAACGCTCTGCTGCCCACGGCCACCTTGGTCTGAGAAGGCCGTCAATTCGGCTCAAAACCGGCTTCAAATATTGCTTAGTTTTCATAAGGTGAGTATGTTTTAACGTCACACGCGATGCTGACTTCGGAAGCCAAGGATGTTTCCGGCCCGTTATGATTTGCAATGCAAATATTGTCAAAATCGCAAACACGAATAATGGGACACCAGGAACAGCGCCGACAGGTGTTAGCAAAATCACGCCGCACATCACCAAAACCGGACCGAATGCACGGTCGCCAAAGGCTTCGATGACAGAGCGAAGGTCTGTGTCTTGCCCTTTAGAAACTTCGTCGACCTTAGAGAGTACACTTTGCAAAGGTTTGAGGTAGGATCGCGCGTTTCGCATGACTAAAATTTGAACCTGACGCCCGCCTCAGCAATACTTTCCATAGGCTCAACAAAGCGGCCTTCTGGGTGTAAAGCACTTCGCGCAGCAGCGGGTTGATAGCTATGCACCTTTTTTTCGTCTGATCGGCTTGGCCCAATATACAGCGCGGCTTCTTGGTTCCAAGGCTTAAGCGTCACTCCCTGTTTAGCCAAACCTGAGAGATCCATACTCGGAGCAGAGGCAACCTTAATAGTGGCCGGTTGTTCAACTCCCTGAATATCGTCATTCTTTAAAGGTCGCACAGGCATTGATTGAAGTTCTGATACGGAAACTACGGTCTCCTTCTGCTCTGTGTCTTTTTCCGTCTTATCACCCGCATACGCTGAAAGGCTGAAGCCCGCCATCATAGCGCCAGTGATGAGAACTTTGATTGAATTGTTTGTGCAATGTTTCATACCTAATCAATGCACGGCTGCTCATTTCGTTCCAAAAAAAAACCGGCTTCATAGCCGGTTCTGAACAGTTTTTAGTATAAGACCTATCAATTTGCGAAGGCTGCAAACCCGCCAAAGACGAATAGTAAAACAACAACCGCAGCCACGGTCGAAACACCCAGAATTACTCTCATGTGCTTCACAGGACGACCTGCGCGTGCATCAGTAGAATCTAGTTGAGTTTGGTCATCATGTTGTTCGGTCATTTCAGTCTCCTAATAGCTCCCGAGATACAAGCATCCCAAGCGCGACAGCACTGGCTGAAGCCGCTAACGGATTTTCAGCAATTTTTTCGAGAAGCTGCTGTACGCGTGGGTCATCTTTCAAGCTGTCCGGAATATGCTGCGCAAGCGGGTCGCCTTGCAAAGTTGTGGGCAGACTTGTTTTTTTTACGGTTCCTCTTTTTCCGGCAAACATCATTATCGCGCCAAGACTTACGAGTGTTCCGCACATCAGCAGACAAGCGATTAGAACTCCAAACTCTGTAGAAGCCCATACGTACAGCGCAGTCATGCCAAAAACACCCCCAAAGAAAAGAAACGCGTAAGCAAACAAAAGGTTTGCAAGCGATAGTCTTTTGGCGGTACTGCCCGGCGCCCTAAGTATTAAGGGCGCCAGTAATGATAGATATCTTAGCATGCGTGCTCTATCGGCGCGTTAGCGCGCCAAGCAACAAGCCTGCACCAACGGCGATGGCTACGGATGTCAGCGGGTTTTCTTTAATGCGAGTTTCTGCCGTGTGCGATAACTCGTCATACTTTTCTTTAGCCGCTTCAGCTTTAGCCGTTGCCACATCTTTTACGGCATCAACCTTTTCAGCAGCAACCTCTTTGGCCGTTGAGGCCTTATCGGTTACCGTCGCTGTCGCTTGTAGCTTAACAGTCTTTGCTAGCAGTGCTACGTCTTCGCGTAGAGCCTCTAGCTGCGTTGGAATATCTTGTTTGATTGAAACAACATTTTTCTTCGTTGCCATATAAAAGTCTCCTTCATTTACGGCGCTTGAATTAGCGCGTCCATGCCTAATCAACGGACGCTCAAGCAAATCGTTCCAAATTAATTCTGATTATTTTATTGGAACATTTTCCGCGTGTGAGTGTTCATTAATTATGCAGGTAGGCTCAGGCGTCGTCACTACTTAAGGGGACTCTCCTTTTCACAACTCGGCGCTCGCTCCTGTTAAATGAAATACCCATTCAGCGGCCCTCTCTCCCCTGGATGGGACGGCCTGCGCACTGTGTGTGCAGGCCAAATCAATACCAAAAGAGGCGGAAGTAGAAAGGACATTCACAATGACTGATAAATATACCCCCCCCATATATGAAAAGTACGATTCTCCTGCAGAGGTTCGAAATGATGCATCCCTGACGCATACAGAAAAAATGTCTATTCTGGAAACATGGGCCGAGGATTCGCGCGCCATTGCCACAGCCGCAGCAGAAGGCATGACGGCTGAGGAAGGCGAACATGCGCCTCTTTTGGCTGACATAGAAGCCGTCATCATCGCCATGAAGGAAAAGTCATAAAATATAAAACGCGCAAACTTGGGAACCAAATTCTCTCAATGCACGTTGATTATACAGTACCACCCGTGACCAGGTTCACGACTACAAAAATTTAGCTGTGACATCTGGCTCTGCAGCGTTTCATTAGGAGAATACAATGTTAAATTGGTCCATTACATTTTTAATTATCGCCATCATCGCCGCCGTTCTCGGTTTCTCAGGTATTGCCGGCGCTGCCGTTGGTATCGCAAAAATCGTCTTCGTAATTTTCTTAGTCTTGTTTGTTATCTCGGCTATTTCAAGAGCGATTCAAGGAAAGCGCATTTAGAGCGCTCCCTCTTCTAGGAATAGAGCCCGGACTGCTTACGCAGATCCGGGCTTTTCTATATCTGGTGTTTCGTTCAAACTATACGATCGTCCCCGTGAGGGCTTAAATATTCTTGGAATATGGCCGGTGCGTAAATGTAAGGGTCACGGCATGTCCTGTCGGTGTTGTAAGGTTTTCTAGCTTCCCTGATAGCTGGCGAGAAAACCCCCGAATGAGCTTACTACCTGTACCGGGAGACACTTCACCCAACGCAAAACCAGCCCCGCTATCTGTAACACTAACTGTGATTTGATCACCTGACTGTTTGAGTTTGATGTCAATCGTTCCCCCTTTGGGCACGCCATGTTTCACTGAATTTGTAAGCGCCTCTACAACAAATAAAGCGACGGGAATTGCTGTGTCGGCTTCTAGAGGCATGCATTCAGAGCTAGCGGTCAAAGAAATACCGTTTTTGTCGGCCCCGAGCGCGAAGCTAAGTTCCGCCGTTAGCCTCTGTAAGAACACTTCCATTGGGATATAGCGAAGGTCATCGCTTTCATAAAGGCCTCTATGAACCAAAGCGATCGCGTTAATTCGGCTACGCGTGTCTTTTATCGCTGCGAGGCCTTGAGGGTCTGTAAGTTTTCGTTCCTGCATGTTTAGAAGCGAAATAATGATTTGTAGATTGTTTTTCACTCTGTGATGAATTTCCCGCAAAAGCATGTCCTTTTCATCAACAGAGTCGGCCATATCCACTTCCCGCGCGGAGATCCTATCCGCCATGACATCAAGCGTACGGCCCAGCTCACGAATGGAAGACGGTGGATTTTTCAAAGTTCCGACTCGCTGATCCATATCGCCGCGTGCAAACTGGACTACGCTTGTACGCATACGCCTAAGGTGCCCGAGAATAAGACGGTCCGTTGCAAGCCAAATCGCGACAAAACCGAATATCCAAGCCAAAACCGGAACTAAGGCTGACGACAGGGGATTAACCAAATTCCAGGAGATAAGGCTTTGATAGGGCTGTCCGTAGGCAATGAAAAGATCGGGGTTAGGCGTTTGCAGTATAATGATATCACGGGGTTTATTTTCGTTATGCATTGACCTAATTCGAACTTCATTTTTTTCGGCGGCCAAACGCGTCCAATTCGCTCTCATCTCAAGAGGTTGCGCAGATGTCCCAGCGAGCAGTTCCCCGCGTGAATTAAGAATAAAAATTTCTATATTGTCAGCATCAAGAAAGTCAGGAATATTCGTCGCGTCGACAGATTCTGTCACAACATCGGCAATGAGAATGTGCTCAATAGATCCGGACTTAAAACTTCCGTATGCTACCCGAATAAGGTTCTCCGCTCGGGCCGAACTGGATTGAAGCTGATCCCGTTTCAACAGCGCAACAGGGTTTTCAGTGGACAACCTATCGATAAATGGAAAGTTTTGTGTCCGCTGGATCACCGCGTCTGTCGCGCAGACATATTTCCCGTCAGCATCAGCAATATACAAATTCTTAAAGGCAGAGAACTCAACCGCAATATTGCGTAAAACTAGCGAGCAATCTTCTGAGAACCCAAACGACTGCTCAACGGCTCGCAAGACGGACGTCGCCCGGTTCAGTGTATTAACAGCGCCCTTAGAGGATTGCTGTGCGGTTAGAACAAGCGCATCGTAACTAGCCTCAGTGTCGCGCCGGTAATCAAAGACAGATTGCCAAACTGAAAAAATCAGGAGTGGCAACATGGCTAAAGCGAGGACTAAACCAAATCGTACGCGTAAGTCCCGCATAGCGGCCCCTTAATGTGTTTTGCTATCATCTATGAGTTGATCCGCTTCTTGTAAGATAGTGCTCATAGCATCCATTGCGCGAACATTATCCGCTTTATCTTCGAAATCACCCGACTCCATAATGGCTTCGAGGCTAGCCCTCGCCCGGCTAACACGGCTTTTGATCGTACCGACCGCGCAATCACAGATTTCGGCCGCTTCTTCATAGGAGAGACCACTGGCTCCGACAAGGATTAAGGCTTCGCGTTGGTCCTCTTTGAGCATATCTAGGCCGCGGCGAAGCTCGTTCAAATGAACAGATTGTTCAGGATCGGAGGCGGACATGATAGTTTGTTCAGCCACTTCCGGCTCTAAAGACGTAGAGCGCCATGACCGGCGTTTAATAGAATAGAACTGGTTGCGCAGAATTGTGAACGTCCAAGCCTTCATATTTGTCCCAGGCTTAAACCGCTCACGGGCGTTCCAAGCCTTGAGCATAGCGTCCTGCGCCACATCATCTGCCAACGCAGCATTGCCGCATAGAGATCTTGCAAAGGCTCGCAAGTGAGGTATTAAGGCCGTTAAATCCTCGCGAAACTGATCTTCATCGAAGACCGCTTCAGGCTCAGCATCAGGTATTTTGGTAGCGACTGTCATAATGTGTCCTTGTAGCGGAAAGGCTACTTTTTTGACTGCTTTTCATCGGCTTTCATAAGAAGCGATAGGAAATCATCGGGAACAGGCTCATTCAAAACATCATCATAAATCTGTTTGAGGTTTTTCCCGATTTTGTTCGGTAAGCTGTCATCATCGAACTTATCACCTTTGTCAGCGCGTTTATGAGGGTCTTTGGTTGTCATCGAGTCGGCCTTATTTTATTCCCGCAAGAAAAGTTTAAACGCGGCGGAACCAAAATGGTTCCCAAACATTATAATATTAATGCAGATACTTCTGATTGTTGCTATTGCACTGTGAATCTATAACGAGATTCTCAGCCACTATAAGGAAAATATTGTGAGCTTACTTGAAACTTATGCCCCATTTCTCCCCTATTTACGCCGGTTTTCCCGCGCGTTGACCGGATCCCAGGCGGATGGAGACCGCTATGTTCGCACGGCTTTAGAGGCTTTGGTCGCTGGCGGCGTGAGCATTGACGGTGATTACGCCCCCAAAGTCGCACTTTACCGCATGTTCCTCGGGATATGGAATTCATCTGGTGCAGAACTAGAAACCCCAGACGATACAATAGAGAAACCTAGCGACCGCATCAAACAGCTCGCGCCTCTCTCCCGTCAGGCTTTCCTGCTCAACGCGCTTGAGGGCATCCCTCAAGACGATATTGGCGACATCATGAATATTAGCGCCGACAGCGTTGCCGCGCTTCTACAAGAAGCCGAGGACGACATTGCCAAGCAGCTGCGCACAGATGTGATGATCATCGAGGACGAGCCTATAATCGCAGCAGATATTGAAGGCCTCGTCGAAGACCTTGGCCATAAAGTCACAGGTATTGCCGCAACGCACAGTTCAGCCGTTATCCTAGCCAAAGACAAAAAACCCGGCCTAATTCTAGCCGACGTTCAACTCGCTGATGGGAGTTCTGGAATTGATGCGGTGGACGATATATTGAAACAGTTTGATGTGCCGGTGATTTTCATCACAGCCTTTCCAGAACGTTTGCTAACGGGCGACAAACCTGAACCCGCGTACTTAATCTCAAAGCCATTCCAGTCCAACAATGTTAAAGCCGCTATCAGCCAAGCGCTGTTTTTTCACGGAATGAAATAGACAAAGATCACGGCCATATCTGTATTGAACACGCTATAACCTAATAAAAAGGGCCGCCACTTTGGACGGCCTTTTTTTTTTATGAAAGACGCTTATGTTTTAATGGCAGGGGTAGGCGTTTAAGTCTTTTTGGCAGACGCAGTTTTAATCCGGAGGATAGCGGCGCGCCAGCTATCGTCTGAATTGCTCTCTTCATTGACCGTAGCCGAAATGTCTGCCGCATATCCCGTAAGGGCCATATATTGCTGCAGCTCCTTTGCCTGATCCATTGACATTTTGATCTCATCATCGTCTGCGCCTTTTGGGATCAGAGGAATAATTTCAAATTCAACACTCGGACATGTGGATGCGCTACTGACGCTCTCGAAAATATATTTCGCAGAATGGGTCGTAACAGCCAAGTCGTGAAAATAGATTGAAACATCCGCGTCCTGACACGTATCTATGTTTTCTGAGACACGCTCAACAGTTTCAGCCTGAGCTGACGTATTACCGCTCGCCGAGGCCTTTGCCTGCCATAACGGGAGCGTTAAGATGGGCATTAGGGTTGCTGAGACGAGTAATAATTTTAACATGTCGCTTTCTTTCCTAGGAGGTGGATAGTGTAAGCTAAACGCGACGCTGCGATATTTAGTTCCTTAAAAACTCGTAATTAATTTTGGAACCAAAACCTGTGACGCACGTTTCCTTAATTCACACACTCAAGGAGAGACATCGTGGCAAATAATAATGGTAAATCAAACGGAATGTATATTTTAATCGGCGCACTCGTCGTAGTCGTTTTAGGCTTAGGTTACATGGTAGCGACAGGTCAATTCGCAGACGAACCAGACCTTTCAATTGAAGTCTCTGAAGACGGCCTAGACATAGATACGGATTGATTCGTCAGCCTTCTGAGCACTTTATCTAGTTAAAAACACCAAGGATACAATTGATGGAAAACGACACAACGGGTGAGATCGATCTCAACCCTAACCTTGCGCTCGAACGCATAGATGGCTGGCTCGACGGGGCCGTAAAATTGGCCCCGAATATCGTCGTCGCCCTTGTCGTTTTCCTGATATTTTTCTTACTGGCTGTACTGGCTAAACGCTTGGTTCGCGGTACCCTTAAAAGACGCAATCGCTCTAATTTGGGCGAAGTTCTTGGCGGTTTTCTAAAAGTAGCAACAATAATATTTGGCGGTCTCATTGCCGCAACGATTGTTGTCCCAACGCTTAACCCTGGAGACCTTATTGCGGGGCTAGGCGTTAGTTCCGTAGCGATTGGTTTTGCCTTTAAGGACATTTTACAGAATTGGCTGGCTGGCTTGCTAATTTTGCTTCGGCAACCGTTTGAAATTGGCGATCAGATCGAAGTGAATGATTACGTAGGCACAGTTCAGCACATAGAAACTCGGGCAACAATTCTGCGTACATTCGACGGTCAACGCGCCGTGATACCGAATAGCGATATTTACACTAACGCAGTCCTTGTCAAAACTGGTAATGCAAAGCGCCGGTCACAATACGACATTGGAATTGGCTATGCAGATGACATAGACGAAGCTTGTGATATTATTTTGTCGGAGCTTAAAAAGGTTGATGGCATTGAAACAGATCCGGCGCCAGAGGCATTTGCATGGGACCTCGCCGCAAGCTGGGTGACTATACGGGCACGGTGGTGGACTGACAGCAAGCGCGGTGATCTTGTAAAGAACCGATCAGATGCTATCAGAGCTATCAAGCTCGCCCTCGACAAAGCCGCCATTGACATGCCTTACGATACCAAAGTCCATCTTTTCCACGACCAAACCGAAGAAGGTGACGGCGAACGCACAGCTCAGCGTGAAGGCTGGCCTGCGCCCAAAAGCGGCAGCACACCAAAACCCCGCTACAAGGTCATGGGAAAGGGCGGAACATCCGACCCGTCTATTGCTGAACCCGCTACAGAAGAATGAATGCCCGCCTGATCAAAGCGTGGAATGATCTGCAAAGCAGTTACTACTTCATACCCGGCCTAATGGCCATCGGCTCGATCATTTTGGCTTATATTACAGGTCACCTAGATAAATATTATAACTACGAAATTGCTGAAAAAATTGGCTGGTTCTATTCAAATAAAGCCGACGGCGCGCGGGCAATCCTAACAACCATTGCCGGCTCTATGATGACCGTGGCCAGCGTTACCTTCTCTATAACTATGGTTGCCGTCACGTCGGCAGCAGGACAATATGGCCCTCGCCTTATTGGCAACTTCATGCGTGATCGCGGCAATCAAATCACTCTTGGCACCTTCACGTCTACATTTGTGTATTGCCTGTTGATCCTACGCTCTGCGCGCACAGGCGACGGCGGCAGTGGTGACAATGCTGTGGCCGAGTTCGTACCAAATATCTCGCTCCTCGTGGCGATGGGGCTCACCCTCGCCAGTGTCGCGGTCATGATTTACTTCATACATCACATTCCCGAGACATTGAATGTTGGCAATATTACAGGCAGACTCGGCCGTGCTTTCCGGCGCGATCTGGAAAAGGCCTTCCCAAAGACTCTCGAAACAAATGAAGTGAGCGAAGCCGAGATATCTATCATTGCGGCGCTCGATCTAGCCAAAGCAGATCCTGTGGCCTCTCATGCGGAAGGGTATATCCAAGCCATTAATCAAACCGCCCTCGCTGAATTTGCCGATGAGAATAATTACATTATTAATCTCACCGCTAAACCGGGTGACTTTGTTACCAAGGATGAAACTCTCGCTCATGTTTGGCCCGTAAACGGCGATGACGAACTGACACGCAAGGCACACGATAAAATCCGCTCGGCCTTCGCCATGGGTCAAGAAAGAACAGCTTACCAGAATACATTGTTCTTATCGGATCAACTCGTTGAGATTCTCGCCCGCGCCTTGTCTCCTGGCGTCAATGACCCCTTCACCGCTATAAATTGCCTACATTGGCTGCAAAGCGGGCTGCAAACGTCGATGAAAGGTGTGGTTAAGTCTCCCTACATACTCGGCACTTCAAAAGGTATCCGTGTCATTGTCCCAACTTTGGATTTTGAAAGCGTGATCGATTCAATTTGCTACAAGATTCGCCCCTATGTAGCGAAAGACGTGAATGTCTCACGCGAAATGGCTGAGATGTTGTTTACCTTACTGCGGGCTGCACGGACCGAGGCACAAAAGTCGAGCATTAGAGCGCATATAGAAGGCTTTGAAAAAGCCGTCTCCGAAGGTCTGCCTAGCGCCGTTGATCGTGACTATTTGGCTCGCTACATCGAGACACGCCGCTAAAGGTAAATAATAGTATTTGTCGCTGAAAGAAGCCCCTACAAATCAGTCAGGCCGCCTGTATGGCTCGTCACCAGTATATTGCCAGTATAGCTGAACGGAAAACTACGATTAGCGCGCGGGGAAAGTCAGTGACTAACGCGCTAATCGCATTTTTATATTTTCATATAAAGCATAGGCCTTATTCAAACCTAGGGTGCGCCTTATTGAAGGGCACAAAGACTTAACGTTGAGAACCAACTTTGGTTCCAACTTAATTCATAATGTCTTCTACGGTTTTTACGACCTTGGACATTAGGAACGGTTTAGGGATTAAGGCGGCCCCCTCCGGCACGTCATCCTTGATCACTCTGTCGATCTGGCCCGACGCGAATACGTAAGGTACGCCCATGTCCGAAAGACGGCGCGCAATAGCTGCGCTGGTTTCATGTCCAAGATTATAGTCGAGTATGGCCACATCCGGCGTATGGGTTTCTAAGGCTGAAAGACCATGTTTCACTGTCGCAACGGGTCCTAATACAACGTAGCCCGCATCCTCCATAGCATCTTGAAGGTCAAGCGCGATAAAGGGATCATCTTCAACAATCAGTATTTCAGCATTCATATCATTTTCTTTCTTCCCTGACAAAACGCGCCGGTAAGCTACTCGTTCCCACTTTTATAAAGTATTTCTAAGGATAGCGAATTAAGGCAAACAAAGCGTAAATACGGTGTTATTGCCCGCGCGGAGCTGAACTATTTTTGCAGATTTCAAACAATCTGCCTCATTGTTCCGGCAAATACTGACAGCTTATTTTCTCCCGTCTGACAATCCTAGTGACGACTTTGGAGGCAAAAAGCGGGCATCAGTCTTTGATTGTGTAATGCACCCTAATCCCCGAATTGGACATCCCGAGTGCCTTACTCTGGGCGACTTAAAACGCTCAATTTCGCCCGTTATGCTGAGGGCCGGATATCGTCACTCGTTCTGATTACTAATTGTTTTTTCCCTAAGGTTTTCAATGATCTTAGCATCCACCCAAAAAATACTGAGGTCATTTTCACTGACACCTTTGCCTAGTTTTCTCGAGCTATAGAAGAAGTATTTCCCATCCGGTGTGACACTACCGTGTGAATCACCATATTCTGTGTTTATGTCTTCCCCCATATTAATAGCGGGGCCCCATGAAGCATCTTGCTGGCGAAAACTGATATATAGATCACTTTCTCCGTGGCCGCCTTCTCGTTCGCTGTCAAAAATTAAATAGCTTTCGTCCGGCGCAATATAAGGGTGAGCGGTATACTTTCCGGTATTAATGTTCTCGCCGACGGCCTTGGGAGCTTCACGCACGCCGTCTACTAATCGGGACGTGCGTATGGTGCCGATTTCTGTTCGTTCATCAAAAAAATAAGTGCCCGCGCTAGAAGCTGTGAGTAGCATAATAGGAATTTCGTCAAACGGCGCGCCCAGCTTTTTCTTATCCGACCAGCCTGTATCAGTGCGTTCTCTATATTCACCTCCCGAATGCATCGTATTGCCATCGGTTGAGATGAATACCCCGGACGTGAATTCCATAGCTGACTTACGCCATTGCCCATCCTTGTACCGAACGACATAGCGTTTTGATTTTTCACCTGGTGCCTGACCGATATAATAGAATTCCTTCATGCTCGGTGCAAAGGCAGCTTGAGTTTCGAACCCTTTGGTTGAGACCAACCCCGGCGCAAAGGGTTTTGGCGTCAAACCTGGTGGTTCTTGCCCAAGAGGGAACAATTCGTTTGTTGAGCTATTTAAAGCCTTAACTGAGGTTGTTTTGGTTGTCGCTATATTAGAGCTCTCAGAGCATGCTGAAATCAGAAATAGTAGGATTAAAGCTGTGACTTTTTTCATTTCATATCCAATCGAAATAATTTGGTTGAGGGCATCTGCTTAACGGGCAGAAATATAATTTCCCTTCATCTAAAAGCCTCTAAACACTGAGAAAACGCAGGCAGATACTCATAGAGAACAAAGAATTTTACTCTCGCAGAATTGGGGTTCACAATCGGCTAATCGTTAATCCCCAAAAAGCGAAATGTTTGTAATAAAGAGTTTATGCCACCATGAGCCAGGATGAGTGGAAGAATGTTTCTGCGTCCAAACCAGATATATAAAAGCCCAAATGTTAAACCTATACCGCCCGTCACGACCGCGCCGTGCAGCCCTTGATAATAGTAATGACGGTAGCCAAAAAAGACTGCTGCAAGGCACGCAGCCCCTACGTCAGCGAGACGACTCTCTCCAAAGAATTTACTGATACGCGTAATTATGAAGGCGCGAAATAGCAGCTCTTCGAACACTGAGCTGTGCGTCCATACGAGGGCCATCATAAGTAAGTATGCCCCAAGATTTCCCTCGACGTGATCAAATCGGCCACTCGTTCCAACGCTTTCAAACAAGTTGTCAGCGATGGTCTTAAATACTGCCACACACACGAAAAAGGCAATGAGCGTAATTATTGTATAGCCGAGTGTTGCAATCCAACTACTAGGCCACCGAAACCCTAGATTTTTCCACCCATCGCCCCGCCGAACCAGCAGATAGCTGGCGACCAACATAGCGCTGAGAGTAGAAGCTGGTCCGGCATAAAGCAGCGAGTATTGAAGCACGATTTGTTTCACGCAAACAAGCACCGTAATAATAATCGCAAGATCAATCAGTGCGCCCTGTCGCAAACTGGGCTTTTTTTATCGGCTGCAACGGCGAAGTATTGGACATTATCTAACTCTCGGATATTTAAATATATCCATTAGATATTTTCCGAGGCACTGGAGGCCGCACGATAGCCAAGCCCTAAGAGCATCGTCAAAACAAGAACTATAAGCACAGCCACATTAAACCCGCCAATGGCCATTTGAGTGCCGTCATCATGGAGCATAGACCCGCCATATAAGTTCCCCAACACCCACGACAACAGGAAGGAGATACAGATAATTAATGCGATGCACAGGCCGATGCGAGGTGACCGACGCGTCCATACGAGCGCAAGCGCGAGGATCGACAGCGCTGCATTGGTGAATAACTGCCACGCTTCATGAAGGCGAGCATGGGCCGGCCATTCAGAATTTGTCAAATGTGTTGCATTGATTTCCAATACTGGAATTAGCATTGCAAATACCAGAGCGCTAAGTGTAACGGCGATGAGCGCGATTTTGGGCATGATGTGGGCGTTCCTTCTAAATATTGACACTGTCTATATTGACTCATAAGTTGACGATGTCAATATAGATCATGGCCCAACAAAAATCCTTCCATCACGGCGATCTGAAACGCACCCTGTCCGATGTGGCTCTCTCCTTGCTTGATCAGTACGGCGTTGCAGGAGTCACGATTCGTGCAATTGCGCGCGCCGCTGGCGTCTCGCACAGCGCACCTGTCAATCATTACAAAGATAGGCGCGCGCTCTTAACCGCTATTGCTGAGCAGCAGTTTAAAATCATATCAGATGATATCGAAAGGTCCTTATCGCGTACCTCTAATGACGCGGATCAGCGCATTGAAGCGATTGCTCACTCCCTGATGGACTATGGGTTTCAATATCCCAATCGCTATCAATTACTCTGGCGCAGCGACCTGATAGACCATGAAGATAAAGACCTCCTCTCCATAATGGACGCAGTGTATGATCAATTGTGCGCAGCCATTGAACTGACCGCACCAAATGTTAAATTTGATAAACACACAATCGCCGTAGCCCTTTGGTCAATGGTGCACGGATATGTAGATATGCGGCTTTCCGGCATGTTTGTACCCATGAATGACGAGATCAGCGGAACATCGCGCCGCGATGCAATGATCAGGTTTTTCTTAAATAGCCTCACGTAAACTGCCTTCTAGTCGGCTCTTCTCTAGGGCTTTTTCCAAGCCTGACTTTCAGCCCTACTTTACAGTCAGCCTAACCCTAATCACCGCTTTACCCCCACACAGGCCGAAAAATAGAATTGGTATAACGTCCGCTCTTTGGGGATTTTGAGACTAGGCTATTATCTATGATGTGACAGGCTTAGTCGAAAAAGCTGAGCCACTCTGCCCCCGTAACAATGTGTCAGTGAGTATGGTATCTGCATTTTTCTGCAAAACATAATGATCGTGAGCGCACGCCAAACGCATAACGCGCCACAAAGTTCCGTCACAAAAACGTCCTTTATTTCGGAACAAGTTAGCCTCTCACCCCGTTTATCTTTCATCTAAGCAATACTGCTTTTGTTACTAACGGAGGAACTTATGTTTGAGGGCTTACTCGGACTTTTACACTTAATCGTCGCCATATGGGCGATCATCAACATCGTGCAATCAGGCGCATCCGCCCTTGCGAAAGCCCTTTGGATTATATTCGTTTTAGTATTGCCGCTTATCGGTTTGATTGTCTGGTTTCTCGTTGGGCCAAAATCAAGCACAGCTTAGTCTAACAAAATACAAGGAGAGACACTATGTCAAACTCATCCAAAAAAACTGTCGGTATCATTATCGGCGCAGTCGCCGTCGTGGGCATCGCCGCTGCAGCGCTCTATTTAGTCGATGTCGACCAAACCCAAGAGGCTCAACTGCCTAATGTCGATGTGGCTGTCGAAGAGGGCCAGATGCCCAAATTTGATGTTGACGTCGCGAAAGTAAAAGTTGGCAGCAAAGACGTGACCGTTGAAGTCCCCGACGTCGATGTAAAAACGAAAACGATCGAGATTGAAGTCCCGGTCGATGCAGACGTCAAAAATAAAGACACGAAGGTTAAAGTACCGACCATCGAAGTCGAAAAGCCTACCGAAGACGACCCTGCCGATAACCCCAACTAAATCAGCTAAGTTATAAGCTACGAAGCCGCTCCCGCGAAAGCTAGGGCGGCTTTTTTAATGGGCGTAAGCTTCCTCAGCCCCTGCCTCCCTCTTTAAATCTAAAGCACTTCAAGGCGAATTGTGACACGAACCTCGGGCACTCCCACCAACTGCACAAAATTTCTCGTAAAAAAAAACCGTTACGTCATCTAAACCAAGGGGCTTAAGATACGTAACGGGAATAAAACTTTCCGAAACGTGGCGAGACTAAGGGATGTCTCGCCAAGAATTAGAGAGTTTAAGACTAGTTTTTTGTCACTTCTTCGGCTTTATCGCCTGCACTTTCAAGGTCTTGGCCAACACCTTCAACGGTGTGACAGGCTGTAGCGAGCATTGCGGACGCTGTGATCAATCCAGCGGTAAGTAATCGTAATGTGTTTTTCATGGGTATTCTCCTTGTTAGGTAAATGAAACGTGCAGCGCGCGCATTTGGTTCCCTGCCGAGTAAAAATAGTTTCACAAAAGGCGTTTCAATGGGAACCATGCCCGAGGGCGGACGTTGTGTGTGCAGGAGAGATTATATATGACAGACTATACTGGACGCGCGATTGTAACCTATGGACGAAGCCTAATGTCCCTCGTGATTGCCCATTCTTTGGCGCAGCGCGGGATTGAGGTCATCAGTTGCGACAGCGTCGGCATGACCGCGACGTCATTTTCAAAATACACGACAGACAAGTTCATACACGCTGACGAAAACAGCGATGAAAACGGCTACATTGCCGATATGGTTTCGTTTGCTCGCAAGTTCAAACCGGCAGATGATCGACCTTATGTTCTTATACCGGCCTTTAGAGATGCCAAAATTCTAGCCCGTCACAAAGACAAGTTTGAAGGCATTATCACAATAGCCGCGGCTAGTTTTGAGGTCATGGATAAGGTCGACCCCAAGCATCACCTGATGAAAACGCTCGAAGACCTCCCTGTCGCTTCGCCGCGCACTTGGCACCCGAAAACGAAACTGGAACTCGAAAAGGCCTTGCAAGAGATAACTCAGCCCGCCCTTATCAAAGCCGTTGACGAAGTAGGCGGAAGAGGCATTGATTTCACACATAAACACCAAGAGCTTTGGGAGTTGTCTGAAAAACGCATAGCCGCAGAAAACCCTCCGCCGATTTTACAAGTAGCCGTAGACGGCGAGGATTACTGCCTCGGCGTCATTTATCATAATGGCCAACTCAAAGCGCACATGGCGTATAGAAACCTGCAAAACATGCCTAGCGACGGCGGAGCGGGGGCCATGCGCCAGACCGTTGACGACACCCCTTTCTTAGAGGCCGCCAACACACTCATGGGCGCGATAAACTGGACCGGGATTGCGGAGATTGACTTCCGCTGGACGGGCCGCGCCGAAGACAAGCCCTATTTGATTGAAGTCAACCCGCGCTTCTGGGCTGGTATTTTCCAAAGCGTAGAATCGGGCATAGACTTCCCATGGCTTCTCTACCACCTCTATGCTTTTGGCACTGTTCCGTCTGTTGGAGAGGCTGATACAACGACTAAAACACGTTTGCCTGGGCTTTGGGTCGCGGGCGCACTTAAAGACGCGTTCTCCTCGGACGCGGATATGGACGGCGCGAAAGCTGACTGGACCGAAATGGTTTCAGAAATGAAAGACGGCGCCTTTGGTATGGCCTTCGACTCGCTCAAAAGCGCCTTTACCAAAATCACAAATTTTGACGATGCGGTCGCCCTTTTGCAGCGTCAATCACGGCATGCGAGCGAGGCAAAATCTGAAATCCCGATTGCGGATGACCCTATGGCCTCGCTCGGCGTATTTTTCGTGCTCAGCTCTCTGTTACGCCACGGGAAACTTCCCGACGAAATGACGCGCTAATGTCTTCCCCAATCATAGGCATCACAAAACCGGAAAGCGGTGACAATCTGGCGTTCCTCGCCATTGTCGCCGGCATTAACATGGCTGGCGGCCACGCACAGCGCCTGACCACAGGCACCTCTTGGAAGGATGCCAAGCTGGACGGCTTAGTCATAGGCGGCGGCTCAGACGTCTTCCCGCCCCATTACGATCAAGACGCTATTGAGGGCGCGCACTATGATGAGGGCCGCGACGAAATGGAAATGTATTGGGCCCGCAAGGCGCGTGACAGCAACTTGCCAACGCTTGCTATTTGCCGGGGCGCGCAGGTCATGAACGTCGCCGCAGGCGGCTCATTGCACCAAAGCCTTCATAAAATTTATGATGATATTGATTACCCAACGACACGCTTCGGACAGATGATCTATAGAAAAACCATTAAGATCGCTCCGGAAAGCCTTCTGAGCCGTATTACGCAGAATACAAAAGCCCGCGTAAACTCCATCCACAAACAGGCCATCGCCGTTGTTGGAGAGGGATTAAACGTCACAGCCTTTGAAACCAACGGCGTTGTGCAAGCTATCGAAGACCCGTCTCGTGACTATTATATGGGCGTGCAATTTCACCCGGAGTTTCTACTCCATCAACAGAAATTCCGAAACATTTTCGAAGAATTGGTCAACACTGCCAAAGCTGAGAAAACCCCGTAAGTGCGCGGTTATTCCGTTTAAAGCTACGGATCAAATTCGGCGCTGACCGGAAGATGGTCAGAAAATGTCACATCTTCTGCATGCGCTTTTATTGGGCCCAGAGACTGGGACGTCAGGATGTGATCCAAATCTCGGCGCGGGTTCCATGACGGGTAAGACATCGTCTGCGGCCCTGTTATAATATTGAAATTATGATCCACCGCAAAACTCTCCAAGTGCGGCGCGCCCGCGCGGCAATTTAGATCCCCGCAAAACATGACCGGATCCGCGCGTTCGAGTACAGAGCCGATAAAATCAAGCTGCGCCGCCTGTACCGCGTCCCGAAGGCTTAAATGCGTGTTCACCACTGTCAGCCCCTCTATTTTGCAGATAAGTGTCCCCCGCCCCGGAATACGGCTCGGGAGCTTATGATCTTGGATCATATCTATGGGAAATCGCGAGAGCACCGCATTGCCGTGCCGCGACGACTGCCCGACGACCCGGTTAGTTTGATCCACGGCGAACTCTAGCCCCGAAACCTTCTGCAAATATTCGACTTGAGATTTAAACCCGGCTCTGCGTCCGCCTAAATCGACTTCTTGAAGACAGACCACATCAAAGCCCGCAATAAACTGCCCGATATTTTTGAGGGTCTTTCGCTTTGCCGCCGTATCCATGATTTGGTGGTGGGCCTTCAGCAAATAGTCCCGCACAGTCCGCGTTCCAATGCCCGCTTGGATATTGTAGGTCAGAACTTTCATGTTACAGGGAGCCTTTTCCGCGCTTGTGCGTTATAGTATTGGTAACCAGACCTAGGCTCGCCGCAGCACGTAAACAAGGGCAATCTTATGATGACAACACTTCTCGTGATTGCCCACTGGCTCACCGTCCTCTGGGTAACAATGAAAGTCATCTTCCGCCGTTTGCCCGTGGGAACATCACTGGGCTGGATTATCATGGCGGCCGTCTTTCCTGTTTTCGGCTTCGTCACGTATTTGCTAATCGGCGATCACCGTTTAGGCCGCAAACGGCTGAAGTATGGCGACATCGTACGCCGATATTACCAAAGGGCCCTCTCCATTAGGGAGGGAGCGATCGACGACTCTCACAAAGACATTGACGACACATTTTTAAAAATTGCTGATGTGGCCGCCAAAGACACCGGCTTTCATATCCGCTCCAATAACCTTGTGGACATCATCACCGAGCCCGCCGACATGTTCTCAAAGTTGGAAATGGATATCGAGCGGGCAAAAACCCTCTGTCACCTTGAATTTTACATCATCCACCCCGAAGGCCGCGTACTGGACATCCTTAAGGCCTTGCTAGACGCAGCGGGTCGAGGCGTCGAGTGCATCATTCTTGCTGATCATATTGGCAGTAAGACCTTCTTTAAATCCGAATGGCCTAAACGGCTAGAGGCCGCAGGCGTTGAAGTTGTCGACTCTCTACCCACAGGCATTATAAAATCACTTTTCCTTCGGTCCGATCTACGTAATCATCGTAAGCTCCTCATCATTGACCGAAAAGTCGGCTATTCAGGCAGCTTTAATCTCGCAGACCCAGAACACTTTAAAATCGATAAAGGCGTCGGGCAATGGGTCGACGTTTTACTCCGCATAGAAGGCGACACCGCCGAAGCTATGAGCGTGGTGTTCAACACAGATTATGTTTTAGAAACCCAGGATAAAACCTCCCTTCATAGCATTCCTACGCTCACCCCCTTACCTGATGACGACGACAATAAGCATTTCGGTAATAACCCCATACAGGTCATACCGTCAGGGCCCGAAATCCGGACGAGCATCATTTACGAAACCATCGTTAGCTCTATTTACGCCGCGAAAGAAAGTATAGATATCACCACCCCCTACCTGATCCCAGATGAAAGCCTTCTCCTCGCCCTGACCAATGCCGCAAGACGGGACGTCAAAGTTCGGATCATTATTCCAGCAAATGTCGACAGCTTTTTTGTCCGCCATGCGAGCCGGTCTTATTTCAACGAACTGCTCGAAGCCGGCATAGAGCTCTATGAATACCAAGACGGTCTTCTGCACACAAAAATCATCAGCATCGATCATAAAGTGGTCTATCTCGGCACCGTCAATTTGGACATGCGGAGCTTCTATCTCAACCTGGAGATCACGATGTCTTTGCATTCTGAAAAAGATTGCAAAACAGTGTCTGCGCTTATCGGAGATTACCTTGAGGACAGCGTTCCAGTAAAGTCATCAGACTGGATGGACGGGAAACGTTCCAGTGTCGTCATTTTCTTAGAAAACTTCATCCGCCTAGGCGGCCCGCTGCTCTAGTGTCATACATCGGCGTCTGTCGCACAGATTATCAATGAAGACAGTTTGATCATGATCTCTCGAGGTCCCGCATCTACGGCTACGCCACTGCCGTGGCCTTTTCCGGCTATATTCGATCCACCGGATCGAATATTTGCAAACAACCGCCTTCAAAGCGTGCGGGATGACAGTTTTTGTTGAGGGAAACATCCTCCAATTTTGTCATCCCGCGCTCGACGCGGGATCTCGAGAGTTCGGGTGCGTTGTAACGGCGAGGTCAAGCATCTTCGCTACATACGTTGTTTTGCGTGCAAACAACGATGCGGGATGACTACGAAGTTGATTAATCCTGCATCCAATCGCCAGAATCCCCCGTAAAAACGCGGTTTTAAAAATAATAATCCTCACCTCCCAAGCCGCCCCTATAGTAAACTCGTTTCTATCAAACATGGGACAGGCAAGCGTACGTTGGCTTTCTGGTTTGGTGGACGGTGTGAGTTGTTGCTGCCGAAATGGGATGAAACCTTTGATCCCTATGACGTCTTTTCGGTAAGCGGACTACGCAGATGAGAATCGGGTCGCTGCCCCTACGAGGACCTATTCAATTGCAGAGATTTGCGTAAGCAAATCGCTCATAAATGAATAGCGAGTAGATAGATGAGCTGTAATGGCTCAAGGAAAGACTGGCGGGGCGATAGCCATAGACCTTCTCTTCTGGACACATCGCCGCGCGGTTAGTGTGGATTGCAATAGCGATCTGCGCGCCTCTCGGAAAAACAAAACGGTACTTACACTTCCGTCCGAAGGCCGGACCGCGCGGAGCCGTCCTACTTATAGGGCTTCCCGCAAAATGAGAGCATGAGCGGACAGGGAACACTCTGTCTTTGGCGAAACGATAAACCCCGAGATGAGATTAACGCCGCCACGGCGCTTTTTGTGCTGGGGCTTGGGAGGTGAAAGTAGGCATTGTCATCCCGGACTTGATCCGGGACCTCGCAGTTATATCGAGCGAGCTAACATCGAGGTCCCGCATCTACGGCTACGTATGGTGTTTGAAAACAAACACCGATGCGGGATGACGGGCCTATAAAAGTGATTGCAGGGATGATGGATTTATAGTGAGGCCTATATCATGGACGAATTGATATTATTTCAAAGCCGCCTTCACGGGCGCGTAACTAAACCTATGGATAGGGCACGGGCCGACCTCCATGAGCCTTTCGCGGTGCATTTTCGTTGGATAACCCTTATGGCCAGAAAACCCAAAACCCGGAAACCGAGCATCGGCTTGCTTCATCAAGCGGTCCCGCGTCACTTTCGCAACGATAGACGCGGCAGCGATCGACAGGCTTTTGGCGTCGCCTTTGACAATCGCCTCTGCCGGAATTTTCAAGTCCGGTGTTCGGTTTCCGTCAATCAAAGCGGCGACGGGCCGGCGGCCCAATCCCTCCACGGCGCGCTTCATGGCAATCATGGACGCGGCCAAAACATTGATTCTGTCGACTTCTTCAGGCTCCGCAATGCCAATCGAAACATAGGCGGTTTGCAGTATTTCATTCAGCAAATATTCACGTCGCATCTCCGATAAGGCCTTACTGTCATTCAGTCCCTTCGGAATGTTTCTAGGGTCGAGAATAACGGCGCCCGCGACAACTGGTCCTGATAAAGGCCCGCGGCCCGCCTCATCGACTCCGCAAACGGGGCCTTTATAAAGGGCCTCATAAGACCAATCGGGGACAAGTTTTGACATATGTTATTTCTGGCCTAAATCCTGCATTTTTGCAGTCAAAGGCCTTTTTAGAGAATACTAGGTCTGCTAAAGGGCCTATACGAAGTTTACAGGAGTTAATTATGGCGAAGTTTCGTTTGAGTGCAATGGTAATGGGCGTAGCGATGACTGCAATATTTGCAGGCAATGCGTTTGCGATCAGTAGTAAAGCAGATTGTGAATATGAAGGCGGCGAGACGTTTGACATGCCTAATGGCGCGGTCGTCTGCGTTATTCAAATCCGCCAAGAGGAGTATCACGGCGAAGAATATGACGGCGCGCAGCTCGGCGTGAAGTCCTGCGATGATGGCGTAATGTTAGAAGACGGCTTGTTTTGTAAGCTAACCCTAAAAGAAGGCCGAAAGCTCGTTACAACACCCGCCGAAGCCGAAGCTGCGGCTGAAACCGCTGTTGAGACGGCCTCAGGCAAAACGCCCACCATGAAAGACACTGGCGACAAAGTCATCGATAAAGTCAAAACAACGGTTAAGAAAAAAGCCGCTGAGTAAGTCGACTACAACACCTTATGAAAACCCGCCCCTCTGGCGGGTTTTTTTGTCCCGAAATTACGAACTTATTGCGGCATTATAAAATGATTGTGACTTGCGCCGCGCATCATTGCACGGCTTAAAGACATCATGATTTGCGCGATAATCCCAACTTTGAATTCAGAGAAACCGCTCCCTGCCCTTTTGGGTCAGCTAGCACCCCATGTTCAGCGTATTGTCATTACAGACGGCGGTTCACGCGATGCAACTCTCGAGATTGCCGCCCAGAGTAAAGCGGTATTCGCGGTTGGCGCTTGTGGGCGCGGCGCGCAATTACAGCGCGGCGCGAAGTGGGCGGGCGATTGTGAGTGGCTTCTTTTTCTTCATGCTGACTCACAGCTCCCCGAAGGTTGGCACGCCCATGTCACGGCTTTCATTGCAGGAGGCCCTAACCGAGCCGGATATTTTGATTTCGAATTTGATGATTGGCGGTGGTCAGCCAAAGTGATTGAAGAGCTTGTGAGATCACGGTGTTTTTATTTCGCGCTGCCTTACGGCGACCAAGGCCTGCTCATTTCTCGCAAGCTTTATGACGAAGTTGGCGGCTATCAAAACATGCCTTTATTTGAAGATGTTGCAATTGTTCGAACCCTAAGACGAGAACGGCTTAAACGCATTGGAATCCCTCTGATTACCAGCGCAGACAAATATAAGCGTGATGGATATTTCCGGCGGGGGTGGCGAAATTTTCGGCTGCTTCGGCGATACCTCAAAGGCGAGTCACCCGAAGACCTCGCAAAGGCTTACACATGATACGGCCGCAGCTCATAATATTTGCCAAAGCCCCTATCATGGGACGTGCCAAAACCCGCCTCGCAGCAGACATAGGGCCCGTCCATGCCAAGCGGCTTTACCGGGCCATGACGGCACGTATATTGCGTAACCTGCGAAGCCCCGAATGGGATGTTTTCGTCGCCGTCACTCCGGCTAAATGGATGGGACATGTACCGGATTGGCAAGCGGCGAAACAATACGCCCAAGTCTCGGGATCACTGTCGCCGCGCCTGATGCAAGCTTTTGTCAGCAAAGCGCCGACCCTCGTGATCGGCACTGACAGCCCGCAAATTAAGCCATCAGACATTCACGCCGCTATCATCGCTTTGAAATCATATGACGCCGTATTTGGCCCAGCGGATGATGGCGGGTTTTGGCTTATGGGTCTCAACGGCCCCGCAAAACTCGGCGTTTTTGAAAATATCAGATGGTCAAGTCAGCACGCGCTTGCCGATGTGGAGAAAAACCTTACGGGCCGCGTGCATTATCTACGCACGCTTACGGATGTTGACGATGCTAAGGCTCTGGCGCAGGTTCGGCGGGCGGCGCGCTTTTAGCGTTTACCGTCTTAGCCAGCAAACCCATCGTATGATCGAGGAGCTTGGCATTGCCCGGATTGCCATGGCTTGGCACGACGATTTGAGCGTCCTTGTAGACCGCCTTCGTCCACGCCAGAGTTGGCCCCCACGCAGAAAGGTCAGCGTCCGCCACATTACCTAAACCAGTATGATTAGCCGCGCGAACGGCGCAGCCGCCAAACAGGATATGCGCGTCCTTCACATAGGCTACCAAATTATCAGACGTGTGCCCTGGCCCAGGATAAGCCACTTCAACGGGGCCGATTGACGTCCGTGAATGAGGGGTTTTTAGGGCCGCAACGGACGTATTGGGAACCGGCGTACCGAGGGCCGCGCTTTTAGCCGGCGTGTCAGGATGCGTAAAAATGGTCACGCCTCGGCTTTCAAGCCAATCAACGCCTGCAAGACGGTCATAATGAAAATGCGTAATCACAGCCTTTGTCACGGGCAGTCCCGTTTGTTTCTCGAGATCATTCACGAGGCTTTGCGTCGCGATCTCGCCCCACGCCGTGTCGATCAAAATAAGGCTATCTCCATCAGCCACAGCGAGGCCATTTGACGGCACTTTCGCCCCGCCCGGAAACTCATAATGCGACGTGTGCATCCAGACTCCGTCCGCAAGCTTTTCGATTGTCACCGGAATATGGTTTTGCGTTTCTTCTGCGCCTTTCGGCGCTACGACGTCACAGCCAGCTAACAGCAACACGCTAGCGAATAAAAAATGTCTCATCATAGGTCTAATTCCCTGCCCAAACATCGAGTAAGTATCGGCCTTGTCTGACCATATCTTCCATCCAAACCTGCGACTGCGCAAAGCTCACATCATTTTCTGACGCGTAGAGGTTCATCAAAGCTCTTTTGACATCTGGCTCCATCGCCGCGCCGTCGCCGCAGACATAGATAATAGCGCCTTCTTTAATGAGTTTCCATATTTTTGGCTCTTGCTGGCGAACTAAATCCTGCACGTAAACACGATCAGATGTCAGGCGCGAGAACGCCGGATGAAGCGCGATTATACCGTCCTTATCTGCCTGCTTAAGTTCATCCTCATAAAGAAAGTCGTGATCAGGATGACGGCACCCGAAAAACAGCATCGACTCGCCAAGCGTCGCGCCGGCCTCTTTTTGCGCGCGGCGTTCTTGGATAAACCCTCTGAACGGAGCGACGCCCGTTCCGGGGCCAATCATGATAACCGGCACGGACGGATCTGCCGGAAGCCGGAAAGGCGTGGACGGCTGTTTGACAACGGCTTGAACCCTGCCGCCAACAGGCATATCTTTCAAATAATTAGAGCATACGCCCGTATAGGTTCCGCTCCCTGACCGCGCGGGGCCTTCGACAACGCCTACGGTAATCGCGCACCGTGAAGGATCATTTGAGGGCGACGACGATATGGAATAGTAACGCGGTGTGAGCCACGGGATCATTTCCATGTAGACAGCAAATGGCAGGTCACAGGCGGGGAATTCTTCGAGCAAATCCAACACCGATTTGCGTTTCAAAAACACTTCTGTGCGATAGAGGTCTTCGCCATCTTTTGCGGGCGCGGCCAAAGCTATTAATTTAGGTTTTGAATGCGGGCATTCGATATGGCGCACAAGCGTTTCAACATCTTTCCGGCTGGCCACAGCCTGTAGTTCGCCAAAGACCTCGGCAAGTCGGCGAATGGAAAAAGTGCTACCGCTAGGAAACGGGCTGCGCATATCGCTGTGTGAATGGATGCGAATATGAGCGTCCTCTCTAAACCCAAAGCGTTTAACGGCGCGCTGAATCAAAGCCTCATTATTGACGGGCACAACACACAAATGATCGCCGGGTTCGTAGGTCACGCCGTCTGGCAGTTCGATCTCTATGTGGCGTGTCGAGCGAGCCGTCTGTGAGCCCTTTTCATGGGTTTGAAGTTCGCGGTTTTCTGTAACCCGCATCGGCAGTGTTCCGGCCTTATGCGCGACGGGATTGGCGGTGACGCTTTCCGCGATTTCGACAGTATATAGCGGCGTTGTCTCGACGACGTCTGTGAAATCAACGTCGAGTCCCAAGGCCGCGCCTAAGCTCGTACAAACATTATCGGCCCAATTTTCGAATTGCCCTTCCAAATCTTCACGCGCGTCAGCCTCTCCGCGCTCCATGATCCGCGCCGCGCCTGCGGCTGACATCGCTTCATCGAGGCGGCGAGGTACGGATTGATAGGTGGCGGCCCAATCCCGAGACCCACACCCAAAGACCATGTAAGACACATCTTTGGCAGCCTTTGCCCCAGCCCCTTCGATCCAGTCTAAAAAATTCGCAGCATTATTCGGCGCTGACCCATTATAAGAAGAACTAATAATGATAACGCCGCCGTCCGTTGGCAATGCATCTTCAAAGTCATTGAGCGTGCCTAAAGTAGTTTCAAAGCCGTTCACTTCGCCAGATTGCGCGACCGACCGAGCAAAGCCTTCAGATGTCCCGAGGTTGGAGCCGTAGAGCACCAGCAATTTACCGCCATGCTTAGCGCGCCGCGCTTGCTTCGGCGCGGCCGCTACGCCGGATTGATCCGCAGTTTTTTGGCCGCTTCCGCGAACGACTTCTGGCCTGACTCGCAGTTTAACTTTAAATCCGTCCGGCTTAAGCGACAGCGTCTCTTTGATCTTGAGGTCGTAATTTGTATGATCAAAAAACTGAAACCGTTGCAGCATCATGCCCAGAACCAGCACGGATTCCTGCAAAGCAAATTGCCGCCCGATACAGGCGCGCTGACCGTTCCCGAATGGCTTATACGCATCCGGCGGCAGATTTTGCTCTGCCCCGTTCATAAAATTATCGGGATTAAATTCGTTAGGGTTGTCGCCCCAAACACTCTTGTCTCTGTGCAACGCGAGCAGCATAACAGACACGAAAGCACCTTTTTTGATCTTATATTTCCCGCCAATGACCTCGTCCTCATAAGGGGAAACACTAAACGCGGGCGCCGTAGGCCAAAGGCGCAGGGCTTCATCCAAAACCGCCCTGACATATTTGAGTTGCCCGATCTGCGCCATGCTCGGAGGGATGGACACATCATGACCTAAGACAGCGTCAACTTCAGTTTGGGCGCGCTTCATGATTTTCGGGTTTTTTAAAAGGTAGTAAAGCGCAAACGATAGAAGCCCAGATGTAGTTTCGTGCCCAGCAATCAGGAACGTATTGATCTGGTAGCGGATATTTTCATCAGACAGCCCCTCGCCTGTGACCGGATCTTTTCCCGCGAGCATGAAGTTTAAAAGATCGTTTTGTTCGCCGCCTGTCTGTCTACGTTCACGGATAATGTCATCCACAAGCGTGTTCATATAGCCGATATCTTTATCGAGCTGTTTTAGCCTGTCCCGCATGGTGAAATCTTCAAACGGTAAACCTTTTTGCAGCATAGAGACTTCAAGTGTGCGCGTGAGAGCGTCGATAAACGGGTGAAACCCTTCGCGGTAAAACGAGTTAAACCGGTAATCAAAACCGCACAGGCCAATCGTGTCCAGCGTCAACGCGATCATATCATGGGGAATATCAACTTCGTCGTCACTATTGAGCCGTTCCCATTTTTGCATAAGCTGCTCGGAGATATCGATCATCATCGGCAAATAGCTATGCATGGATTTTTGCGAAAATGTCGGCATCAATATATTATGCGCTTTGCCCCAGTTCGGCGCTTTTGTATCGCCTGTAAACAGGCCGTCGCCGCCGATTGCGCGCAAGCGGCGCAATGCCCCGCGCACTGTTTTATCGAACCGTTTTTCATCGCTGAGCTCATGGGTAAGCCCTGCGCCTGAGACCAAAATCATGGGCTTTCCCATCATATCAAGCCAGAAAATGGGCCCCATCTCTTCGCAAATCCCCATCAAGTCCTGCAAAGGCGTATCCGGATTCACTGTCAGCATATTGCCAATAACAGGAAGCCCGTCAGGCTGAGGGATCGGATGTAAACGGTTCTTGGCCATAAAGGTCTCTCTTATTGGCCGCCAATAATCGGCGCCTTGCAGGCTTAAATCTAAAGGAGCCACGCGGCGGGTACAAGGGATTACATAATGCCCCAATTTATCCGCCTACATGAAAAGATGGACATTTTATGACAAGAAGGGTTTTTAATTGCCGTGTAGGCGCTTACATAACCCTCATGAAAAAACTTACGCTTTCCCTACTCGGCAGCCTAATGGCGCTTAATTTAATCGGCTCAGCTCCGGCCATAGCCAAAGACCCGCTGCTCCCAGTGCCAGATGCCAATATGCGTGTTGTCCCTGACAGCCGAACCCAAGTGCAATTATCTTACGCGCCGATTGTTAAGGACACGGCCCCCGCCGTCGTCAACGTCTATACTTCTCGGACGGTACGTTCTAGCCGCAATGACTTCTTTGAACAAATGTTCGGCATGCGACGCGCGCCAAGGGAACGGACGGCTAGCTCTCTGGGCTCAGGCGTCGTTGTGAGAAGTAGCGGCATCATCGTCACCAACGCCCATGTAGTCAAAGGCGCAGACGAGCTTAAAGTTGTCCTCAATGACCGACGCGAATATGAGGCCAAAGTCATCGCCGAAGATGCAGAGATTGATTTGGCAGTCCTACAAATTGACACCAACGGCGAGACTTTACCGTCACTTATCATTCAGGACAATAATGACCTTGAAATCGGCGACATTGTCCTCGCCATCGGGAACCCGTTCGGCGTCGGGCAGACCGTCACAAGCGGTATAGTCTCGGCCCTTGGTCGTACCAATGTGACGGATGTATCATCCTTCATTCAAACCGACGCAGCGGTTAATCCCGGTAATTCCGGCGGCGCGCTCGTCAACCTAGCCGGCGAGCTTATTGGCGTAAACACGGCGATTTTCTCTCGCTCCGGCGGCTCTAACGGTATCGGCTTTGCTATTCCTTCCGAGCTTGTGGCACGCGCCGTAGATAGCGCCATCAGCGAAGGCCGGATTGTACGGCCTTGGATGGGCGCGCGCACTAACGCCGTCGACTCGGCTCTTGCCGCTACGCTTGGCCTCGACAGGGCCCGCGGCGCAATTATTAGCGAAATATATCCAAGCGGTCCTGCCGATAAAGCGGGCCTAGAAGAACGCGACGTTATCCTCAGCGTCGGCGATACAGACATTAATGATGGCAGCGGCCTCCGGTTTAAACTGGCAACGCTTAAGCTTGGCACCCGCGCCGACGTCACGGTCTGGCGTGATGGACGTCTGAAAACCGTTAAAATCAAAGCTGAAATCCCGCAGGAAATGCCTGCCCGCGACGAGACCTTCCTCGAAGGCTATCACCCGCTCGACGGCGCGACCATTGTCAACATGTCCCCTGCGCTCGGCGAAGAAGTCGGCGTGGACCCTTATACACGCGGAGTTATGGTTTTGACCGTCGCCCGCCGCGCCGCCGCGCAATATAATGGCCTGCGTCCCGGCGACCTTATTGTGACCGTCAACAACGTCAAAGTATCATCAGCAAAGCAGCTAAACGACGCCCTCAACATGGCAGGCCGACCAGATGAGTGGGAATTATCCATTGATCGCGGTGGACGGATTTACGATGTCCCGATAAGGTATCTACCGCGAACACAATAATTTCATGAGCAATCTATTCGAATCCGCAGGTCTTGAAAATAGCGCCCCTCGCCCGCTCGCTGATCGCTTGCGGCCGAGACATATTGGCGAAGTTGTGGGTCAGGATCACTTGATTGACGACGAAGGCCCCATAGGCCGCATGCTCGCCTCGGGGCGGCTCGCCTCTATGATATTATGGGGGCCGCCGGGCGTCGGGAAAACCACGATCGCGCGCCTTATCGCCGACGAAGCCGACATGGAATTTGTGCAGCTCTCCGCTGTCTTTTCCGGCGTTGCAGACCTTCGCAAAGCCTTCGAGGCTGCTAAGGCACGCCGCGAGACAGGTCGCGGAACCTTACTCTTTGTCGACGAAATTCACCGTTTTAACCGCGCGCAACAAGATGGGTTTTTGCCCTATGTCGAAGAGGGTATTGTGACGCTCATCGGGGCCACCACAGAAAACCCGTCTTTTGAACTCAACGGCGCTTTGCTCTCCCGCTCACAAGTTTTTGTCTTGAGGCGACTCGACGAAGGCGCGCTCAACAAACTTCTCTTGCGCGCGGAGGCCGAGACGGGAAAAGCCTTGCCCCTCACCCAAGATGGCCGCGACGCGCTCATTGGCTTTGCAGACGGCGACGGGCGCTATTGCCTGAACCTGACCGAAGAGATCATCGCTCTATCGCCCAAAGATCAGATGGACGCCAAGGCCGTCGCCAAAGTTTTGCAAAAACGCGCGCCTGCTTATGACAAGTCCCGCGAAGAGCATTACAATATTATCTCGGCGCTTCATAAATCCATTCGCGGCTCTGATCCAGACGCAGCGCTGTACTGGCTCGCACGGATGCTGACGGGCGGCGAAGATCCGCTTTACATTGCCCGCCGCCTCATTCGCATGGCTAGTGAAGATATTGGCCTCGCCGATCCGCTCGCGCTCATGATTGCCAACGAAGCCATGAACACGTACAGATTTTTAGGCTCGCCCGAAGGCGAGCTTGCCATTGCCCACGCCGTCGTCCACATGGCCACAGCGCCGAAATCCAATGGCGTTTACACGGCGTTTAAAGCCGCTATGCGCGCTGCCAAAGACACCGGCTCCCTCGCCCCGCCTGCACATATTCTAAACGCGCCGACAAAGCTCATGAAAGACATCGGCTATGGCAAAGGCTACGCCTATGACCATGATACAGAGCACGGCTTTTCTGGACAAAATTACTTCCCCGATGACATGGAGCGGATACAATTCTACGCCCCCAAAGGCGAAGGTCGCGAGAAAGTGATCAAAGACAGATTAGAGCATTGGGCGGAGCTTCGTGATAAACTGAGTTAGCGCGTATTGAGAAAACCACACTATGCCTTATAGTCTTAACAAAAATAAGAGGCTCGGCATGACACTTTCGAAACGCACATTGATAAAAAGCGCGGGCGCTTTAAGCTTGCTTGGCGCGGCCTCAATGGCGGGATGCTCGGCCTCTAAACCCTCCGCCCCGACGACATCCACGTTAAAGTCCCTCACCGGAAGCGCCGTTCCCATAAGCGCGGCGGAGCGCAAAGCCCGCATCGCCAAAGCGCAAACCCTTATGCAGGAACAAGGCATCGGCGCGCTTGTGATCGAAGCTGGGTCCTCGCTGGTTTACTTTACGGGCATACGGTGGTGGCGGTCTGAACGGTTTACGGGCGCAGTCCTTACGGCGGACGGGGGCTTTTGCATCATTACCCCGTTCTTTGAAGAACCGTCTATTCGCGAACAGATGGCTCTTGGCGACGATGTCCGCACATGGCACGAACACGAAAGCCCGTTTGATCTCATCACCAGTTTTTTGACAGAGAAAGGCGCGGCCACAAAACCCCTCGCCATAGAAGAAACCGTCCGCCACTTCATTGTTGACGGCATCCAAGCCGCGAACCCCGCTATCGAAATCACGTCTGGGAAGTCCGTCACGCGCGGCTGCCGCATGTTTAAATCGAGCGCCGAATTGGCTCTCATGCAAACGGCTAATAATGTCACCTTAGCCGCTTACAGGCATATTTATCCCAAAGTCGAAATCGGCATGACGCCGAAAGACATATCCGCCATGATGAACGCCGCCACAACGCAGCTTGGCGGCGCGGTACAGTTTTCCATGGCGCTGATCGGTAAGGCTAGCGCATACCCGCACGGCACAAAACAAGCCCAAATCGTCGAAAACGGCGATATTATCCTCATGGATTGCGGCTGCGGCGTGCATGATTACGAGTCGGATATTTCCCGCACATGGGTCATGGGCGAAGCGTCCAAAAAGCAAAGAGACGTATGGGATACCGTTAAACGCGGACAAGAACTTGCGCTTGAAACCGCTAAGATCGGCGCGGAAGTTGGCTCTGTCGATGACGCGGTTCGCAAGATGTACGAAGCTGAAGGGTACGGGCCCGGCTACGCCGCGCCAGGGCTTACGCACCGCCTTGGACACGGTATCGGCATGGACGGGCACGAACCTGTCAATTTCGTACACGGCGAAAAGACGTTGCTCGCTTCTGGCATGTGCTTTTCCAATGAGCCGGGCCTTTACATTCCCGGCGAGTTCGGTGTTCGCCTAGAAGACTGCCTCTATATGGGCGAAAACGGCCCTGTCCTATTCACGCCATTATCCGAGTCCATCGATAATCCTATGAACCTTTAATCCGCCGACTGGCAGCCTAAATTGATTTTTGGTTGACCCTTTTGGATAACTCGGCGGGGCTTTCCTTGCGTTCGCTATAGCGGTCTACAAGATAATCCGAGCGCCCGCGTGTGAGAATGGTGAACTTTGTCAGTTCTTCCATCACGTCGACGATGCGGTCATAATAGGGTGACGGTTTCATGCGGCCCTGCTCGTCAAATTCTAAGAATGCTTTGGCAACGGAAGATTGATTGGGAATGGTAATAAGCCGCATCCAGCGCCCTAAAATTCGCAGTTGATTGACCGTGTTAAAGGATTGCGATCCGCCGGAAACTTGCATGACGGCGAGCGTCTTGCCTTGTGTTGGACGCACGCCGCCGAGCGACAGAGGAATCCAGTCAATTTGAGACTTCATGATACCTGTCATAGAGCCGTGACGTTCAGGCGAGCACCAGACCATACCTTCTGACCAAATGACCAAATCGCGGAGTTCTTTGACCTTGGGATGATCTGCTTCGACACTATCTGCGAGGGGTAGGTCTCTGGGATCAAAGATGCGCGTTTCGCAGCCTAAGGCCTCCAATATGCGCGCAGCTTCTTCGTTGGCTAAGCGGCTAAAGGAGCGCTCACGCAAAGACCCATGCAGGAGCAATATGCGCGGCTTATGCGGCGTCTCTTCAGGCTTGAATAATTGTTCGTTATCGATTGCGTCCAAACACTCAGGGACAAGCGCGGGCATGGTTTCGGAAATATCAGTCACGTATCTGTCCATTCTCATCAATTAATAATTCGCCGTCTTCTTTGTAAAACGGGCCAGCGGGTTTATTCTCTAATAACTCCAGAACCGCTTCGCTCGGGCGGCAAAGTTTAACGCCTTTACGCGTGCAAACTATCGGGCGGTTCACGAGAACGGGATGTTTCAGCATCTGTTCCAAAATATGCTCTTCGGATACAGTGTCTTCGAGGAGGCCTAGCTCTTCGGCAGGCGATTTCGTTTTACGCAGCGCCGTACTGGGTTTTAAACCCGCTGCTGCAAAGAGCGCTAAGAGCTGAGACCGTGTCCAGCCTTCGTTCAAATAGTCAACGACAACGGGGTCATATCCGGCGGCGCGAATAATGGATAAAACATTTCGAGAGGTCCCACACTCGGGGTTATGATGGATAACGATCATGGCTTTCTCCAATATTAAGATCAGATTTTGCAGGCTTTTAGCAAAGACATAAAAACAATTCAATAGTCGTCGAAATATTGTATCATTATTTTGAAACCTTCCAAAGACCGCTAACACTAACTCGTGAGCATAATTAGGGCTTAACTATTTTGGCAAATGCGTTAAAAAGATCGCGATTATGGCAAGGCACTGGCTTTGACCAAGACAGATTTTGGGGATCCTTATGAAAAAACTGACAGCACTCATTTTGGGAACGGCGTTGCTCGCAGTTCCCGCCTGTAAAGATAAGACGGACAACAGCAACGTAAAAACCGAACCCGCTATAGCCTCCGCTTCCGATATTGGGCGGCGCATTGCTAAACTCTCCTCCGATGAATTTGAAGGCCGCGCGCCGAGCACGCCAGGCGGCATCGCCGCATCGCAATATATTGCCGACGAAATGAAAGCCATCGGCCTTGAACCTATGGGAGCAAATGGCACATATTTCCAGCCTGTCGCGCTAACGGAAACCGTTGCTTTGCCTACGTCTGCACTCAGTATTTCTAAGGGCGGCGAAGCTCTTCTTGACGCTGATCAATCCACCAACGCTGTGTTTTGGACGAAACGTCTTAAACCCTCAGTCTCTGTTACCGATAGCGATGTGGTCTTTGTCGGTTACGGCGTTGTTGCTCCTGAGTTTGGATGGGACGATTACGCAGGACTCGACGTCAAAGGCAAAACCGTTGTCATGCTTGTCAATGACCCGGGCTTCGGATCGCAGGATGACGCGCTGTTCAAAGGCAATGCCATGACCTATTATGGCCGCTGGACGTACAAATACGAAGAGGCCGGACGCCAAGGCGCTGCGGCCGTACTTGTTGTTCACGAAACCGCGCCTGCCAGCTACCCTTGGGAAGTTGTTTCGGGCGGATGGAGCGGCGCACAGTATGACCTTGTACGCCCAGATGGCGGCGCAAGCCGCTCCACGATCGAAGGGTGGCTGCATTACGATACGGCTAAATCTTTATTCGCGGCTGCGGGCCAAGATTATGACGCGCTCAAAGTGAAAGCTCATGCAAAAGGCTTCAAACCCGTGCCATTGGAAGGGTTAAAACTATCCGCCACAATCAATCAAGACGTAAAACAAACGCAGTCTCGCAATGTGGCAGGCGCCGTTACAGGCACGAAGCATCCTGACGAATACGTCCTTTACATGGGTCACTGGGATCATTTAGGCATAGACAAAACTAAAGAGGGCGACCAAATTTTTAACGGCGCAGTCGACAATGCCACCGGAACGTCTTTGATCCTTGAGATCGCCGAAGCCTTCGTACAGCAAGGCGCGCCGGAGCGTTCCGCAATTTTCGTTGCTGTCACAGCCGAAGAGTCTGGCCTTTTGGGCTCAGCCTACTACGGCGCAGATCCGATTGTGCCGCTTAACAAAACTGTAGCAGGTATTAATATTGACGGCGTTTTGCCCGTTGGCGAAACCAAAGACATGATCGTAGTCGGTTACGGTTCATCAGAACTTGAAGACCGCCTGCAAGCCATCATCGAGCCGCGCGGCATGTACATCACGCCCGACCCGAAACCAGAGGCAGGCTACTATTACCGCTCAGACCATATCAGCCTCGGCAAACTTGGCGTACCAATGCTCTATTCGGATAGCGGCGTTGATCATGTGATTAATGGCCGAAGCTACGGCGAAGCGTTGGCCGAAGAATATACCAAAGAACGCTACCACAAAGCTGGTGATGAGTATGATAATAGCTGGGACCTTTCCGGAATGGAGAACTTAGCCGAGATCTTGTTCGAACTTGGCTACGGCATCGCTGACAGCAGTGACTGGCCGAACTGGTATGAAGGCACTGAATTCCGCGCCTTGCGGGATACCATGATGCAAGAATAGAATTGGGCCAGCCCATTCGCATAAAATTTTTAGCCAGAACGCCGGCGTCGCAAGACCCCGCGCTCTGGCTTTCTCTTTTTCCGCGGCGTGATCCGCGACTTGGCGATTGCGAGTTTATCTTTGATCCAGACGCGCGGGAGTATGACTGGCTTGTGGTCTATGAAGACCTCATGTTTTTGCCTGACGAGACACGGTCTAACCGCGCAGAAGCCCTAGCCTGCGCCAGAGAGAACACGCTCTTCATTACCACTGAACCGACCTCGATTAAAATTTACGGGCCTAATTATCTACGGCAGTTCGGGCATGTCTTAACTGTACAGCCCAAACATATTATTCGCCATGCGAGACAGATTTTCGAAACCCCGCCCCTACGCTGGTATTATGGTCGCCCGCTTAGCGATGACGACAATAATTACATAGATGTCGACACATACTCAGCAACTGACCCGCTGACAAAAACGGGCGAACTATCCGCCGTCTGCTCTGACAAGCAGCAAACCGTTACCCTAAAACAGCGTTACGACTTCATAGCCGGACTCAAATCCCGTCTTGGCGATAACTTTGATTGGTTCGGGCGAGGCATCCGGCCCATTTCCGATAAAGCCGAAGCTATGGACAGCTTCAAATATCACATCGCGATTGAAAACCATATTGAGCCAGGCCACTGGACAGAAAAGATCGCGGACTGCTACCTTGCCTACTGTCTCCCGTTCTATTTCGGGCCGCCGGATATCGATAAGTATTTCCCCCCAAATAGCGTCATTCCCATCGATATTTTTGATTTAGACGCAGCAGCGGAAACCATACGCATAGCCATAGAAAACAATGAATATGAAAAGCGTCTCCCCGCCATCATAGAAGCACGAGAGCGGGTTTTAACCCGTTATAATCTTATGCATAAAATCGCGGATATTGTGTGTGAGCACAATAACACAGGAGCCAACGTCCGCTCAAATGACTACATTTATGGCCGCCATATTTTCCGCAAGAAGCGCAAACTCGCAGCCGCGCTAGACGCGCTGCATGAAGTCCGCTTCAAACAAAAATAGCGCGCCCCTTAAAAGAAAAAATACTTTGCAAAGAACGCGAAGAACGCACCGACAGAAAACGCGGCAATGCTTACCCACCAGACAATCCAGCTTACGCGGCGTGCGCGCAGACAGGCCTTCGCTTTGGCTGGGTCGGCGGGGCACGGCAGGCTTCTCGCGCGCCATTGCATGAAACCAGACGCAGCTATCATAAGCGCAGCGAATGCAAAAACCGCAACCTTATACTTGCCCAGCCATGTAATTTGAGGCACGGCTTCGATAAGGCCGGCCATTACCGCTCCAGCGCCTAGACTCACGAGCAGTGCAGGTAGAGCGCAGCAAATCAAAGTTCCGGTGGAAGTGAAAAGCGACAAAAAGGCCGGAAACACACTCGGGGATTTCACGTCGGAGGTTTGCGGAGCGCTACTCACGCGCCGCACTTCGCTCAATGGAGACCAATGAATAGCCTGATTTACGGATCAACTTCTTAATCGTCGCATCGTCAAGTGTTTCGCCGTCTTTAAGCGCGATCAAAACATTTCCGCTATCAAGGTCAACCGATATATCCTCGACTGCCGCTTCTTTTTTGAAGACTTTCCGTAAAGCTTGCGCGCAGAAATCACACACCAAACCATTCACTTTCGCAGTGATAACGGCCGCTCCTTCAGCAAGCTCGGCTGGAGCATCGCTTGTATCCATATCCACCATATCATGGTTTGAGTGATCCATTTTTGAATGATCCATCTGGCTGTGATCCATCTCGTCATGGTTTCTCTCTTTGCTGTGTTCTTGAGCGAAAGCAGGCGTAGATAAAAACGCTAGGACAGCAAGCCCGCCTGTGAGTTTTGTGAAAGTCATAATATCCCTTTCGGTGAGTTTAGAACCGGACAATCCAGTTAAATAGAAATTCTTTTTCTTCTACGGTATAGCCAAGCTCTACCATCTGCACGCCTTTGAAAAACCTCACCAATGGCGTGGTTGTGACGGGTGTTTCTCCTTCGGGATGATGATCGACCTGCACCATAAGCCATGTATGCAGGTCGCCAAAATCTCCGATATAAGGCGCAACACCTGCCCGGCCTGAATGACGCAGACTTTTATTTCCCGCGTAATCCGTGGCACGCATTTCATATGAGGCGAACCAGCGCCGCGTCTCCCAATCTGCTGCAAAGCCCGCGAACCCAGATAGCTCAGCTTTGCCCGCACCAAACGGATCTGCTTGGCCCGCACCGACTTTGGCATAAAGGTTGGCTTGGCTACCTTCGCCGTTCCACCGCTTGAGTAGACGGTTATATTGCAAGCCAGTGAAGGTAACATCTTCCGCCCAGTTTTGTTCAACATATAGGCCAATGGAGTCAAACGCCGTCGGCGAGTAATGAATGTGTGTTAATGAGCGGTCACCATTATTGCGCTGCATTAAGGTCCACCCGTCAGGGTATGACACAGGCCGAGCGTAGCTTGTCGCCGTAAAGGCCATAAGACTAGCAGCGATAACTAAGGCACGCGCGAACATCATTTTTTATATCCGCCCAAGACTGCGACGAGTTCTTCAACTTTTTCGCGTCGCTGCTCTAAATTATCTGATCTTAGGGCTGTATCGACACACGTCTCTAAGTGATCTTCTAGCACGACACGCTCGAGACCCGCCAAAGCCGATTTAATCGCCTGCACCTGCCGGACAATATCGATACAATAGCGGCCATCCTCGACCATAGCCGCCACGCCGCGGACCTGCCCTTCAATTCGGGCGAGCCGTTTTTTTGCTTTCACTTGCACATCAGGTCTCATGGACATACTCCTTGGGGGTATATAGTCACGATACCCTCAAGGGGTAAAGAGCTAAAAGCAAACCTCGCACCACCTTGCCAATTTGTAACCTTTTCCTTGTTCTTCACGGCGTCTGGCGTTAATCTTGCTTAAGAAAGTGTAAACGGGCCAACACTCAGGATTACTCATGCGCGCCATTTTCAAAGCTTTTCAACTTGGCTTCATCGTCAGCTTGACGTCTGTTGTTCTATTGTTCCTAGCAACTGAGACTTTTGCAAAGCCGCAGCAGAGCGATATAGGCAGCCAAGTCGTGAAAGTTAAATAACCTAGACTTACTGATACGCGCTCTATTTTCTAGACCCTTTACAAAATCTCACTTGCCTAATAGCGGTTCGGAGTCGATAGTGACTCCATGCTTACACTTCATCACCTAAACAATTCCCGTTCACAGCGAATTCTTTGGCTCCTCGAAGAGCTTGGCGTCGAGTATGATATTCGCCACTATGAGCGCGATCCTGATTCAAACCGCGCCCCGGCTGAACTGAAAGCCATTCACCCTATGGGAAAATCCCCCGTTATTGTAGACGGCGATAATGTCATCGCCGAAACCGGCGCGATCATTGTTTACATACTCGATAATTATGGCAATGGCCGCCTCCGCCCAGCGGAAGGCACGGAAGATTACCTGAACTACGTGCACTTCCTTCACTTTGCCGAAGGCTCGGCTATGTTGCCGTTTTTGCTAGCCCTTTACACAGGGTTTCTTGGCGAAGCTGCTGCGCCGCTCTCTCCGCTTATTATGCAAGAAATTAAAGGCGTCTTGGACTACTGTGAATATCACCTTATCGGACATGAATACTTCGCTGGTGACGAGCTTTCCGGCGCAGACATTCAAATGATCTTCCCGCTCGAAGCTGCGCAGGCCCGCGGACGCCTCAAGGGCTATGAAGCCTGTATTGAGTATGTAGAAAAAATCCATAAGCGTCCGGCATATTTAAAAGCCTTAGAACGCGGCGGCGACTACGCTTACGGCCCGAAATAGCCTCAATGGGAAGCCTCCGTCCCTTCCATATGGCCGCGCCGATCCTCGACAAAGAGATAACCCGAAAATTTTATGCGGAGCTGCTGGGCTGCGCCGTAGGCCGCGAAGCCGAAACATGGATCGATTTTGATTTTTTCGGGCATCAACTTTCCTTCCACGTCAAACCGGAAGGTATTTCACAAAATGAGCCGACGAACCCTGTGGACGGAAAAGATGTCCCTGTCAGACACTTCGGCGTTATTTTAGGATGGGATGACTGGCACGCTTTATCAGGCCGCCTTCAAGCCGCAGGGACACATTTCATCATCGCCCCCTACATCCGTTTCAAAGGCGAAACCGGCGAACAAGCCACCATGTTCTTCCTCGATCCCAGCGGAAACGCTCTTGAATTTAAAAGCTTCAAGGATGAGAGCCAACTATTTGCGGCGGGCTAACCCTACCCGTATGTAGCCCCGCATTGACAATTACGGATTATCCGTAAAGACAAGCATAGGGAGTCTCTATGCGTGTATTATTAACCTTTATCTTGTTTTATTTTGTCTGCGTCCCAGCCCGCGCCGATTGGTCAGAGGCCCGCACAGAGAACTTTATTCTTCGGGGCGACCTTTCCGAAAAACAGGCCGAGGTCATTGTCAGCGAACTCGAAGAATACCGCGCCATAATTTTCAAACTCCTGCAAGCGGAACCACAGCCCGAAATGGTTCCCGTTATGATATACGCCGTAAGGTCAGTTAACAGCGTTACCGATATCACTGGAAGCGCCGGCTCCGCGGGGGTCTATTTGAACACGCGAGAAGGCCCCGCTTTCGTTCTCAACACGAAAGGCTCATTTTCATCCAAAAGCCCAGCCCGCCGAATTGCGTATCATGAATATACGCACCACCTTTTATCGACCTACACCAATCAAGTTTTTCCTCGCTGGTTCAATGAAGGTTACGCCGAATATCTCTCAACGTTTTCTGTGAGTAAAAAAGGTCTTATTAAAGTCGGCCTGCCCAGCAATAGCCGCGCACAGAGCCTAACCAATCATGGCTTCATGGATATGAACATCATGACCAACTCCATCAGGCGCTACCCTTTCAGAAACGATGATAGCCGTAACACTAACGAGCAGCGCTATCGGTTTTACGCGCAGAGCTGGCTTGCTGTGCATTACATTCAGTCAACCGAAGGCTACCGCGAGAAACTCGTCACTTACCTCCAAGCACTAGACCAACCGGATACGCCCGAAAATGTATTTGAAGAGTCGTTCGGTATCACGCCCGATGCTTTTGGGGACGTACTCAAAGCCTACTATAAGAGAAACCGTTTTTTGACACTCGGCGTAACACTTAAAGATGGCTTCACCCTCCCCGCCGTTAGCACAAGAAAGCTCACCAAAGGCGAAACACGCTTCCATCAAGGCGAAGCGGTTCGGCGGTTTCGAAGGGATAAAGGCGGCATTGCAACGGCGCTTGAGTATTATGATAAGGCAGAGAAAGAAAGCGGCCCAACGGTGCAAATTACGGCGTCCCGCGCTTTGATGGCTCTTAAAAACAAAGATGACGCTGCCGCTATGCAATACGCCGGTGAGGCCGCCGCACAAGCGCCGGACAATAGCCGCATTCTGCAAGTGGCTGGGCATGTTTACCGCAAAACCTATAAAGACACAGGCGGCGTGGAAACCAAAGAACATTTGAGCGCGGCGCGGAACTATCTAAAGAACGCTATGATTGCGAACCCCAGAAACATGCAAGCCCATTATGACTATGCGTCAACCTTCGCCGAAGCCAATGATAAGGCCGACAAGCAGGCTATCTATTCAGCAGGAGAATGCGCATTCTATTACCGAGATGATAATTTCATTGAATCCAATATGCGCCTTGCAGAAATATTATACCGTAATGGACGGTATGACGAGGCTCGCCCTCTGCTCAAACGCGCCGCTGCGTGGTCACAATCCAGCAGTCTACGCCGCTTTGCGAGTAAGAAGCTAGAAGAGCTGAAATAGAGCACTGCGGCTCAGCCTAGATGGTTATTCGGGTAAAGGAATGAACTCATCTGTATCGCCGATGACTTTTGGAAAGCGTCCTGTTTTCCAGTCGTCTTTCGCTTGCTTTAGACGCTCTTTACTCGACGAGACAAAATTCCAGTCCAGATAACGGCGCCCTAGAGGCTTTCCGCCTATCAAAGCAAACCGCGTATCCCCTTTGGCCGTCACAGTTTTAGCCGCACGCGTGTTCAGCACCGTCATGGCATTAATAGGCGCTATCTCGCCGTCGATGCAGGCTTCGCCTTTTACAACATAAAGCCCCATCTCTTGCACGTGAGGTAGATTGAGCCTTTCGCCATCCCGCATATCGGCTTCAAGGTAAAGCGTCTCAGAGAACGTCTTAACGGGCGATGTCACACCGTAAGCCGCCCCCATCATGACCCGCACAGCGGTACTTCCAACTTCAGCGGACGGAATGTCCGCTGCTGAATGATGATAGAAGGCCGGATCAGTTTCTTCGGCGTCTTCTGGGAGCGCCATCCAAAGCTGTAAGCCGTGCATGTCGTAACCTGTCTCGCGGAGTTCAGCGCGCGTCCGTTCTGAATGCGTGATGCCTTTACCGGCTACCATCAAATTTACCGCGCCGGGCTGTATGGCAAGCGCATTACCAAGGCTGTCCCGATGGAAAATTTCCCCCTCAAATAAATAGGTAACAGTTGCCAAGCCTATATGTGGGTGCGGGCGTACATTAATACCTTCGCTTGGGGCAAAACTAACAGGGCCGAAGTGATCGAAAAAAACCCACGGCCCTATGGCGCGTTGCTGCACAAATGGCAGAGCACGGCGGACCTTAAATTCACCAATATCCTTGGCGCGAGGTTTTAATATAACTTTTATTGATGAGGTTTCATGCATACGCTACCCCTTATCAGAAACTAAGCCAAAAGGACAGACTATGCTCAAGCTTTATGATTGCACATCCGCCCCCAGCCCCCGCAGGGCCCGCATGTTTTTGGCAGAAAAAGACATTGAACATGAGAACATTCAGATCGATTTGCGCACGGCAGAGCAGATGGGCGATGCATTCCGCAAGATTAACCCGCGCTGCACTGTGCCGGCACTCGTAACCGATGACGGACACGTCCTCACCGAGAATGCCGAAATCGCCGCTTACCTAGAAGCCACTTACTCAGACAACTTACTCATGGGAACAACTCCGCTCGAAAAAGCTGCCATAGCTAAGTGGAATTGGCGATGTGAAAATGAAGGCCTCATGGCCGTTGCTGAAGCCCTGCGCAACGCCTCTCCAGCCATGAAAAACCGCGCACTTCCCGGGCGCCACGACATGGCACAAATCCCCGAACTCGCATCGCGCGGCTTAAAGCGCATAGCCTGGTTTTTTGAGGATTTAGACGCTCAATTGCAAGATAACGATTTCGTTGCGGGCAGTGCTTATTCCGTGGCTGACATTACGGCAACGATTTTTGTTGATTTCTCTAGATGGGTAAAGGTCTATCCGCTTGAAAGCCAAACAGCCCTCCTGGCATGGCATGAACGCATGAAAACCCGTCCATCGTACATAGCCTAGGCGGACCCCCTCTCATTAGATAGTTGAGTAGAAACACCCTGCAAATGACAGCGCTGTCAGTCTAAATTATTGAAATTATTACACTTTGTATGAAAATTTTACCGCCTTGAGGGTGGTAATTGGTATAGAATCTGCTACGTCCCCTCGGAAATTGTGAGGGATTGGTATGACAACTTCGGCAAACACTCGGCGCAAACTTGGAATTGATGGATTTGCAGCAGATTATAATATTCAGTGGAACTTACCGCCTGCCAAGTTCTATGAAACGGCTGTACGCAACGGTTCCGCTGACGTCGCCAAAGGCGGCGCGCTCGTTGTAAAAACCGGCAAACATACTGGCCGCTCCGCAACCGATAAATTTGTCGTACGTGACGCAGAGACAGAAAATACAGTATGGTGGGAAGGCAATGCCTCCATGACACCGGAGCACTTCGCGGTTCTTAGAAAAGACTTCGAAGCGCATATGGCGGGTATTGAAACCCTTTACGGCCAAGACACATTTGGCGGCGCTGACCTTGACCACCGCCTGCCCGTTCAAATCGTCACAGAATATGCTTGGCACGGCCTTTTCGTACATCACCTTCTACGGCAACCGACAGCGGACGAGCTTGCGAATTTCAAATCTGAGTTCACGATTATCAACCTTCCCTCTTTCCGCGCTGACCCCGTCAAACACGGTACTCTGTCCGAAACCGTCATTGCCGTTAATATGACCGAACGTCTGATCTTGATCGGCGGCACGTCCTATGCAGGCGAAACGAAAAAGTCGGTTTTCTCCGCTCTTAATTATTACCTCCCCGCCAAACGCGTTATGCCGATGCATTGCTCAGTCAATGTTGACGACGACGATAATAGCGCGATTTTCTTTGGCCTCTCTGGCACAGGTAAAACAACATTGTCTGCCAATCCCGACAGAACTCTTGTCGGGGATGATGAGCATGGCTGGTCTGAAAACGGCTTGTTTAATTTCGAGGGCGGCTGTTATGCCAAGATGATTAAGCTCTCTGCCGAGGCTGAACCTGAAATTTTTGCGACAACAAAAATGTGGGGCACGGTCCTTGAAAACGTGGTCATGGATCCGGACACACGCGAACTTGATTTCAACGATACGAGCCTCGCGGAAAACAGCCGCGGCGCCTATGATCTTACAGCCATCCCCAACGCCAGTCCAACGGGCCGCTGCGGGCAGCCAAAGACGCTTGTGATGTTAACGGCTGATGCGTTTGGCGTGCTACCTCCGATCTCAAAACTGACACCGCAACAAGCTATGTATCACTTCCTTTCTGGCTACACGGCCAAAGTCGCCGGCACAGAAAAAGGCGTTACAGAACCGACAGCGACGTTCTCCGCATGCTTTGGCGCGCCGTTTATGCCGCGCCATCCAGCCGTTTACGGCGAGCTGCTGCGTGACCTTATCGCCGAGCACAATGTAGAATGCTGGCTCGTCAACACCGGCTGGACAGCTGGTCCATACGGCACAGGCCACCGCATGCCAATTAAAGCCACGCGCGCCATGCTAAACGCGGCGCTAGACGGCTCACTTGGCAAAGGTGAATTCCGCACTGATACGAATTTCGGCATTGATGTTCCTGTGTCTATTGAGGGCGTGGATAATGCACTGCTCGACCCGCGTTCAACCTGGACTGATGGAGCCGCTTACGACGTGCAGGCCAAGAAACTTGTCAGTATGTTCATCGACAATTTTGCTAAATTTGAAAGTCATGTTTCAGAGGAAGTCAAAGCCGCGGCGCCCAATGCGGCTTAATTTCAAGGCGACATAGCGTATGAGTGCCCCTCGCGTTCTCTTGTTTGATCTGGGCGGCGTTATCGTCCGGTGGTCAGGCATTGAGACGCTTATGCGCCTAACGTCTTTGCCGCGCGATAAAGTGCTCGAGAAGTTTTCTAGATCGAAAATACTTACGAATTACGAACTTGGACACTGTGAGGATGATGCCTTTGCCAGTGAAATGATCCGAATTTTTTCACTCAACATGGACATAGTTACCTTTAAACGTCAGTGGCAAAGCTGGGTAGGCCCCACCTATTACGGTGTTAAAGAAGCTCTACTATCCATGCGACGTACCTATACAATCGCGTGCCTCTCCAACACCAACGCTCTGCATTGGGAATGGTTACCAGAGCAAATAATGATCGCAGAATATTTCGATTTTGCTTTTGCTTCGCACCTGATAAATGCGGCAAAGCCTGCTCCAATCAGTTACGAAATCCCCCTCAATGAAATGAACGTCAAGCCTTCCGACGTTTGGTTCTTCGACGACACAAAAGTGAATGTGATCGCGGCTCGAAAGGCAGGCATGACAGCCTTTCACATTAACCGCGACCAAGGCATTGTCCCGACACTTATTGAACTAGGGCTACTTCAAGCCTAAACGGTCTGCGTGCTATGATACCAAGCCATAATTAAAGTAAGTTTCTAGGAATAAACGGCTTAATACATTTATGAAAACGGCCCATGCAGAAGCCGTTATTGTGTCTTTCGTCAATAACAGCTATCTTTACTGTATGAATAATCGACGCATACGCCCCATCAAAGCTTACAAGCACTTTCGCAAACTCATTGCTGACAAGGAAGATACGACACAGGTCTTCTATATTGTTGAAGCGCTTGACGGAAATAATCTTGAAAAAGACTACCGTAGCTTCATGAAACGGCCTGAAGGCCCCGTTCGCCTCAAAGAGCGCCAAGACCTTGTGCCGCTTCTCGATGATCATGAGAGATGGCGGCAACTGCCCCAAGGGACTGTGGGACGCGCCTATATTGAATTTATGGAACGTGAAGGTCTTTCAGCCCAAGGCCTCGTTGACGAGTACATCCGTTTCGGAAAAGACATTAGCGACTATACAGATGATGTTGATGTCGTGTGGTATGCCCACCGCCGTCGCGACGTACACGACATGATGCATATTTTAACGGGTTACGGCCGCGACGCCCTAGGCGAAGCCAGCGTTCTAAACTTCACCCACGCCCAGCATGGTGGCTTCGGTATCTACTTCATTGCCCATATGGCCTCCCTTGAAGTGCGCAAACAAGCGCCAAAAGGCTCGCCTGTTTGGAAAGCGGTCCGGCAGGCCCGTAAAAATGGCGCACTCGCGCAAAACATCATCAGCCAAGACATTGTTGCACTAATGGCAGAACCGCTAGAAGATGCTCGGAAGCGATTAAATATTGCAAAGCCAACGGCTTACCTCAAAGTCCACGAAATGATGCGTGATGAAGGAATTGATCCGTTCAGCGTTGTCGGCGCGCAAGCGGCTTAAGCTACTGAATAGCTTAAGCCCCCTACAAAAATTTGAAGCAGCGAAAGCCTTACGTCTTAGGACGAAAAGACAAAGCTCTCTCTGCCGTCTTTTTCCATAGCCCGTAGAAACGCTGGGTCTTCGTGCATACGGCCGACCCAAGCTTTGCAGTGAGGATGATCATCCGTGATGATACCGTTCTTAAAGCAGGCTTCCATGCCATAACTCATAACAATATCTGCCGCCGTTAAGCTCTCGCCAGCAAGCCACAGATTTTGCTCCAAAACTGTTTCCGCTTGGGCCAAAATTGCCGCCATACGTGGGACGAGAAAACTCTTCTCTGCCTGCCCCAAGACCGGCACAATGACGGGCTTTATGAAAAAAGGCACGCGGCTTTTAAGAACGCCAAAAACCGTATGAAACAAAAGAAGCGGCATCATGCTGCCCTGTGCGGCGTGGAACCAAAACAGATACGGCACGCGCTGCACAGTTCCCTCAGCAGGGCGGAGAACGTTTTCATCATCATACTTATCTAAGATATAATCCATAATAGCGTTGCTCTCGGACAAAATCATATCGCCTTCGGTAATGACAGGCGCAGTGCCCAGCGGAGAAAGTGCCTTATAGTCCGCCGGAGCAAGGCGCGTTTTCGCATCACGCTCATAGACTTTTAGTTCATACGGCGCGCCTAGGGCTTCCAAGAGCCAAAGAATTCGAAAGGATTGCGAGTATTCTAGATGATGCAGTGTAATCATAACGGGCCTTTAAGCTCATGAACGTGAAGCTCAAGCCTATGGCAGTTAATTACAGAATGCACCCACTCATTGCTATGCATAAAAAAGGCCTAGGCAACCAAGCCTCTTAACTTACTTCAGCTGGACCGTTTAATGCGTAATCCGAGGCGTCAGAAGGCTGAGCCCAATGTCCGCAAAGGCCGTATTGAGAGCCGAAGCATTCGTGGCATTATAATATTGATCCACAGAAGTCGCACAATCTCGAACGAGGTCACGAGCCGCATTATCCAAAACTTTAAAGGTAACCGTGTAAACCTCATAATTATCAGCTTTCATACCGTTACATATATCTTCCGTTGTGTTGTCACTTTCAGCTCGAGACAGACCTTCGTGAGTTTGACCGTTTCTAGACACTGTGTTGAGGCCATCGGTCATAAAGATAACAACTTTTCGCTGTGTTGCGCCGGCTGGAACCGTACGTGTGGCCGTAAATGGCTGATTAGGGTCAAGCATTCTCCAGCCCCAAATAAGCCCCCCTGGCATGTATGTCAGCCCATTCACCGAAAGCGCATTGATCTTTGATCTCACGCTACTCATGTCTGCCGTTAGGGGAAGGATAGGCTCGCCGCATACCATATCCAAATAACCAGGGACCGTCCCTTCGCCTGCCGTCCAGCTCGGCTTTATATTGAGATTACCCACCCGTGAACCCACACACCCATGCCATACATGTTGAATCGGTGGTTGAGGTGTGCAGGTCGTTACAGGTGAACCGTAAATATTTGAACACGATTGGTAAGCTTGTCCTCCTGGGTCGCCTGGACTTCCAGGATTTCCGGGACTGCCAGCACTCCCTGAGCTTGTTTGGCAAGAATAGCTAACACCATCATCACTACAAGTTCCATAGGTCGGCGGCGCACCAGAGGTTGGCGGCGTTGGCGGTGTAGGCGGGGTGGGCGGTGTGTATGCGGTACTGCAGGTTTGGCCAATCACAGGGCTCGTGGTTGAGCAAATATCCGGTTGAGGCTCATCATAATCTGCTGGAACATCCAGCCAAGGCTCACTACGCACACCAAGCCCGACATTTACGTACTGGCCATAGGGCACCACGGATATATTAACGAGGTCAGAGTTAAGGTCATCGATTACATCAACAAAGTTATTGGCAGCAAGCTTTAGCGCCGTCAAACGTCCTTCGTAATTCATCGAACGCGTCGTATCCAAGACAAGAACAATGTCCGTGTAATCACTCACTTCTATAAGAGTTTGCGACATAACTTGTATCGGTATAGTGGATTTTCCAAAAACTCCCATCATCATTGATTTATAGCTTCCGTCCAAATGAACTTGCAGAGTCTTCTTGTCCTCTGACAAAAGAGCATTTGTGCTCGGCGGTATGCCCGTCCTATCCAATTCTCCGACGACCGATATAGCGATCGCCTCCATTGAAGATTCTTCTTTGATCTTAGATTTTGCGGCAGCGAGCACTGCAGCATCGGACATATCTTGATACTGGCTACGTTGCTTCTGCATACCATTAACATCGATGGCAACGCTAACGCCAAGCAACAAGACACTCACGGCCAGCGCAAAATATACTGCGAAACTCCCGCGTTCGTCTTTGATAAACTTGCTAGCCATTTTGTCCCCACTGACAAATACATTTAAATCTGCTAAATCTGCGCGCGCGAGAACCACTACATAACCAAGACCCCAACAGTCTCAGCAAGGTTGCGACACCACACAGAGCTAGATTTGTATTCAGGAAAATAGGGTAGCTTATTTAATATCCTCTGAAAAAAGAGGCTTAACAACCAATTAAAGCTTTACTCAAGAGCATTCCCAAAGGACAAGACAAACAAACTCAAGGCTCATAATTATCATCGATGAGATGAAATTGCCCATCAACGTCTGAAAGCATAAGCTTTGCCTGTATAATACTAAAGTAAGCTCCTTGAAGCTTTAACGATCCAGCAGTGACGGCCTCTTGAATGAAAGGGTAAGATTTAAGGTTTGCGAGCGATTGACGAATGCTTTCGAGTTCAAGCTCAAAAACTGTATCTTTGGCACTAAGGTTTTTTGCTAAAATTCTATCCCGCGCAGAATTCATAATAGACACCCAGCGCCCTACATAGCCAGCTTCTGGATCATGCCCCATTCCGTCAAGACACCCCTGAATACCCCCGCAGCTTTCATGCCCCATAACGACAATAACATCCACTCCAAGAACATTTACCGCATATTCAATCGCAGAAGCCGTGCCATGGTAAGATTCGTTTTTATCGACGGGAGGCACAATATTTGCCACGTTTTGGACCACAAACATTTCGCCTGGGTAAGCATTAAAAATATCCGTTGGATCTACACGGCTGTCGGAGCACCCAATCAACATGACTCTGGGACTTTGCCCCACAGTCCCTAGTTTTTCATATAGTTTTTTTTGCGACTTATAATCCCCAGTCCGAAAGTCTTTATACCCATCAAGTAGTCTTTTTTCCCATATTTCAGTCATCATTCACCTTTCTTGGCGTAAGCTGCACAATTTTGTTTGGCAGAGCCACATAGATAGCGCCGTCTTGCCCTGTCGTTACGTCTCGCACACGTCCTGCACCTTTTAGGAGCGTCACCTCTGATACATATTGACTGCCCTTCACGGTGACAAGCCGAAGCGTTTGATTAGCCAAAGAACCAACCAATAACTTTCCTTTCCAGTCAGGAAATAGATCCCCGTCATAAACGTCAAGCCCGCAGACCGCGATAGACGGCGTCCAATGGCTAATGGGCTGCGCCATGCCAGGCTTGGATGTGTAGGGCGTAAGCTCAGTCCCATTATAATTTCGCCCGTAAGAAATTTCAGGCCACCCGTAGTTCACGCCGGACTCAATCACATTCAGCTCATCACCGCCCTTTGGGCCATGCTCGGTTTCCCACAAAACCTTCGTGTAGGGATGCACGATTAAGCCTTGCGGGTTGCGATTCCCGTAAGCATAAATTGATGGATAAGCCCCCTTAACGTCAACAAATGGGTTATCCGTCGGAATACTGCCATCGCGATAGATCCTATGAATTTTTCCATTCGGGCGCTCTATGTCTTGAGCATGATCTTTTCTCCCGCGGTCACCAATGGAAAAGAACATATGCCCTTGATTATCAAATGTGATCCGACTGCCGAAATGCTGGCGGGAGCTTATATAATGTTCGGGCTTGGCTTCAAAAAGGACTTGCTCGTCGCTCCAATTATTATTTCTTATCCGCCCGCGAACGATTTTTGTCATCGCGCTGTCCGAAGCGTCCGGATCAGAAAAAGCGAGATATATCCATTTATTGACCTTATAATCTGGATCCAGGGCCACATCTAATAAGCCCCCCTGCCCTGATGCAAATACATCTGGCGTTCCCTTCACAGGTTCAGGATGCAGAACGCCGCCGCTTACCCTGCGTAGCGCCCCCCCTTTTTCGGTAACAATAACATCTTCAGGTCCAGTAACGACGAGGCCCCATGGCTGATCTAGACCTGTCACCCAGTCCATAACTACGACTAGTTGCTCAGCGGACGGCACGTCCACAACGGGAGGCATGATACCTTCTGCGCCGCCAGTTTTAATATATGCGAGCAGAGCAGCTCTTTCTGCATCCGAAAGCGTGTCACCAAACCCCGGCATCCCCGCCTCCGGCAATCCATCCTGGATAGTCTTTAAAATACCCTCATCTGCAGCCCCATGCACCCAAACATTATCGAACAAGCTCGGAGCAATGCCGCCGTCAGGACCTGAGCCGTGGCATGACGTACATAGTGCATCATAAGTTTTTTGTCCTGATACGATATCAGCCAGCGGACTATCAGCCTCTCCGGAGGCCGCGTTCGGGACATCACAAGCACCGATGGACAAGAGCACAGACAAAAGGACGGTTTTCTTCATGCCCCACTTATAGACATGCAGTGACTAATGTCATTCCAGAACGCAAAAAAATACAGCTTCCAGCTAGAACGCCCTTCTTTTCGTTCGTATGCGAACCCCCGCTGGGGAAACTCATTGCCCCTCCCTTCAAATGACGTTAATCAACTATGATGGCAAAATTTGACAATCCACACGTCCACCCCTCAACGCCGAGAATGGGCAACGCAGCCTCTCGTTGGTTCGGGCAAACCATATTGAAAGCACTTGGCTGGAAAATTATAGGCCAACTACCAGATACAAAGAAGGCGATCATCTTGGGCGGCCCTCATACCTCTAACTGGGACCTTATCATTGCCTTGGCTTCAATGTTATCAGTTGGCCTGCGGTTTTCTTGGATGATGAAGAAGGAAGCCTTCTTCTGGCCTCTAGGGCCTTTGTGGCGGTCCATGAGCGGTGTCGCCATAGACAGAAAGTCGAAAAACAACATTACGGAACAAATGACGGAATGGTTCCGCAACAATGATAATGTCTGGCTTGGACTCACGCCCGAAGGCACACGCACAAAAGTCCAACGCTTCAAAAAAGGCTACTTGCGAATTGCAAAAGCTGCGAACGTACCTATTTTCATCGTCGGAATACATGGCGACAGAAAAGAAGTGATATTAGATAAAATTTGGAACTGCACCGGAAAAAACAATGATGAAGACAATGCCGCCATTAAAGCATATTATGATGCTAATTTCGTCGGTATAAACCCTAGAAATAGCTAGGCTCCGTTAAACGCGTATTTAACGTCGTAAATCATAACTCTGTTTTTAAATTAAGCTTCCAGTAAAGGGCCTACAATGGCTTTCATAACCCTTCAAGATCTGCAAAACACCCAAGGGGCACTTATCGGTGTAGACCCGGGCACAAAAACATTCGGGCTCGCGATAAGTGACCGAACTCGTCTCATTGCGAGCCCTTTGGAAACTATTAAGCGCACTAAGTTCACGGCTGATGCAGCGCGGCTCATTAGTCTCTATGAACAAAACGAAGCCTCGGCCTGTGTCATCGGCCTCCCCATCAACATGGATGGCTCGCACGGGCCCAGAACACAATCAGTAAGAGACTTCTGCGCGAACCTCATGAAAATACGTGACATGCCACTATTCCTTTGGGACGAACGTTTATCTACAATGGCTGTGACTCGCACAATGATTGCAGGCGATCTCAGCAGGAAAAAACGCGCAGAGAATGTCGACAAGCTCGCCGCCGCCTATATTTTACAGGGCGCATTAGACAGATTGCGATCATAGAAACCGTCTACGTTTCGTTTACCATCTTAACACATCAGCCGTCTTAAGGTCTTATTAGGGATATTCCCTAAGCCGTTTTAAAGCTTTCTCCCGTACATATATTTCCAAATCTAGCGTTGGCATAAGCAAAACAACAAGCCCACGCTCCAAGTAGGAAATGTGGGAAAGATCATTAAAATGAGAAATGCAATGACATTACGCCAGCTAATAGCTCGGCACAGAAAGGACGAAAGCGGCTCGCTTTCATTGCCCTTCGCGGTCTCTCTGCTGACACTTGTAACAGCTGTAGGCGCAACATTTGATATCAACCAAGTTCAAGCCTCATCTACGCGGTCACAACAAATTGCCGATATGATTGGCTTAACAGCGACGGTCTATATTAAAAACCACGGCACGCCCCCAACTCAGGACAGCGATGGTTTTGTAGACGGAAAAACCTACTCCGCTAAAACTATGGGTTATGATATTGGCCCTGCCACAAAAGGTACAAACGACGTCACCTTCAAAGTCAATTATGATGATAATTACAAGCGCGCGACTGTAAGCATGAATGGCGCTGTAAACACGAGCTTTATGGCTATGTTTGGCAAGACAAGTTTACCTTTTGATACAACCTCTGTTGTCGTTTACGCACAATCTGACCTGAAAGACCCCGCAAGTGTTATCCTCGTCATGGACAATTCAGGCTCAATGGCCTGGGATGACAAGCCAAGTGCCTCAAACTACAACCCTTCGCGACCATCAGGGGCTCAAGCCCGCATAGACGGCTTAAAAACAACAGTAAAAAACTTTAATGATTATCTCGGCCAAGCTGTCGGAGTGAACGCGGGCGGCACAGGAACGAACTATCTACGCATGGGCATGACGGCGTATAGCTCGGGACTAATAACGTCTCGAACGGTTCTCCCTAAATGGGGAACATTATCTAACGGTAACATCAATTCCTTGCATGCAAGCGGCGGAACTGACTCTCGCCAATCTATGGCCCTCGCCTACTCTTGGATGCTCGCTGAAGACCCTCAACACTTACTCGTCAACGGGTCAACTGATCCCTTGAAATATGTGATTTTCATGACAGACGGTGTGAATACTCAAGACTATGTTTGCACGTGGGAGCGCAACAATAACACAAATTACTGGAGACGAAGTAGCTACTACTATTGGAGCGGCTATGAGTATAAGTCTTCCTACTATAAGCCATACGGATATGGTTGGGAAGAGGGACGAGAAACGTGTGAATATATACCGACAGCGAATAATGAAACGCTTGCGACATGTACGCAGCTCAAAAATTTAGGTGTCGAAGTCTATACGATTGGCTATGCTTTGGAGCCAGGGAAGTATGCAACAAACCCGCCGAGTAGCCACTCATGGACCACCCAAGATTCCGACAGCACGGATACAGCTTATGACTTCCTCGAATCGTGTGCCAGTTCAGACGATCATTTTGTGAAAGCAGAAAATACGGACGCCCTAGAAGCAGCATTTGATAAAATCGGCGAGGATATTATTGCTGATGTCGTAAGGGTCTCGATGTAAACACAGGGCGGGTTTTCCCTTCATATAAAAATTATAAAGCGCGGATAGTCCGCGCTTTTTTTGTGAGTGGGCTTAACTGCACTCATGCTCTTGGTTGACTCTTAGAGTACCCGCGCCTAAGTCACACAAAATAATATTGAGGGCTTATGGCATCCACAGACGGATACCCGTTCGAGAAACTTCACTGTCTCTCTATCGCTGATTTTCATCGTCTTGACATTGAATCTCTCCTCTCTCTTGGCGAACATTATCTTGACCTAAGCGTGCAGAAAACGCCTGCGCCATCTGTTCTCGCAGGGAAGACGCTGATCAACCTATTTTTTGAGAACTCCACACGAACAGAAAAAAGCTTTGAACTTGCTGGACGACGGCTTGGCGCAGATGTCATCAACATGGCGATTGCTCACTCATCGGTTAAAAAGGGGGAAACGCTTTTGGATACTGCGGCAACTCTCAATGCCATGAACCCTGACCTTTTAGTCGTCAGGCATAGCGCCTCTGGCGCGCCCGCGCTTTTGTCGCAAAAAGTTTCCTGCTCCGTTATCAATGCAGGAGACGGCATGCACGAACATCCTACACAGGCTTTGTTAGATGCCCTCACCCTTCGCCGCGCTTTTGGCGGCTCTATTGACGGTCTGAGGATAGCCATTTGCGGCGATATCGCACACTCTCGCGTTGCAAGGTCCAATGTGCAGCTCCTCAACATGCTCGGGTGCGAGGTTAGGCTAATCGGGCCGCCGACCCTTATCCCTGCCGATGCTGACCGGTGGGGCGCTGATGTTTTCCATGACATGAAAACTGGCCTAAAAGGCTGCGATGTTGTCATGATGCTACGGTTGCAACTTGAGCGGATGGGCGGAACCCTTGTCCCGTCCAAACGTGAGTATTTTCATTTTTACGGCCTTGACCGCGCGAAGCTAACCTATGCAAAACCCGATGCGAAGGTCATGCATCCAGGCCCGATGAACCGAGGCGTAGAGATAAGCTCAGACGTTGCCGATGACCCTGAAATAAGCTTAATCACGAAACAGGTTGAAACTGGTGTCGCTATGCGAATGGGGATATTACATGCTCTATCTGACGCCCAAGATATGAAAGCAAACCGATGAGAGCGTTTTCCATCACAAACGCCCGCATCATTGACCCCGAAAGCGGCTATGACGCTCTCGGCACCATCACTATGATCGACGGCAAAATCGCTGACATCGGGCCCAAAGCCCGCATCATGGAAGAAACATTTGACGCAAACGGACTGATAGCCGTGCCCGGCCTTATCGACATGCGCGTGATGACGGGCGAGCCCGGTGCAGAGCACCGCGAAACCATAAAAAGCGCAGCCATTGCGGCGGCAGCAGGCGGCGTTACCTCTATCGTCGTTATGCCTGACACCAACCCCGTCATTGATGACATGTCGCTCGTCGATTATGTAAGGCGCAGAGGCGAAGAAAGCCCCATCAATGTTTACGCGGCAGGGGCGCTCACAAAAGGCCTCGACGGCGAAACCTTAACCGAAATTGGCCTGATGAGCGAAGCCGGAGCCGTCATGTTTTCTGGCGGGCATAACGCGATCAAAGACAGTTTGATGATGCGCCGCCTTTTATCCTATGCGGCAACCTTCAATGCCCTCATCGCGAACCGCGCCAAAGACCCGACCCTCTCCGCAGGGGCCGTCGCCCATGAAAGTGATTTCTCGTCGCGGCTTGGCCTAACGGGCGTACCGAGTGCCTCCGAAGTCATCATGGCTCAGCGCGATGTCGCGCTCGCAGAACTAACGGGCGGAAGACTTTTAATCGATATGATTTCATCAGAAGGCGCTGTCGATGTGGTGCGCCGCGCCAAGTCTCGCGATCTTGACATTACGTGCTCTGTCAGCATCAATCACCTTGCGCTTAACGAAATTGACATTGGCGATTACCGCACTTTCGCTAAGCTTGATCCGCCTCTACGCGGCGAAGAAGATCGGCTCGCCTTGCTTGAAGGCATCAATGACGGCACGATTGACGTTATTGTTTCCGCGCACGACCCAAGACCGGCCGGAGACAAAAGGCTGCCTTTTGCAGAAAGCTCCCCTGGGGCTGTCGGTCTTGAAATTCTACTTGCAGCGGGCCTCTCGCAAGTGGCTGATGAGCGACTCGATTTTATGGCTTTCCTCGCGGCTGTGACTTGTAATCCTGCAAATATTCTTGGATTGCCATCTGGTCGCATCTCTATAGGCGCGCCGGCTGACATAGTCTTGCTCGACCCTCACGCGCCTTGGGTTTGTGCTAGCGAAACACTCTTATCCAAATCCAAGAACACGCCATTTGATGGGCGGCGTTTGACAGGACGAGCAGTGATGACAATATGCGCCGGCGAAATCGTCTACACACTCCGTTAAACAGATCCGTAGACCTGTTTAAATTGTCTTAAAACCCTCGCAAAACATTAACACTCGGGAAAGACTTTGGCCCAATATTCCTACCATGGTTCAAGCACTCCCAGCCATTGATTCGCCGCCCATTGGCGACGACAGACCTGTTGTCTTAATTGCAACGGACGATCCTGTGACGTCAAAGCATATTGGAACGCACCTATCCCGCTGCGGGTTTGATGTTTGCATGTCGGTTTTTGATGGCAAGACTCTGAAGAACGCGCCCCGCCGCGCACCCAAAGCCGTTCTTATGTGTTTCAAAGATCACGTTCACATCGCCCCGCACGTCTTGAACAGCCTCAAATCTCGTTATATTGGTCATGAGATGGCCATTATAGGCGCATTTCCAGATCAAGGGCGGATCGACATAAGCCAATATGATTCCGTGATTTTTCCGCCCGCTCATCCCGCACAAATCGCGGGACGCGTCAATGCCATGATCCGGCTCAGCGCGATGCAAAGAGAAATTGCGCTACGCATTGAAACTTTGAACGAAGATTTTGGCATCGATTACACGCTCACAGAGCCGGACGTAAAAGCCCCGTTCCGAGCTTTGTTTATTGGTAAAGCCTCGCCGCAGTTTATGGTTGTTATCAACGCGCTCGAGAAAAAGAACGTTGAAGTCATTGCGGCTTTTACATCTTATTCCGCCTTTGACTATCTACATGAAACACCTTTTGACGCCGTCGTCATGAACATGCTGTCATCCACTGAGCCGGGGCTTACGATCAGCGAAACGATGCGTAAAAACTCTGCACTCTACCACACGCCTGCCCTTATGCTAACAGGAGCCGATTTCAGTTCGCATGAAATCGCATACAAAAAAGGCGCGACAGACATTATCCCTTACGGCTCCGAAGGGGAAGAGATCAGCGGCCGTATTATAGAACTCGCCAATTACCATCGGCTCCACTTACATCTGAAAACCGAGTTTAGCGCTATTGGTGGGGAACGCTGCATCGACGGTCCAAGCGGAACCTATAACAAAGCCTTTTTTAGCGCACATCTACGGCGAGTGCGCGCGGCGGACAAAGCTATATACGCCCCAACATCTATGCTGCTCTTACGGATCAAGCCCCTCAGCGAAACGTCTGCGCCCCCCGAACGCATTAAAGCTGCCTATGACCAAGTCGGAAGAATGGTCAAAAACATGGTGCGCATGGAAGATGTCGCCGCGCGCCTTGGCGACGCGCTCTACGCTGTAGCGTTTCCGGCGCAAGCCCCTGAACGTCTCCAAGTTGTCGTTGACCGACTTTCCGGTATCATTGATAGCACCGTATTCAAGTCCGGCCCAGGACGCGGAGACACATTCACCATGAAGCTGGACATAGAGCTCTCAGCCTTTCAATCCGGCGAAGACGGCCAAACTCTTGTGCAACGGGTGCAAAAAACACTTGAAAAACCGACTCATATACAAGAAGTCAGCTAAGCTGACAGGCCTTGACCTTTGGCGGCGCATCAGTATGTTGCGCCGCAATGATAGAAGCTTATGCGCGAATGACTGCGCCTTGCGAGAAAAATTTGACATCCGATACTGACACTCAAGAAATTCCGGCTGACGCGCCTGTTGACGTAACCTTTGCCGATTTGGGCCTTGACCCAAAAATTATAAAAGCCCTCGATGATATGGGCTACGAAAGACCGACTCCCATTCAAGCGCAAGCTATACCACATGCCCTCAAGGGCCGTGACGTTTTAGGCATTGCCCAAACGGGTACAGGTAAAACTGGCGCGTTCACGCTGCCGACCGTTCATAAAATGTCGCAAGGCCGCGCCCGTGCCCGCATGCCGCGCTGTCTGATTATTTGCCCAACACGCGAACTCGCAGCTCAAGTGGCCGAAAATGTCGAGCTTTACGGAAAATACCTTAAGCTCGAAATGGCACTGATTATTGGCGGCGTGTCTTTTGCTGAACAAGAGCGCAAACTCATGAAGGGCGTTGACGTCCTTATCGCGACGCCCGGGCGGCTGCTAGATCAATTCGAACGCGGGAAAATCCTTCTCAACGGCGTAAATACGCTCGTTGTCGACGAAGCTGATCGTATGCTCGATATGGGCTTTATTCCTGATATTGAAAAAATCTTCAAAATGACACCGTTCACGCGGCAAGTGCTGTTCTTCTCAGCTACGATGCCAAATGAAATCAAACGTCTTGTCGATCAGTTCTTGCACCAACCTGTTACTATTCAAGTTGCGCGGCAAAATAAAACCGCTGACACAGTAACACAACGCATCGTGCGTATGCCATCATCAGACCACAAGCAAAAGCGCACGGCGCTCCGCTGGCTCATTGAAAACGAAGACGTCAAAAACGGTATTGTTTTCTGTAACCGCAAACGTGACGTCGATATTGTGGCAAAATCTCTCTCTGTTCATGGCCACGCGGCTGCGCCTATTCATGGCGACCTTCCGCAAAGCCAGCGCATGGAAACGCTAGCCAATTTCAAAGACGGCAAGATTAAACTCCTTGTGGCCAGTGATGTTGCTGCTCGCGGACTTGATATTCCCGATGTGTCTCACGTCTTTAATTACGACGTACCCAGCCATTCCGAAGATTACGTCCACCGTATTGGCCGAACTGGCCGAGCAGGCAAAGAAGGCGATACAGTTATGCTCGTCGCACGCCTCGACGAAAAGAACTACCAGTCCATTTTGGATTTGATCAGTGTCGACGCTATTGAAGAATTGATCATTCCAGGTCTCGAAGACTTCCCCAAAGACGGCGGCAATAAACGTGGACGCAGCAAAGGCCGTGAGCGCGGCGGACGCGGTGATCGATCCAGAGGCGACAGAAACCGTGACGACAAGCCCAAAAGCAAGCGCTCGGGTTGGGTTCGCGAAGAAGCCAGCGATGACGCGCCTAAATCTGCGCCTAAGAAAAAATCAGCGGCTAAAGACGAAACATCAGCAAAAGCTGAAAAACCTGAAAGCGACAACAAGAGGTTCGAAAAGCCTCGCTCTGATCGCCCTAAAAACGACAAGCCCAAAAGCGAGAAATCAAGGTCCGAACGGCCAAGGCGTGAAACCGCGTCAAATGACAAGCCTCGCAAAGGCAAGTCACAACGTGATTATTCCCGCAATGGCCTCAAAGAAAATACCGTTGAAGGTTTTGGCGATGATGTTCCGGCCTTTTTCGCCGCAACACTTAAATAAACCGTCCTACTGACGGTTTATACGCTCTACCAAACTCTCCAGTTCACGCAGTATTAGGCCCAGCGTTGCATCGTCTTCTTGCAAGAGACAATGCCCAGATTTCGGCGGCGTGATTTCGCGGCAATTCGGAAAGCGCTCTGAACACGCTTGGCTGTTAGTGTCTGTGAGCACGAACGTATCGTTCACTGCTGAGATTACGCTTACGGGCATATCGATTTTTTCAAGATAGCCGGACTGCAGAACGTAATCACTACTCTCAAAAAACTCTGCGCCAAATTGGTTAGTGATACCGCCAACGCGCTGTTCAGGACGGCGCGTAAACAAAGCATCACGTAGATAAAGCCGCTTCGGATATGAGCTACAATCAGAACCTTGCGTGAAATCAAGCCCGTCAGGCCGCCAATCCGTCTGCCCATAAACATAGTTTTTGGACTTACCAAATAGGCGCGAAATTGTCATCAAACGCTTGGCTTGTTCAAACGTATACGGGTCTGACTTTGGCCGCAAAGCCGGAGCCAGTAAATACAGACCATCCACACCCAGCGTATGATCACCGGCGGCGCGGACCGCCACATGCCCGCCAAATGAGCTCGCCGCCAAAATCACGGGTTGCCCGTCCCTGCGCTTCATAGCTTTAATGAAACCCGCTAAGTCGTCAGAGTAAGCAGAAAAATCATCCACCCATAATTTCTCTGGGCGGCTTTTTCTGTGCCGTTCAGAGCCGCCCTGCCCGCGCAGATCAAACCCGATGACATGGTATCCTTGCCGCGCCAGAAAATCAGCATGCTCTCCGTACATATCCACGCTTGCTGTATAGCCAGGAACAAAGAGAACTGTCGCTTTGGCCGCGTCGCTATTTCCAGTTTCGCCCCATCGTAGAACCGTTCCGTCTTCGGCGGCAAAGGCCTTCCATTTCCAATCGGGCGGCATAGACGGAAGGTCAAACGCATCAACTTGGGCTTGGTAATCGGCGGCGACCTCGTAAGGCGTATAAGATTTCTCCGGCCAAAAGACGATGGCCGCGACAAACAGCACAAGGAGAACACCGAAGGCTAGGCATACTTTTTTGATCATTTTTTCTTTTTCTTCTTTTTACGTTTCGCACGCAGAGCCACGTCGAGGGACAACCTCGCCCACGTCAAAAGACTATCCGGATCGTCATAACACTCTTCTGGCATGGCATAATAATTCATCATGGCAACCTTGCCATCTTTCACTTCGAAGGAAAACTTCTCTACGCCTGCGCGTTCAAACTCATCGTGCGTTAGGTCGTCAGATTTTAAGTAATAGCCGCGATTCGGATCGTAAATCGCAAAGGTCACATCCTGAGCGTAAATAGATAATCCGCCCATCATTTTGCGGGTGCGGATCGGACCAAGAGCCGAAAACATTTCGACCGCATCATCAACTTCAGTTTGGGTGATAGGCATAGAAACGCGCCTATGTAGAGCGCATACGCGCCATAGTTTGCCGATATTCCCAGCGCTGAATATCCACCATAACCAGAGAAATACGCGATTCAATATTAGCCGCAGCCAAGTCCCGTGCCCCCGGGCGATTATTAGTGCCGACAAGCGCTTCCGCTTTTTCGCAAATATCAGCGAGCTGTACGGCCCCGACGGCCTTGGCTGTTCCCTTCAGAGAATGCGTAATAGCCGCCCAAACTTCGTCATCAGAATCGGGACGAAGGCTCTTCTCAAGCATATCGACTTGGTTTTTGAAGAGACCAAACACCTCAGCCGTTAAATCGGCATCTCCGCTAACATACTGATTCAAATGATCAAAATCTATTTCTGTTTCAAATTCATCGTGCGTCATATCCCCTCTTAAGCGAATTAACTGAGAATGAACAGCGGTTTCAGGATCGCTTCAGACGGTCTGTGCGAGAAAGAGCCTATCAACAGGAAAGGAGACCCACATGTCTTACTCAAACCGCTCTATTTTTCGAGCTACTTTACTCGCCGCCAGCGCCGCTACTTTGATGGCCGCTACGGCGCCCGCAGCCTTCGCAGCACCTCAAAACAGCTCAAATGCCAACAAAACGGTGCAGGTAAAAATTGCGCAAAACCATAGCAGGGATCGCAGCAATAGCCGTAATACGCAAAGCAATAATCGCGGCGATAGCCGCAGCAACACAAGAGGCCAAACACGGCGAGATGCCAACACGCGTAGCCACCGTGATCGCAGCTCGAATACCCGTCAACATGACCGCAATAATGCAAGTCGTCACGGAAGTAGCCGCCATCAGACCAGCACTCGCCCGCACAGCAGACGGCATACAAGCTACGGCAACAATCACCGTACACAGCACCGTCCTTATGTAAGACCAGCGCCGCGTTACACGCCCCCTGTACGGCATGTCAGCAATAACCGCAGACATAACACATCCTACAGAAGCGGCCTTGGCATTAGCTTTAACTTCGGAAACTCGGGTTATAGCCGCCACCGCTGGGCCCCAACAGCCTATAGTTTCTATCATCCGTCTTATGGTCAGTATGGTAACTATCAGCGCCGAACGAGATGCCAACGCATCAACTTGGATGCTTGGCGCTATGGACAGCCCGTTGTTGTCAGTGTGAACCAATGTTCTAACCCTTGGAGCGGAACGTATATCGTTCAAGGCTCTGAGCGCATCGTCGCGCAGCGTTGGTAGGCTCAAGCCATTTTGGAAAAATACCGCATCCTTTAGGGGGTGCGGTTTTTTAATGTATGATTGACAGGTTCGCTCTATAAACACGCAAAATAAGAGAGAATCACCATGACAAACGCCGAAGCTTATTTCAGCCAAACAAAAATCGGAGAGTCTAGATGGTGGTCATGGCTGGCTGGCGTTTGGTTTGTCGCGGTTGGCGGCATTATCGCGCAGTCATTCATTGTCAGCCCAATCCCCGGCCTCGTCGAAAACATCGATCCTGAAGCCTTTCGGGTTTATAATGAGGCGGCGATCCATATGTTCGAAACCCTCGATATGAAACGGTTTGGGCTCTTAGCCTTCGCAACGGGAATTTTTAGCCTACTCGGCGGTCTCGGCTGGCTTCTTAACCGCACCCTCTCTGGCACGGCGCGGTCTCTCTTTGGCATGGTTGCCGCCATCGGAATGCTGGGCTCAACAGTTTCGATGGTGCGTCTCTACCCCATGATGAATGACGTAGAAGTCAATGCCGCTTTTATGGCTCTCATCGGTAAAACCCCCATCGCCTACGCGCTCATGCTTCTATCCTTCCCCGCCACGCTGATCGGTATGTATCTCGTTCAGAAATTCCTTCACAAACGGACGATCACTAGCCTGCATACGGCCGCGTCCAGCATTAACTGGAAACGTATTGTATTTGCGATTGGGATTACGTGGACTGTCTTGGGCACGCTATCGGCAATTACGCATTTTTCTGGGATGAGCACGCTCAAGATGACATTCGATCCTGCTCGCTTCTTTACCTACGCCCTCGTCACGTTGCTGTTTATTCCGCTTCAATCCGCAACAGAAGAAATCATTTTCCGTGGTTATTTCAATCAAGGCCTCGGGCATTTCATCTCTAACAAATGGATTGTGTTCATCATTACGAGTTTGATGTTCGCCGCGATGCACCTTTCAAATCCCGAGTCCGTATCTGGCGCAGAGCAAGGCGGCATCACGCATTTGCTTGTGATGAGCCAATATTTCCTCTTTGGCTTTATTCTCTGCGTAATCGTCTATCAGGAAGGCGGTCTCGAAGCCGCTATCGGCGTACATGCGGGGAATAATATGTTTGCGGCGATGTTTGTGAACTATGAAGGCTCTGTCCTGCCAACACCGTCCATGTTTATCTCCACCCCAAATCCGCAAACAGACGCGATTGGCGGCATCATTGTACTCGCAATCATAGCCTATATTTTGCACAAAACCCGAGCGCCAAAAGAAGGTTTCACATCGATCGGGTAAGCCGAAAGCCTTTAAGACAAGCCCGCGGCGTCTCTGCCGGCATCCGTAATGCGGCACACAAGCCAGTCCGGTTTTATCGGATTGGCGAACCACCGTTCGGCAAGACCTTTTTTGATGCATGACTTAATGATTTCGCGGCTAATTTCCTGACCGCGGCCGTCAAACAAAGGCAGCTTCCCGCCTGGCTGCTTGAGCCCTTTAGCGAGATAGTCCCGCTCAGCCTTTGAGAGTGTTTTTATAGCGCTACCGCGCAGTGTATCCGACGTTGTCATCGCCCGCCCTTTTCCATTCAACCCGTTACAGCTTTTCAGCCTTTGACAGTTTAAGAACTTACGCCTTTTCCCGTCTGAATTTGCATAGTAGTGTATAAGTGCATACTTTGTGTTAATTATACACAGGAAAAAAACAGAGGGTCAATTTTGGCAAATATTTCCAGTAAAATCAGCAGCATAGAACCAGAGGATGATAGTGCTGTAAAAGCTGTTTTATCCAGCGGTGAAAAAGCACCCAAAATGGATGGACCTAAATACGAAGAAATCATAGAAGAAAAACTTGAGCAATTAGAAGCTCCCCGTAGACCGACTACGCAACTTGAAGCTTCCTCCGCTCCCTCATTTAGCTGGATCAACATAACGATTATTCTGGCCATTGCGGCTTGGCTCGTGTGCGTAGGCGGCATTGCTTATAGCGCCTTTACACCCGCCGCAGGCGCCGCGCTTTACACACCCGCGCAGTGGGCAGGCCTCGCCGTCTTTGCCGCTGCTCCCATCCTTATTCTCCTCACTTTGCGACATGTATTGAAACAACTTTCCTCTTTATCAGGACAAGCCAATGTTCTTAATATGACAGCGCAGAACCTTCTTAGCCCTGATGATACAGCTGTAAGCCGCGGCGCAATCATGGCCCGTAATATTAAAGCTGAAGTCGACCAACTTAATCGTCATATCGACAAAGCCATATCCCGCACGGCCACATTGCAAGAAACGCTTGAAGGGCAAATAAAGTCCATCGACCGAACGACGTATTTGGCGGAGAACAAAACCGAACTTATCGCGCGTCAACTCAAAGACGAGCGTGAAGCTTTGACTGCCATTGCAACGACGTATGATGAGCGCATGGCTGCGCTTTCAGAAAACCTCGATACCCATAGCGCCAACCTAGCCAAGTCGACACAGGCCGCAGAGCAAAGAATTAATGAAGCCCGCATCAGCGTTGAAGGCGTTGCCGCCAAGATCAACTCGGCGTCTGAAATCGTTCGCGAAAACACGATTGAAGCCGCCAACAAGCTTGATGTCAATCAAACAGAGATTGCGCGCCTTGGCGCAATACTTAAAACCCGCGCTGAAGAGCTGGATCAGGTCTACACGAAACACGCAGATGACCTCTCTACGCTTGTTTCAGATTTGCGGGATGAGCAGGAAAACCTTGGTCTATCACTCGAAACAGGCCTGCAAAAGATGCGTGATATGTCTATGACCGCGCAGGTGAGTGCACGCCATCTTACCGACGCCAGTACCTCTGGCCGAAAAACTGTTGAAGCCCTCGCGGATGCGGCCCGTCTTACGGATACGGCCGTCAAACAACGCTTTGCCGACATGGAAGAAATGGTGCGGTTTTCAAACGCCCGCGCGGAAAGCATTAGTGAAAAAGCCGCTCGCCGCGTTCAGGAGAGCCTGGCGCAAACGCGTAAAGAAATTTCCCGTATTGAATACGACATGGTGGCGATGCAAGACCGCCTCAAATATTCTGATACTGAAGAACGCGCGCGTGAAAATGCAGACCATGCCGACACAAGCGGCAATGCGTCAACGGATCCCGCTCTCGCCCATAACCCACAGAAACGGCGCGGCATCTTAGGTTTAAGACCCATTTTGGAAAAATCAGAGCCCGATACAGAACTAGCTGTTGATCCCGAACTCACAGCGGAACGTATAGAAGAACCTGAGGAAGCTCCAACACTCAAACGCCGCCTTTCCGGTCTTCGCCCTGCGCCGGAAACAACAGAAGAATTTTCAATTCCGGCTATGGATGATGACACAGCAGATCTCGTCATTCCTGATGATGATATCCGTTCAGCTGTCGTCACCCAAACAGAGCCACCTGCCTTGGTTTTAGAGATCCCTTCTAAAGAAGACATTTTTACGCAAGACCCCGATGAAGACATAAAGAATTTTGACCCTGATTTTAGACGCCCCGGCGCGCCCGATCCGCGTCATGACAGGAAAGAGGAAAAGTCCAAATCTTGGTGGAAAAGCCTATTTGGCGGCGGCGAGGAAACATCTGCGATTGACCAAATTACACAGCCATATTCTGCATCCGCTCAAACGTCTACTATTGAAACCACCTCGGACGCTCTGCAGACTGCGGCGGTTTCAACCTCTGCCGCACAGGATGATGGTGATAAAGATGCTGATGTTGTCGCGCGCCTTGCCTCTATCGGTCTTGCGCCCGCTGCTATCGTTGATGATGGCTGCATCATCGAAGCCGTCAATACCCGCATTAGCAAAGGCCCTCTGGCAATGAGTGATGTTATTACGCACCGCCTCGAAGATCCCGTTCGGCACTTATTTGGTAAAACGGTAGAAGAACCAGAACTTAAAACACAGCTTACCGCGTTTGCACGCCGCTTTCATCACAGCTTAGAGCCAATTGAGAAAGACCGCGAAGCCATTCGCAGCCGTTTTGAAAGTGATGCAGGCCGCGCCTTCCTACTCTGCGACGCGGCGCTTAACCGCTAGCAGATCGAGAAGCCTTTCAGCTCAACATCGGGTGTAAGGTAGCCGGATTTAACCGGTTCATCGCGCATAAGGTCTGTGGACAAGTACTTCTTATTATCGTCACAGAACACTGTGACGATAATCGCCTCTGGCCCCATTTTTTGTTGTAACTTAAGCGCGCCTAAAAGGTTCGCGCCAGAAGAAATACCCACCGCAAGGCCTAGTGTACGGGAAAGTTGCTGCGCCATCAAAATCGCGTCGCCATCATTCACACAGACAATATCATCCAAAGATTCAAGGCAGACAATATCTGGAATAAATTCATCTGACACGCCTTGGATACGGTGATGCCCGACTTTGTGGCCCGTTGTTAATGTCGGACTTTCGCTTGGCTCAAGCGGATGAATTTTCACATTCGGGTTAGCCGCCTTAAGCGCCTTACCGACCCCCATAACCGTACCGCCCGTCCCTACACCAGCAACAAACGCGTCTGGAACAATATTTTGCTTGGCGAGAGATTTTAAAATTTCAGGTCCAGTGCCTTTGCAATGTGCGCCGCAATTATCAGGATTAGAGAACTGGCGCGGAAGAAACACATCATTGCGCGAGCGGGCCAAATCTTCAGCCATTTGAATAGACCCTACAAAGCCGCCTTCTTCCTTGCTGACAAGGCGGACATCCGCGCCATAGCTTTTCATCAGCGCAATACGTTCCGCGCTCATCCAATTCGGCATATAAATGCGTACAGGGTGGCCGAGGGCTCGCCCCAAGGCGCAAAAAGCAATGCCGGCATTACCACTTGTCGCTTCAACTATAAGGTCGCCCGGGCGTAGCGCGCCAGTTTCATAAGCACACTTGAGAACCTCCAGCGCCATGCGATCTTTGATGCTACCTGACAGATTATAATATTCAAGCTTAGCAAAAATACGTGCGGCCTGGCCTTTATAAGTCAAATCAAGCGCGATAAGCGGCGTACGGCCAATTAAACGCGACAAGGCCGTAAAAGCACAGGGTAAATCGGGCTTTATGGCCATACTACCACCCTCTGCGGCTACATTGGTGGTTGCATCATCGACTACGGGCATATCATTTGGCTGGTACATAAGTGTTCTCCTTGTCTAGAATCTACGAATTTCGGCACGAGAACTCATCGCAATATTGCGCGTGAATTCGCTTTTAAATGATGATTATTTTTGTTATTAATCGAATATGATCGAAAATACTGATGATACAGACCGTTCTATCCTAAAAATATTACAGAAAGATGCGACGCGATCGCTCGACTCAATTTCTGAGGCCGTAGGCGTATCACTCAATACCTGTTGGCGCCGCGTACAAAGGCTTGAGCAATCCGGCATCATAGCAGGGCGAGTTGCGCTGCTTGATGCGGATAAGCTCGGAAAATCTTTAACCGTATTTGTCTCTGTCCGTACCAATGACCATTCCAAAGACTGGGCGGATCGATTCTCTAAGGCCGTAGACGGACTACCGGAAATCGTCGAATTTTACCGCCTTGCAGGAGATGTGGATTATCTGCTTAAAATTCTCGCTGCCAGCGTTGCCGACTATGACCGCATCTACCAAACGCTTATCTCAAAGGTTGGTCTGTCCGATGTCACCGCTAGTTTCGCTATGGAAAAGATGAAACTAACAACTGAAATCCCGCTCTAAAACACCTAAAACGGCATTAGAAAATGAATTCTAATTGGCAACCCAAAGACTTGCGCCATACCTTCATGAACGGTAAATAAACGCGCGTAACGCTGCTATGCGTGTATGGGGGTTCCGGCCTTTAAACTGACGATATACTTCCTATATATTAAGAGTAACACTAAGGAGGCGCATATGATGCTCACCATGATGAAAGGCAAAATTCACCGAGCCACGGTGACGCAAGCCGATCTCCACTACGAAGGCTCGATTTCAATCGATCAGGACCTTTTGGAACGCTCGGGTATCCTGCCTAATGAGCAGGTAGATATACTGAACATCACAAACGGCGAACGCTTCACAACCTATGCCATCACCGCGCCTCGCGGATCAAAGACTTTTGGCCTAAACGGAGCAGCCGCTCGCCGCGTTCAAGTCGGCGATAAGATCATCATCATCACTTATTGCCAAATGGAAGCTGAAAAAGCGCGAAACTATGCCCCCAACGTGGTACTACTCGACGAAAACAATGACGTCATTATCCCGCCTGTACATTAGGGCGCTCAAGACATTATTAGAGCATAGCCGCCCATTTATGGCGGCTTTTTTATGGCATGCTAGCCCTTTCATAAGCTCTAAAATTGGCGTTAAGGCGCACCGGCTTCACTCTTATAAACCACGCCGCCCTTCATGACAAAATCGATATCTTCGAGCGCTTTGATCTTTGCGAGCGGGTCACCATCAACGGCAATAATATCGGCGGCCTTGCCTTTGCTAATCGACCCTATTTGAGTCTCCATTCCGAAAAGCATGGCATTGTTAATCGTCGCCGCCTGTATGGCCTTCATTGGCGTTAAGCCCCACTCCACCATGTAGGCGAACTGCCGTCCATTATCGCCGTGAGGGTAGACGCCAGCGTCCGTGCCGTAAGCTAGTTTCGTTCCCGCCTTAACCGCCGCTTGAAACCGCTCGCGCTGCGCCTTGCCGACTGTGCGCTCTTTAGCCAAAGACTCTTCTAAAATACCCGCCGCCGCGCCTTCTGATAAGATGTAATCCGAGACGTATATATCCATAGACAAATACGTACCGTTGCGTTCCGCCGCCTCTATACCTTCGTCCGTGATGAGACTGGCATGTTCAACAGAGTCCACACCCGCGCGGATCGCCGTATTTATACCGTCTTCGCCGTGTGCGTGAACTGCCACTTTAAGGCCAAGCAAATGCGCTTCGTCGACAATCGCCTTCATCTCTTCAAAGCTAAATTGCTGCGCGCCAATTTTAGTGCCCTTTGAAAGTACACCTCCTGTGCCGCAAAATTTGATCACCTTCGCGCCGTATTTATTGTTCTCGCGCACTTTCGCACGCACCGCCCAAGGCCCGTCAGCAACGCCGCCATTGGTTTTTTCATACTCAAAAGGCAACAAATTATTGTCGCAATGCCCGCCCGTAATACCAATCGAGCGTCCTGCAGGAATAAGCCGAGGCCCGGGAATACTACCATCATCAATCGCGCTCATAAGGTCCACATCGGCAAAACCGGGCGCACCTAAATTTCTCACAGTCGTAAACCCAGCCATGAGGGTTTTCTCAGCGTTGACAACGCCGTAAATGGCGGCGCGCGGCGTCGAGACCGCCAGACGCTTATAGCCGTGAATATCCGCACTACTTGTTAAATGCACATGCGCATCAGAGAGCCCAGGCAGAACGGTGTAGGCGGAGAGGTCAATCAATGTGGTCTCCGCCCGGGAAAGTACGTCTTGCACCTTCGCCTTGCTACCTACTTTAGTGATCATTCCGTCTTGTATAACAATATACTGATCAGAGACGGTTCGCCCTTGTTCCACATCGATCAAAGTTCCGGCATGAATAACGCTAAACTCATCGGCGACCGCGTCTCCTGCAATAAGGCCGTACGCCGCGAAAAGTGAAAATAAGGCCAATATCTTTTTCATGACAAGCGCTCCTGTGAATACTAGCCGCCATTAAGTCCCGAGGACAGGCGTTAAGCAAGTCTTTTGTGACACCAAGGTTTTGCCAAAGGTCCATGCAAGCAACAAAAAACCGCGAACCTTTTGAGTTCGCGGTTGGCACTGGGAATATGAGACAGATTAGCTCTTCGGTTTTACCTTGGATGTTTTGCGGGCAACGCAAGCCTCAATATCCGCCGCGTTATGCTTTGTGCAAAGCGCCCGCGCTTCGTCAACGGTGTACGCTTTCATCTTATGTTTCGCGTTCGGCGACGTTGCGCTCGCGCCTAAAACGGCGGTAGTCGATGTGGCCGTCGATGTCGTCTCAGACTTTATCTCGGTGTTTTTTTTGTGCGTGCAGTCTTTCCCGTTGCCGGCCATCGCTGTCCCCGCTGTCAGAGCTACAGTAACGGCGCTCATAAGCGCCAATTTAAATGTGGGTTTAAACATCATCGTCTCCTTAGTTTATGATGTTATTTTATTGCAAGACACTTGTCGTAATATCAAGCCAATAAACGACACCTGTCGTATATTTAAGACTTTGGTTAGAATTGCCTAACTGCATCCCTCATTACAGGGGCAAAACCACCTGCTCAAAAAACTTTACAATATCTCTCCCCTCCCCCTTGCGCGTCCAGCCCCCTGCTCTTACATGCCTCTCTGTTAGCACTCGCACTCTGTGAGTGCTAAAGCTTATCAACCTTAATAACAAAGAGAAGACCTATGAAATTTCGTCCTCTACATGACCGCGTTGTTGTAGAACGCGTCAAGGAAGAAACTAAAACGGCTGGCGGGATCATCATCCCTGATACAGCAACAGAAAAACCCTCCGAAGGCAAAGTTATTTCTGTCGGGCCCGGCGTACGCGGCGACGACGGCAAACTAATCGCACTCGATGTCAAAAAAGGCGACGTTGTCCTTTTCGGCAAATGGGGCGGAACAGAAGTCAAGATCGGCGGCAAAGACCTTTTGATCATGAAGGAGTCGGACATTATGGGAGTGATTGGCTAAAGCCAATCAAACACATAATTTCGACAACCGGGCGGAGCCCAGTGTGGCTTTCGCGAAGCGGAAACACACAAGGCGAGCACCGGCACCCACCCTCTCGAACTCTCGCGTCAAGCGAGGGATGACAGTTTTAATTAAATTCATATCCTAAACAGGAGATATTATTATGGCGGCTAAAGACGTCAAATTCGGTTCCGAAGCACGGGCCAAAATGTTGGAAGGCGTAGACATTCTCGCCAATGCAGTCAAAGTTACGCTCGGCCCTAAAGGCCGTAACGTAGTCATCGAAAAATCTTTCGGCGCGCCGCGCACCACAAAAGATGGTGTGTCAGTTGCTAAAGAAATTGAACTCGAAGATCGTTACCAAAACCTCGGCGCTATGATGCTCCGTGAGGTCTCTTCTAAGACCAACGACAAAGCCGGTGACGGCACAACAACTGCGACCGTTTTGGCTCAAGCCATCGTTCGCGAAGGCCTAAAGCGCGTTGCGGCTGGCATGAACCCAATGGATCTTAAGCGCGGCATCGATGTTGCGGCGAAAGAAATCGCTGGTGACCTTCTCAACAAAGCTAAAAAAATCAGCAAATCCGAAGAAATTGCACAGGTCGGTACGATCTCTGCAAACGGCGCGTCTGACATTGGCGAAATGATTGCAGAAGCTATGGGCAAAGTCGGCAATGAAGGCGTCATCACAGTTGAAGAAGGCAAAACTGCCGAAACTGAACTTGAAGTCGTTGAAGGCATGCAGTTTGACCGTGGTTACCTGTCTCCATACTTCATCACAGACGCTGAAAAAATGCGCTGCGAAATGGATGACCCGTACATTCTCTTGAACGAAGGCAAATTGTCATCGCTCCAGTCTATGCTTCCAATTCTCGAAGCTGTTGTCCAAACTGGCAAGCCGCTTTTGATCATCGCTGAAGACATTGAAGGCGAAGCGCTTGCTACGCTTGTTGTTAACAAGCTACGCGGCGGATTGAAAATTGCTGCTGTTAAAGCGCCTGGCTTTGGTGATCGCCGTAAAGCGATGCTACAAGACATCGCTGTTTTGACTGGCGGTACTGTGATCTCTGAAGATCTCGGCATCAAGCTAGAAAACGTCTCTCTGAAAGACCTTGGCACAGCCAAGCACGTCCACATCACCAAAGATGATACAGTTATCGTTGACGGCGCGGGCAAAAAGAAAGACATCACAGCACGCGTTGAGCAAATTCGTCAGCAAGCTGAGAACACATCTTCCGATTACGACAAAGAGAAGCTTCAAGAGCGTCTTGCCAAACTCGCAGGCGGTGTTGCTGTGATCAAAGTCGGCGGATCGACTGAAATCGAAGTGAAAGAGCGTAAAGACCGCGTCGATGATGCGCTTAACGCTACGCGCGCAGCTGTCGAAGAAGGCATCGTCCCAGGCGGCGGTACGGCTCTTCTGCGCGCGTCGCAGTTCATCAATGCCAAAGGCAAAAATGATGACGAGCAAGCCGGTATCGAAATCGTCAAAGCGGCTCTTCAGTACCCAATCCGCCAGATCGCGGACAATGCAGGCGTCGAAGGCGCTGTTGTTGTTGGCCGTATTCTTTCTGAAAACAAAGCCAACTTCGGCTTTGACGCTCAGAACGAAGTCTATGTGGACATGGTTAAAGCTGGTATCGTTGATCCGGTCAAAGTCGTCCGCACAGCCCTCCTCGACGCAGCTTCTGTTGCAGGTCTTATCCTGACGACAGAATGTGCCATCGTCGAAGCACCGAAGAAAGACGCCGGACCAGCGATGCCTGACATGGGCGGCATGGGCGGAATGGGCGGCATGGGAGGCATGATGTAGCCTCGGCTCCATCATTCCACTCTAAGCCCCGCTTAGAAAACATTAAGGCCGCTCTTCGGAGCGGCCTTTTTTATGTTCGAACATTAGAAAGAGAAGAGCAAATACTAGACTAGCTCACCCAAAACCAACTTGTAATTCTCACGCCCTAACCTAGCGCCCCTCTCAAAGCGCTTCAGCGCGGCTCCGCCAGTCGCATCAAGCAATGCGTCCGCCGCCTCGCGCTCTGCGCTTGATAGCTCCGCATACACATCCATCGCGCCTTGGAGGCGGTAAAGAGAGAACGTTCTCGCGATGATTTGGCCCCTTATTTCTCCGATTTGGAAGTCTGCCATACCCAGAGCGCGGGGGACTTCTGCACCTTTTGTTTGGCCCGTAGCCCACATACAGAGCAGTTTATTTGTCTGTTCTAATACAGGCAAATGTTCGGCGAAATGTCGAGAGAGTAAGGGTAGCAGCGTGTCCGGAATTGCGTCACCGCCGATCAAGTCGCCTGCCTCGTAATTGCCCGTCAATAAGCGCTCGACCCACTCGGTGACTTTGGGCGCGCGGGATTTCATGATTTTCCCACTTTCAGGATCGCGGTAGAGGTGCGCGTAGAGCGGGCCGTAAAAGGAAAAGTCCGCGAGGCTTGGACGTCCCCCCATCAAGAATGGATGCACGGACAAATGCGCTGACAGCGCATCCAAAAACGCTTCATAAGAGCGCTCGATCGCCGGAATCGTTTGCGCGTTTATGCCAAGCATCGGCACGAAGCCTTTAAACATTTTTCCGCGCTTCTGGCCTATCATTATCTGTGTCTCAAGATCAGCCTCAGGCGCGGCCAAGGCGCCAAACTGCTTGAAGGTCCACGTTTCATTATAATTCCAGCGGTAATGCATCGCCGGAAGCGTCAGCCACTCATCGCCGTACACATGCAGCAATTCTGATACAAACCGCTGTACGCCCCCGCTGGGCCGCACAGACGGAGAAGGATGGTCCGCTTCGACACGCGCAATGATATCGCCCGTATCCTGCACCCAATCGCCGTTCTTGGTACGAAGCACAGGAATAACGGGCCAACCGATGATGGGGAGCAGCTCCCGCATTACATCTGTACTGGTGAGCACCTCGTCAAACTCAACGCCTTTCCAGCGAAGATAAGCGCGGGCCTTGCCCGAGAAAAGGCTCACAGGAGCCCCGTATAGAGAATAATCAGTCATATGAAAATGTGGCAGAGTTCGCGGCGACGCTCAAGTCAATTTGCCGTTATGTGGCATTGCCTCAAAGGCCAAACGAGCTGCCATAAAAAAAAGCGGCCACAACGGGCCGCCTTAATCATTTGGATAAACCGTCTTTACACGTCGACCTTAGACATGTTGAGATTATCCCAAGGATTAGCAGTTAGCTCCGCTTGAGACACTTCGGCTTCTGCCTCTATCTGTTCATTGACATGATCGAGGCCCGTCGTAGCCGTTTCGATAACAGGCTCATCATTTAGCCACTTCTGAGCGATTTCTCTGTCTTCGATGCCAAACGCATTAATCTCCATACCCGGAATTGCGGCGGCCTCGACTTTGGCTGAGTTTTGCAGGAACGTGCTATCGGTGAGGACGGCGCATTTCTCGGCGGACAGAGCATGTCGTAAAACGCGTCCTACTCTAAGAAACTCGGCGCGCGCAGCTCCGAGGCCGTCAAAGTTTTCGTAGGCCATATCCACACAGATATTAAAATTATCATTTGTCTCTGCGACCTGGTCCATCCATGCGAGACCTTCATTCAATGAGTCGGAACTCATGGTTCCTTTTACCGACATAAAAGCGATATTATTGTTGAATTCGAGTTCGAGGTTTTCCTTACGCAGAGGCGTCATAAATTATTGTCCTTAGATTGAGTGAACTTAAACAACGGTGCGCTAGGAAAAAGGTTCCAAAATATTTAAATTAAATAACAAACGAGTGGCATTCGCGTTACACGAGGTCACCGAAACCATTTTAGATAAACGCCCATGCTAACATCCCTCGACCACATCGTTCTTATTTGCCCTAATATTGATGCAGGCATTGCGGCCTATACGGCGCTGCTTGGATTTGGGCCTATGTCGCAAACACATGATGAAAACGCAGGCGTCGCTACGGCATTGTTTCAGGTGGACAATACCGCGCTAGAGCTTCTGGCTCCGATAGCGGGTAGCGCCGCAGAAGGCCGGATACAGGAGTTACTCGGCGGCGGCGAAGGGAGTCTAACGAGCCTTGCCTTTGCAGCAGAAGACATAGACGCCGCGCACCACACGATGACACGGCGCGGCCTGTCACCGACCGCTATTACTCACGCGGAGAGCGTGAATAGCCTTACGGGCGAGCCACTCAACTGGCAACGGTTTCGCTGCGCGGACAGCGCTTGTGCTGGGATAAAAACATTCATTCTTAAAAGGGCGTCGCCGTTTGCGCCGCCGCCGGAACGCCGTGCAGGCACGGCCAAAACTCTCGACCACATTGTGATCAATACAGCCAATCCAGACCGCGCTATTGCTCATTATGGCGCGCGGCTTGGCCTTAGTTTTGCGCTCGATCGCACCATTGAGGCGTTCAAAACACGGTTCTTATTTTTCCGGATAGGAGGTCTAACACTTGAAATCATTCAAAGACTTGGAGACAAAACCTCTACCGATAATGACGATAGTCTTTGGGGTATAACATGGAAAACGGATGACATTTCCGCCGCTCATGCGCGCCTATCGGATGTAGGGCTAGAGGTCTCAGATATTCGCACGGGACGAAAACCAGGCACACAGGTCTTCACGGTCAAAAGCGGGACGCTCGGCATCCCGACTTTAATCCTCGCAAACAACTAATTCAGATAATTAATTCAATATTTCTTGCCAGCGTCTGACCTGACGCGCAACTTCCGTTGGCGCAGTGCCGCCGTAGGATGTGCGGCTTGAAGCAGAAGCAAGCGGCGAAAGAACGCCGAAAACATCATTAGTAATTTTCGGCTCTACGGTTTGCATATCCGCGAGATCTAAAGCGTCGAGGGTCTTGCCTTGCTTTTCAGCCATCGCGACAATCGTCCCCGTAACATGGTGAGCATTTCGAAATGGCATACCCAGTTCGCGAACAAGCCAGTCAGCTAGATCGGTTGCAGTTGAATAGGCGGCGCCAGCGGCGGCGGCCAAACGCGGCTTATTCGGCGTCATATCCGATACCATTCCCGCCATAGCGCCGAGGCCCAAAGCCAGCGCGTCAAAAGCGTCGAACACAGGTTCTTTGTCTTCTTGCATGTCTTTGGAATACGCTAGCGGCAGACCTTTCATGACCATAGTCAGGCTCGTGAGCGCGCCTAAAATGCGGCCCGTTTTCGCGCGGACAAGTTCGGCCGCGTCCGGATTACGTTTCTGCGGCATGATCGAACTGCCCGTCGTGAAAGCATCGGTTAGGCTAACAAATTGGAACTGCGCGCTCGTCCAAATCACAATTTCTTCGGACAGGCGCGAGAGGTGCGTGGCGCAGATACTGGCAGCGGACAAACCTTCGAGCGCAAAATCACGCGCCGAAACGGCGTCAAGCGAGTTGGCCATTGGGCAATCAAAACCCAGCGCCGCCGCCGTGTTATTTCGGTCAATCGGATAAGGCGTTCCGGCGAGAGCCGCCGCGCCGAGCGGACTTTCATTCATCCGCGCGCGGCAGTCTATAAACCGGCTGCGGTCACGGGCAAACATTTCAAGATAGGCGAGCATGTGATGACCAAAGGTCACGGGCTGCGCCGATTGCAAATGGGTGAAACCGGGCATGATCGTATCCGTATTAAGCGCCGCTTGTTCAAGCAGAGCCCTCATCAACGTTTCAAGCTGACCGTCAAAGCCGTCGAGATAATCCCGCACCCAAAGACGGAAATCCGTGGCAACCTGATCATTGCGAGAACGGCCCGTGTGCAAACGCCCTGCGGCTTCGCCGATCTTGTCCTTAAGGCGGCTTTCAACATTGAGGTGAATATCTTCTAGCTCGCGTGAGAACGGGAAAGTTCCGTCTTGAAGCTCCACTAAAATTTCGTCCAGCCCTCCGTCAATCCCGGCATGGTCTTCGTGGCTGATAATTCCTTGCGCGGCAAGCATGGCCGCATGGGCTTTCGACCCGCGAATATCCTGTGCGGCGAGGCGCTTATCAAAATCGATGGATACATTAATCGCCTGCATCAATTCACCGGGCTCTGCGCTGAAACGCCCTCCCCACATTTTCTGGCCTTTGTCGTTATTTTTGCTAGAAGATGTACCCATGATGACCTCAAAACTCTTTTCTCTCGGATCTGCGATCCGGCTTATGCTACTCGGCGCCCTTGTAGCCATTATTGTGGTGGTTGTGCAATCCTGCCAAGCGCCTGAAACCAATATTAGTCGATTTTCGAAGGGCGCCTTAAAACGGCTGCATGTAAGCGAGCAGGCCCCGCCGCAACCCACGCTCACATTTAAAGGCCCTGATGAATCCGAAATGACCTTGGCGGATTACAAAGGCAAAATCGTACTCCTCAATGTATGGGCGACATGGTGTGCACCCTGCATCATTGAAATGCCGATGCTCAATGATTTGCAAGCAGCACGCGGCGGCGATGACTTTCAAGTCGTGACCATCAGCGTCGACCGCATCGCCGAGGAGCCTGCTAAATTTTTCGAAGGCAAAGGCCTCAACCACCTCACGCCTTGGCATGACGGATCATTTAGCCTTCCGCCAAAGGTGAGCGCGCCTGGCCTGCCTGTTTCAATTTTCTATAATCGCAGCGGGCGGGAAATCTCGCGCGTGTCGGGCGAAGTTGACTGGACAAGCAAAGAAGCCCTTACCTATATTGATTATTTATTGGAGTAAGCATGGATGCAAAAGTTCCAGACCATATTTGACCGCGCTGCAAGCCGCCACGGCGGGGAAGAGGCTTTTGCCGAAAAACTCGCCGCCCATTATTACGGCACAGACCTTACGGCGGTTCAGGCGCCCAAAGGCGATGACCGCTGGCTGGCTGAGTTTACGAAACGCGTTTTCCAAGCGGGCTTTAGCTGGAAAGTTGTCGAGGCCAAATGGGACGGCTTCGAAGAGGCATTTTGGGGTTTTGATCCGGTAAAATGCGCGCAAATCGATATGGAAGATATGGAGCGTCTCACCTCGGATAAGGGTATCATTCGCAATCCTGGCAAGATACAATCTGTTATTCTAAACGCTGACATGATTATGCAAATGGCCCGCGAAAAAGGCAACGCCGACGCCTTCATAAGAGGGTGGCCTGCGAAAGATTTTTTTGGATTACTCACCTACCTCAACAAACACGGATCCCGCCTAGGCCCGAACACAGCCTGTTACGCCTTGCGCTTCTCAGGCGTGCCGAGCTTTATTCTCTCTAATGACGTGACGGCGGCCCTCATTCATGCAGGTATTATCGACAAAGCGCCCACATCAAAAGCAGCAAAAAAAGCCGTACAAGCGGCATTCAACCACTGGATGGATGAGAGCGGCGAAAACCTATCCTATATTAGCCGCGTCCTCGCACATTCGATGGATTCTTAGAACGGGAGACACCTAATCCGTCAAATGCCAGACGACAGGCACTTCGGCAAGCGCGTCTTCGTAATATCGCTGTAGCCCCGGAAGCTTGACCTGATTGAGGAAGCTTGAATAGGCCAGATAAGACACAAGGAAGCGCAAATCTTTCGCCCAGTTTGGCATGAACAAAGGCGCGTTAATCCGTCCGGAACTGGCAAGCTGCGCCATCGCTGGCACGTCTTCTAAGTCTAGTTTTCCCACAAATAAAAGCCTTATAAGATCGGCGCGTCCAAGCTTCACCACACTCCGCATGAAATTATGCACGCGCAGAAGCCCGTTAAGATAGACCATGTCTTTGGTAAACGGCGCGCCGCCGCTCATCACGCCGCCCCTGAAAATACGCCGCGTATTTTCATAAGCCTCTTCGTTGGAATGCGTTCTGTCTTTGTAGAAATTATACACCTCAACAAAGTCGGCCCCGCCCAGAGACATGTTGATAGCAATCACTCGGTCAGCCAAACGCCGAAACCGGACGGGGTCCATCGCGCCGGTGATCATTTCGGCAAAGACCGCAAGGCCTTCTTGAATCTCTGTAGTTCCCGCATGGGCTCTTCCGAGGGTTGGAAAACTCTCTTGTGACTTACCGTTTAGAGAGGTAGCGACATGAACCAAAGCTTCGTGTTGCAAAAGTTGGTCAACATCTCGGCTTGAAAATCTCGCACTACCACGAACACGAATGCGCGAGGACCCCGCCACCGCCTTGGCCGCAAGGTCATCAGACACAATCACATCAGGCGCGGCGCTTCCAAAATCACGCGCGAGCAGTGGACGCAACTTCGCCGCAAAGTTTTCCGCGTCCATAAACGTTTCGTAGCCCTCAATCACAAGCTTTGGAATATCAAGATCAGCGAGGGTCTCGTCCATGTGCAAAGCCAGATCAATCACGCGGGTACTTCGGTCCTGCATAAGACGTGTCGGCTCGCCAAATAATATTTGGCTATGGCGCGAAAACGCCTTTGTGCCGCGCGACGCAAGCATATGCGCCATATGCTCCGCCGTATCGGCTTGCCGCCGCAGCCAAGCCAAAACCACCTGATCACCCTGAAGTCGCGCCCTCGCCTGAGCGATAAAAGCAAGACTTGGCTCAATGTCTATAGGTTCATATTCGGGCGTAGGCACGATGCCATCTTTGATGAAACGCTCGCGGTAAGTATCCGGCCAATCAAGCGAAGATAACATACGCAAAGGCTGCATCGCCGCGTCTAACTCGGCGGACGCCAATTTAGCCTGTTCAAATTGGGGATCAGAGAGAGTGGTCATACACGCTTAGGTGACAAAGCCTGCCCTCGTTGTCCAGCCTATAAATCAGCCTTCAATAACAGCTCTTGCGCTATTTCCACTTGATTTTAGGGCTTTGCCCCCCACATATGCGGCAAGTTTTAGGAGTCTCCATGCGCACCGATATTGCCCCGATTAACATTGCTGAACCGACACGTCTTGCGGACTATACGCCGCCCAATTTTAAAATTGAGCATGTCTATTTAGATTTCGATCTCCACCCGAAGGCCACACGCGTGAAGTCAAAGCTCACAGTGACACGACTTGCGCCTGGCCCTTTCACGCTGGACGGCGAAGACATTGACCTTAAATCTGTACGCATAAACGGAAAGAGCCTTAAACGTTCACAATACACTCTGACACAAACCCAGCTCATCCTGCCAGATACGCCAGATAGTTTTACGCTAGAAATTGAGACCGTTTGTAACCCAGCAGCGAATTCAACCCTCATGGGACTATACGTTTCCGGCGGGCGGTTTTGCACGCAGTGCGAAGCCGAAGGGTTTCGCCGTATAACCTATTATCCGGATCGCCCCGATGTGTTGTCTGTTTTCACAGTCCGCATAGAAGCCGACGCGGTTCAATATCTTCACTTGCTCGCCAATGGTAACCGCGTCGAATCTGGGACATTAGAAACAGGGCGACATTACGCCGTATGGGAAGACCCCTTCCCTAAGCCTTGCTATCTCTTTGCCCTCGTGGCCGGAGAGTTTGACACGCTTGAAGACGAGTTCATGACAATGAATGACCGGCTCATCCCGCTCACAATTTTCGTCGATCCGGGCGACGCCCCCCGCGCCGAATATGCAATGGACGCGCTTAAACGCTCCATGAAGTGGGACGAAGAAGCTTTTGGGCGCGAATATGATCTCGACAGGTTTATGATCGTCGCCGTGAGGGATTTCAATTTCGGGGCGATGGAAAACAAGGGTTTGAACATTTTCAACTCATCACTCTTGCTCGCCGACCCGCAAACCGCGACCGATTTGAATTACGAACGCATCGAAAGCGTCGTTGCCCACGAATATTTCCATAACTGGACCGGAAACCGAATTACCTGCCGCGACTGGTTTCAGCTCTGTCTCAAAGAAGGCTTCACAGTTTTCCGTGACCAAGAGTTTTCCGCCAGCCAGCGCGGGGCCACCGTACAGCGTATTAAAGACGTGCGCGCGTTGCGTTCGCGCCAATTTGCAGAAGACGCAGGTCCGCTTGCCCATCCTGTACGCCCGACGGAATATCATAAAATTGATAATTTTTATACGGCGACGATTTACGAAAAAGGCGCAGAGCTAATCCGCATGCTCAAAACGCTTTTAGGCGAGGAGACGTTCCGCAAAGGTGCAGACCTATATTTCGAAACACTAGACGGTACTGCGGCTACAGTTGAACAGTTCATAATTTGCTTCCAACAAGCCTCTGGCCGCGACCTATCGCAATTCATGCGTTGGTACGAGGAAGCCGGAACGCCGCAAGTAACCCTGACGACGAAGCGAACGGATACGGGCCTCAACATTTCTTTCACGCAAGCAAAAGCCGCTATTGATGCCCCTGCGCACCCCGACGGCAAGGTCATCCCCATTCGCTGGCAAGTAATCCATGAAAGCGGAAAAACCTCAGATCCCATGCTCACGATTTTGGCGGATCAGGAAGCCAATATTGACTATGACAGTGACGAACTCGGCGGCATGACAGTCTCAGCTCTGCAAGACTTTTCTGCGCCAGTTCTCTTAAAGGGGGAGTTCGAAACAGCAGATATCATTCGCCTCATGAGCCATGATCCGAACGGATTTAACCGCTGGGAGGCGGGCCAAACGCTCGCACGTAAATTGCTAAGCGATATGGCCGAAGCCCTGCAATCTGGTGATATGCCAACGACCAACCCCGCTCTCCGAGCCTATGTGGCCGCTTTAAAGTCGACCTTGCGCGATAAATCTTTTGATAATTCTTTCAAAGCTTTAGTGCTCACGCTGCCGTCGCAAATGGAAGTCCTGCAAGGGCTTTCAAACGCTGACCCAGTTGCGGTTCACTTGGCGAGCCAGTGGCTACAGCGCGCCGTCGCTGATGGGCTACGGGATGACCTCGTTGAAACCTATCACGCGCTTGCTGATCACGGCGACTTCGCCGCTGATGCTGCGTCTGCTGGACAGCGTGCTCTGCGAAACCGCTGCCTCGCACTTCTCTCGGCGCGGCAAGATCCGGAAGCCGCGACGCTAGCCATGAACCAGTTTAAAACAGCTACGAATATGACCAATGAGCTAACCGCGCTCACCGTGTTAACCCGCCTCGGCGGCCGCCGCGTGGAACAGTCCATGCAGGATTTTTACGATAAATGGCAAGACCACCCGCTCGTCATTGATAAATGGTTCTCTGTCGCTTCTAGCCGCGAAGCTCGAGACCCTGCTGGCGCGATGAACACGCTCCTAAGCCATCCAGCATACAACCCCGGCAACCCAAACCGTGCCCGCGCGCTTTTAGGCGGATTTGCGATGAGTAACCCGATGGGTTTCCATCATATTAGCGGCGCAGGTTACGCTCTGTTTGCGCAGCAAGTTCTGGATATGGATAGCCGCAACCCGCAAGTAGCAGCACGGCTCTTAGGGGTTTTCGAAATATGGCGCAAACTCGACACACAACGGCAAGGCCTTATCCTTGCCGAACTTGACGCCATTATCGCGTCAAGCCCGTCAAAAAATGTTCTAGAGATTGCCTTAAAAACACGCGGATAACGACGATTTGTAAGGACTTTCTTTATTGTGTCTGTCCTATAGTGGATCATGAATGATTTACGCACATTTCACGGCTTCCGCGAACACGTCTCAGAAGAACGCTTTGATGTCATGCAGCAACCCATCATCCATTTGGATGATTGCAGCATTTCTCACCACGAATGGCTTGTCCGGTTCGCCCATGAAGACGGCCTCGAGGCCGTCTTAAGACCTGCGGAACTGAGCGGCGCAATTAAAGACTTAGACTTGTCTATGCTCGCGCGAGCCGTCCTAACTTTAAACGAAAACCCGGACGGCACGGGCATCGCTATAAACCTCTCTGGCGCATCTTTTGAACACTCTGGATTTGAACCTGCCGTAATGGCCTGCCTTTCCGCGTACAATGCCCCCCCTGAAAAATTGATGCTTGAACTGACCGAAACGTGGGATTTGCGCTCACTCGACACCGCTGAACGACTTTTAAGCAACCTGCAAAGCCGAGGCCACCCCATTTGCATGGATGATGTCGGGTCAGGCGCGGCGTCTATACGATATTTGCGCGCCTTACCGGCTGATTGGCTTAAAATTGACGGAGATTTTGTCCAAGCGGCTTTCAAGAGCAAGCGTGAGCGCGTCATCCTTGAAGCTCTGCTGTCCCTAAAAGAGCCCCTTGATGTTAAATTCATTGCTGAAGGCGTTGAAACTGAGGCGCTCTTATCGTTTGCAGAAAACCTCGGCTTTGACGCAGCGCAGGGTTACTATATCGGCAAACCAGCCCCTTTAATGGATGTCACTCTTCCCGACCTAGGAACAACGTAATGCCCCTTGGCAAGTCAAGTCTCGTTGCTATTGTCGTAAGTGATTCGCAAAAGGAAGAGATGTGCGTAATCTTTTGAAAAGATCGGAAAATATGGGAGCGCCCGACTTAGCTCCGCCGCCTATGCCAGGCCGCCGCATGATACCGCCGTCCCATATTGGCGCCCCTGCCGAATTTCAAACCGAAGATCGCCGCGGGGACATTTTATCGCAAAGTAGCGCCGCCGCATTTGAAAACTTTACGCTCCGCACACCCCGTCAAGCTTTTCTGCTAGCAACTGCAATATTCCTACTTCTTTCCGTCATTATTTCAGGTTTAATCATTGGGACAGACCGTGCCAAAGACAATGAAACCATCCGCTCGCAAATTTCATCCAGCGTAAGCTATCAAGTTCTTTCAGTGACCAAAAACCTGAACGATCAACTCAACTGGATCAACACAACTTTATCAACGCAATCAAGCAGTTCACAAATCGTTAACATGACCGCGCGCGGCAACGGCATCATTGGAGCCGCGCTTTTAAATGCCGATAACACTCTTATAGCCGGAACAAGCAATGCCTCCCCGCTCAAGTCTGTAAATCTTACAAACTTCCCACAGTCCGGCGTCATTGTAACTTCGCTTATTGGGCAACAAGGTGAAGTAAGCCCTGTTATCATACAAAAGGCTGGCAGTGCCTTTCTTGTTGTCGCTTTGCGCCAAGGATCGCTTTTGAACGCTGATATGTCGAAATTTGCACTTATCGAGTCCAACGGCCGTGTCATTGACGGCCCAGCAGCTATGGGCGCAAACGGAACGGCCGAATATTACAGCCTCCCCAGTGAGCAATTTTTAGACCTTCTTAAATCAGGACAAAATTCTTTACGCCCGCATAAAGTTGCAGATCAAAAAGTGTGGCTGGCCGTGCAGCCGCTACCTGGGTCGACGCTCAGCCTTGTTTTGACGGAACCAAAAATCAGCTCAAACGAATGGCTCTCGACCTTAGCTCTATTAGTCCTCATGGCTTTCGGAACATGGGGCATTGTTTGGTATTTAATGCGAAACATGATTGCCCATATCCAAGAGTCAGAAGTCGACAACATGGAAAACGAAATCTCGCAACAACGCTATAAAGCTGCGATTGACAATAGCCGGGGCGGCGTTTGGGAAATTGACCTTGCCCATAATGAAGCATTTGTGAGCCGGTCTCTTGCCTCGCTCCTTGGCCTTGAAGCCCGCGAACAGGTCATGCCTGTCACGCAGTTCTTATCGATTTTCCGTGAAGCTGACAGAGAACGTCTCCTATACCTAGCGCGCCGTGCTCATATGGCCGGTGATTTCGAAATTGACCTTGCTGTCGCGCGTCTCCCGCTTCTCATGTCTTGCCGGGGGCACCCTCTCACACGCGGTAACGATAACGCCCGGGTTATTATTGGTATGGCACTGGACGTGACAGAACAAACCGGCGCTCAGTCACGGCTTCAAGCCGCTGAAGTTCGGCTTTTTGACGCTCTAAGGTCCATGAACGACTCCTTTGTTATTTGGGATCAACGGGACCAAATCGTCCTTTGGAATGCAAGGTTTGAAAACTTCTTTGGGTTTGCCCCCGGCGCTCTCAGAAAAGGTCTTGATCGAATTACCGTAGATTATAATTCCCAAATCGCCATCGAGGAAACTATCGATTACGGCGACGGTCAAAGCTTTGAACTCAAACTCAAAGATGGCCGCTGGATACGTTATCTTGAGACGCCCACCGATGATGGCGGCTGCGTCAGTATTGGTACGGACATCACCGCAATTCGCACCCGCGAACAGCAGCTTCAAGAAAATGAAAGCGCTCTTCAGAAAACCATCGACGTCCTGAGAAAATCGCAGTCTCGCATTGTCGAACTGGCCGAAAACTATGAGCAGGAAAAAATTCGCGCGGAAGAAGCGAATCAATCCAAAAGTGAATTTTTGGCCAATATGAGCCATGAATTGCGGACCCCCCTTAACGCGATTAACGGCTTCTCTGATATTCTGAAAAAAGAAATGTTCGGCCCGCTCGGCGACCCCCGTTATAAAGAGTACGTTGGCGACATTCTGTTCTCCGGTCAGCATTTGCTATCCTTGATCAATGATATTTTGGACATGTCTAAAATTGAAGCGGGTAAAATGAACCTGAATGCAGAGCCCATGCAGATGAACGATATGATTGAGCAAGTCGTACGAATTCTCCGTGGCCGTGCTGATGATAACCATTTGAAGTTGGTGTATGAAACCAAAGCCATCCCTGAGATTGAAGCCGACCCGCGTGCCGTCAAACAGGTTCTTCTTAATCTTCTAACCAACGCTATTAAGTTCACGCCAGAACGCGGTGTTGTCAGTATTGACGTCACCACAAAAACAGCGGGTCTTATCATCAGCGTTTCAGATACGGGAATCGGCATTCCGCCAGAAGATATTGAAAGGCTCGCCAGACCGTTCGAACAAGTTGAAAATCAGCACAACAGACAAACAGAAGGTACGGGCCTTGGTCTTGCTCTCTCCAAATCTTTGGTCGAGATGCATGGAGGTAACTTTAAAATCGAATCCGTGCACGGCGAAGGCACAACGGTTATTTTCACCCTGCCCAACAAGCCGCTTAAGAAGGTGGTTGAAGCTACAGAAAATGAAGTCGCCGATGAGATTTCTCGTCTTGCGAAAGATATCGCCGATGTCTTATCAGAAGGCCCTGCTGCGCAGAGTGATACTGCCGCAATGCCTCAGAATGCCCCCCTTAGTACGACATCGCCGCTGCCAGTACATCCTGCGCAGGCATCAGCAATGCCCCCTGCTGTCATTGCGCCGCCGGAACATCCGGCAGCAGCCTTGCCGCCATTAGCCCAGCCTTTTGATCCAGCAGCGCCGGCTCATGCCCCTCAGCCATATGTGCCGTCACCAGCACCGTCAGTTCCGACCCAAACAACGTCTGCACCGTCGCCATACGCACCTGCGCAAGCTACCGCTCCGGCAACGCTGCAGCCAAGCTACATGCCGGCTCAACAAGCCCAAGCGCAAAGCCCGAAACCTCTGCCGCCAATGCCTAGCACTCAAAGTCAGACGGCTCCAGCTAAACCACATAATCCATACGCAGCTTAGGGCCGATCCTGTAAGCTTTTCGAGCTGCGTTAGGAGTAGATATAAGTCTTGGTCAGTTTGCTGACAAAACGGCAGTGACGGTCTCGATCTCGGATAAGGTCAGCAACAGACCCATAAGAAAGTATCTGTCCTGCCGCTTCGTAAACACGCGGACTATTGTCTTCAGGTGAGCTCATAATCATCGCCAACACCTGTGAGAGGCTGTTGAAAAAACTCAGCGCGCCAACGAGGCGTTCCGTCTTTTTCTCATCAATCAGACCTTGGTCACAAGCCGTACGGATCATGCCAATACTGTCTCTGCGCCCCACATCTCGAAAAATAGCGCGCCGCGAGAGGTAAAAGGCTTGTGCTATATACTCAGCGTCCCGAAGACCGCCCTCGCAGTTTTTAATATCCCACGCATCACGCGGGACTTTCTCGGCTTTCGTCCGCGTCAGCATATCCGCAATGTCTTCTGGCATGGCCAGATCAGGCCTTTGCGCTGTGATGGCTGCGGTGAGGCTCTCGTCTAATATAGGGAAAAACGCAGGATCATTTACGGCGATAATACGCCCGCGGCTGAGCGCCATGAATTCCCATGTCCAAGCGGTTTCCGCATAATAACGTTTGAAAGAGTCGATAGTCACTGCGACAGGACCTGACCGCCCCGAAGGCCGCAGCGCCATATCGACCTCATAAAGACCGCCCTCTTCCGTTACCGCCGAAAGCGCATTAATCAAACGCTGCGTAATTTTTGTATAAAGGCGCTGCGGGTTAGCATCCTCCTCGGACGGTTCGTAAATGAGCATTATATCCAAATCGGACGTCAGACGCAGTTCGCGGCCGCCCATTTTGCCCATGCCAATAACACCGACATAGCCTTTTACGGGCCCCGCCACGCGTTCCACCTCTAAAATTGCAGCAGGCAGCAAGGCCTGCATGGTAGCATCAGCAATCGCCGTGAACAGCAAGGCCGCTTTATCTGCGGTAATCGTTTTTGTCATGAGCCCAGTTGTCACGCGGAAATGGTCTTCCCTTACCTGACGCCGCGCTGCATTTATAACCTCTTCAAAGTCGCCCGCACCCGATATATTGTCCCCATATTCTGCAATAATACCGGCCTCGTCCATGCTCATAAAGGCAGGGTCGGACATGGCGTCTAAAATGGCCGTGTTCGCCGAAAGCATGTCGGCCACTCGCGATGAACGGGACATGAGAGAAATAAGCTGGGCTAAGCGTTCTGGCTCACGGCAAAACATCGACAGCACAGTGACGCCGCCTTGAAGGTTGGTGAAAAAACGCGCAAAAGCTTCAAATGCCCTGTCCGGCTGGCCCGTATCGGCGCACATATCAATGAGGCCCGGCGCAAGCGCCGTAAGGTATTCGCGTGCGCGTTCAGTTTTTGTGGCGCGGATACGTCCGCCAAGCCAGTCTGCCATGCTCCGCCAAACTCGCTCAGCGTTTTCGTATCCAAGCCGCGACAGGGTTTCCAGTGTTGCTGGCCCCGCCTCGACGCCCGTAAAGACCAAGCTCCCCTCACGTGATGACAGAGTTTCCATATCAGGGAACAAATCAACATAGCGCGTATGAACATCGGTCAAAACCTCAAGCACGTCGCCCTCGAATGTCTGGCGGCTTTCATAGCCGCAGAGCGCTGCAAAATTGTCGCGTTCGGCTTCGTCTGCCGGAACGTAATGGGTTTGCGCGTCGTCGACCATTTGAGCGCGGTGTTCCCATGTGCGAAGGATTGCGTAGTGCGCGCTAAGAGCTTTCGCGTCTTCGGCTTCAATAAAGCCGCCGCTTGAAAGCGCGCCCAGCGCATCAAGTGTGCGGGGGCAGCGTAAATTCGGTTCTCTCCCGCCCAGTATGAGCTGTTGCACCTGCGCGTAAAATTCTACCTCGCGAATACCGCCCTTTCCAAGCTTGAGATGGTGGCCCGGCACATGGATATGCATACCGCCTTTCCCCGCATGAATTTGGCGTTTTATCGCGAGAATGTCGTCAATCGCTGCGTAATCGAGATTTCGGCGCCAGATAAAAGGCGTCAGGACAGTATCAATAAAAGCCTGTCCAGCCTCATGATCGCCGCCGCAAACACGGGCTTTGATCATGGCGGCGCGTTCCCAGTTTTGGCCTAATGTTTCATAATAGCGCTCGGCCGTATGCGTCGAAACAGCAACGGCATTCGAGCGAGGGTCTGGGCGAAGGCGTAGGTCCGTTCGGAATATATACCCTTCTCCGGTGATGCGTTCGAAACCTTTGATAAGGGATTGCACGACCTTGATTAAGTCTCTCTCCGCTCGCGCAGGGTTTGGCAAAACAACAGATTCAGGGGCGTAAAAAACATTGAAATCTATATCGCTTGAATAGTTAAGTTCCCGCGCGCCGTATTTTCCAACCGCCAAAACGAAAAGCCCTGGGACAGGGTTATCAGGCGTGCCGTCTATGCCGCCGTCTTTCCCTATCGCCTGCAGGAGACGCGACATGCAAATATCGGCAAGCTGGGTGACATGTTCCGTGACTTCAGCCCAATCCCAAATTTCCGCAAGGTCAAGTAAGGCAATAGCAAGATGGGCGCGGCGTTTGAAGACCCGCAGAAGCGGCATTTCAGCATCCAAGTCACCGACATCCAGTGGCAACGCCTTCGCTAGATTACTAAATATATGCTCCGGATTTTCCGCTAAGAATTGCGCCTTAATTTCGGGAAAGAGCGTTAGGCTTTCAGCCAAGTAGGGAGCATGATTTATAGCGCGCTCAATGGCATTATCACGCACTTCAATATCGCTCATTTTAGCGCCTGTTTTATACGGCGGCGACGCGGGAAAATCAGCTTTGCTGATAAGCCTGATCCGCGTTCGCTTTGAATACCGTCCGTGAGCTCAAACTCTGCACGGTGCAAATCTGCGATTGCGTCCACAAGCGCTAGCCCAAGGCCGCTTCCTGGCTCAGAGCGGCTTTTATCGAGGCGCACAAAGCGTTCTTTAACCCGCTGGCGCTCCGATTCCGGAATCCCAGGGCCATCATCCGTGATCGAAACTTCAACACGGTTTGTCTTATTCCGCTTCAGCGACAAAATTATCGTCCCGCCTTTAGGGGTATATTTAATCGCGTTTTCCACTAAATTTGACACCCCTTGTGATATAAGTCCGCGGTCAGCGAGGACGAGAAGCCCTGGGTCAATATCGGCTTTAAAGGATAGCCCCGCATCTTCGCAGGCCGGTTCATAAAGCTCTGCGATATCATCGAGCAAAGGTTTCGGATCAACATCAATCAAAAGCTCGCGGCGCTCGCCCGCTTCGAGGCGGGCAATACGCAGAACGGAATCAAATGTCTTAAGAAGCTCGTCGGCGTCTCCGGCCGCAGCAAAAAGCGTATCCGCCGCCGCGTCATCCTTTAAGGCAACAGCGGCGCTTTCAAGGCGCGTGCGAAGACGCGTGAGCGGCGAGCGTAAATCATGGGCGATACTGTCGCCTGCATAACGCATCGCCTTCATGAGACGGTCAATGTGATCGAGCATGGCGTTGAGGTGCTCTGCCAACAGGTCCATTTCGTCTTCGCTATAATTACGCGGAACGCGGCGGTCTAGATTTCCGGCACGGATGTCGGTGGCCAGCCTGTTAAAATCCTCTACGCGGCGCGAGAACCTGCGCGACACGTACCAACTTGAGAGCAGCCCGAGACACATAGCGATGATGGAAGAGCTGATCATAGCATTAACCACCCTATCCGCCGTGCGCATGGTTACTTCAACGTCTCGGCCAACGATAATTGCGGCGACGGCTTGATCACCAGAGCGAAAATTACCCGCAATGGCGCGAATGCGCCGCGCTTGAAAATCTTCTTCATTACTCACCAAGTCACTGTAGGTGAGTTTTATTTTTGTAAACGTTCCGCCCGCAAGGTTTTGGATTTCGCTAAACTCTTGATCCAGACGCTCAACCTCTTTGAATGCCAAATTTCCCGAAACGATATTCGGTGTTTGGAACATATAGAGCCCCTCATTGGAGGCCGAACGGATGATAACTTCGCGGTCTACGGCGGCAGCGCCGCTTGTATTGAACAAGATTTGCAGCGCTTCGACTTCGGACTCAAGCGCGCGGTCAACGCGCCGAAGTTCAGTCTCAATAGTGGCAAAATACACATACCCGAGGCTAATGAGAATCGAGCCCATAAACAGCACAGCCCCTAAGAGGCTGAGCCGAAAAAGCGTGTTACGATAGAGCTTGTTAAGCGAGGAAAACATAGCCATACGCTACGTACCGCCTGCTAAATCTGCAAGCGGTAACCGGCGCCGCGGACGGTATGTAGCAAGGCCGTTTCAAAGTCCTTGTCAATTTTACCGCGAAGGCGCGAAATATGAACATCAATCACATTGGTCTGGGGGTCAAAGTGGTAGTCCCAAACTTTTTCAAGCAACATCGTGCGGGTCACAACCCGTCCGGCATTCCTCATCAAACATTCGAGCAAACGAAACTCTCGGGGCTGCAAGAGGATATTTTGGCCCTCACGTTTTACCGTGCGAGCGAGGAGATCCATTTCCAGTTCGCCGACTTTAAGCTTTGTTACAGCGGCGGTTGGGTCGCTCCGGCGGCCAATGGCTTCCACGCGCGCTAGAAGCTCTGAGAAAGCGTAAGGCTTAGCGAGATAATCGTCGCCGCCGGCCCGAAGACCTTCCACGCGGTGATCAACTTCGCCAAGGGCAGAGAGAATAAGAACCGGTGTCGAATCGCCATCTTCGCGTAGGTTAGCCAGCAATTCGAGGCCATCCATTTTGGGCATCATACGGTCAAGAACGAGCGCGTCGTAATCTGCTGCGCGCGCCATCTCTAGACCCATATCTCCATCGGCTGCATAATCGACAACATGGCCTGCTTCCATTAGGCCTTTGCGGACATATTCCGCAGCAATTTCATCATCTTCAACAACCAAAATACGCATGATGCGCTCCTTTAAGTGAGTCCTCTACACAGGTAGAGGGACGTAGTTTTCACTGCCATTGATGGTCCTCACCAAGAGCAGTATTTCTGAGACATTACTTTGCCGCGCAAGGTCGATCATCTTGCGGAAATCCCGCACACTTGTGATCGGCTGCGCGTCAGCTTCAAGCAATACCATATTGGCTTCGAGTCCCTTACGAGCGGCGTGACTAGACGCGTCAACGCTTTCCACATAGATGCCGCTTTGATCCGCGCGCATACCAATACGGCGTCTAAATTCGGCGCTGAGATCAACCAGCGAAAGACCATCGCCTGCAGTGCTGCGAGGCGGCGTAGCGGTAGTGCCGCGCGGCGCAGGCGCTGCCGGAGCGACAACAGAACCGCCTGTCATGGCGCGTTCAACCGCTTCTTTTGATGGACGTTCATCCACCGCAATCGCTACGGTCATGATTTTCTCATCACGTTCGAAATCGATGGAGGCTTGCGTGCCTGGTTTGAATTTACCGATTTGCCGCGTGGCTTCTACAGAATCGGCAACAGCCGTACCGTTCACCCGCATGATAATATCGTCAACCATTAGACCATGTTTATGGGCTGGACTGCCCGGAACTATATTATTGACGATCGCCCCCGAATTAAACGGGCTTGCAGAATTTCCGCGTGAAAGCTCAGCCGTACGAAGTCCCGCGCCGAGCCAGCCGCGCCGGACGCGGCCATCGGTTCTAAGCGCCGCAACGACTTCTTGAACTGTGTTATAAGGAATGGAAAAGGCAATACCGACACTAGCGCCTGTTGGCGAGAATATAGCGGAGTTAACGCCGACAACTTGCCCTACAGGATTGAAAAGCGGTCCACCTGAGTTACCTCGGTTAATCGTGGCGTCGGTTTGGATGTAATCAACGTAAGCACCAGATTCGACGCGGTCGCGGCCAATGGCAGAAATAATACCAAGGCTTGTAGATTGACCAATGCCGAACGGGTTACCAATCGCGATCACCCAGTCGCCGATGCGAATAGGCGCGCCTTGGTAAAAATTGACGCTTGGGAACGGGCTTGGGCTGCTGATTTTAAGCAATGCCAGGTCAGTTTCCTCGTCCGTACCAATAATCTGAGCCGGAAAGGCTGTGTCATTGTTAAAGACGACTGTGATCGTATCGCCGCCCTCAATCACGTGATAATTTGTGACGACTTCGCCTTGCGGAGAAATGATGAAACCCGACCCTTGGCCTTCTGACGTGACTTCGCCTGTGGATGTCGTGACTTTAATATTCACAACCGCTGGGCTGATTTGCTCGACGAGATCTGCAATGGATCCGGGTTTGGCTTGTTGCGTTTTTTGCACAGCCGGAATGGTCTGATAGAGCTGCGCAGCCGCAGGCATTCCGAGCAGAGCCACGCTTGCAGCGCTCAGGAATAAGGCCCGACTCAAACGGGCAATAATTTGGGTGGATTGCGTTGACACAATTCTCTCCATGATGTGCGCAAGAATGATGACTCGCGTCTAACCTAAATATGTCCAAAACATGACAAAATGCTCATGTCCTGCCCAAATCGATCATGAAATGCTATTTTGAGAAAACCAGTATCCTGTTTTCCTTTGGCATGACGATCCGCGCCGTCATATTAAACCCGACATCTGCAAAGATATGCTTAACAGATTGCATATCGCGGACGCCCCACGCCGAATTGCGGCGTTTTAGGTTCTCGTCAAACTCCAGATTCGAAGGCGCTGTGTCCTCGCCCTCTTTAAACGGGCCGTAAAGCGCCAGTTTCCCGCCTGCATTCAGGATATGCGGCATAGCTTTCGCAAGTCCGAGCGCAGCCTCCCAAGGTGCAATATGGATCATGTTGGCGCAATAAACCACGTCGAACGGCGTCGATGTGAAATCACCCCACCAACCATCGACCGAAGTATCAATCGAAAGCGACGGTAACATTTGCCCGGGCCGTTCGCTCGCCCATGCATCTTGGCTCGCGCGCGAAATCGCGTCAGGGTCTGAGGGCTGCCAAATAATATCATCGCGCGCGCCGCACATATGAACGGCATGCTCTCCAGTTCCGCTGGCAATCTCAAGCACTCTCGCGCCGCGCGGCAAATATTGCGTCAAAACCTCAGAAATATCCGCGCTATTACGGCCCGCAGACGGCGAGTAAAGCCGTTTGCCCTCTGCTTCGCGAGTTTCAAGATGTATGGGCTGCTTGGTCATCGCTTAATCCTTCAGGCCTCTTGGCAATCGCAACGTCACGCTTAGCCCGCCTGCTTTCGATTCTCCGAGTGTGAGGCTTCCCTTATAAGCTTTGGCGAGGTCATCTACGATGGCAAGGCCGAAACCTGTTCCGGGCGTGGCTTCGTCGAGGCGGATGCCGCGCTTGAGCGCTTCGGTATATTTTTCAGGCGGCATCCCAGGGCCATCATCTGTGACGCAGATTTCGAGCATCCTATCATCGACAGCAGATATCCCGGCGGTGACCCCGACACTGGATTTCGTCCATTTGCAGGCATTATCCAAAAGGTTTCCGGCCATTTCTTCAAGGTCGCGTTTCTCGCCGCGGAACAAGAGCTTGGACATAACATCTATATCAAACGCGATGTCTTTACTGCGATATATTTTTGCTAATGTCCGTGCGAGTGGCTCAAGTGTTTCCGGCACTGACGCCGTGACGCCAATGGCCTGCCCTCGCGTGGCGGCGCGGGCGCGTTGCAAATGATGATCAACTTGATTTTTCATGCTCTCTGCCTGACGAGTCACAATAGTCCCAAGGGCGGTTTTTGATCCGTCCGCTTCGTTTAAAAGCACCGCTAGCGGGGTCTTAAGCCCGTGCGCTAAATTACTCACATGAGTTTTCGCCTGATCAACAACGTTTTTATTGTGATCAATCAGGGAGTTAAGCTCTGTCGCGAGCGGCTGAATTTCTCGCGGATAGTCCCCGCCGACGCGGGTCGCGCGGCCTTCACGGACATCGGCCACCTTTTCGCGAAGATCAAAAAGCGGCCTAAGCCCTAATCGCACCTGCGTCATAAGTCCGACTAATAGCCCCAGAGATATAAACACCATTAGGCCAATGGCGAGCGCTGCAAAGCGCCTAACATCTCGAGTCGCGACGCGCACATCGGCAGCAGCAAGCATAATCAAGGGCTCATCCCCCATTTTATCAAACAAAACAGATTGAACCACGGCCCGTAATGGATCGTTCCCATCCGGCCCGTCCGTGACAGACTGTACGAACGCTCCGGGATTCTCGCGGATAAACTCTATATCGGCTTTCGGCAGGAGGAGCGTTTCGGAGGCCAAAGAGAGAGAAGCGCGTACAGGAATTAAAGCGCCGCCATCACCGAGGGTCGCAATCATCCAGTACTGTCCAGACAAGGCCTGTTGATAACGAGGATCGATCGGCTCTCCGTCCAGCGTGAGAACTTTATCAGGGCTTATATTAACCGAAGCGACAAGCGCCGTGATCGTGTTGGTGAGCGGTTCATCAAATAATCGGTAGGTCGATACCCTATAGAACCATGTCAGCGCAAAGGCCGAAAAAACGAGGATCGGCAAAACCCATAAAGCCGCCCCGCGAACGAGACGCAGGACAAGCGAAGAATTAGAAAACAAGGAAGACGGGCGGCCGTCCACAGTTACTTTTTAGCTTTTTCCGCAGGATCGGTCAGGCGGTAGCCTAAACCTCTTACGGTTTCGATGCGGTCAGTCCCGATTTTGCGGCGCAGACGCCCGACAAAGACTTCAATTGTGTTGGAGTCGCGGTCAAAGTCTTGGTCGTATATATGCTCAACAAGCTCGGTTCGTGAAATGACGCGCCCGCGGTGCATAGCGATATAGGATAATAGCCGAAACTCATGTGAGGTTAGCTTGATCGGCATACCGTCAACAAAAGCGCGTGCGGCGCGGTTATCAACCATCAATCCGCCAATTTCGATGGTATCCGTTGTATGTCCCGCCGCGCGGCGAACCAGCGCGCGAAGACGGGCAAGTAGCTCTTCTGTATGAAAGGGCTTGGTCAGATAATCATCTGCGCCAGCGTCAAAACCAGAGACTTTTTCGCTCCACTGATCTCGGGCCGTGAGAATGATGACGGGGAAAGTTCGGCCATCTGCACGCCATTTTTGCAAGACGCTCACGCCGTCAATTACGGGAAGTCCGAGATCAAGCACAACCGCGTCATAAGGCTCAGTATCGCCGAGAAAATGGCCTTCTTCGCCGTCGGTCGCCACATCCACAGCATAACCGCTATCTTTGAGAGCTTCGGCTAATTGCCGGGACAGGTCCGGATCATCTTCTACTACTAATATACGCATGGGAATCTCGCCGTTATGTACGGTTACTATCGGACACGACCTGTGACCGCGTCAACAGAAACATCAATCACCCGCCCGCCCGACGTTTGCAACCGAACAGAATAAGTATTGCCGTTAAGCTGCATACCAACATATTTTGCCCCAGGATGGCGGCGCATAGCGATAGCTTTGGCTTGGGCATAGGAAATTTTGTTCTGTGCGTAACGCTGGCTTTGAGGGTTCGTCTGAGTGCGGCTTTGCGGCTGAGACCAAGGCTGTTGAAAAACGGAACGGGACAAAGACGTGCCATGAGCGCTCGTATGCTGCGCAGCGGCCATGCTCGGAAGGACGGTGCAAGCAGCAGAAGCGGCCAAAATAACAGCGATATGTCTTATCTTTAACATCATATCCGCTTTCTTAGCCTTTCGCCCCTGAATAGAATCTGAATATCGGGTTCATTTTCAGTCTGATTTCGTTAACACGTCTCTTGCCGCGTTCGGGGTTTTTACGCCCTGCGCCTCGGCCCATATTTTTAAAGTCTCGTCCTTAGGATCATCCAACACGATCTGTGTCGTGACTAAAAGGTCACCGCCCGGCAAGCCTTTTCCCTTAAGACGGAATGTTTTGCCAGAATTTGTTCCTGCAGGAATATTTAAAGATAGCGCCCCGCTTGGCATGGGAACGCGTACTTTTGCCCCTAAAACGGCCTCTTGAACAGAAATTGGCAAAGAAAATCGTATATTTTTCCCCTCTAAGGCGAAATTCTTATCGGGTTTGACTGAAATCTCAACTTTGGCATCACCCGCTGGGCCGCCGTGTAGTCCTGCGTGGCCTTTACCGCGAAGCCGAAGGGTCACGCCGTCTACCGTGGATTTTGGAATTTTTACGTTAAGCGACTCACCGTTGGCCATTGAGACACGTTTCGTCCCGCCTTTTAGCGCGTCAACAAAACTCAGCGTCATCTTATAGCGAACATCCGCGCCTTTTTGCGGCCGCTGCATTTGGCTACGTCTGCGCGTGCCAGGGCCAGCCCCCATTTGCATCCCAAAGAGCGATGAGAACAAGTCAGCCATATCGTCGCCGCCGCTAAACCCGCCTTGTGGATGTCCGCTTTGAGCGCCAAAAGGGTTGCCCCCACCAAAAGGATTACCGCCACGAAACTGGCTTTGCTGTTGACCATTGGCGTCCACCTGCCCGCCATCATATTGAGCACGCAGATTTTTGTCGGTGAGAAGCGTATAAGCCGCCGTGATCTCTTTGAAACGGTCAGCCGCCTTCTCGTCGCCCGGATTTGCATCAGGGTGCATTTTTTTGGCCAAAGCGCGATAGGCCTTTTTAACCTCGGCTTCGGTCGCGTCTTTGGTAATACCTAATAATTTATACGGGTCTTTCGCCACTATGTACTCCTTTCCCTACTATTTAGGAAAGGTCGAGAATTTCGCAATGGGGAATCGCTTAATCAAAAGCGCTTTGAAGCCCGTACGCCGAGATTATCAATGCCTTCATTGACGTCGTCAAAAAGTTTCGCATGGCTCAGATGTTCCCAGATCAACTCAACGCCGATATCGTCGCTCACTTGGTAGCCGATTGCGAAGCTATTGCGAAACAGAACGGAACTGCCAAACTCGATTTCCGTAGCCTTGCGGTTCACAAGATCCGCGATAACAACGGGGTCCGTCTCGTTATTCGGGCTTGGCACTTCACGCGTGCCGTCATGAGCGGATATACCTAGCGCGTAACGTCCATAGAAACGATCAGAAAAACCCTGCCGCCAAGACAGGCCAGCCCCGACAAATGACGTATTCCCATTGAGGTTGACCGTACCGCCAACATAAGGCTGCGGCTTCAAAGCCCAAGCAAGCCACTTTGGTGAATCAAATTGATATTCAGCCGATACGGACGTGCTTGTCTCTTTGCCCTTTTTACCGCCAAGGCCTAAAATTTCCGCGTCATGCTGCCAAACGCCAACAAGCGCCTCTCCAGCATAAGCCGGCGCAGAAAGCCCTGCCAATAACAATGCCGTAGCGGAAAAAATTCCGCAAAATAACTTTTTCATGATCTACCCCGTTTGCGCCCGATCTATCCTGGTGAATTCAGAAATAAGAATGTAGTGGGTAACAAGGGCGTAGGCAAAATGCAATACGGATTTATGGCGCTAAGGTAAGAGAAGGCCCGAAGCCAAAGCTCATGGAGCCTTGCCGTATAGTGAGCCCGTCAAATGTTCCGACGTCTGAAAGTTCTCCAGAAGAAAACTCATAGTTTTCACCCGCCGTTTCAATCGTTAGCAGAATGTCCTCTCCGTTCAAAACCTCGACCCTGTAAAATTCGCGCTCTTCACCTAGCGGCACATCAAGACCGGCCCAGTTGTCACCGCCTATGCGGGTGCGGCGCGCCCATGATACATGGAGCGCGCCGTCTTTCATTTCGGCGCGGCCATGGACAGGCGCGAGCGGGCGAAGGTGCCGTGCCGCGTAAACCATCGCCGCCGGAGCGCTGTCCCGTCCTCCAGCTTCTGCCGTTATGACAATGTCCTCGCCGAGGTGGTCATTGGAGATCGGGAGATCAACAAAGCCTTGATCGAGATAGGCAATGCGCGCGCCGCTCGGCACGGCATCCATCATATCAACCTCCGTTCCGGCGAGGCCGCGCAGCATCTTTGATAAGCGGTATGTGTTCTCTCCGATCAGTTCAATCTGCGCGGCTTGCAAGATTTCCCATCCCGTCTCTGTTTCAACGGCAAAGCGGTTCTCGCCCGCTAAAAGCGCTAAATCGTCTACCGCCGATAGATCCGCGCCTCGTATCTCGGTCTCGCAGACCGAGCCATAATCCCACCGCCCGATAGGCCCGCGCGGAAGGACTGTGGTTAGCGCACCGACAATCGCGGGAGCGGTCAACACGGCCTCACCGTCCGGCCCAGAAACGGTGATAGGATTAAACGGCTCAGCCGCCGCGCCGACCCAGCCGCCGCGCCTTTCGCCGTTCCCATGCACATCGGCTATATCCAAAACCGTTAGAACGGGCGCGGAAACCCACGGCACGGACGGGGCCGCGCTGGGCGTAAAGCCGGACAAAGACGCAAAGAACTCCGAACTAACCTGCTGCGCCAAAACACGCGGCGTCTCGATGCCGTCCATAGCCTCCACCCGCCAATCCCCTGCATAACTCGGAAGCTGCAATACGTCGCCCACTTCAATATCCATGCGCGCATAAGAGAGACGAAAATCCAGAACAGACTGCTGCGTTCGGGCTTTCGTCAGGAGCGCTTCAGCAAGGCGCTTGGCTTGCCCTTCGCCCATAACCAGCGGCACAGCTAGGTCAACCACATGCACGCTTTCATGATCATCGCCGCGCGCACTACACATACCGACCTGATAATCACGCGCGCGGTCAACATAATGCAGCCGAACATCGCGGGGCCGCGCGCTCGCATCGCTTAGTGTCAATTCGCCCCATGCCGGGGAGCCGCCGACAATATCGGAGAGTGTGAGCGCCGCGCGGCGTTCGGTTCCTTCGGACATGAACACAATACCGGACGCGGTTTCGGCCATATTGACACCGTATAGGCCCAAAAGCGGTTCAAGCGCCGCCGATACGGACATGGGCTTTCCGGCCACATAGCCGTCCACCATGCCGTGCACGCGCGAAACATCAACGTCCGTCAATCCGCTTTGCAGAGCCAGATCACGCACAACATCTCGAAGCGGCACAAGCCCCGTTCGTCCCGACAACCAATGCCCAACTAGCCAATTATTTCCGTCCGACCACACATCTTTGCGTGCCGGAAAGTCAGGAAAAGGCCGCGCGTCCCAGCACCAAATATAGGCCGCGTCCAGGTCGACCATCGCGCCGGAGTAAACAGACGACACCGTATTCTTGTCCTGCCAATAGGACAGAAAGGCTTCGATATAGCGGCGCTGAATGAGGTCGTCACGCGTGCCAGAAGAATAATAAGGCGCGGCGCTTTCGCTGCTTTTCGGGTCTACGAATACGTTGGGTTGGTTAGAGCCTTTATCGATGGCGGGACATCCGATTTCCGTAAACCATATCGGTTTGGACTCAGGCATCCATGATGTTGGCAAGGCGTCTTCGGTTCCGCCCGCGCGGTTATAGTGAGGATTGCCCCACCAGTTTCGAATATCTTTGTAGCGGAACACCCAAGGTTTTCCGGCTCCGCCGTCCGCAATCGGCGTGCGGGTTTGTGCGTCTCTGTCTGCGGGCGAGGCGTAATACCAATCATAGCCCTCCCCGCCTTCCATATTGGCTTTGAGATAATCAAGATCATAAAGGCTGTCGCCGAAGCTTTCATCCAAATGCACGCCGTCTCGCCAATCAGACAATGGGAAATAGGCGTCAATTCCGACAGCATCAATATTAGGATCGCTCCAAAGTGAGTCGAGGTGAAAATCGACATCCCCGCCCGCGTGATGCCCGAAATATTCCGACCAATCCGCCGCGTAGGTCAGGCCCGTTTGCGAGCCCAAAACCGTTCTCACATCTGCCGCCAGAGCTTTGAGTTTATCCACGGCCGGATAGACACCCGCCGCCGCGCGCGTAGTTGTCAGCCCGCGCATTTCCGACCCGATCACAAAACGCTCCACTCCGCCCGCAAGCGCGGCAAGCTTGGCGTTGTGCAAAATAAACCGCCGAAAGGAAAACTCACTTGGCCCGCTATATGTCACCACGCCGCCAGACGTTTCGAAGTCAGACGGCGAGCACGCCCCAAAAAAGCCATCCACATCAATGCTTGCGCCCGCGCTCATATCCGAGGGACTTATGATCCTTCCGCGCCACGGGAACGCCGCTTGCTCTGCCGCGCCGTAAGGGTCAGGCAATCCGTTTCCCGTCGGCACATCCATTAAAATAAAAGGATAAATCGTGACCTTAAATCCGCGCGTTTTGAAAGACCTAATCGCTTGCACGATAGACGCGTCCGACGGGGTACCGCCGTAATTCGGGCGGCCATTTTCGTCTTGGCTGACAAGGTACGCCGTTTCTCGCGTTTGCCCGCAAACCTGCCACGGCACATCAGGCACAATTCGGTCACGCGCCTCAACTCCCGGCGTAATTTCGCACTCTCCCATCCGCAAATCCGTCCCGAACCAACTTATAATCAGCGAAATATTTTGGCACTGCGGAAGCTGCGTTTCCAGTTGATCAAGCGCCTGTTCAATATCGGCCTGCCCGCCGAGAGAGTTCATATTGACGGGATAGGCTTTGCCGCTAACGTCTTCGATGATATCCGTCGCGTAAGCATACTCGCCGGATGAGGGCAAAAGGTTCACTCCCGTGATGTGATCTTCGAGGCGCGGTTCTTGCTGCACGCTAGGCGGCACCCTGATGATTTCGGCGTTGATTTGCGGCAGGCGCGCGCCGTATTCATCGAGGGGGAAATCTTCAAACACCATATAGGCCGTGCCGCGAAAGGCTGGAGCGCTCGCGCCTTCAATAGCGCTGATGATAGGATCAGAGAGTTGGTCTTCAGTACCTTTATAGACGCGAAAATTAAGCCCCGCAGCGGCAAGCGGCGCGCCGTTGACCCAAAGCCTATCCACACCCAAAATCTCGCCCTCGCACAGCCCAACTGCAAAACTGATCGTGTAGCTATAGGTTTTTCGGCTTGGCCCGCCTTTGCCGCCTACGCGTTCTTTGGTGACGTGCTCCTTAAGGCGCGAAGCCCAAATCACTTGTCCCGCAAGCCTCGCGCGGCCATAAAGCCGCGCCATAGGCGCGCCGTCTTGCGAGCCTAAAACATGGAAGTTTTCGAGCTGCGGCCCTTCGTAAACGCGGTCATCAAACGCAGTCCGAATGCGGCGTTTAACATAAGACTTTGCATAGCGTTTACCGGTCGCAATCAAGGTCTGCCCCGCCGCGCGGGCAGTGGTGAGAATTAATGTGGACATAGTGAATTCCTACAAATTATTTAGGGGTGGCCAATATCCGGAAGCCGGAAACTATACGCCCATCGCCGCGCCCAATACGCCACCATGTGGCTCTCAATAACCGAACGGCCCCAATAGGCGTGGATGATGGCCGTCGGGCCAGAGAAAATGGCGATATGTTTGCACGGCGCTTTGGGGCTCATGCGAAACAAAGCCACATCGCCGGTTTGGGCGAAGCTATTCTCAATCGGGATCAAACATGTCCGCGCCGCATTCAGTAGCGTTTCTTCGCCTCGTTCTTCAGCCCAGTTCGGCGTGTAAGGCGGCACGGACATTGGCTCCGCTCCGTAGACCTCTCGCCAAACGCCGCGCACCAACCCAAGACAATCGCACCCCGCGCCTTTTACACTCGCTTGGTGGCGGTAGGGCGTGCCGATCCATGACCTAGCCTGTTTCAATATTTGCGCCCGAGTGTGCTCCGCTTTCATGAGAACCGAGAGCCGCCATCGCGCGGCTCTCCCTCTTGCGGCGCGGCCACCAATGCGTCATCACCGAGCAAATAAGGGAAGCCGCGATAATTGACCGTATTAGAGAATTGATCTCTGCACGCGGCAAATGTCCGAGGGCAAACCGTGCCGCTTGGAAAGTTGTCTGCATTTACGCCGCACCGAGTATCGCCAAAACCTGCATCACAAACGCGGCTAAATACGCGCCCTGCGGAGCGCTCTAAAAGGCTGGCCTCTCCGCGCCATTCGGCCTCAAATGTCTCGCCCTTTTGCCGAACCCCTCCGATAAGACCTGTCGCCATGTGCACATAGTCTTCGGGCGCTTTCCAGTTCACGCGGTAATGGTCAATGCGGGCTCCGTCGAGGCGGCCTTCGCGCAGACCCTCCGCCGTTAAAGCCTCTGTCGTTAAAATCCCCGCTATGCTGCCGTCATCCGCGCTTAGCCCCGAACTGGCCGATAGCGCCTGCGCGCTAAAACCTGAGCCCGGATGACAGCTTACCCCCAAAAACTCAAACGGGCGGTCATGGTCACTCATCCCGATTTGGCTCTCATCAATAAGTGTGACCACCCAAACATGACACAGCGTCTCGCATGTGCTCAGCCCCTGCGGTACGTCACGCATAATCTTGAACCTCGATGAGGGGTATCTGCGCGGTCTTGCCCGCCCCGAAATTCTCTAAGCTGATTTCAAGGTGATCCGTAGTAAAGCGAACAGGGACATCGAATTGGAAACCTGCGCTGATAACCGCGCCGTTAATTGGCGGTGCGTCAAATGTCACCGCTCCGGTGAGCGCATCGACTACAGCCGTAACGCTCACGCCGTTCACCGCGATCAGAACTGTCCCCGCAACAGGTTTCGTGATGGGGCGAACATAAGACCCCGCGCTATCAGCATAGGTTTTGATGAGCTGGAAGACCGTTTGCTCGCCGTCGCCAATGCCGATCTGTTGATCGGACGCACTAACAATGCTGGCCGCGAGCCCCGAACGGTGATCCATCGGATCGCGGAGACGGAAGCCATGTAGCGCTCCGCCGCGCGCCTCAAAAAAGGCCATCAAGGTTTGAATATCGGCTAAGCTTTTTAGCCCTGCGCCAGCATCATAAGTACGGCTCGACAAAGCATGCGGGCTATTGCGGTACTCGCCGCCGCTCGCCAGAGCTACAATATCTGTTTTTCGGCTAGGCCCGCCCCGCGCGCCAAAGGCCAGCGGTAACGGGAAAACCGTATCGTGGAAATCTGTCATAAATATCTCTAAATGATGGAGGTGAAGGTCGGCGCGCCGGCTGAAAGCAGTGTCAACTCATAGGACGCTTCGCCTTGGTAGAGGCCTTTGTAGGCGAGCTGCGAAATCAGGAACGCGCCTTCAATCGTGCCAAACTCTGGCAGAATAAATTGATAATTCCGCAAGGATTGCTCAAAGAATATCGACCGCGCGAGCGCCGCAGACTCACTATTCACAAACAGGCCTGCGCCCGTAATGTCAGCGGATTTAACCCCTGCGCCGGGCAAAAGCTCCCGCCATTGGTTTTCGCTTTCAAGGTGCGTGGCCTCAACAAGGCGGGCCTGAAAGTGCAGGTTTTTCGTTTGTAGCCCGGCAAACAACGCGAAAGCGCCCAGATCATTTTTGATTTTGACCTGCATATCACGGCCCGCGCTCATGCCGCATCTTCAAGGCTGCATGTGTAGATATTCAGGCGCAAAACCCCGTGAAGGGTTCGGCCATCTGCGGCGCGAAGAACGTCCAAATAAGGCACGACGCAGCGCGCCGTCTCTCCGCCTTCCAGCGTTAAAGGCGCGGCTTCAAACGCGGCGGAGATTTGCGCGAGAATATCCAAGACCTCGGTTCGCCCCGCATAACGCGACCAAACATGAAGACTGGTCTTTTGAACCGAGCGCTTAACCCCGTCCCCGCCCGCCTCTTCGCAGCGTAAGTCGCCGTAAGTCAGATAAGGAAACTCAGGATCTTCCGGAGCCATATCATAAAGCCGAGGCGGATGACCGAGCAGGTTCTGCACACCGATATCCGTAGACAGGCGGTTATGTACGGCTTTGGCAGTGGTCGCCGCTTTAATAGGATCGCTCATTGGATTTCCTCTTCGCAAATAAGGTGAAGGCGTTCGCGCCGTCCGTCCGGATCGGACGCAGCCACGACGCGTAATTTTCGCTCGCCCCAGATCAGGCGCGCCCTTTCGGGGAAGCCGTCTTGGAAACGAATAATAACGCGGTAATGGGCCGTGATTTCGGCGCGGCCATTGTCAAAAGCTTGGCGCGGGGCGAGTAATTTCACGCTGGCCCATACCGCCTTATAAAACGGCCAAGTGGTGAGAAAGCCGCCCATATCGTCCGGCGATTCAAGAGCGCGGTAGACACCCACGCGGGTGCGTAGATCGCCGATCATAGCTTAAGGATCCTGTAGGGCATCAACAGCGCATCGACCATCATCGGCACGGGCGGATAACTATCTTTGTCGCGGTGCTCATAGCTTTGCGCGAGGAGCAGCATGACCGCCTGCCGGAGCGGCATAGGCACATCAGACGCGGCAGCTCCGTAGCCTGCATCAAGCTCGGCCTCTACGCTCTGCGCCCCGTAGTCACAGAAACGGCGCGGCGAGACGAGGCAAATCCGGGCCGGAACGGAGCGAAGATCAACGCGGTAGTCCGTAGGCGCAAGGATGGTCTCTTCGCCCTCCTTATTTACCGCCCGAACTTCGTGCACCGCCTTGACAGGCCCGTGATTAATATAAAACCCCGCATCGGAAAGCTTATCCGTCGTATAGACATGCCTTCGTGTGATCAGGCTGGCCTGGATCATCTGCTCCACCCGCATACGCGCCGACACAATTAAATCCGTGATCAACGCATCTTCGCTCGCAGTATCCACGCGCAGAAAAATCTTGGCATAGTCGAGATTGATCGGTTCCGCGCTCGGCGGCGTAAGGTCTTTGATCGGCATAATAAGCTCCATAAAAAAAGGCCGCTCGAGACGGCCTTGAAGGTGGGTGGGATAGATTGAAAGAGTTGCTTGCTTTGGGCGTCACCCCCATCGACTTCCCTGACGCGAACCCACTTCCCCCTCAAGAGGGAAGAATTAGTTAGGTGTTTGTTGAGAAACCGTTCCAATCCCTCCCCCTCGAGGGGGAGGTGGCTGGAGCGTTTGCAAAACGCGGGAGTCGGTGGGGGTGACTGCGCGAAAGCGCTCTTAAGACACCCCGAACTTCAACAGCTTCATCGCATTGAAATCCTGCACCCCGCCGCCAACACGTTTCGTCGTGTAGAACAGCACATAGGGCTTTGCAGAATATGGATCGCGAAGAACCCGCACGCCTTGGCGGTCAACGATCATATAGCCGCGCCGGAAATCACCGAAAGCAATGGACAGGCTGCCGGAGTCCACATCCGGCATGTCTTCGACTTCCGTCAAAGGATAGCCGAGCAAACTAGACGGCTGACCTGCGCTGACTGAAGGTTGCCAAATGTAATTCCCGTCTGCGTCTTTAAACTTACGGATTTGGCCCACCGTGCGGCGGTTCATCATGAAGCTCGCGCCGGGACGAAAGCGCGGTTTGGGCGCGTAGATAAGCTCCAAAAGCGCATCAATCGGCGCCGTAGCATCGAAATCGCCGTCCGTTCCCGTAGCAACATAACCCAGATTACCCCATGTGTGGACGCTCTCGGCTTGCACCGTATTGGACAGTAGTCCGTACGGCTTGTTCACTCCGTCGCCGTTAACAAAGGCGCTAGTTTCTTGCGCGGCGAACACGTCCCTCACCTCATCGGCGAGCCACGCATCCACATCCGCTACGCCGTCATCAAGCAATGTCTGCGTCGCGGCGGGCATGGCGTAGAGCTCGCCCACGGGAAATTCGAGAAGCTCAAGCTGCGGAGCTGTGGTTTCGGGACGCGCCGTTTTATCTCCGGCCCAGCCTGACGCCGCGCCGCCCGCAGAGATAGGCTTTTTAAACGTACCCGCGCTAACTTGGCGAACCGTCGCAATAGAGCGAAGCGGTGAGACCTGCGCGAGCGCTCGGTCAATCGTGCTTTCTGTCTCGGACGGGACGACATAGCCGCCTTCCGCGTCGACAGAGGCCGATAAAGATTTCCCTTCAAGCGCCTTAAGAGCGCCGCCATCGCCAGTGCGGATATAATCGCTCCAGGCTGATTTGGCCTCAGACTGACGCGCGCCGCCGCCAAGCGCGGGTTGGCTCATGGTGAGGCTAAGACGTTCAATGCTTTTTTGCTGTGCGTCTAGCGCGGCGTTGATGCGGTCGACTTTATCCGTTGTCAGACCGTCCGCGCTGTGTGTGGCTTCAATCTGTGCGAGGCGTTCATCATTGGCGTCTTTAAACGCCGCAAACGTAGCTGCGAAGTCTTGGTGTGCTGATTTATGAGCCATTTTAGTCGATAGGGTTTTACTCATGCGAGTCTCCATTTAGGTGTGTTTCAATGTGGGTGATGCGCGCGTCCCGAAGCATGGGAAACGCGACAAGTGATATTTCAAAAAGATCAATTTCGATTAAGGTACGCCCAGCGGAAAGCCGCTCATGACGCACCGCGCGGTAGCCAATGGACAGACCAGAAACAGCCTCTTCCATGACGAGTTTGAGCCCGTGATCTGCGCGCTTTGTTCCAGAGAATATTCGCCCCTCAACATAGAGGCCTAAGCGGTCTTCAAATACGCGGTCCCAGACGCCAACGGGTTTTTTCGTGTCATGCCCGAGGAGCATAGGAAGCCGCCGAGAGGATTGCGCCAAAAGGCTCGCCGCAAATGCGCCGCGCCTGACAATATCGCCTGACATATCGCGCTGTCCAAACAAGCTAGCATAACCGCCGACCCGAAGAGCCGCAGGGGTGTGGGAGTGTTTCATAGGGGGTTTCCAATGTTTAAAAGGCCGTCACCCCGCACGAAGCAGCAGCGTAGATGCGGGACTTCGCGAGTTGCGCGCCCAATGACTGCAAGGTCCCGCGTCAAGCGCGGGATGACTTTTTTTATTACCGTTTCTCGTCCAAACGCTTCTCGATCCGCTCGAGCGAGCCTTGGGCAATAGCCGCCCGTTCTTCTAGCCGCGCCAATCGCTCAGCCACCAACCGGCCTTGGCGCATTTTTTCTTCGAGCATAACAATCCGCGCTTCGGCGGCTCCTGCCCATAAAAGCGCGCCTGCTGTCTGGATCAGGATCGTAATGATCAGGCTTATGGTAATGGTGCGGTCAAAGTTTGGCTTTGCGCTCATGATAGCGGCTCTAATCCGGCAAGATCGCGCCGTTCCGCGTCGCTGAGAAACGTCGCCGCGGACAGGCGCTCCCACAGCATCCGGCGCTCCTCGGAAAGCGCCGAGACAGCGTCGAAATCTGCGTGAATAGAGAGGTCATCGCCGAGCCAAGGCCGAAGCCAGCTTTCCATGCCGCGCGCGGTTTTCGTCACAAGCGGAATGATGGTTTGCCGCCAAAAGGCGAGGTTCGCCTCTTTGTAATTGGCGTAAGTATTATCCCCCGGAATGCCTAGCAGCATAGGCGGAACGCCAAGCGCCAAAGCAATCTCTCGCGCGGCTTCGCGGCGAGCCTCAAGAAAATCCATATCGGCGGGCGATAGGCTCATAGACTTCCAATCCAAACCGCCCTCTAGCACCATAGGCCGCCCCGCATGGCGCGCGCCGGAATAGGCGCCTTCAAGCTCGGCCTTAATACGGTCAAATTGATCGCCGCACATATATTGCCCGCTTTCTCCGGCCTTGTAAATCAGCGCTCCGCTTGGCCGCGCAGAATTATCGAGCAGCGCCTTCGTCCAGCGCCCGCCCTCATTGTGAATGTCCACGGCCTGCGCGGCAGCCTCCAAAGGGGAGAACCCCTGCGTATCGCTGAGCGGATCAAACAGGCGCATATGGAACAGCGCAGAACGGCCGGAAGCCGGATCACAGGCAAAGCTTTTGCGCCGCCCATTGGCCTCATAACTATACGCGCAAGGCCAGCCTTCGCGGTTTGTCTGCACGCTAATGCGGTCAGGCCGCAGCGCGTAGAGCGCGCTAGGCGCGCCGCCAATCATAGCCGCTTCAAGATAGGCGTTCCCGCTTACTTGCAGGTAGCCATAAAAGCTCTCCATAACATCAGCGGCGGTTTGTCCGGACATGCCGCGAGAGAGGAGCGAGCCCGCCGGATCATCTGGCAAGCAACTGTCTCCTCTGCGCGCGCAGAGCCTAACGGACGCCGCCGCTTCGCCGACAAGACGCACGCAGCGATAGGCAATAGGGTTGCGCTGATAGGCCTCGCGAGACAGCCCTGCATAATTGCGCGGGCTCCACGACGCCCCGCTGGAGAGCTGCAACGCGACTAAGGGCGTAGATGAATTTGGGGCTGATTTTTGATCAGCATCAGGAGGCGGGCCGCTGGCTTTTGACAGCAAGGCCGAGAAAGGCATTTTCATATAAATCTCAAAGGTGAAGCGGCAGTTCGGGCCGAAGCACAAACCGCAGACGCATTAACGACGATGAGCATTTATAGCCCAACCTCACCGAGAGAGGATTATATTCCTTTTATTTCTTATAAGCCACTATTTTTACTCTGTTTTTAAAAATGGTAGATGAGGATTAATAAGTTACAGGGATTAAATTAAAAACAACCACGTGGTGAATCACAGGCTTCTAGATTGCCATAAAAAAACCCTCCCCCGCGAAGGGAGAGGGTCAATCTAGTTTAGCAAACTAAGGTTTAGCCTCTAAGCATCCTCAGTCGGTTTTGGCGCGGGGAGGCCTTTGCCGCCTTTGCGGCCTTCGATCTTTAGCTGTTCTGGCTTGAGGATTTTGAAGGTTAGGCCATCCTCTTTTTTGCTGTAACCAACTTTCACAAGGCCGCCTTTTTTCAGCTTCCCGAACAGGATTTCATCGGCCAAAGGCTTCTTGATATATTCCTGTATGGTGCGGGACAGCGGACGCGCGCCGTAGCGTTTATCGTAGCCTTTTTTCGCAAGCCATGTGTTCGCCGTTTTGGACAATTCGAACATGATCTTACGTTCGGAAAGCTGCGCTTCGAGCTGAATGATGAACTTATCAACCACGCGGGAAATCACGTCCGTGCCAAGCGGCGCGAAGTGAACAACGGCGTCGAGGCGGTTTCTGAATTCCGGAGAGAATCGGCGTTTAATCGCCTCTTCCGCTTCGTCGGTTTTCAGGCCGCGGCCAAAGCCGATTTCGGATTTCTGCGCGTCTGCTGCGCCCGCATTAGTCGTCATAATGACAATCACATTACGGAAATCAATCGTCCGGCCATTCGTATCGGTGAGCGTGCCATTATCCATGATCTGGAGCAGGATATTATAAATATCTGGGTGCGCTTTTTCGATCTCGTCAAGGAGGAGCACGCAATGCGGGTTCTGGTTGACCTGATCGGTGAGCAATCCGCCCTGATCATATCCGACATAGCCGGGAGGCGCGCCAATCAGGCGAGACACCGTGTGGCGTTCCATATATTCAGACATATCAAACCGTAGAAGCTCAAGCCCCTGCGTCATCGCAAGCTGTTTCGCGACTTCGGTTTTACCCACGCCTGTTGGCCCGGCAAAGAGGTAAGACCCAATAGGCTTATTAGGCTCGCGTAATCCTGCGCGGGACAATTTGACGGCCGCCGCGACCTGTTCAATCGCGTCGTCTTGGCCAAACACCATGCGTTTAAGATCCATAGCAAGGCTCTTAAGCGCTTTCTCATCATCGCGGGAAATGCTCTTTGGCGGTATGCGCGCAATTTTAGAAATCACATTCTCGATCTCTTTGATCGTGATGGTTTTTTTGCGCTCTTTCTCGGGCAAAAGCCGTTGACGTGCGCCCGCTTCGTCGATCACATCGATCGCCTTGTCAGGCAGCTTACGGTCCGTAATATGGCGCACCGCGAGTGTCACGGCGCCTTCAATGGCTTCGTCCGTATATTCAATTTTGTGGAACTCTTCAAAATAGGTTTTAAGGCCCATGAGGATTTTCACAGCATCTTCGGCGGTCGGCTCAGGCACATCGATTTTAAGGAAGCGGCGAGACAAAGCGCGGTCTTTCTCAAAATGCTGACGGTACTCCTTATAGGTCGTCGAGCCCATGCAGCGAAGCTTGCCGCTTTGCAGAGCAGGCTTCAAAAGGTTGGACGCATCCATCGCGCCGCCGGACGTCGCACCCGCGCCGATGATAGTATGAATTTCGTCAATGAAAAGTATCGCGCCAGGGGTTTCCTGAAGCTGGTTCATCACGGACTTTAGCCGCTCCTCGAAATCACCACGGTAGCGTGTTCCAGCAAGAAGCGCGCCCATATCGAGCGAGAATATAGTGGCATCAGCCAATACTTCCGGCACGTCTTCGTTGACTATGCGGCGGGCAATACCTTCGGCAATGGCGGTTTTACCCACGCCTGGATCGCCCACAAGAAGTGGGTTATTTTTGCGGCGGCGCGAGAGCACCATGATACAGCGCTCGACCTCTTCGTCGCGGCCAATCAGCGGATCAATATCGCCTTCGCGCGCTTTTTGGTTCAAATTGACGGTGTAGCTTTCAAGCGGATCGGGCTGCTTCGCATCTTCGCCAAGCGCTTCGTCGTCCGCGCCTTTAATCGGGCGAGACACCATGTTCTCGCCGTTCTTAGCAATACCGTGGGAGATATAATTGACGGCGTCGTAGCGAGTCATGTCGCGTTCTTGCAAGAAGTACACGGCGTGCGACTCGCGCTCAGCAAAAAGCGCAACCAAAGCATTCGCGCCTGTTACTTCTTCGCGGCCAGAGGATTGCACATGAATGACCGCGCGCTGTATCACGCGGTGGAAGCCTGCCGTTGGGCGGCTTTCTTCGAATTCTTCGACGATCAAACTTTCAAGATCATCATCAAGATATTGGGTAATGTCAGTTCGAAGTGTTTCCACATCAACGTCGCAAGCTTTGATGACCGCGTTCGCGTCCTTGTCATCAAGCAATGAGAGTAAAAGATGCTCTAGCGTAGCAAGCTCATGTTTGCGGTCACTGGCATATGTCAGCGCGCGATGGATGGTATCTTCGAGTACAGGGGAAAATGAAGCCATAATCTAGTATTTCCTTTCGAAAGCCATAGTTGGGGACTTTCTAAAATTTTTCAAGCGGACTACTCTTTTTCGAGTGTACACTGGAGCGGGTGTTGGTTGCGTTTGGCTGCGTCCATCACTTGCCCAACTTTGGTTTCGGCGATTTCAAACGTGTAAACGCCGCAAGTCCCGACGCCCGATTGGTGAACATCCAGCATAATCCGCGTGGCCTCTTCGCCGCTTTTCTGAAAGACGCCCATCAGCACAGAGACAACAAACTCCATGGGCGTATAGTCGTCATTCATCAAAAGCACGCGGTACATAGAGGGCTTCTTGGTCTTGGGCCGCGACTTAATCGCAACGCCGCGCTCTTCGCCTTCATCACCGCCAGGTGTGTTCTTGCCAGGCCCGTTCGGGCCAGCCATTTCTATATTTTGGTAGTCAATCATCGCCCTAAGGTAGGGGCTAGATCTGCCCATGAAAAGGGGAGGAATGCTTTTTTCAGGGCTTATTCACCGGACAAACAGTAGCTTTGCCCGCGCTTGGCGGTTTTGTAGCCTCTCTCGGTCATAATTTTACTTTGCGAGGAGCTGTCAAATCTAACGGGATTCGTATGATTGATGTGAATGAAACGAACTTTGGCGCGGTCAGTTTCTAGCAAACTGTCAAAACGGTCCATGGATTTTGACACGCGCGGATGCGGAATCGCGGACATATCCCGCCCCGGAAGCTCATAATCATCATAAAAGGTCGCATCGACAAACGCCCAGTCCACCGCTTTGATCATATCGTCGATGCGCACACCGTGCTCTCGCTCCCATGTTCCCCAATCGTCAATATCAGGCAGAAACAAAACAGACTTTGCGGGGCCAGAGATAACAAACCCCACCGTTTCTGAATATTCGTCTCTGTGCGGCACAGTGTAAGGCCGGACGCCAATATCCGCCGCCACTTTGACGGACACGCGCTCTTCGAGGGGCATAAGCGAAATATTGCCTAGCGTCACAAGCTGCGACCAAGGGCCGTTAGACGCCAAAAATTCCGTCATACGCGGCATGGCGTAAACGGGAAGGTTTTGAGTTCCGGCCGACTCTCGCCCTGCAAACATAAGACCCGCATAATGCCCAATATGAGCGTGGGTTATAAACACGCCTGATAAGCCTAACGGACTATCGCTTGCATTTTCTCCGTCGGGCAACAGCTCGTCCAAAGCTTGAATTTGTTCCCTTATGTCCGGTGTGGCTTCAAATAAGTAGCGCTGGCCTGATCTCTGGTCGATGATAGCAGCAGACGTCGCGAGCAAGCGCTTTTGCGGGTCACGCCAAGCGGGATCTTGAGGGTTTCCGATCTGGGGGACGCCTGCATCTTGACCAGTTCCAAGAAGAACGAAACTAACATCACAGGCTTGATCCGCTACCTGTGAGACGTTTTTATCCACAGAGGCGCTACACGCGGATAATCCAGCCACTACGCAAAACACTACAGCGTTTCTAAACGATATTTGGCGCACAAAACCTCCATTAATCCTATGGACACCGCACTACAGACCAAACCATAACAAGGTCTTCAACCGGCCGCGAATAAACACAATCATTTTAAAATGACCTTAAGACTCACATGGTAGGCTTGGGACTTAACAAAGGTCAATGTGTGTTTCCAACGCTCGAAAAATACAAGCAGCGCATCGCTTTAGAGCTAATGGCTCTTAAGCAATTATATGGTCATGACCATGACTTGCACTTCCGCGCGAGAAACCTTCATCTCGTCTCGCATTCCATACAAGTCCTCGTCATCCTGCTTTTATTGGTTTTCCTTATCTCAGGCGACCTCGTTATGAACACGTCTGTTAAGCTCATATTCGGGTTTCCGCTTACAATGATGTGGTTTTCTCTGTGGGGGCTTCGAAAGTTAACACTTACAGGGAAATTTCGTCTCGCCTGTGCTTTGTTTTTAAGTATGGTTTGTGTAGCCGTTTTATCTTCCATAGCCTTCACAGGCGGGATTCCAAATTCTCCAGCCCTGCCTGTCATAGTCATCCCTATCGTCTTATTCTACAGCGTAGTGGGCGGCGTAAAAGGCTTTTTACTCGTACTTGTACACTTAGCTATTACAGCCGCTATGGCGATGGCCAATCATTTTGATGTCCTGTCGCTGCCCGATATAGGTTCGTATTTGAACCCGCTCGCTGATGCCTTCATTGCCTACGGCGTGGCATTTTACATACTTGTTATGACCTTCACATCCTATGATTACACGATGCGCGTTTTCGCTAAAAACTCTCAAAACGCGCTGGAAAGTAAATCACAGTTTCTAGCCAATATGAGCCATGAAATCAGAACCCCAATGAACGGTGTCTTAGGCCTATCGGATGTTTTAAGTCATACAAATTTGGATGAAGATCAGCGCCGTTTTGTCTCTGCGATTAAGAAATCCGGCAATGCCCTACTAACGGTCATCAATGACATTCTGGACTTCTCCAAAATTGAGGCCGGGAAAATGACCCTCACCTCCACTCGGTTTAACCTACGTGATATCCTTTCTGATATCGAGCTTCTTCTCTCTCCGGAAGTTAAGGACCGAAACATACGGCTTATCACCCATTACTCAGATTCCTTGAGCCCCTGGGTTCTCGGAGATGATGGCCGCGTACGCCAAATACTATTGAACCTCGTCGGCAACGCAATAAAGTTTACCGAACAGGGCTCTATTTCAATTAACGTTCTGCCTGGCCGAAAAAACAATATTCGTATTGAAGTGACCGACACAGGCATTGGCATAAAACCTGAAAACCTCAACGCAATTTTCGAAAGCTTCACCCAGGCAGACGGCACGATCACGCGTAATTTTGGCGGTACAGGCTTAGGTCTCGCCATCACGCAGCGTTTCGTAGAAATGATGCAAGGAAAAATCGGGGTGCTTTCAACCTTCGGCAAAGGCTCTACCTTTTGGGTAGAGCTCCCTCTCATATCCATTCAAGGCCCCGAAAGCGGCGAATACCTCGCCGGGGATAAAAACGTAAAGCCGCGAATACCGCTCCCATCGAGATCAAAGCTCTCGGCGGCGCAAGAGGTGCTATTCATTGGCCAGAACGACCAACCGCGCGGCGATCAAACCGACCTGTTAGAGGATTCCGAATTCAACGTAACGTTTATCCCATTCTCAGTCGCTTTGATTGAGCATTTAAATACGATCATCAAAGAAAATCAAAGCCTGCCGGCAATGGTGCTCGACACCCGCGGCGTGACGAAAAAGTCCCTCGCCTTTATCGATATGGCCGCAAAAAACCCTGCCTTTTTGCAAGCCCCCATCATAGCACTCGTTGATGAACGCGGAGAGCAAACCTTATCCAAAGTCAACATGCCAAACAATGTTAGCCGCTTGCCCTGCCCCCACACAAAAGAACAATTATTCGCACAAATAACAGCTATCCAAAATGCTATTATTAGCCGCCGAATGTCCAAAGCCAGCTAACACGCCGCGCTAAACCCGCTACTGCACATAGTCTCGAAAATTAACCTTTAAGTAACCGCGTTTCCGTTAACCTTCGGGTAAGAATCATCACGAGGCCGGCCCAAACAATCATGCGCTTTCTGCTGCTCATATCCATGTGCTGGCTTGCCTTTGGCAGCGCCGCTCACGCTGCGCAGGTGAAGCGTTACGCCTCTATCGTTGTCGACGCTGACACGCACGAGATTATCCATGCCCGCCAAGTTGACGGCGCGCGCTATCCTGCGTCTCTCACCAAAGTCATGACGCTCTATTTGACGTTTGACGCGCTCAACGCTGGCACGCTCAAAATCAATGAACCCATGACCGTTTCGCGTCATGCCGCGTCAACACCGCCATATGGCTTAGGCCTTAAAACGGGACAAAAAATTACCGTGGACGACGCTATTCAAGCGCTTACCGTCCGCAGCGCCAATGACGCCGCGGTCGTCCTCGCCGAGCGCATCGCCGGATCCGATACCGCGTTCGCCGCCCTCATGACGGCCAAGGCGCGCGAATTGAACATGCAGAACACAACCTTTATGACGCCGCACGGCCTGCCCGATCCAGAGCAAACCACGACAGCGCGCGATATGGCCAAGCTCGCTTCCGCCTTGCTCACAAACCACCGCCGATATTATCACTATTTCGGACAGAAAAATTTCACATGGAAAGGGCGTACTCGCAAGAACACCAACACCCTCCTTCGCTCAAGCCAAGGCGTTGACGGCTTCAAAACAGGCTTCACCAGCGCTTCTGGATATAACCTCATCATTTCCGCAGAACGAGACGGCCGCCGCATTATCGCTGTTGTCCTTGGCGGCGCGAGCGGAAAGTCCCGTGACCAGCATATGCGCGACCTCATTGAACGCAGTTTTAAAGTCATAGCCACTAGCCCTGCACCGACCCGCGCGCCGATCACCATCGCCAAAGCCCCCGAACCTAAGCCCGCGCAAATCATCAACGCCTCTGTCCCGCAAATCGTAAGGCTACGCGGCCAAGACCACGGCATGGTGACAATCCAGCGCGGCGGCGACGCCAATATAAGACTGGCCCGCGCAGGCTATGACACGCAGTGGAGCATTCAGGTCGGCGCATTTGGATCCAACCGCGCGGCGCAAGAGCAGCTCGGAATGCTTTCAAGCCTGAACACACACGGCTTGACACTTGATGCCGCCAGAATTTTGCCGTTCAGACGCGGTAACACCGAGGTTTACCGCGCGAGATTCACCGCCCTAACGGCGACCCAAGCCCAAGCCGCTTGCCATGCCCTCGGCAACCTCCCCAGCGGCTGCCTTGTTATTGCGCCCGGCGGCTGATCGGCCTATTAAGCTCCCATGACAAAAACACCGATTATCATCCGTACCGAGCGCGAGCTACGCGGACAAATTTGGGAATGGCGCGGCCTCGGCCAATCCATTGCTTTTGTGCCCACTATGGGCGCGCTCCATGACGGGCATTTGACCCTCGTAAGACTTGCCAGCATGCATGCACGTAAAACCGTCGCCAGCATCTATGTTAATCCCACACAGTTTGCGCCAGGCGAGGATTTCGAAAGCTACCCCCGCGACGAAGAGGCCGATATTGCCAAGCTTGCGTCCGCAGGATGTGATCTAATTTATATGCCCGATCCGCATAGCATGTACGGGAAAAACCATGCGACAAAAATCAAAGTTAGCGGCGTTGGCGACGGCCTTGAAACCAATCACCGTCCGACCTTTTTCGAAGGCGTAGCCCTTGTCGTCACCAAACTTCTCAACCGTGTTGCGCCCGACTTTGCCGTGTTTGGCGAAAAGGATTATCAGCAGCTCGCCACCATTAGGCAAATGGTACGTGATCTTGATATGCCCATAGAAATCATCGGCGCGCCCATTGCCCGCGACGACGCGGGCCTAGCCCTGTCCTCGCGCAACCGTTATTTCGGTGAAGACGGGCTCGCTATAGCGCGTCAGCTCAACGTGATCATGCACCAATGCGCGAAAAACCTACACATGGGCCACGACGTCACCATCGCCACGGAGCAAGCCCGAAACGCTTTACTTGAAGCGGGCTTCGACAGCGTCGATTACGTCAGCGCCGCCGATGCCGTAACGCTTAAAGTCTTCAAATCCGGACAGACCACCAGCCCCGCAAGACTACTCATCGCGGCGCACTGTAAAGGCGTAAGGCTAATCGATAATTGCAGCATTTAGACTTTCTAATGCACTGAGTGGCTAACAAGCCTCCCCTTGAGCAAAGGGCAAAATCCAAACTTTTTCACAATAGTCGAAATATCTCCCAAGTTCTCTCTTGCGAGTCGTTCTCACATGCAGTACTCGCAACATAAATATTTTTGAGAATAACTCTCAATAACAAAATCGCTACCGTTTCAAGGGAGAGACATGTGAGACTAAAGAAAAGTTTGATGATGGGCGGAGCTATGTTTTTACTAGCCGAAGCCGGAACGATACAAATCGGTTACGCACAGACTGCGAACGAAGATACGGTAATCGTTTACGGAACCAAATTTGAGCAATCAGCCATGGATGTAACAGCAAGTGTCGGCGTCGTGACAGCCGAAGAGATTGCTAGAGAACCCATTTCCGATCTTTATGACATTATAGAACGCATTCCCAATGTAAACGCAGCCCTTGGCGAACAAGGGTTTGCGATTAGAGGCGTCGACCAACGCGGCGTAGGCGGCGGCGGTACAGGGAATACGATTACAGTATATGTCGACGATGCTCCGCTAGGCAATCAAACGACATTCTTTGGTCCAACAGGGGCATGGGATGTAGAGCAAGTTGAAGTCTATCGTGGCCCTCAATCGACCAACTTTGGCAGAAATGCCTTAGCCGGTGCCATTTACATTAAAACGCAAGAGCCTACCTACGAGCCTGACCTTAAAGTCAGAGCCGAGATCGCAGAGCAAGGCACCTATCAAATTTCTGCAGCAGGCGGAACAGCACTCATAGACGACAAACTTGCATTTCGTTTATCCGGTGATTACCGCGAAAGCGACGGCTTTATCACCAACACATTTTTGGATGCGCCGGCTGACGCCACGAAGCTATTAAATTTACGCGGGAAGCTCCTCTTTGAACCCACTCCTGACGTCCGTATTGTATCGACAACAACTTACGCAGAAAATAACGCCGGAGAAGACGCCATCGATCCTACGAACGGTTTCACGAACAACGTGGCCTATGACACCCCAGGCAAAGAAGGCACAGATACGTTTTTGCAGTCTGTAAACGCCAACTGGGACTTCGCAGAGAACTGGTCTCTCCAATCAATAACAAGCTTCCAAACTACAGACTACGTACGGTTAGAAGACTTTGATGTCACAACAGCGCCCGTCGCCATTTTGGACCGTATTGGAGACGACACAGCTCTGTCTCAGGAGGTTCGTCTGAAATATAATGGCGATAAACTCAAAGGCGCAGCAGGGCTCTACTACGTTGATACAGAACGCGAATTTTTTGACGATTTGGTCGTTCCCGCGTCCATTATCAATGCTGCTATTCCAGCAAGTATTCTTGTCTCGCAGAAATCCAACACTGGAGGACAAGCCGAAAACTTCGCTCTGTTCTTCGACGGTGAATACGCACTTTCTGATCGTTTAGGCCTGTTAGTCGGTGCGCGTTACGATATAGAAGAAAGCGATATAAAAGTCATTACAGACACCACAATCATCACAGCAATCCCGCCGGGGTTTGAATTCCTGAGGGCCTTTGAAGGACAAGAGTCTAATTTAACCGATGCAAAATTTGAAGCCTTTCTACCAAAGATTGGTTTGAAGTGGGCCGCAGACGAAACAACAAATATCGCCTTCGTCGCACAAAAAGGCTACCGCGCAGGGGGCTCGGAAGCCTCAGTAGTAGATGGGAGTATCACGGAATATGATCCTGAATATATATGGAACTACGAAGTCTCTACCCGTTCAGAGTTTATGGGCGGCGCACTTCGGTTGAACACTAATCTATTTTACTCGGACTGGACGGATCAACAAGTCCCTGTTCCAATTTCGGCTCAGATTACTAACTTCACGAAAACGGTCAATGCGGGCAAATCAGAATTATACGGATTTGAAGCAGACGTTAGCTACGACATCGATGAAAGTTTGGAGCTATACGGGTCACTCGGATATGTTCATACTGAGTTTAGAGATTTCCCTGTATCATTTTCCGCAGCAGGCGAAGTCAACCTCGCCGGAAACGCTTTTCCGTACGCTCCAAAGTTCAGCCTAAATGCTGGCTTCGATAAACAGCATGAGTCAGGCATTTTTTACGGGGTTGATATCAATCACCGCTCCAGTGCCTTTTCAGATAAAGAGAACGCCGAAGTAGACAAACTCAAAGCGACAACTTTAGTCAATGCGCGCTTTGGCTATAATCTCTCTGATAAGTATCGTGTATCTGTCTATGCAAGAAACCTGCTGAACGAAGAGTATTACACCTTCTTGAATCAAGAAGTCGCTCCTGGAACAGCGCGTATTGGCGATCCGCAAGTATTCGGCATTCGCTTTGACGCAGATCTGTTTTAGGTCTGCCAATGATGACAGCATTAACAGGCTTAGGCGCCTCCCTCGGAGGCATTGCCGCGCTAAAGTTTGCATGGGTTAACGCAGGACGCCTGCGCCCTTACGCGATCCTCGCCGGATGGGCACTTCTGGCGCTGTCTTTGTTTTTGTTTGCTAAGGCTTTGGGCGGCGAAATAGGCGTCCCTGTCGGCTCAGTCATAATTTGCGTCACGGCTTTGGTCTTTGTCCTTGCCAACATGGAGGTCAGGCAGAAAAAAGCACCGCGCGTTCGAGAGGCTGTTATTGATCCCGCGACACGTAAAAAAGTGTGGTGGCGCGGTCTCATTCGCGTCTTACTCGCGGGACCAGTCTCCGGCGCTGCCGCCTTCGGTGTCGGAACAGCCCTCTCCACAAAACTTCCCATGACACCCGTAAATGCTGTCGCGGTAGGCGGTTTAATGGTGCCATTAATTTGGGGTGCTGGTATGGCATGGACACTATCAGATGACAAAATCCTAAGAGCCCTTGCCGTCCTACTTTCCGTTTGCGCTGCGTCTTACCCTATTGCATTTTTACTCTGAGGTCTGTCCATGAGTCAATCAATATGGCCAAAAGTGCCCCCCCGTTTTGTTGCAGCTATGCTCGCAGGTCATTCTGCGCTAGGGCTTGTCTTTGCCGCGCTCATTTACATTATTTGTTTATCAGGAACAATCTTAGTCCTCGCCCACGAGATCGGGCGATGGGAAAATCCGCAAGCGCCTGTCATGCACACTGTATCTGCCGAAGTGATTGTATCCGCCCTCACAAACGGCGCAGAGCGCGCGCAAGAAAATGGCATCAATGATTATGTGGTTGTGACCACCCCCTCAGATGGCTCACCGAACCTGATCGTTCGTATGGCAGATTTCGAGACGGGGCAGGAAGAAATATGGAGCGCAGACAACCAAGGCAATCTTATCAATAAGCGCCGACATGGGCCTGAGGATTTTCTAACGCATTTGCACTTATACCTACATTTGCCGCAAACTCTGGGTCTGTTCATTGTCGGCCTTATAGGGATTTCTTTGCTCTCATCTATTTGGTCGGGTGTACTATCCCATCCTAGAATTTTCAGAGATGCCTTCCGGTTCCGGCGGGGCGGCTCAAAACGTCTTGAGGAAGCGGACCTCCATAACCGCCTCAGCGTCTGGGGACTTCCCTTCCACATCATCGTCTCATTAACCGGGGCCATTCTTGGCCTTTCCATCATGATTTTGGGCATATTGGCTTACGCAGCCTTTGACGGCGACATGGACGAGGCCAGAGGCGTTGTTTCGGCCCCGACGCCGCCCGCGAATGAAACCCTATCTCCCTATCCTGATGTCCTACCTGTAGTGACAACCTTGCTGGCTGAATATCCTGGAAATTCTGTAGCGCGTCTTGGGCTTAGACGACCAGGAACTCTCGGCCAATATATTCAAATCGACTTAGACAAACCAAAGGACCTGACAGTCACAGACCGCTATACATTTTCTGCAGACGGTGAATTATTGGGGAGCCGAGGGTTTTCTGACGGCCCCCTCGGATCGCAAATTATCGGCGCTTTAGGGCCCTTGCACTTTGGCTGGTTTGGCTCCGGTTGGGTCGCCAATTTTCTTAAAATAGCCTATGTCCTTTTAGGACTCTCGCTAACATTTATCACCGCCAGTGGTGTAACCATATGGGTCGCACGACGCGAGGCCAAAGGAAAGCCTGTTAAAGGGTGGCATAGAGCCTGGATAGCCTGCGTCTGGGGTCAGCCCCTAAGCTACGCACTGATCGGCATTGCCTATCTTGTCATGCCATCATTTCCAGCCATCCCTATTTGGCTCGGCGTTACAGCATTCTCATTCTTGCCGGCATTTCTAACATCAACGCCAATTAAGGGCGCCAAGTTCATGCGCGGATTAACCGCCGCGAGCCTGATACTCCTTGTTATAGTACACGGGCTTACTAGCGGGCCGAACTCCGACAGCATGGCGTGGATTATCAATGCCGTACTTTTAGTGTCTGCCGCAATAATTGCCGCTACGGTCTTAAAAGGCGACCTAACTCACTTAAAACAACAAGATGCTTAGACGGCCCTTAGCTCTATTGCTCGGGACGCGGCGGCCTGTTTTCTGGAGGTCTGCCTTCTGGAGGTCTTCCGCCCGGAGGGGGACGCCGCCCTTGCTGCGCACTAGCGTCGCATGTTTGGTCCGGCGATTCGAGCGCGCAGCCCGTCTGCCCCGTATGGCATGTCAGGATAGCATTCTCGCCGGGGGCATTGGCGTGGTAGTGATAGCCAAGTCCTGCTGTCTCGTGACCTCGGCAAGCATCAAGGTTTTCTGGCTCAGCCCCGTCAGGATTTACCCGAGTATGGATGGCGTAACCGTCCATAGCGAGCCCAATTTTCGCCGCATGATCCTTTTGCACGGAGGTTTCAGACAAGCAGCCCGTCACCGCGTGAATATGGTAGCCCACATGCAGGTTAACATGACCGCCGCAATCATCGAATGCCGCGAGCGTATGCGCGCTGAGTATGGCGTCAAGAGGCGCGGGCGCGTCGAGGCGCACGCCGCTAAACGCGATACCAACACCGGCGTGATCAATGCGGGGCGCGACATTTTCAGCCGCAATGGGGTTTAGCGGAATCACATATGTTTGCGTCAGGCCTTCTTCCAAGTAAGACACTTGGCACTCAACGCAATGGTTTTGATATTCGGGCGCAACGTCAGGGCGGGCAGCAGCCGCGCAAGATGTTTTGCTGTCAGTGACGTTAATCTTACCTGTTTTCGGGTCAAAGAGCTTCCAAGCGTCATCACCGTAAAACGCAGGTAGGTTTTGGATGAACGCGCCATCCGCGTCATAGACACGGCCGTCATTGAGCCAAATACCGGACACATCTGGCCCGTCGTCAATATGGCGCGGACACCACGGCCCAATAGCAAAAGACGTTGGCGCAGCGCTTAGGGTAATAGAAAGACACTCCGTTTTCGCGCCGCCTGATAACGTGCAATCCACAATTTCTGGCGTGCCAAAAATGGCCGTAGGGTCGAAAAGGCCAGCGGCACTGGCCTCTATGTTCGCGGGGGCTTCGCTAGCGGCGTTATTCGGCGCTTTGTTCTGCGCGTTTGACGACGACGCGCCAGAACATCCTAAAAGCAAAAAGCTCAAGCAAAGCAGTGATGATTGAAAGAATGGCTGACGCATAAGTGTGACTCGGTTTTCGCAATGATAGAAAGATAGCCCGCAATAAACCAATGAATATTTTGGACTGTAGAGCCGCCCTTTATTTTGGCGGACGTCCGCCGCCTTGCCCGCGCTTAGAACGACCCGAATCCCCCCCTTGCCGAGAGCGTTCACCCTGCGGCGCGGCAAAGGCTACCAACATCTCTGAACGCTCGACTCGTCCATCACCGTTTTTATCGAGGGTGCGGAACTCTCTGTGAATGCGATCCGAAAACTCATCTTTTGAAACCACGCCGTTAAAATCATGGTCGAAACTCATGAGATTTGGCGTCGCATTCGGAGACCCGAATGTCTTTATGATCCAAGGGGTGAAATTTACGGCGCTAGGGCTTCTGTCAAATTTTGCCCATTCGGTCTGTATGCCTTGCTCCATTTCGGCGCGCGTTGTCGCCCTATCGCCGTCCGTGTCCATGTCGATGAACAACGCCGCAACAGGTAAAAGGAACGTACCAGAAGACTTAGCATGGTGTCCCGCGCCACGCTCGCCAGACGGCGGCCCTCTGCGCTCAGGTTTCGTCGCGCAGGCCGACAGAGCGAGGGTTGCAACAATCATCAGCGAGAAACTGGACCGTACGGATAATTTGGAGGACGACGCTTTGCGAGGCGTCATTAAAGATACTGGCGAAATTTTAGAAGAGGTCATTATATCTGTCTTTGTGATAGGGATTATGTCAAATTTTTTGAGGCGCAAGCCGTTCGAAGGGGTATGAATTAAAATTCAAACTTGCGCCTGAGAGCCCCGTTAGGCCCAGCCGCGCCGCATCGCCAATTACAAAAAAGATAACGAACACTTTGTAACCATCCGGTGAGGCTTCCGTAATGTTACGTCCATGAAACGGTAATGTTTATAGGATTCGGGCAGCCAGTTTGCGCGCTTCTGTTAACATATCCACGGGCGTACTTTTTTGTGAGGACGCTCTCGAGTCCGTCAGTGACAAGCGCCTGCATATGTTTGACCTTATCGGCGCAAATGGACTCAGTAAGATTTACGTACGTCACTGTCATCAGGTACGCCTCGCAGCTAACTCGCCAAGCATACACTTTTGGCAAAAGTCACCCACACTACACGATGTTATCCACACCTTAGCGCCATTGTGAAATAATTCCTAATTGACAGAATGTTCTTGCTACGTTCTTATTTGCGCACCCCTACTCAGGATTTAAAAACAGTGCGTAAACCCGAAACCATAGAATGGCTTTATCTCGACTTCGATGGCTTCTTTGCAAGTGTAGAACAGCAGATACAGCCCTCTCTACGTGGCAAACCCATAGGCGTCACCCCGTTCAAAGGAACCGACTACACGATTGTCATTGCCTGCTCAAAGGAAGCCAAAGCCCGAGGGGTTAAAAACATCATGCCTGTCGCGGATGCAATGAAAGTTTGTCCGGAACTCATACTTGTAACTCAAAAACCTGACTATTATCGCCGTGCACACAATGCATTAGCCGCTGCGATTGAGTCTATTATTCCCATTGATGTCGCCAAAAGTATTGATGAGTTAACATGCGAGCTAGACCGTAATGACATTGCAGACCCTTACAGCCTAACAGTGCGAATTAAGGATTCCATACGGAAAAATGTCGGAGAGTATATTAGCTGCTCTATTGGTTATGCTGCGAATAGGCATCTTGCAAAGATTGCCTGCAAGATGGACAAGCCCGACGGTCATACCGTTTGGCACCCATCATCAAATCGCGATAGGTTGGCCGCATTATCCTTTGATGACATACCTGGAATAGGCGGGCGCATGCAGATGCGGCTCTGGGAGGCAGGCATTCAAGACATGGCGGCTCTTATGGCAACGCAGCCAAAGCAGATGAGGCACCTATGGGGCAATGTGACTGGGGAGCGACTTTGGTATGCGCTCCACGGTTATGCCGTTAAAGCACAACCTTCAAAACGCGGCATGTATGGTCACGGGCGCGTCCTGCCTCCTGAAATGCGTACGATCAGAGACGCATATTATTGTTCTCGCATTTTACTGGTCAAAGCGGCACGACGCATGCGCCGTGATGGATATTATCCTGGGGACCTGCATCTTTGGGCAGGTTACCGCGTTGGTTATAAGGATAATCGATCATGGTCAGGTAAAGTTAAAATGCATCATGCTAGCGACGACTACTCTGCCATACAGGCCTTAGATAAGCTTTGGCGAGAAACTAAGGGGCACATAGACCGCTCTCATCGTATTGTACGTGTTGGGATTTGGTTTGGCGGGCTCGTGCAATCAGTCGACCGGCAACACGATCTATTTCATATAGGCCAAAACACTAAGTGGGAGGCGATAAGTAAGGGCATAGATCACCTTAACTGGCGCTACGGTAAGACGGCTGTATCAATTGGGCCTTGGGATTTAAAGTATGGTAGTCACCTTGGGACGAAGATTGCCTTCACCCGCATACCTCGCCGAGAAGACGCAATATGAGCCGTTCTTGGAAAGCTCACTTGCAGATGAGTGATCTTAATTCGGATGTGCGAATTGAAGTCGAGTGCAAGACCTGCGGCTTCTTTCGTTACGAGGAAGTGTCTGAGTGGCAAAAAAGCAGATTGATGCGTCAGCTCTACTTGGATGAATTTGAAGATCGTTTGCGATGTCAAAAATGGGGGTGCGGGAAACCCGTTCGTATAGCACTACCTTCAAGTGTCGAAACAGAAGGCTTTCAAGGCGGGCTAGCTTAAAGTTTGAAATCAGCAAAACTATCTACTCCTACTGACGTCTGCATCCCGCCCTCCGACTACCCTTTCCGCTTGCCGCCTTCCCCTCCCGCCGCTACAGCGGCTCTATGACAAATCTTAACGAACAAATTCTCTCGGCTGTGCGCGCGCGGCCTGACAAACTTACCCGCCGTGACATTGCGCGCGAGCTTGGTATTAAAGGCGATGACCGGCGCGAGCTGCGGCAGGCCTTGCGCCTCTTAGTGGAGAGCGGAACGCTTATTTATTCACAGCGCAAGACGTACCGCGAGGCTGGTGAGCTTCCCGATGTTATGGTGCTACGCATTCGCGAGATCGATGATCAGGGCGATTTGGTTGCCGTGCCAGACAAATGGAAAGGCGACGGCGAGCCGCCGCATATTATAGTCCGCGAGGCACCTGCCCCTAAGAAGGACAAGCGCTCGGCCTCCGCCGCGCTCGGCATTAATGACCGCGCGCTGTGCCGGATCAAGAAATCAGGCGAAGGCCATACGGCGCTCGTGATGAAAAAGCTTGGCCGCGGGCCGACCAAACATTTAGGCGTCCTCTATCAAGACGGGCGAGGCTGGAAGGTCCGCGCCGTAGACAAAAAAGTCCGCGACGAATCCCGTCCGCTCAAAGTCCCTGACGGCGTCGAAAACAATACGCTCGTCCAATACCGCTCCTCTGGTAAGCGCGGGAAATATGAGCGTAATGTAGAGATTGTGAAAGTCGTCGGCTCCGCCAATGACCCGAAAGCCTTCACGCTTATTTCCCTAGAGCAGCACGGCATTCCTGTTGGCTTTGACGACGGCGTCCTTAACGAAGCTCGAAATCTCAAATTGCCGAAGCTGTCCAAATACCGCGAAGATTTACGAGATCTACCGCTGCTGACCATTGACCCTGTGGATGCCAAAGATTTTGATGATGCGATTTTCGCAAAGCCGGATGATGACCCAAAGAACAAAGGCGGCTGGATTGTCTGGGTGGCGATTGCCGATGTTTCGGCGTTTGTATCGCCCGATAGCAAGCTGGATAAAGCCGCGCGAGAGCGCAGTAACTCTGTCTATCTCCCTGACCGCGTCGAGCCGATGCTTCCGCATGAATTATCCGCTGATCTTTGTTCCCTGCGCCCCAATGAAGACCGCGCCTGTATGGCCGTGAAAATGCGGTTCGGAAAAGATGGCCACAAGGTCGACCACGAATTTAAACGCGGCCTCATGCGTTCTCACGCGCGGTTGACATACGCCCAAGCCCAAGAAGCCTTTGACGGCAAACCGGGCGAAGCGGCAGAGCCTGTCAAAGACATCCTAGCCGATATTTTCAAAGCTTACGAAGCCCTGCGCAGAGCCCGTAACGACCGCTCGCCGCTTGGCATCGAACTGCCGGAACGCCGCGTGCATGTGAACGAAACAGGCCACGTTACGGAGATTACAATTCGTGACCGCTATGACGCGCACAAACTTGTCGAAGAGTGCATGATACAGGCCAATGTCGCGGCGGCGGAAGCGCTCGGCCAAAAAGGTGTAACAACACTCGTGCGCGTTCACGAGCCACCGCAAAGAGAACGCCTGCAAGGCCTGTCGGACTTCCTGCCTGCTGTTGGCCTCAAATGGGCGCTCGGCGAACGGGCCAGCACCATGCGCTTTAATAAGCTGCTAGCACGCGCTGCTGAAAAAGACCTGACCGAGACTGTCGGCATGGCGGTACTGCGCTCGCAGAGCCAAGCCTATTACGGCACAGAAGCCAAAGGCCATTTCGGTCTTAACCTGACGCACTACGCGCACTTTACGTCGCCAATTCGTCGTTATGCTGACCTTGTCGTGCACCGCGCCTTGATCCGCACATTTAAGCTCGGCCTAGACGGGACTACGGAGCGCGAGCAATCCCGCCTCAAAGAAACTGGCGAGCATATTTCAGACACAGAACGCCGCGCGATGGCCGCCGAGCGCGACGCCAAAGACCGCTATGTGGCGCAATATCTTGAGAAACGCGTCGGCGCAGAGTTTGGCGCGCGCATTACCGGCTCTGCCAAAGCGGGGCTTTTCATCACGCTCGACGAAACAGGCGCAGACGGCTTTATTCCCGCGAGAACCCTTGGCGATTCCTATTTCATGTTTGACGAAAAACGGAAATCACTAACCAATGTGGATACGGGCGGCACTTACCGCTTTGGGCGCAAAGTCATCGTTCGCCTGACGGAATGCACCCCCGTCACAGGCGGGATGATTTTCGAAATGTTGACCAAGCCAGAACCCGGCAAGCCCCCGAAAAACAACCCCCGCAAGGGCCATAGAGGACAAAAGGCGCGCGGAAGGCGACGGTAGACCACGATGAGAAACATCCTCAAGCAGCAGCCCAAAATCGTCATGAACGACAAGGAAAAGGCGCAACGCGCAGAGCTGTCCCGCGCGGCAAAACCGCGTGTCGCCTCGACGATTGTTCTCTATACAGGCTCCAAAGACAATCCGCGAATTTTAATGGGGCAGCGTGCGAGCCGTCATGATTTCATGCCATCCGTCTTTGTTTTCCCCGGCGGGCGCGTGGACAGAAGTGATAGTTATGCGCCTTACGCGGGCTATCTCTCCCCGCGCACGGAAACCATCCTCGAATCCGTTTATTCTCCGCGAAAAGCGCGCGCCGTGGCGCTCGCGACCTTGCGCGAGACATACGAAGAAACAGGCTTGATGCTCGGCAAGGCCGAGACCACCGCGAAGAACCCCAAAGACCCGTCATGGCAGGCCTTCATCGACAAAGGGCTTCTGCCGGACCTCTCAGGCGTCGAAGTTTTTGGCCGCGCAATCACGCCGCCCCACCGCCACAAACGCTTTGATACATGGTTCTTCATCAAGAAAGTTTCCGAAGATATGATGGCGACGCCGTCTGACAGTATCGAGCTTCTTAACGTAGACTGGTTCACCTTTGACCAAATCGAAGACCTTAAAACCCACCGCGCGACAGATATGATGCTCGAAGTGCTGAAACACTACCTCTCTCATGACACGGCTCCGCGCGATATATTCTATAGCCGCATGGTGCGCGGCGAATATTTACAATCCAGCTTTCCAATAACGGAGTAGACCATGAGCGAATGGACATTAGGCATAATCGGCGGCTCTGGCCTTTACGACATAGACGGGCTTGAAAACCGGCAGTGGATCGAGATCGACACGCCGTGGGGTAAGCCCTCGGACGCCATTTTGTTTGCCGAAATGAACGGCGTGAAATTACGCTTTCTCCCGCGCCACGGACGCGGCCATGCGCTCTCCCCGAGCGACGTCAATTACCGCGCCAATATTGACGCCATGAAGCGCGCGGGCTGTACGGATATTCTGTCTATTTCCGCCGTCGGGTCACTGAAAGAAGCCTACGCGCCCGGTCATTTCGTGATGGTCGATCAATTCATTGACCGCACATTTAAGCGCGAAAAATCATTCTTTGGCAAAGGCTGTGTCGCCCATGTGTCGATGGCGGACCCGATCTGCGCGCGGCTGTCTATGCTGGCCGGAGACGCGGCGAAATCGGCGGGCGCAACCGTGCATTTGGGCGGGACATACCTTGCGATGGAAGGCCCGCAATTCTCCACCCGCGCAGAATCGCTCATGTACCGCTCGTGGGGCTGCGACGTGATCGGCATGACCAATATGCCCGAAGCCAAGCTCGCCCGCGAAGCCGAAATGCCCTACGCGACGGTGGCTATGGTCACAGATTTTGATTGCTGGCACGAAACCCACGGCAGCGTCGATGTGGCCTCCGTCATTGCGGTGTTGATGAAAAACGCAGACATTGCCCGCGATACGGTCCGCAAACTCATCGTAACTATCGCCGCGCAAGACCGCACGCCTTCGCCTCTCGGCATAGAAACCAACCTAGATGTCGCCATTATTACCGCGCCGGAAGCGCGCGATAAGGCGCTACTGGCGAAACTAGACACGGTTGCGGGTCGGGTGCTTTAAGCCAAAACAGATAGCTGTATTCTGTCACCCCTGATTCAATCCGGGGCCTCACAAGGCACGTCCCGCAATCTATAACGGCGAGATCCCAGATTAAATCTGGGATGACAGGGTGTGTTCACCCCCCGCCCAATTACACATCCTGTCTTATTGTTAACACATTTGTCACCCAATCGTCAGGTAAGGCCCGTTAGGGCTATTCTGTAACCACCGCGCGAGTCTTTTATGAAACCCTCATCTCTTCTCTTATCTGCGGCCACACTTGTCCTTTGCAGCGCCGCGCCTTTCGCGGCCTCGGCTCAAGACTCTGGGCTAGACAAAGTATCTCCGCCTGAAATCACCGCTATGACAGAAGCGCCTCTTAAAATTCAAGTCGCGCTGCTACTTGATACATCAAGCTCTATGGACGGGCTTATTGATCAGACGAAATCGCAGCTTTGGATGCTTGTCAATGAACTGGCCGAAGGCGAAAAAGGCGGCGAGACACCTCAAATCGAGCTCGCCCTGTACGAATATGGCAATTCCGGCATTTCCGTGGCCAAAGGCTATATTCGCCAAGTTGTCTCCCTGACCACAGATTTAGACGATGTCTCAGAAAAGCTCTTCGCACTGACCACACAGGGCGGGCAAGAATATGCGGGGCAAGTGATTACAACGGCCCTTGACGAGCTTGAATGGAGCGAAAGTTCCGAGGATATGAAACTCGTAATTATCGCAGGAAACGAACCTTTCACCCAAGGCCCCGTGACATATCAATCCGCTTGCGCCCGCGCGCAAAGCAAAGGCGTCATAATTGACACGATCCATTGCGGAGACGAAAAAACCGGTATTGATACAAAATGGAAAGCCGGAGCCGATTGCGGCGGCGGCGTCTATATGACCATTAATCAGGACGAAGAAAGCGTCTATATCGCTTCACCTTATGACGCAGACATTATCGCCCTCAACAAGAAAATGAACGACACCTATATTGGCTACGGCGCGCTTGGACGCCAGAATAAAGAACGCCAAGCTGTACAGGATAGCAACGCCGCAGGCATGAGCATGAGAAGTTCAATTTCTCGTGCGAAATCAAAAGCTTCCGCCCAATACAAAAATGAAAGCTGGGATATTGTCGACGCGTTTGAAGCCGACGAAGCAGAGGTTATGAGCCTCAAAGATGAGGCCTTACCCGACGCAATGAAGGGCATGAGCGCAGAGGAAAAAACCGCCTACATTCAAGGCAAAAAAGCTGACCGCGAAGCAATATCGGCTAAAATCAATGCGCTGCAAGACAAACAAAAAGCCTTTGTCGCCAAAGAAAAAGCTGCCATGGCTAAGACCAATACATTAGACGAAGTCGTCGTTACCGCCGTGCGGGCACAGGCTGAAAAGAGCGGCTTTACGTTCAAAGAATAAGTTTGCCACATCACGATATGTCATGAAAATGTTACATACTGTATTCACTCGTGATGTTTTGAAAATTCCCCTCATGATATCCTAACCTTTACAAAGGCTTATAAATCTCCAATAAGGCTTTTTTTGTATCGGGCGCAGAAAGACGTTCACACAAGGCGGAATTATGACGAACAAGCCAACACCAACGTCCCCGCAGCGGAAGTTGAATTTGAGCAATTTCGATACGTTGACGGCTGGTCTCGACTATGCGGCTACGTGTGATACGGGATTCAACTATTTTTCGGCTAAAGGCGACCTTGTTACGAGGATGCCTTACTCTGAACTACGCGAGCGCGCCATAGAGACCGCCAAGCGGCTTGTCCTCTTTGCTGAAAAAGATGCGCGCATTGGTATTTGCGCGATGACCAGCCCAGAATTCGCGATCCTTTTCATGGCGTGCCAATATGCGGGTCTTGTTCCTGCCCCGCTGCCCCTGCCTGTCACCCTCGGCGGACGTAGTTCTTATGAACGGCAAATACAGCGCATGGCAGACACGGGAGACTTCCACGCTCTTTTTGCTCCGACCTCCATGGAACCGATCGTCAGCACAGCGCTAAACGATCATGACACGCCTGTTCTTAGTTTCGACGATGTTTTTGAGTTACCTCTAGGCAAAAACATTCGCCCGCACGGCCCTGACGAGCTTTGCTATATTCAATATTCTTCCGGTAGTTCCAGTTCGCCTAAAGGCGTCATCGGAACACAGAAATCCGTAACATCAAACACCAAAGGAATCGCGCAGCACGGCATTAAAACCGTTCCCGAAGACCGTGGCACCACTTGGCTTCCCATGTATCACGATATGGGCTTGATCGGCTGCATGCTCGCGCCAATGATGACGCAAATGTCTGTGGATTATTTAGACCCGCAAGACTTCACTCGCCGCCCGATCACATGGCTACAGCTTATCTCTGACCATAAAGGCACAATGACCTATAGCCCGACCTTTGGGTACGAGCTTTGCGTGCGCCGCTGGCGTGATGACCGCGACCTAGACCTCTCTTCCCTTCGCATCGCTGGTATTGGCGGCGACATGGTACGCCCTGAACCTCTTTCTGAGTTCACAGAAACATTTTCTAGCATGGGCTTTTCCGAGGGCGTATTTACCCCAAGCTACGGCCTCGCAGAAACAACGCTCGCCGCAACATTTGCTCCGCTAGGCCAAGGCCTTCTGCGCCACACGATTGATATGAAACGCTATGAGCGCACCGGCAAAGCCGTAGATGCCTCTGAAATTACACCAAATGAAAGTAAACGGACATTTGTCGCGTGCGGTACGATTTTACCTGAGCATGAGATGGAAATTCGCGATTTCGATAACAATATCTTAGGTCAGCGCACCGTCGGGCGCGTCTGCCTGCGCGGGCCAAGCGTATCGCCTGGGTATTTTCGCAATCAACAAGCTACAGAAGCCTCATTCTCTGATGATGGTTGGCTTGATACAGGCGACCTCGGCTACTGGCTCGAAGATCAAATCATTGTAACAGGCCGTTACAAAGACCTTATTCTTTGGCATGGCCGCAATATTTGGCCGCAAGACATTGAATGGGCGGCGCAAGCCGCTGCGCCGCATCGCTGCGGCCGTGCGTGTGCTTTCTCCATCGGCGGAGCCGGTGATGACAAACAAATCATGCTTCTTCTAGAATGCCGGACACGCGACGAGAAACTTCTACAAGAGATCCATACAGCTGTTAGCGCGGCTATTCGCCTTGAAGTTGGCGTCCCTATGAAACTGCAGCTCGTACCTCGCGCGTCGATGATTATGACATCTTCAGGCAAATTATCTCGCGCCCGCGTGAAGGATAAGTTCCTCAAAGGCGCCATCATTGACCTGCAAGACGACGAACCGTTTCAAGTCGTCTCGTCCGACAACGCCGGATAAACATGCCGCAAGGCACTTCGTCCAGTTCCGTTTCAAACGCGTCTACTGATGCACCTACCCTGCTTGCTATCACGGGCGGAACGGGTTTTGTCGGCGCGTGTGTTATCCGCGAGGCGCTCAGCGCTGGGCATCGCGTCAGGGCCCTCATCAGAAATCCGGCCAAGCGCCTTGATTTGGAACACAAAAACCTCACATGGCATAAAGGCGCGCTCGGCGATGACGATGCAGCCTTTGTTCAAGGCGCAGACTGCGTCATTCACATTGCCGGATTGATAAAGGCGCGAAACCGCGCGGAATTTGACGCGGTCAATGTCGAATCCGCCAAAAACATCGCGGCCGCAGCGAGCGCAGCCAAAGTGCCGCGATTTATCCACCTCTCTTCCATGACGGCTCGTCATCCTGATTTTTCAGACTATTCGGGATCAAAACATGCTGGCGAAATGGCGGTCAAAGATATCTTCAAAGGCGACCTCGCCGTCATTCGCGCTCCGGCCGTATTTGGCCCCGGAGACGAAGCGACAGCCCCGTTTTTCAAGGCGATAAAACGCGGCATTCTCCCTGCCCCAGGCGGAAAAGGCTGGAAAAGCCGCTGCGTTTCTATTGCTTTTGTTGATGACCTAGCCCGCGATATAATCCACCGCGCAGTGACAGGAGCCTATGACGGAAAGACTGTCTCCCCGGCCAGTATCTTAAGGATTACATGGCCTGAATTTGCGGCGCTCTTTTCCAAAGCACGCGGTAAAGTTGTTCACGCGGTGCCGCTCCCGCTCTCTGCTCTATATCCCGTCGCAGCTGTCACATCTGTAACGTCTCAAATGCTAGGATTGGGCCACTTGACCCTAGGAAAACTCAACGAATTCCTTTATCAGGACTGGAGTAGCGACGATGCGATTCAAGATGCAACGCCGCCTGAGGATGCGTTAAGGGCCACATTGCGCTATTATAAGGCCTTATAAAGAGATACTCTATGCCTGCTGTTACGACTAAAGTTATTTTCGATAAAGTCTGCGAGTTACTCGCGCAATATAACCCCGAAAACCGCCCAATTACGATGCAAAGCGGCATCGTTTCTGACCTCGAAGTTGACTCTGTTGCCGTCTTCGATCTTGTCATGGGTCTCGAAGATCATTTTGATGTGTCGATCCCAATGGAAATGGTTAGCGACATCAAAACCATCGGCGAGTTGGTCAATGCGATTAAACAACTGACAGAAGGCTAATCATGGCATTGTTTGATAAATACACGGGCATTCAGTCCCGTCTTAGTCTTGTTCAAAAGCTTATTGGCAAAGATCCACTGGGTGTTAAATTTGACGAAATTCTGTCGCCAACCATTGGCGAAATCGAAGGCAAGAAAATCATTCTTGCAGGTACGAATAATTATCTCGGCCTGACCTTTGACGAAGACTGCATGGCCGCAGCCCACAACGCAATCACCACGCACGGCACAGGCACAACTGGCAGCCGCGTAGCGAACGGCACATACACAGAGCACACCGATCTTGAAAATGCTCTAGCCGATCACCTTGGCATGCCGTCCTGCATTATCTTCTCAACCGGATACCAAACCAACCTCGCAGCCATCTCTGGGTTAACCGACGAAAAAGACGTGATCTTCATGGATGCCGACGCCCATGCCTGCATCATTGACGGCACACGCCTCACGGGCGCATCGACCATTCGCTTCCGCCACAACTCACCCGAAGACCTTGATAAGCGCCTACGCCGCCACGGCGAAATGAAAGACGGAGGCTCCGCCTTTGTCGTCATCGAAGGCATGTACTCCATGTTTGGAGATATTGCCCCTGTGGACGAATTTGTCGATGTTACGCACCGCCACGGCGGCTATCTCTATATTGACGAAGCCCACTCTTACGGCGTTTTCGGCCCTACAGGTTGCGGCATTGCCGAAGAGCAAGGCGTTCTTGACAAAGTCGATTTCATTGCCGGAACATTTTCCAAAAGCCTTGCCTCTGTTGGCGGCTTCTGCGCCTCCAAACATGCCGAGTTTGAAATTGCCCGTAAAGTCATGCGACCTTACCTCTTCACCGCGTCGCCGACTCCGGCCAATGTGTCCGCCGCCCGCGCCGCCGTAGAAAAAATCAAAGAAAAACCGGAACTGCGCGCCAATATCAGAGCGCGGGGCGAACAGCTCCATAAAGGCCTAGCAGAGATGCAGTATGAGCTTTGCGCGGATCCAAGCCCCGTTGTCGCCGTCCGCCGCCCGAACGAAGCTATTGCGGCGCTCGAATGGAACTGGCTGCTAGAAAACGGCGTCTATGTGAACCTTGCTGTCCCGCCCGGAACCCCGCAATCTAGCTCGCTATTACGCATCAGCCTTTCGGCGGCCCACACCGAAGATGACGTAAACGAAATCCTCAAAAAGTTCCGCCAGCTCAAAGACCAACAAGGCGCTCTAATGCAACAAATGCAAACGGCGCTTGCGGGGTAGTCATCACAGGAGACAGACAGATGCGATTGATCTTAGCTTTATCAGCAGCCGCGCTAATGAGCGCTAGCGCCACCGCGCAGTCTGCAGAACAACCCTGCTCGCAATACAGCCAAAAGTTCAATCTCTATCTCCAATATGGAAGCGTCGAAATATCACGTTCGGGTAAAGCGCTCTTTGACCAAGTCGCCGAAAACGTGGCGCAAGCCCCTGATAGCTGCGATGTGGTCAATATCCAAATAGACGCGTATACAGACTCCTCCGGCTCCGAAGCCCGAAACATGCACTTGTCACGGGCAATTGCCCAAACAATCGAAGACTATCTGGATGCACAAGGGTTCGCAGAGACCTCTAAAACCGTCACAGCATACGGTGAAAGCCGCCTCGCCAAGAATACGCGGGACGGCGTGCGCGAACCTCTCAATCGCCGCGCTGAAATCAAATTTATCGTTGCCGATAAATAAACTCCGCCAACCGCAAGCAGAGAAGATCCCGCATAATGACTACTCCTCTCTTTAAAAGCGGCTTTCGAAACTGGACACCGGACCGGCTCCCTGACCTGTCTGGAAAAACCTACGTTATTACGGGCGGCAATTCCGGCATTGGTCTGGAGGCCGCCAAAATGCTCGCGGCCAAAGGCGGCGACATTATTATTGCCTGCCGCAACGCCGAAAAAGCCGCGCTCGCTGCAGAGCTTATAAGCGCCTCCGCGACTGGCGATAGTACGTGCCGAACGATCATCCTTGATCTCGCCAGACTCGCCTCTGTGCGCCGCGCCGCCGAAGAGCTCAAATCAATGGCTCCTAAAATTGACGCGCTCATCAACAATGCCGGGATCATGCAGACACCCGCGCTGAAAACCGAAGATGGTTTCGAGATGCAGCTCGGCACAAACCATCTCGGGCACTTCCTGTGGACGGGATTGCTTTTCAATAATGTCGAGAAAGCCAACGGGAGAATTGTAGTGCTCTCCAGTATCGCCCACAAATTTGGCCGAATCCATTTCAGAAACTTGATGCTAGAAAAACGCTACACGCCAACAAAAGCCTACACGCAAAGCAAGCTCGCCAACCTCCTCTTCGCTCAGCAGCTGCACCGCAGAGCCAAAGCCGCAAAAAGCGCCGTCTCTGTCATGGCCTGCCACCCTGGCTATTCCAACACGGCCCTGCAAAGCACGGGCCCGTCCGGCCTGCTCCTTCCGTTTTACAAGATCGCCAACACGATTATCGCGCAGCCTGCCGCCAAGGGCGCGATCCCAACGGTTCTCTGCGCCGCAGGGAAAGAGGCCATCGCGGGCGGATATTACGGTCCGCAAGGGGTCGGCGAAACTAGGGGCCGCGTCAGCGATGCTATCGTCATGCCCCATGCCCGAAGCAAAAGAACCGCCAAACGGCTCTGGGACATCAGTGAAGAGCTGACCGGCTTTACGTGGGATCAAATCTAGTAACTCTCCTGCAAAATCTTGAAAATGGGTCAATATGCGTTTCTGCATAGCTATGACAGCGCTATCATTCGTTCATTTTTGCACAAAAACCTATATTTACATAATCACGGAAGGCATCACGTCTTACCGCACTTAGTAAAACTCGATAGAAAAGACAGTATCATGTTCACGAAAAACACCACGGCCGTAAAATCCAAAGCATCCGCTCCAAAAAAATCACGCGTTGCGTCTGCCGTTACAACTATTCTCTGCGCCTATAATCCGTCTACTACCGCTCAAAGCGTTGGAACGGCCTCTATTAGCCGCTGGTAGGCTCTATTCGGATGTGACCGCGCAGCAGCACGCGCGGGCCGCGTGTCCATGAGCTGCCCGTCCTTCTTAAGGACAGCCTGAGCGCCCATTGGCGTTCTTGCCTAACACACGCTTTTGCAGGTTTCCCGCAAAGGCAGGTACTATACCAACCCCGTCTCTATTCTCGCCCTCTTTGTACTCAAGCGCCTAGGCCGCGGTAATAGACGATAAACCCCCATTCTTATTGACTTGCGCGCGGCCTAGCCCTTGCTCTCACCGTCTCTTCGTCTTATCTGCTTACGCGAACCAACACGTAAAGCCTGACCATGTCACAACCGCCCTCCAAACCTGCCCCCAAACCCGCTCATGAGGCCATGCGTCGCCGCGTCTTCGCGATTATTTCTCACCCCGATGCAGGTAAGACAACCCTGACCGAGAACATGCTTCTCTCTGCGGGGGCGATCCACTTGGCTGGACAAGTCGCGGCACGCGGCGAAGCCCGCCGCACGAAATCTGACTGGATGAAAATCGAGCAAGAGCGCGGCATCTCCGTCTCCTCTTCCGTCATGACGTTTGAGCACAAAGACCTGATCTTTAACCTGCTCGACACACCAGGCCACGAAGACTTTTCCGAAGACACGTACCGCACACTGACGGCTGCCGACGCTGCCATCATGGTGCTTGACGTCGCGAAGGGTATTGAGCCGCAAACGCTGAAACTGTTCGAAGTCTGCCGCCTGCGCGATATTCCCATCATCACCTTCGTCAACAAGCTTGACCGAGAAGGCCAAGAGCCCTTCGATCTCCTGTCCGAGATCGAAGATAAGCTAGCCCTTGATGTGCGCCCGATGCAGTGGCCCGCCGCCTCTGGCCGCCGTTTTCGCGGCACAGCGGATCTGCGTACCAACGAATATCTCAAATTCATCAAAGCGGACGAAGGCGGAAATCCGGCCACAGGCGCAGAGCGTATATCGCTTGATGACCGCGCCGCCTTAGAAGCCGCCTTTGAAGATAATGACCTGCTAAACGAATTTTTAGAGGAATCCGAGCTCGCCAAAGAATATGGCGACTTCAACATCCAATCCTTCCGCGAAGGCCACATGACACCCGTTTATTTTGGCTCCGCTCTGCGCATGTTCGGCGTCCGCGAGCTGATCGACGCCCTCGCTGAACTTGTACCCGAACCGCAAACTGAAAAAGCCATGCGCGGCGGACAGCCCATAGAAATCGCGCCGACAAGCAAAGAAGTCGCCGGGTTTGTCTTCAAAGTCCAAGCCAATATGGACCTCAACCACCGTGACCGCGTGGCCTTTCTCCGCCTCTGCTCCGGCGAATTTAAGCGCGGCATGAAGCTCAAAACCGCAGAAAACAAAACCATCTCTGTGCACAATCCGATTTTGTTTTTCGCCCAAGACCGCGAACTTGCTGACAATGCCTTTGCCGGAGACGTTATCGGTATTCCCAACCACGGCGCGCTACGCGTCGGCGATAGCCTCTCCGAAACAGGCAAGATCAAATTCGCAGGCATTCCAAACTTCGCGCCAGAAATCCTGCGCCGCGCCCGCACCATTGACCCGCTAAAAGCCAAGCATCTCCGCAAAGCTTTGGAGAGCCTTGCCGAAGAAGGCGTCACCCAGCTCTTCCGCCCATCAATCGGCGCAGATATCATTGTCGGCGCGGTTGGCGCGCTGCAAATCGAGGTTATGGCCGAGCGTATGAAAACCGAATACGGCCTAGAAGTCCTGTTCGAAATGCCGCCGTTCCAAACCGCCAGATGGTTGGTTGCAGACGAAAACACCATCGAAGACTTCGCCGCCAAAAACCGCAACAACATGGCCACAGACCTAGACGGCGCGCCAGTCTACTTAGCCAAATCACCGTGGGACGTCGGCTACGCGCAGGAAAAGAACCCAAAAATCGAGTTCCAAAAGGTCAAAGAACGGCGTTAGATCAGCTCTGACCCTATCCCAAAACCTGTCACCCCGGCCTCCGAGCCGGGGCCTCGAGAGTATCGGCGCGTTATAACTACGAGATCCCGCGCCTAACGCGGGATGACAAAGATGTGGGTGAAGGTGGCGTTACCTAAACGCTTATAGCATCATCGTGATAGGCTGCTCGATATAGCGTTTGAACGCGCCGAGCCATTTTGCGCCGAGCGCGCCGTCGACCACGCGGTGATCGCAGGTCAGCGTGACCGTCATGACAGTCGCAACGGCCAATGCGCCGTCTTTGACCACAGCACGCGGAGCGCCTGCGCCGACAGACAAGATCATGCCATGCGGTTCATTGATGATCGAGCCAAATTCGCGAATGCCGAACATCCCGAGATTAGAGATACTAAACGTGCCGCCCTGATATTCTTGCGGCTTAAGTTTGCGGTCTTTGGCGCGGCTTGCGAGGTCTTTCATCTCCGCAGAGATTGTGGACAAGCCTTTATTCTCAGCGGCGCGAACAATTGGCGTGATCAAGCCGCTATCGATCGCGACAGCCACGGCAACATCAGCGTGATGATGCATGGCAATCCCGTCGGGCGTATAGCTGGCATTGGCTTCAGGCACGTGTTTCAGCGCTAAAGCGGACGCGCGAATGAGCATGTCATTGACCGAGACTTTAATGCCCTCAGGCGCTTGGCCGTTGAGCTCTTTGCGCATCTTGAGAAGCTCGTCCAGTTCGCAATCTATGGTTAGCGGGAAGTCAGGGACATTGGTGTTGGACGCAGATAGACGCTTGGCGACAACTTTTTGAATGCCGTTGAGCGGGATAAGGTCATAAGACCCGGCTTCGACGCCAAGACCCGTCAGATAACCCGCGCCGCCGCCGCGAGGCATGCCAACTTCGGTAGACGTAACAGGTGCGGCCTCTTTCGGCGCAGGCGCCGCTTTCGCAGGGGCTTTGCCCGTGCCGGACGCTTTCGCGGCTTCGATATCGGATTTAACAATGCGGCCATTGGGGCCGGAGCCAGAGATAGCAGACAGGTCAAGACCCGCATCCTTGGCAAGGCGTTTGGCGAGCGGCGAGGCTTTGATACGCGTCCCCCCATCATTCCCGCCTGTGGTTTGGGACAAACCACTTGAGCGGGAATCCATCTCCCCATTGCTCGTTTGAGAATTGGCGGTGGAAGAAGACGCCGAACTTGCGTTTGAATCATTATTTGCACCGTCATCACTGGCCGAACTTTCCGGTGATGGGTTCCCGCTTTCGCGGGAATGACTGTTATTAGAACCGCCAGATGCGAAACCATCCAGAGCGTTTTCGTCTTCGTCTTCTTCGAGCAGGATCGCAATTGGCGCGTTGACTTTCACGCCTTCGGTTCCGTCGCCGACTAGAATTTTAGCGATTTTTCCTTCTTCAACGGCTTCGATTTCCATCGTCGCTTTGTCAGTTTCGATTTCCGCAAGGACATCACCGGACGAGACAGAGTCGCCCTCTTTGATCATCCACTTGGCAAGAGTCCCCTCTTCCATCGTAGGAGACAGGGCGGGCATAAGGATTTCAATAGGCATATTATTTCCCCTATTCGCTCACACCGGCGAAAGCCGATATCCAAGCGGTAGTACAGAATGGACCCCGTTTTTCAACGGGGTGAGCGGAAGGTTTTTTACAGAGCATAAGGATCTCAGTGAGCATATGTCTAATCCTTGTAGCACACCTTCTTAACGGCCTCTACAACATCATTTGTATTCGGCAAGCTCAGCTTTTCTAGGTTCGCGGCGTAAGGCAGCGGCACGTCTTTTTGGTGCACACGGATTGGCGGCGCGTCGAGATAGTCAAACGCCTCGCTTGTGACGACTGCGGAAATTTCAGCGCCGACGCCGTGTTGGCCCCAGCCTTCTTCGGCGCAAACAATGCGGTTGGTTTTCTTAACCGATGCAATCACCGTCTCTGTGTCGAGCGGGCGAAGCGTACGCAAATCGATGACTTCGCAGTCAATGCCTTCGGCGGCTAGTATTTCAGCAGCCTCGAGAGAGTATTTCACCATGCGGGAATGGGTGACGATTGTCACGTCCGCGCCTTCGCGGCGAACTTTAGCTTTGCCGATTGGGATCAGGAAATCATCCATATCAGGAACATCGCCCTCGTCCCCGTAGAGCAGCTCATGCTCGAGGAAGACAACAGGGTTCGGATCGCGGATCGCGGCCTTTAAAAGCCCCTTCGCGTCCGCCGCGTCATACGGCGCAACGACTTTGAGGCCCGGCACATGGGCATACCATGATGAGTAATCTTGTGAGTGCTGCGCGCCGACGCGGGAGGCCGCGCCGTTCGGGCCGCGGAAAACAATCGGGCAGCGCATCTGGCCGCCAGACATATAAAGCGTCTTGGCGGCTGAGTTGATGATATGATCGATGGCTTGCATGGCAAAGTTAAACGTCATGAATTCGACAATGGGCTTCAAACCGCCCATGGCTGCGCCGACACCGATACCAGCAAAGCCGTGCTCTGTGATGGGCGTATCGACAACGCGTTTTTCGCCAAATTCCTGAAGCAGTTCGCGGGTGACTTTATACGCGCCCTGATATTCGGCGACTTCTTCGCCCATAATGAACACCGTTTCATCGCGGCGCATTTCTTCGGCCATAGCGTCGCGAAGCGCGTCGCGGACAGTGGTTGAGACCATTTTGATATTGGTCGGAATGTCAGGATCGTTTTGCACAGTCTTAGATTTCGCAGGGGCAGCGGGTTTGGCTTCTGGCGCTGCGGCCTCAGCAGGCTGCTCATCCGCTTTTTCTGTAGGAGCATCTTGAGCCGGCGCGCCAAGAGCGCTCTCATCTTCGCCGTCTTCGAGAAGCTGCAGGATCACCGTGCCTACTTTGACGTTCTCGGAACCCTCAGCGATAAGGATTTTACCAACAATACCTTCGTCAATCGACTCGACTTCCATCGTGGCTTTATCGGTTTCGATCTCTGCGAGCATGTCGCCAGAGGTGACCGTGTCGCCTTCTTTCACGAGCCATTTAGTCAGTGTGCCTTCTTCCATTGTTGGAGAAAGCGCGGGCATTTGAATATCAATCGACATATAAAAACCTTATGAAAACGGTAAAACTTGGAGGGCGACCAGAACAGTTCCGCCAATTCCGACAAACCAAGCCAGACTGCGCACCATAGGAACACCAAACCAATAAAGCGGCGCGTAGGCTACGCGCGACCAGAAAAACAACGCTGCGCCTAAAGCGGTCATTCCGTTAAAACGGTCCGCATAAGCAGCAACAAAAATAAGCGGCGCAAAGAGAATAAGGCCCTCGATCATATTAGCATTGGCGCGTTTGGCCCGCTGCGTCATGATATTTTTATCTACCAAACCATCACGCGCACCGCCCGAGGCTTTCAGCCCATGCTCTTTGTCAGAAAAAACGGCTTGAACCGCGATCATAACGCCGAACAGCAAAATGCTGGCGACAAGATACGAAAGTTCAATCGGCACGCCTAAGCCTCCAGCAGTACATCAGTATAAAGCTCAGACGGATCCGGCTCTGGGCTGTCTTGTGCGAACTGCGCAGCTTCTGCGACAATCGCTTTGATATCTTTATCAATCGCTTTGAGGCTATCCGTATCGGCCCAGCCCTCATCAATGAGGCGCTTCTTGGCGGCATCAATCGGATCACGCTCTTCGCGGAAACCTTTGACTTCGTCGCGGGTACGGTATTTCGCGGGGTCAGACATAGAGTGGCCGCGGTAACGATAGGTTTTCATTTCCAAAATCATCGGCCCCTTACCTGAACGAGCATGCTCAAACGCCTTGATGCTGGCATCACGCACAGCCAAAACATTCATACCGTCAACTTGTACGCCTTCGATACCGAAACTGATTCCGCGCTTATAAAGCTCAGTCTCAGCAGACGAGCGAGCCACGGATGTCCCCATGGCATACTGGTTGTTTTCGATAACGAAAATAACTGGCAAGTCCCAAAGTTCGGCCATGTTGAAGGTTTCATAAATCTGACCTTGGTTAGACGCGCCGTCGCCGAAGAAGGCTGTGCTAACCGCGCCGTTATCAAGGTACTTATTCGAAAAGGCGAGACCCGCGCCTAGCGGAACTTGCGCGCCAACAATACCGTGCCCGCCGTAGAATTTCTTATCGGTCGAGAACATGTGCATCGAACCGCCCTTGCCGCGCGAATAACCGCCGGAGCGGCCTGTTAGCTCAGCCATGACGCCTTTGGGGTCCATATCGCACGCAAGCATATGGCCGTGATCGCGATAAGAAGTGATCATCTGGTCGCCCTCTTTCATCGCCGCGCGTACGCCCGTAACAACCGCTTCTTGTCCAATATAAAGGTGACAAAAACCCGCAATCTGGCCCATGCCGTAAAGCTGTCCAGCCTTCTCTTCAAAGCGGCGGATCAAAAGCATTTCCCGGTAATACCGAGTCATTTCTTCTTTGGTTGCTTTTAGGAGTTTCGGTTTCTTCGGGGCTGTCTTAGCAGTAGCTTTTTTGGCGGCCATCATGTCTCCAATCACGCAAAATGTCTAGCGCTGTCATTTCTGTAACGCCTTGATTAAAGACATGTATAGTCGATGTCTAGGGCTTTTGTCCAAGCCAAATCGTGACTTCTTGGGGATGGGCGACAAAAGCTTGCTCTCGCGCCTTTAAATCAAGTGCATCTATGTCGAGTCTGGACGTCCTCAAAGCATCTGTGCGCGCCTCGAGCCTTTTACGTTCACTACGCGCCGCCTCAAGTTGGTGCTCATAGCGCGCGATGTCCGTCTCATACTCAGCCCAGCTCACAAGACCTTGGCTCCCGCTCAAAGCATGAAAAGCTAGGTAAATGTAAAATACACACAATACGGCAACCGGCCAGCTTCTGCGGATTTGGTGAAAACGCTCCATACAGGCATCTGCCAGTATTATGGTTATCATCCCGTTAAAGCCTGCCGTTCTGGTTGATTTTTAAATAGGCTTCAGGCTCAAGCGGCGTCGTTTTTACTGGCTCGAAGCGCGGAGGCATAGGGGTTATCCGCCGCCGCTTTTTTCGGGCGTTCAAGAACTCGGCGAATGGCCTGCAATAGATCAACCTCCCGCACAGGCTTGTTTAAACATGCCGACAGGTCATAATCTGACATACGCTCTTCGAGCTCAAGCTGTTCCACAGAGGACAGCATAATCACCGGAATATCAGCATAGCTTTCAGAAGTTCTCAAAGTTTTGACAAAATCTTCACCGCTCACATCCGGCATTTGGTAATCCACAATGATAAGGTCGACGGACACATTCTGCTTTTGAGCCTTCTTAAGAACTGAAAGACCTTTCTCAGCAGAACTCACAATAAGGCTGTTCGCCTTCTGCTCGGCCATTTGCTCTTTGATAATTTTGAGGTTAACGGGATTATCATCAATGACGACAATATTCCGCCCAGAAAAATCATAAACGTCAACGCCTTCCGCGTTGGAAGCATCACTTACGGGGAGAGAGAATGTTATGGTGAACAACGTTCCCTTACCGAGCTTACTCCTGACATTGATTGTGCCGCCCATGATCTCCACGAGACTGGACACAATACTAAGGCCAAGTCCCGTGCCGCCATACTTTCGAGTGGTGCTATCATCGGCTTGAACGAATTGTGTGAAAATATGGCCCAACCTATCCTCGGCAATACCAATACCCGTATCTTGCACATCGATGCTGAAATCGACTTTGCCGTCTTCTTCACGCCCCCTAACATTAACCAACACATGACCTGCGTCTGTAAACTTTACCGCGTTCCCGACAAGATTAGTAAAAATCTGCCGCAAACGCCCCACATCACCGCAGTAGGTTTTCGGTAGGTCCGGCTGCACCCGCACAAGAAGTTCAAGGTTTTTGTTAGCCGCGTTACTGCATAGCATGGACATAATGTCTTCAATATTTTCGCGAAGCTTGAAGGGCGCGCTTTCGAGCCTCAACTTCCCAGCCGCTATCTTAGAGTAGTCAAGAATATCATTAATAATTGTCAGCAATGAATGCCCAGAACGCTGCACAATATTTACGAAATTCGCCTCCCGCTGAGCCAAAGGGCTATTCGCCAATAATTGCGTCATCCCCAAAATGCCATTGAGCGGCGTTCTGATTTCATGACTCATATTAGCAAGGAACTGAGACTTTGATTGCTCAGCAAGTTCTGCTTTTTCCTGAGCTTTTTTTATATCCGTGATATCTGTTATTGTGGTAATTTGCCCACCAGCAGGAATATCTCTCAGTCGGCGCAAATAGTGCTGACCATCTGGCGTGCTTATGTTCTCTTCGAAATTTCCGTTCAAGCCGCGATGAGACTGAATTTGGAGTCTTATTACCTCCTCGCGCGTTTTACCGCCCAAGTCCCATGCATCAGTATCTACGAAAGCACCAATAAGATCGCACCTAGCCATCCCCTCATATACTTCAACATTAAAAGCCTTGGCAAAGTCTTTGAAAGCTTGGTTTACATGAACAACAATATCAGCAGCATCATAAATCATGACCCCGTCCGTCAAAGCATCAAATGCATGACTAAGCATTGCGCATTTTGGGTCCGGATTGGCATATTTCGCAGTAGATTTGAGCATGCGCCTTCATATGGCGCGGAACATAAAAGTGGCCTTAAAAAGAATGGTTAACATCTTCTATTTGAGCTTTTGCGTCAAAAGAAATCGTGATCGGCTAGCAGAGGCATCATGCTTGGCTTGCTGAAAGGCTTCTTTCTCGGAATCCTCAAGTAACGCTACGATTATTCTCGTAAAATGCGCGCGCATTGTCCGCCGTGCGGCCCCAGAATCTCTATTTCTAAGGGCCTTTAATATCGCCAAGTGCTCATCTTCGCGGTGACTAGGATCATTATCACACACATCCCGATAGACCTTTTGTAATTGTGCCGCTTTCGACCGCATTTTCCACATGCTATCGATAACGAAGATGATCGCTTGATTGTTTGTCGCCCGCGCGATCGCATTGTGAAACGCGGCATCTGCATCATCAGCGCTCATTGTGCCATCCGGTTTTCCAGACATAATTTCAATATACCCTTCGAGCTCCTGAATAGTTTCATCTGTGATAATCGGGGCGGCAAGTGCTGCGGATTCAGCCTCAAACAAAACACGTGCCTCAGTGAGTTCAAATGGCCCTACTTTAGGCAATCCATTGATGGGCAAACGGCTGCCGTCCAACACATAAGCCCCGGACCCGACCTTTACATCGATCCGCCCGTGCGCCTGCAAAACAATAAGTGCTTCGCGTACGGATACTCGGCTCACATCAAATTTTACCGCCAAATCACGCTCACTTGGTAGCCGATGACCGACTGGAAAAAAACCAGAGTCGATTAGCTCCAAAATATTCTCTGCAACTGTATGGTAAAATCGCCGTTCAGCCATGAATAGTCTATTCCCCCAAAAATTCAGAATGGTTCTTGAGCGCCTAACGCAAGTTAAATCTCTAAATGATAGTTTTGATTATATGGTCAACACGTCAGCCGAAATTCAAAATTCTAGCGAGTGTCATGCAAACTCTTACCATCATAGGACAAGTTAGGCGCTTGACATCGGATCGGCATTCCAAAAATGAGACCTGCCGTGTAGATAAAAATAAGGGGGCAGTGTTAACACCACCCCCTTACTTAGGTTCGTTTTAGAATGTGTAGCTAGCACCGAAAACGATGCGCCGGTCTGTTAGACCCTGATAACACTGGACCGCGCCAGAGTTAATGCAAGATTGGTTTACGTCAGACTTAGTAAGATTTACGCCCTCGATACCAACATTGAGGTGATCGTTTACGTCATAATTAATGCTGGCATTAAGCTGTCCTCGATCTTCTTGAACAACCGGGAAGCCCCAAGGGAAACTGCTCGTCGAACCAAAGTCCGTAGAGCGGTATGCGCTACGCCATGTGTAACGAGCGCGGGCGGAGAGACCATACTTTTCATAGTACAAAGTAGCGTTGTAAGAATCTTCAGACAAATCGATCTCTGTCACATCGAGCTGAACATTCGTCGCGCCAGCGGTGGCTGCAAAAATATCCCTAGGGCGTGCAAACGCTGAATAGACATCAGTACCATTCCCCGTAAACTTCTGGTGCGTGTAGTTTGCCTGAACACCAAAACCTGATGCCCAACCAAAGCTACCGAAGCGGTCTTCAAAGCCAGATAAATCATACTGGAAAGCAAATTCGAAGCCTTCTTGTGTATTTGTCCCTGCGCCATTGATTTGCTGCTCCGTAGGCACACAAACACCGCGACCTGAAATTTGATCTCCATTCGCGTCAACTGGTGCAAAAACGTTCATATCCGCGATAGGGTTGAAGATGCCTCCGCCTTCACAAGGGTCTGTGATATCGCGCACGTCAACGTTACCCGTATTGCTAGGTGTTGCCGTAGTAGCGACGTCTTCGAGTTTAGTTACGAATAGACCCGTACGAGACTTATGGAAGTATCCGGCGCTGACCACAGCGGAAGGTGCAAAATACCATGAACCATTGACTTCCCATGAATCAATCTCTTGCGGGGATAGTCCCGGATTACCCAGGCTAACCGAAGGATTCGGGCTCGTGCTGAAGGTAATAGCTGAAGACAGATTGTCAAAATCTGGACGGCTGATGTCTTTACCCCAAGCAGCACGCAGAACGATGTCCTTCGTTGGCTCAACAATAAGATTGAAACGCGGCAGAAGATAATCATAAGACGACGTAGCGGTCGTAGGCGTTGCCACGCCATTGAGAACCGTGTTGCCCGTTGAAGCAAGCTCAGTTTCTACATAGCGCACACCTGCATTACCACTAACAATTCCCATATCGAAATTAGCCTGAGCATAGAAAGAGTTAGTTTTTTCAGAAATATCAAAGAATGAACTTTGGTTTGATGTTGGTGAGCTTATAGGCGCGCGATTAGCGCCTGTAATAGCATTGTTAGCAACAATAGCCGCATTCAAAGCCGCAAGCACAGCGTCAGGGTCAGACTGAATTAGGTTCGGATCAAGAACAAGGAAATCTGCAACAAACAAATCTCGGCCGTCCGCGTCCCCAAAATTATTTGGACCTGCGACAAGGAGACTTGAGAACAAATCACCTGTTGGGCTTTCAGCGTATTTTCTTAAGCCGACGCTTGTGCGAATTTGATCCTGAACACTTGACGTTTTATTGTACCTGTAACCCACATCAACAGAGCTTAGGAAGTTCCCAACCGTATTATTATCGGAGAAATCATAAGTGAAATCAGCACGGAACGCCTTTTCCTCATTGTTAGATTCGTCGCGGTTATCGTTCACATCACGCAGAACGATATTAGCAGGGTCAAGTAATTGCGCCGTCGAGGGACCGAAAAACGCTGGGTCTTGGAGGACGCCAAATGTGATTGAGCCACCCGTGAGGTCATATTCGAATGGCGTGCCATTCTCATTATTGCCGTCCGAAGCCAAAAGAGCCGCTCCGTCTAGTGCAATATTCGGGTTAATGAAGTTAAACGTCGTGCTAAAGCTTGGCGTCACCGTATCAGCCGATGAAATTGACGCTTCGACTTTACCAGAAAGATTCCCTCTTTCCCAGTCTGTGCCGAGGCGGTAAATTTCACTTTTCGTTAGACGTGAACTTGTATCCCCTGAGAAACGCAAATTACCATCCGTGCCATCGGCTTGAACTTCGATAATACCGCGGGCGGCACGGTCGATACTGCCAAGATCCTGACCGTTAAGCGATCCGAAGTTAATCGTATCAAATTCAGCGATATTTGCGATGTCAGTTCCAAGGTCAGCCGCGCTGATTCCTGAAGCTTGTACTCGTGAGCCTTCTTCTAGGCGCGTTTGGTCATTATATACCGCATCAAAATAAAGCTTTACATTATCACTTGGACGAGCCTCTACGGAACCAGAGAAGTTAAACGTCTCATATTCATAGTTATCATAATCTTGGATGAAGAACTGCGGCGGGATGTAAAGCGGAAGCACGCCTTGAGTGCCTGCATTGTAAAGGTCAGCAACGACATCATTATCGCTATCAGAACGCGGACGGAAGGCTGAAACATCGGCCTTTGTCCAGCTCAAGCTACCAACGACACCAATTTCTTGGCCTTTGGCATTTTCCCACTTTTTGCCGGCTGCGCCTGAAATACGTGGCTGAATGCCATCAGTTGACAGACTACTCTCTTCACCTTGAACGCGAAGGCTCAAAAGAGTTTCTTTCAGATCAAGGGGGCGAATTGTGCGAAGATTGATTGTACCGCCGATGGCGCCTTCAATCGTCTTAGCGTCTGGCGCTTTAATCACTTCAACACCCGCGATCATCGCAGCAGGAACATCTTCGAAGCTGATGCCGCCGCGTCCTGATCCAGAACCAACAGTTGTTACGCCGTTAATTTCAGTCCGGTTGTCGTTAGTACCGCGAATTTGAACGCCTGTACCGACACCGGCTTCACGTGTAATTTGGATGCCTGGAAGGTTTTCTAGAACTTCAGCGAGGTTTTGGTCTGGAAGCTTACCAATGTCGACCGCAAGAATAACTTCTTTAATGGTCGTTGCGTCGCGCTTTTCATTAAGCGCATTTTGTAGTGACGCGCGAATACCCGTGACGATAACTTCGTCAGAAGGCGCGTCCTGGGCAACAGCTGTTGAGGCCATTGATAGTACAGAAAGCCCGGCGCCTAAAAGCATCGTGCTCTTAAGCAGTGAAAGTTTATGATTTTTGATTACGTCAGTGTTTGACATTTTAATCCCCTGTTGATTGCGGCTCAATTTTTTGTAGCTCGCACGTTCTATAGTACCAATATCTTTGAAGTGTCAACCAGATACACATACCAATTAAGCGGACCATTGCAAAAATCGGTTTTCCATCTAAGTTGATATCGGTATGACCAATTATCAGTAAAGCCGAAAAGTGTGTAGAATTGCCTCAACCTACCACAAGGTTTAGATTAAAAATCTACTCTTCCTAAGTTGACTGAAAAATTTCACCACCACACGAGAGCATTATGCAGGACTTTCTATGCTTGCGACATCAAATTTTCTCAAAAACAAAATGGCAAAATTTTAAAAACAAATCGCACTTTACGGTAAGCTAAAGGCATTGAGCCGCCCTTATTGCCTCATTCGCCGATTCTATTGCCCGCAAAATATGAAATGCAAGCCTTCGGGCCTTATACACAACATAGTAATGCAGCCATCTTTTGACCATGAATTTATTTTCAATTATCACCTGATTATAATCAGCCCTTATGAAGAGAACCCCACGCTGCCAACAGACTCATTCCCACGCGTTGTAGACCGCCTCGTGACGTAATTCTTGGATTCATTGACGGTGTCCGGGCTAGACCTCGCTTTCACAGGTCTTTGCTTCGACTTTTTGTAAAGAGGATAGACTCCACATGGACACTCCGCGCTTACTTTGTCTTTTTTTTCTCACCCTCATGTTTAATGCCTGCGCTGAAAAGAACACCCAAACCGAACATAGCGGCGAGAAGCTCAACGAAGCCGCCCAGTTACAAAACACATTTACGAAACCCATCCTCGAGCTTCCGTCGGACAAGCACAACGTTACGCACATTTTTGGCATTAAAAACTGTCATGTCTATAAAGCCGTTCAAACGCAAAACATTGTTTCGGATTGGCAGCTGCTCTTTAAACCCGCGCCTTACGCCCTACCCAAAACATGTGTACGTGAACGCCTCGAAATGGAAGGCGAATATTTGCATATAGAAATTGGCACGCAGGCCATGGGCGCTGGCGGCTGCTGCACGACCTATGCGGCCTATCGCACGTTGGACGGCGAAACATGGGAGATTAGGCCTGCGACCTCAATAAAGACTTGGCAGCTACTAGATAGAGAGAATTGAATGAGGCCAGCTCTTTGGCGGGGGCACTCAATTAAGCTTGGGAGAATAATTTCAACCCTTCCAAATCGGTAATTATTCGAGGAGGATTATATCAGGCTGTTCCTGTCGCCCGTAAAATAAGCCATATGAGATAGGCACTATAGGCGGCAGTCAGTGCTGCACCTTCTAAGCGGCTAATCCGGCCTTTAGTTAAAGCGAAACCAAACATTATTGCCGTTGCAGCGACCAACACAACGCCGTCAACTATGGAGAAACTAGAGCTCACCGCAATAGGGAAGATCAATCCCGTGATACCTAAAACGGCAAAGACGTTGAAAACATTTGATCCCACAATATTACCGAAAGCAATTGCGTTCTCTTTCTTCACACTGGCCACAAGAGACGCGGCGAGTTCAGGGGCGGACGTGCCAACACCGACGATTGTAATGCCAATAATAGCGTCCGACACCCCAAATGCCGTCGCAACCCCTACGGCCCCTTTAATGAGAACATCCGCACCAGCGACAAGCAGCGCAATGCCTATCACCACGAATATTGCAGCGACTGGCAGAGAGTATCGCGCGTCTGGAATATCGCCTTCGAGGCTTTCACGATCTGATCGAAAAACTAGAACCATATAGCCCACAAAAAACACACATAAAATGGCTGCAAATATCTGCGGTATACCCCCCAAAACGATAGCAACCAGACAAGCTACACTCGCGAGCATGACGAAGAAGAAATCGCGTTTCACACCATCTCTGGGCGTTACCATCGGGTAGATAAGTGAACACAGACCCAGAATAAGCAGGAGGTTGACGATATCCGAGCCAAGGACATTACCAAAGGCTATACCGTCAGCGCCTTGCGCGGCAGCGCCAAAAGTCGCGACAAATTCAGGCAAAGACGTGCCGAACCCCACTAAAGTCGCGCCAATGAGAGCTTTTGACATACCAAAACGGTCAGCAACAGAGACAGACCCGCGCACAATCGCCTCCCCGCCTCCGACGAGCAGCGCAAGCCCAAGGATGATTAATCCAAAATCCAAGAACATTATAGCTCCTATATAGCCTGACTCGCTTTGTCCGCTGAGATCGTCAAATGAAGGAATGACAGCCTTATGAAAGGCACTGTTTAACATCCATCGCCTACATAGTTAAACAGCTCAGTTTTGTCGAGGCCTGAGACTTTGGCGCTTTGAATATTGGCAAGTGAATGCCAGACAACTTTACACATTGATGCTGCTAAGTAAAAACCCCTCGTTGAAGGGTCCGCTTTCAATGCGGGAACGCTAGACCGATGACAAGCTCAGCCGTAGAAAAGCGCAAAATGTCTTGCTAACGATTTCAAGGGGAAAGGTGGCTCCGCAAGCAGGACTCGAACCTGCGACAAGCTGATTAACAGTCAGCTGCTCTACCAACTGAGCTATTGCGGAATAGACCATTCTGGGTAGGCGCGCCTCTTAACAGAGTTTACGCCCTTGGGACAAGCCTATTTTTCACTAAACGTGAAATAATTTTTGGCAAAAAAAATGGAGCCAAAAGGCTCCAGAAAGTTAGGTGAATGGTGGGGTGTCTCGTAGAAGAGACAGGTTCTTTATTAATGAGTAAGGTAAACAAATCTTTAATTTTTGCTGCAAATATTGGCATTTGATTCATAAATAAGCAAAAAATCGGTTTTTTAGCCACATTTAGGCCCTCAAACGTGATTTTTAAGCGACACACAGAACCTAAAGTAACGATAAAATTTACCATTAGCGCCAATCAAGGCTTAGCGAAGCTACGCAATAGGTCCGCATATGGCAGCATTTAGCCTGCGGTAACGCCCATGCCCCGCATGACGATTGACTTACGCGTGTGACCAGACGGCTAAATCATTGCCGCAAGGGTCGCGAAAATGGAATCGGCGGCCGCCAGGGAACGCAAATATCGGTGTCGAGATCGTTCCGCCCGCTGCCGTAACCCGCGCCTCGCACGCTTCGAGCTCTTGGTCAAACAAGACGACCAAAGCGCCATCGCTTGACGGTTTACGGTCAGACGCTGCGTCAAGTCCTCCGTCGACGCCCGCATTGGTCAAGGCCGCATAAGTGGGCCCGTAATCTTGGTACGTCCAGCCGAAAGCTTTTTCGTAAAACGCCTTCGCCGCCGCCATATCAGTAACAGGAAGCTCAATGTAATTTAGCGGCGTTACGGCGTTCATAGTTTATCCTATCGCAGCTTCGACGGCGGCTTTAATCGCCGCTAGCGCGTCGTCGGCTCCGTCGACATTATTGCCGCCAGCTTGCGCCATTTCAGGGCGTCCGCCCCCGCGTCCGCCAACTTTTTCTGCGCCAGCGTTAACGAGTGTCACGGCCGAGAAACGCGCAGTCATATCCGGCGTAACGCCCACAGCCACAGCGACCTTACCGTCATCTTTGGCCACGAAGGCTACGATGCCGGAGCCTATAGATTGCACCTGCTCATTAATCATCGCGCGCAGGTCTTTGCCGGAAACGCCGTCAAGCACGCGGCCCATATACGACACGCCGCCAATATCTTCGACGGACGCGCTACCGCCCCCGCCGCCAAGGGCGAGATCTTTTTTCGCTTGCGATAGATCTTTTTCCAGTTGCTTACGTTCAGTCAGCAGCGCGCTGATCCTCGCAGGGACGTCCTCAATTTTGGACTTTAGCGTATCGGCCGCTTCGCGGGCAAAGCCCGCCTGCGTTTCAAGGTAGTCTCGCGCCAGCGCGCCGGACACAGCTTCGACGCGGCGAATGCCCGCCGCAACTGCCCCTTCCGATACGATTTTAAACAGCGCAATATCGCCAGTACGGGCCACATGGGTGCCGCCGCAAAGCTCTACGGAATAAGGTTTGTCCTCCCCGTCCACAGGCTCGCCGAGCGCAAGCACGCGTACTTCGTCGCCGTACTTCTCTCCGAACAGCGCCATAGCGCCCGCTTCAATTGCGGCATCTGGGGACATGAGTTTTGTATCCGCCTCAGCATTTTGCAAAATGATCTCATTGACCTGTGTTTCCACCAGAGCCAGCTCTTCGCGCGTGATGGCTTGGCCGTGAGAAATATCAAACCGAATGCGTTCACCGTCTACCATTTGTCCCTTTTGCGAAACATGCGGGCCGAGAACGCGGCGCAGCGCTTCGTGCAACAGGTGGGTGGCGGAATGGTTTGCCATTGTCCGCTTCCGGTTATCTGGGCTTACGCTAAGATGAGCGACTGCGCCGACTTCGATTGTTCCTTTGAGCGTTCCGATATGGACATGTAAATCTCCGGCGCGTTTCTGAACATCTTTGATAGTGATGACCGCGCCATTATCAAATGTAGCAATGCCTTTGTCGCCAGCTTGGCCGCCGCTCTCTGCGTAAAACGGCGTTTGCTTGGTCACAAACATAATGTCCGTGTCGCTAGCCGACTTGGACTCTTCCCCGTCAACAAAAAGCGCCGAAATTGAGGCGTCTTTTGTTAGAACGTCGTATCCCGTAAACTCCGTTGCGCCGCCCTCTTCTTTAAGCGCGAGCCAAAGGTCCTCTGTTCCGGCATCGCCAGAAGTGAACTTGGCCGCCTTGGCCATCTTTTTTTGCTTCGCCATAGCGCCGTCAAACGCGCTTACATCGACCTCAATACCGCGCGAGCGCAGGGCGTCCTGCGTCAGGTCAAGCGGGAAACCGAATGTGTCATAAAGTTTGAACGCCGTTTCGCCGTCAAAAATATCGCCTTTTTTAAGGCCAGAAGACGCGTCCTCTAAAAGCGCCGTGCCGCGCCCGAGCGTGCGGCGGAACCGGACTTCTTCTTGTTCAAATGTCGCCTCAATAGAGGCTTGCGCGCGGCCAAGTTCGGAATAGGCGTCGCCCATTTCCGTGATAAGCGCAGGGACTAAGCGGTGCATGAGCGGGTCTTTCGCCCCTAATATATGCGCATGGCGCATAGCGCGGCGCATGATGCGGCGCAGAACATAACCGCGTCCTTCATTCGACGGAGAGACACCGTCAGCCATGAGGAAAGAACAGGCCCGTAAATGGTCAGCAATAACGCGGTGGGAAAACTTGGCGTCGCCCTCAGGCTTAACGCCCGTCAGATCAACGGAAGCCGCGATAAGATTTTGGAATAGATCAATGTCGTAATTGTCATGCTTGCCTTGAAGAATGGCCGCAGTGCGCTCAAGGCCCATGCCCGTATCTATGGACGGCTTCGGTAAATCGACTTGGCGGCCGTCAGCATGTTTTTCAAACTGCATGAAAACGAGATTCCAAATTTCGATGAAACGGTCGCCGTCTTCGTCGGGGCTTCCTGGAGGACCTCCTGGAATATCAGCGCCGTGATCAAAGAAAATTTCGGAACACGGCCCGCATGGTCCCGTATCGCCCATAGCCCAAAAATTGTCAGACGTGGCAATGCGGATGATCCGCTCATCGGGAAGACCTGCAATTTTCTTCCAAAGATCAAACGCGGCATCATCTGTGTGATAGACCGTTACAAGAAGCTTATCTTTTGGAAGCGCGAATTCCTTAGTCACGAGATTCCAAGCTTGCTCGATCGCTTCTTCCTTAAAGTAGTCGCCAAATGAGAAGTTGCCAAGCATTTCGAAAAATGTGTGGTGACGCGCCGTGTAGCCGACATTATCAAGGTCATTATGTTTACCGCCAGCCCGCACGCATTTCTGCGATGTAACCGCCCGCGGCACAGGCGGCGTTTCAGCGCCAGTAAAATAGTTCTTAAACTGCACCATGCCCGCATTGGTGAATAGTAGCGTCGGATCATTATCCGGCACAAGTGCGCTCGAGGGCGTTATCTTATGGTCATTTTTCTCAAAGAAGCTGAGATATTGCTGCCGGATGTCGCGTAAACTGGCCATGGTCGTCCATTCTCGTGAATAAAGGTTCCCACCATATAGAAAGAGCGCCTAGCAGTGCCAAGCGCTCTTTTTACTTTGTAGAGAGTTTTTAGGGTGCAGACCCGTAAAAATCGCTTAAGCTTTAAACCTTACGCGCCGAGACCAAGCTGGCCTGTATCGGCCGTGTCCTCAACGTGCTCTTCTTTCGGCATAAGAAGCTCTTCTTCGATCAAACCTTCGTTCAAACGAATCTTATGCTCAATCTCGTCGGCCATTTTAGGGTTTTCAAGCAGGAAGCGGCGTACATTTTCGCGGCCTTGTCCAATACGCTCATCACCGTAAGAGTACCAAGAACCAGACTTTTCGACGACTTCGGCTTTTACGCCGAGGTCAATAATTTCTCCGGTCTTGGAGATGCCTTCGCCGTACATGATATCAAATTCAACTTGGCGGAACGGCGGGGCGACTTTGTTTTTAACAATTTTCACCCGTGTCTGATTACCAACAACTTCGTCGCGGTGCTTGATCGCGCCGATACGGCGAATATCAAGACGGACAGATGAATAGAACTTAAGTGCGTTCCCGCCCGTAGTGGTTTCAGGGGAACCATACATGACGCCGATTTTCATCCGAATCTGGTTGATGAAGATCACCATACAGCCGGACTTTGAAATAGAACCCGTGAGCTTGCGCAAAGCTTGGCTCATCAAACGCGCCTGAAGGCCAGGAAGGCTATCGCCCATATCGCCTTCAAGCTCAGCGCGAGGCGTCAAAGCCGCAACAGAGTCGACGACCAAAATATCAACCGCGCCAGAGCGTACCAATGTATCAGCAATTTCTAGAGCCTGTTCACCTGTATCGGGCTGCGAGATCAAAAGCTCATTCACGTCAACGCCAAGCTTACCAGCATAAACAGGGTCAAGAGCGTGCTCAGCATCGATAAACGCTGCAACGCCGCCTGTTTTTTGCATTTCCGCCAAAACGTGTAAGGACAATGTTGTCTTACCGGAACTTTCAGGGCCGTAAATTTCAATTACGCGGCCTTTGGGAAGACCGCCAATACCGAGAGCGATATCAAGACCAATAGACCCAGTCGAAACCGCCTCAATGTCCATGCTCGTTTTTTGTCCAAGCTTCATGACAGAACCTTTACCAAAGGCGCGATCGATCTGACTTAGAGCCGCTTCTAATGCGGATGACTTATCTGATTTCATAGGGTTACCGACGACTTTAAGGCTTGATTTTCTGGCCATTTCTTTACTCCAGCGTAGATGACCGGAGCCCCTCGGTCATCAGTTAATATTGCGGCTTGAAATGGACTGCCGTGATTCCATGTACTCATTTTGTTCCGAGCTTGCAAGCAAAAAGAACAAAGTAGGTACATTATATTTTATGAAGCCACTTCTCCAATTTCGGATTTCACTTTTTCCGCAAGCTCAATCAAGCTGAACGGCTTTGGCAAAAACGTCACATCCGGCTCTTCGGATAGAAGGTCAGAAAACTCTTCTTCTGCATAGCCGGAAATAAATACGATCCGCGCATCACCAAGCAAGGCGCGTCCTTTTTTAAGCAGTGTCGGCCCGTCCATGCCTGGCATGACAACATCGGATATCATCAGGTCAAACGGTGTCTCAGCCTCTTCTAGAATTTCGTAGGCCTCTTCGCCGTCGCAGGCCTCAATGACCTTATAACCCCGTTTTCTAAGGGTTTTTGCCGCAATAATGCGCACGGAATCTTCATCTTCAACGAACAGGATATTGCCCTGCCCCGCCAAATCAGCCGGACGGCGCACAGTCTTTTTGATCGGAAGAGGCGCGGTTTCTGGCGTGTGTTCTTCGGAGCCGTCATAGGCAGGAAGGTAGATACTAAAGGTCGTACCAACGCCCAATTCGCTCTCGACGGAAAGATGCCCGCCGGATTGCTGCACAATGCCGTAAACAGTTGAAAGGCCAAGGCCTGTCCCCTCTCCGGACGGCTTGGTTGTAAAGAACGGGTCAAAGATTTTGCTCTTTATTTCATCCGTAATGCCTGTACCCGTATCGGTTACAGAGATGACCACAAACTCAGCAGCGGCAATATTATCAAGGGCATTTCTGAGCCCGCCGGAACTGACATTGCTTTTACTTAGCTTACGGCTCGTGATCGTGATTCGGCCGCCGCCCTGTCCCTTCATGGCATCGCGCGCATTTACGGTCAGGTTCATCAACACCGTATCAAGCTGGTTCGTATCCACTTTAATCGGCGGTAGGTCGCGGCCATGCACGACGTCCAGATTAACCCGCTCACCGAGAACCTGTTTCAAGGTCACAGAAATATCAGACAGCGTTTCCGTGACATCGCATTTTACGGCGCGCAATGTTTGCTTGCGGGAATAAGCGAGGAGTTTTTTCACGAGCGACGCCGCGCGGTTCACATTGGAGTTAATCTGTTGCAGCTCTGGATAAGACGGGTCGCCAATAGGATGCCGTCCCAAGAGCGTATCCGTATAAAGCCGCATCGCCGCCAGAAGATTATTAAAGTCATGAGCGATTTCTGCCACAAGGCGTCCGACGGCTTGCATTTTTTGTGATTGGACAAGCTGGTCCTCGAGGGATTTCCGTACGCTGACATCAACAAGGTATACACGGCACATCTTGTCCGCCGCGTCAGCGACAATGTAGATATTCACCGAGAGTTTATCCGGGCCAATAAGAACGGCTTCATGTGGCACTTCCGGCGAACAGGCTAGCGCGTCTTGCGCTAAAAACGCATACCCAGTTTCGCCGGGTATAAAAATATTGGAGAACTGATAGTCCTGCCAATCTCGTAGACCGCTCATGCGCTCAAACGCAGCATTGGCTCGGTATATTCGCGCCGATTTAAGATCAGTTTGGTCAAGCTCGATGATAGCAAAGGGCGCACTTGTAAATTCGCCGCTAGCCGTAGGCCCCGCGTTCAACGAGGCTCCTGTGTTTGCATCCGCCTTAGCAGCAGGCTCCGCGCGGGTTTTACTGCGGTGCCTTAAGCTTCCGCCAAGGCTTGAATGACCATGCAAGGCCACATTGGCCGTGAACATGTCAGGCGCAATCTCTCGCCACGCGGCCACCATAACTGTCGGCGTGACAACGCCTTTACGCGTTATCAGCCGCGTGTCCGCCTTCACCACGCGGCCCGGCGTTTTCGGACTGCCGAGCAAAAGATCAGGATTATCGATGAAGTTCTTGATGTGCTCCGGCTTGTCGCCGTCTTCCACGCCGATCCAGCGGTCTAGGTTCGGATTGGTCGCAATAATTTGTCCGTCTTGCGCCATGGTAAACAGGCCAATCGGTACATCCGACAAAAGCCCGCCCATATGCAGGGCGTCGCCGGAGATGTCCTTGACCTGCCAATATTGGCCATTGTCCAAAAGGTTGATGGTCACGCGAAAAGACCGCAGCTCTCCGTCTGGTCCTGCGCAATCGATGGTTTCTTCGGCGTGCCGCGTGCCTTCGGGCAAATGATGGAGCTGAAACAGTCCAGACGTCGCGCTATTATCCGCGCTATGCAGGAGCTGGTCAATCGACGGCGCTGCGCCGCTGACACTGACGACGCCGAGGGATTCCGCCAGCGCCATATAGGCTTTGTTCGCGCGCACGGGATTGCCATCATAAGTGATGAGACCCGCATTTGGACTATGCTCAAAAGCCTCGGACAGGCCGCTACCATTGGCTTCAAACGCGGCGGTCACTTCGCCGTTCTTATGCTTGGGCAGCATCCAAATTAGGAGGATCGCGCCAATGGCCGCAACAGCGCCCATAACCAAGGCCGGAGCCAAGCCGATTATGTCGTAAAACCTAACCGCGAGCCATAGACTGGCGATGATCAAAGCGGTAACAATCAACCCCCAGACCATGGTCGCGCGCCGCCGAGCGGGCCGAGGCGGCGCAGGCGTATCGCTAGGCCAGCTTGGAAATTGGTTCTCAGGGGTATGTTCACGAATCACAGTCATTACGGTCTTTATAGTGCCTTCGGCAGTTAACTTATTGTTAAATGATTGGACTAGGCCCCTTTTATTTCCTCCCGCGCGAGATAAAGTGCGAAAAAATTATAGGATATAATCATGCGCCTTCTACCCCTTATTCTTACGGCCACGTTTTCGTCGGCCCTCTGCCTGTCCGCTTGCACGCCAAAGCCTGCAAAAGACCAGACCCGCGAAGCCTTAGTCGCCAGCGAAAGCGCGCAGCTAAATGATTGGTTCGAAGCGCGCTATCAAGACGAGCTCGCCCGCTCCCCCATGACCCAAACCTATTTCGGTATGAAGGACGGCCAAACCCGCCTTGACGACGCCTCGCAGCTCGCCCTCGACGAAACCGCCGCCTTGCAGAAAAGCTGGCTGACCGAGATGAAGCAGACCTTTGACGAGGACCGCCTCGACCCGCAAAGCCTGCTCTCATACCGCCTTTATGCCTATAACGCCGAAGACGCCCTCGCCGCGCACGGCTTTTCGGATCATGAGTATGTGTTCAATCATATGAGCGGGCCGCATTCTGATCTCCCGTCTTTCATGATCAACTTTCACGCGGTCGAGACAGCAGACGATGCGAGGGCCTACATTAAACGGCTCGAAGCGCTCCGAACCTACATGAACCAAAACATGGCCCGCGCCGAAGCGCAATATGATGCCGGCATAAGCCTGCCCGCCTTTGTCTACCCAAAGCTGATCCAGTCTAGCCGTAACATCATTGACGGCGCGCCGTTCACGGACGGTCCAGACAGTCCCCTATTTGCCGACTTCAAAAGCAAAGTCAGCGCCCTTGAGCTTGGCGGCGAAGAAGGCGAGCTGATCACGGCGGCGACCCAAGCCCTGAAAGACCATGTCGCCCCCGCCTACGCCGATATGATCGCCATGTTTGAGCGCCACGCGAGCGGCGCAAGCACAGATGACGGCGCGTGGAAGCTGCCAAACGGCGACACCTATTACGCCGCCCGCCTCAAACACTACACAACCACAGACCTCACCGCCGACGACATTCACGCCCTTGGCCTCAAAGAAGTCGCCCGCATCCAAGACGAAATGCGCGTGATCATGAAACAGGTCGGCTTCGAAGGCACGCTGCAAGAGTTTTTCACGCATCTTCGCACAGACCCGCAATTCACCTACGCCAATGACGCGAAAGGGCGGGAGGCCTACATCACCGCCGCGGCGCAATATATCGACGAAATGAAGGGGAAACTGGACAGCCTCTTCATCACTAAACCCAAAGCCGACATGATCGTCAAACGGGTCGAGCCGTTCCGCGAAGACACAGCCGGCGGCGCCTTTTATGACCTGCCCGCGCTCGACGGCTCGCGCCCCGGCGCCTATTACATCAACCTGCGGGATATGAGCGAGCTTCCGATTTATCAGATGCAAGCCCTCGCCTATCACGAAGGCATTCCCGGCCACCATATGCAGCTCGCCATCGCGCTTGAATTGCAAGACCTGCCCAAATTCCGTACCATGAGCTTCGTCACCTCATATGTAGAGGGCTGGGGGCTATACTCAGAAAGCGTCCCCAAAGAGCTTGGTCTTTATACCGATCCCTATCAGGATTTCGGGCGGCTCTCGATGGAGATTTTCCGCGCCGCGCGGCTTGTGCTCGACACAGGCATCCACGCCAAGAAATGGACCCGCGAAGAGGCCGTGACCTATATGATGGAAAACACCGCCAACTCCGAAGGCGACATCCGCGCCGAAATTGACCGCTACATCGTCTGGCCCGGCCAATCCACAGCCTACAAAATCGGCATGCTAAAAATCGTAGAACTGCGCAAGAAAGCCGAAGCCGACCTCGGCGAGAAATTCGACATACGCGAGTTTCATGACGTGGTACTAGCCAACGGCGCCGTGCCGCTGACAGTGCTTGAAGAATTAGTGGAGGCTTGGGTTGCGGGGAAGGGTTAGAGAAGAACGCTTCAAGCCGGCTTCGGGGGCGATGCGGACATTAGCGAGTGTCCTTAACGCGGCGATTTTAAGCCGTTCATCTATGAGAAGAATAAACATATTTGACCGTCACCTAGTTAAGGCTGACCAATCCTCTGGTAGACGCTCAACCGGTCAGCAATTTGCCAATGCCCCGAAAGTTTATCGTCAACAAAGTCATAGATAGTTAAACCAGACATGCTAATAGATTTCCCAGTAGCAGCTATACCTGCGACATCCCCTAGATGAGTGCCTTTCCAAGTCCATGACACAGCAACTTTGTTGCCCTCTTCAACCATACTAACAACAGAAAAAGATTGGTCTGGCGCCATTGCACGGGACTTTTCAACGCGGCCCTTGAAGCCTTCAATTGACAGCGCTTGTTTCTCCCATGGATCATTGGGGTCATGCCTGATGGTGTACTCAGGTGCGATAAAACTTTCGACATTCGAGAGGTCGCCATTGCTCCAAACCTCATCAAGGAAACACTCAAGCAATTTTTTTTTGGGGGAAACAGAGCGAGTCATTGGCTTAACTCCAGTTTGATTTGAGGTTTCCCATTGGACGTCTTTTCTGCAGATATTCCGTCCCGATTAACCGTACATGAAATCCGTTTTCTCATTGAAGAAAAACTATCGAATTTTACAACGTCGATGGGGTCTAAGAGGTCTAGGGTTAGTCGAAATCGACTTGCCCCAGCCATAGATTTCACGCCGAGTACTTCTGCCTCAAAGGACTGTCCTAAATATCGTCCGTTTAAAATGTCTCCAACATTGATAGGCCTTGAGGTTGGCCTGTTACCAATAGCGAAATGAAGGGTGTTCCAATCTTTAAACCCAAGCTGGTGAGAAATAAGTTCAAGGGATTTGGAATGAGAGATACTTGTGTCATCATCGGCTAAATCAGAGCGCAAGCGTTTTGCCAGCTCTTTGACAATCTTCAATGAAGGTAATTGGTGTTTTGATATAGTCATCTAGAATCTCAATCAATTCAGACATGCTAAGAATAAATGGTGCTTGCATTACCATCTAAAAGCATGTCGCTGACATCAATAGATGAAAAATAAATGAGTTTCACCAAAGCTAATAGCTCGCAAGCGGCAGGTACTCATGACCATGTGGAGAAAGTAAACGATAAGATTTGGAAGTCAATTCATTTTTCTGGAGTTTTCAGCAGTAATATAAGTCGAAGGTGATAAATTTCAATCAAACTTAATGGAGCAAACATAACCAGCGGCTGTTATGGAGCGATTTTAGGACGGTCAGTTTCGACTGTATTCCCGTCCTTAACAGGCTTCAGCTCTCGCGCGGCCCCGGCCATTCATTTCTTGCTACCGCACTGATAATGGGCATGGAAATGCCCTCAGTACCCCTTGTTGGAATGAGAGCGGTGTCGAAACTATCCAAGCAAAAGATATTGATTCCGTAGTGGTCGGGCTGAGCTTGTTTTCGGTGAAAAGTATAAATGCCGCACGTATTACAAAAGAAATGGCGCGCTATTTTGGTATTCCAATTATACTCTGTTAGAGCACTCTCTTCACAGAGAAGCTCAAATTTACTCTCATGGACTTTTGTCATGAGGGCATTTTTCTTGACGCATATGGAGCAGTCACATGTCGTTAGTTCAGATATATCACTTTCAATAATGAATTTTACATTCCCGCAGTGACATGAGCCTAAATGCTTCTTCATAATTCGACCTATAAAGTGAGGATTAGTTAACCTCGACGGATTGACCGCCAATGTAACAAGTGAATTCAATTATGTCTAACGTCAGCATTTGCTGAAAATTGAGCAGAAGCGAGCGGCTGTTATGGAACGATTTTAAGACACTGGTTAAAGTCTGCTTTGGCGGCTTAGGAGACGTTAGAAATTTGCTAATTACAAGGTAGTAGTTTACGCTGATCTAAAATTTTAATGGGGATATTTTGACAAAGAGAATTGATCAACTAGAGCAATTTTGTAGGCTCATTCGTTCACGCACCGAGGAAAATAGAAAAGCAGTTAATGTACTGCTTGATGCGAAACTCTATTCTGTAGCCTTCGGAATTCTAAGACAAGAAATCGACTCCCTTATCCGAATTGCTTACTTAGAAAACGCTCGTCAAAATTACTCCCCAGCCAGAGCGAGGATACTAATTCGTGATCTTGTAGAAGGTAATAGATGGACTAGAACGACCAAAAAAGGGAAACAGGCCAACATTACCGACAGAGAAATGCTGAATGCTTATCGGGCTGCAATTGGTTGGGAAAAGATCGTTTATGATTTTGGATGCGAACTAATCCATTTATCAAAGTTTCATGATTATCAAAATTCGGATCCGGTATCAAACTTGTCCGAGGATTCTAAAATCGAAATCACAAACTATCTCAAGCAATATCATGCTTTTGATGGGAACAATCTGACCTTTGATACCCTTGTTCAATATTTACCTGATGTGATCGATAAAGTTTGTGACAATACACTTGCGATCACTACTAGTTTTGAGAATAAGCTGCGCAATAAAATCACGTAAATTGTAATTTGTTTCTCATTCTTAGGTCTCCTTTGAGGATGAGGCCCTCATTAACCCTCACATACAAAAATATCTTTTTCTTAAAAAACAATCCCTTACAACAAAAACAACAAATATAATCCTCGCTCTCCAAATCCCGTCTATATTAAACTCGTTTCTATATCGGATGGGACAGGCGAGCGTTCGTTGATCGTTTCCGAGGTAGACAGTGTGAGTTGTAGCTTTTGGGTTAGGGACCTACCATAGTCCAACAACGCCGGCCTAAGTAGCGGACCACTTTAGATAGAGCGTAGCTTGCCCCTACGAGGACCCGTTCAATTGCAGAGATTTGCGAAAGCCAATCGCTCAAATGAATAGCGAGTAGATAGCCAAAGCGTAAAGCTTTGAGGAAAGACTGGCAAGATTAAGCGAGAGCAAGCGCCCTGTCTCTGACACACTGCCGCGCCGCTTTGTGCACATTACCCTTGGTAAAATGCGCTGGGCCCAACGGAGAAACATTTACGGTTATTTTGCTTTCCGTCCGAAGGGCGGCGGCGCGGGATGTCCCACTCTTCATACGGGTTCCCATTATCCGAAAATAGAGAGAGCGCGCCTTATCGGGCGCAGAGCGAAACCCATAAACCCCGATTTTGAAATGATCCGTGCCAGCGGAGGGGTTTCTGTACCCAAAATTAGGAGGCATCATGCCCAAGAAACGATCCAAGAAAAAGACCGCGCAGCCAAGGGTGCGCACAGAGCAAAAGTTGCGGGCCGCCGAGGCGGAGATCAAACGGCTTCGGCGTAAAAATAAGGACTGTGTTTGCGGCCCCTACACCGCAGAAGAACAGGACCGCGACCTCAGAGAGCTTGTCGATATGCTCAACAAACTCCCGCCCAGCGCCTATGATAAAGAGAAATTCCGCGCGGACGGCGACCCCTTTCCGCCAGAGGACATTGTCATACCAGAAGGCGGATTAATCACGTGGCCATAAGGACGGGCAACGGCCGATAAAGCCGTTGCCAACGCGCTGTCTCCCCCTTATCGTGCGCGAAAAAAGGAGACCTCATGCGCAAATTAGTATTCATCACGACCGCCGTTTTAGCCCTCACCGCTTGCCAGCAAAGCGACGCTCCGGCCAAAGACAATCCCGCCCAAACCGAAGCCGCTCTTGAAGCCGCGCAAGCCGTGAACGCGCAGCTTGATGTTTGGTTTGAAACCAAATTTATGGAAAATGCGCGCCGCTATCCACAAGTCCTCGCAGGGCTTGGCATCAAAGAGCGCACGAGCGAATGGAACGATCCGAGCCGCGCTTTCGCATTGGAGCAACTGGAGCGCACAAAGAGCGACCTCGCCGAGCTGACCTCTACCTTTGACCGCAGCGCCCTGACCGCTGACCGTCAACTCTCTTATGACCTCTATGTCCGCCAAGCCGAAAACTCCATCGAGGATGATGAATGGTGGGGCTATAACTATCCGTTCAACCAAATGTTTGGCGCGCAGTCCGGCATTCCGACCTTCTTGCTTAATCAGCACCGCATCGACAACGAAGCCGACGCCAAAGCCTATATTGCCCGAATTAACGCGGTGCAAAGCTACCTTGGCGAGATCGTGAAAAATGCTAAAGAGAGCGCCGATAGAGGCATCATGCCGCCGCGTTTTGTCTATGACCACGTGCTTCGCGATGTCGGCAATGTCATGACGGGTGCGCCGTTTACAAAGATCGGTAAAGACAATCTGATCCTCAAGGACTTCAAGGCCAAACTCGGCAATTTGGATCTCGATGAGGACGCATCAAAGGCCCTCATCGCCGAGGCAAATGACGCCTTGTTCACGTCCTTTAGACCCGCTTTCCAAGCCCTCAACACAGAGCTAAAACGGCAACAAGCCTTGTCCACAGAAGATGACGGCGCGTGGAAATTGCCAAAGGGCGAGGACTTTTATGCGTGGCGTCTTAACCGTATGACAACAACGGACATGAGCGCGGCCGAAATCCATCAGCTTGGTCTTGACGAAGTCGCCCGCATCCACGGCGAAATGCGCACCATCATGAAAGAGGTTGGATTTGAAGGTACTCTGCAAGAGTTTTTCACCTACCTCAAAACCGATCCAAAGTTCACCTACGAAGACTCGGACGCCGGACGCCAAGCCTATCTTGACGAAGCGACCCGCATGATTGACGTGATGAAAACACGGCTTGATGATGTGTTCCTCAAGAAACCCGTGGCAGACCTCGAAGTTCGCCGCGTCGAAGACTTCCGAGAAAAATCTGCGGGTAAAGCGTTCTATAACCGCCCAGCCGCCGACGGCTCCCGCCCCGGTTATTATTACGCTAACCTCTACAAAATCACCGACATGCCGAAATACCAGATGGAAGCCCTCGCCTATCATGAAGGCATTCCCGGCCACCATATGCAGCTCGCCATAGCGCAGGAACTGACCGGTGTGCCGCAATTCCAAAAATATGCCCGCGTCACGGCCTACACTGAAGGCTGGGGACTGTATTCGGAATTCCTGCCAAAAGAGATGGGCTTTTACGAAGATCCTTATTCCGATTTTGGACGGCTCTCTATGGAAATCTGGCGCGCGGCGCGGCTCGTAGTTGATACGGGTCTGCACGACAAAAAGTGGACACGCCAAGAGGCGATTGACTATCTCTTAGACAATACGCCCAATCCGGAAAATGACGCGATCAAAGCGATTGAACGCTACATCGTCATGCCAGGGCAAGCGACGGCCTATAAGATCGGTATGATTAAAATCCAGAACCTTCGCGAAGATGCCAAAGCGCGCCTTGGCGATAAGTTCGACATTCGCGAGTTCCACGATGTCGTCCTTAAATCTGGCCCGCTCCCGCTTAGCATCCTCGAAACGCAAGTCGATGACTGGGTGAAAAGCAAAGGCTAACCCGTCGGTTCATTAACACTCAAAAGGCCGAGCAAACCTCGGCCTTTGTTCTCATTGGGAATTCAAGCCCGTAAAGTTTCGATTCTTGATACATATGTGAAGACATGAAATGCCAAATATGGCATGAAGGCGTATGTACCCAATTATCGCCGTAATTAGCCTCTCTATTCTCATTTGCCTGTCTTTATTTCCGCTCGCTCGAAAATCAGGCACGCCGCTTTTACTGGTCGTTCTGGCCTTTGGCATGCTGCTCGGCGAAGACGGTTTAGGCGGTATACAATTTGATAATTTTCAGCTCGCCTTTGATCTTGGCAGCATAGCTTTGGCCGTCATACTTTTGGCCGGCGGCCTTGAAACGGAAAAAGGCGTGTTTCGCTCGTCGGGGCTCCCTGCGCTTATCCTCGCTTTCCCAGGCGTCTTAGTCACAGCAGGAGTTGTGGGACTTGCAGCGCATTACTTTCTCGATATGCCGTTTATGCTAGCCATGCTGCTCGGCGCCGTCGTCGCCCCGACAGACGCCGCCGCTACCTTTATGCTCATACAGCATGGCGGGTTAAAACTAAGCGACAGGGTGAAGAACACTCTGTTACTGGAATCAGGATTTAACGATCCTGCCGCGATCTGTCTGACAATCATTCTAACGACGCTTATCGGAGCCGCGGTACAGCTCGCACCGGGAGAGTGGACGCATTATTTATGGCTCGTCCTCGCCCAACTCGGGTTTGGCATTATTGGCGGCGTCGCAGGAGGTAAACTTTTATCTGAACTGATGAACCGCCTGTCCATGCCAACAGGCACCTATCCGGTTCTTGCTATTTCTGGCGGCCTATTGATTTTTGCTCTGACAGCTATGGTTGATGGCTCAGGATTTTTGGCCGTCTACATTGCCGGGATCGCCCTACGCAACTGGCTCAAAGTCCCTTTGGAAAGAATTGCGAATTTCAGCGAAGGGATGCAATGGCTCAGCCAAATTTTATTGTTCCTCATATTAGGGTTGATTGTTACCCCAAGCGCCCTTCCCGAAACCATTGGTCCCGCGCTAATTTGCGCCGCAGTTCTGACCTTTATCGCAAGGCCTGTTGCGGTCTTTACCTGCATTGGGTTTTTGAAGTTTAACTTACGGGAACTCACCTTCCTGAGCTGGGTTGGCCTAAGGGGCGCAGTCCCTATTCTTTTGGCGATTTATCCCATTATTACGCCGGGTCCCGTCACGCCTAAATTCTTCAATACCGTATTCGTGATTGTTGTTGCCTCACTGATCGTTCAAGGGTTTTCTGCCGGGGCCGTCGGAAAAGCCTTAAAGCTAGACCGATAAGGTAAAGCAGACACCGCAGCGAAAACCCGCTTGCAAATATCGCCCATTACGGCACTCTTGAGCGCAAGGAGACAGAACCATGAGTTCCGAGATTGTTGGCGGCGGCCTAAAGAAGGTTTTATATACGCTTCAGACTGTGCAGCGCATGGGCCTGAACAATTCCGCCAAAGCGCTACGGTCAAAGAACACGTGCAAAGCCTGCGCCTACGGGATGGGCGGACAAAAGGGCGGCATGGTCAATGAGCTCGGTGAATTTCCTTCGGTTTGCAACAAAAGCGTTCAGGCGCAATCCACGGATGTGCAGCCCCCAATCCCAGAAGAAATATTCGCCCATTCCCTTAGCGAATTTCGCGAACTCAGCCCCAAGGAAATGGAAAATCTCGGCCGCCTTGGTACGCCCATATACAAGGCCAAGGGCGCGCAGCAATACACTCCGATAACATGGGAAGCGGCACTGACTTTGGCGGCGGAGCAGTTCTCAAAGACCAAACCAGAGCGGACATTTTTCTACGCCTCGGGACGCTCCTCCAATGAAGCCAGCTTCGTATTTCAACTCCTCGCCCGCGCTTACGGCACGAATAATGTCAGCAACTGTTCCTATTATTGCCACCAAGCCACGGGCGTTGGCCTGTCCTCGGTCATTGGCACAGGCACGTCGACCATAGAGCTTGAAGACCTAACAGGGTGCGACTTGATTTTCGTGATCGGCGCTAACCCCTCCTCCAATCACCCACGCTTTATCCATATGCTTAAGGCGTGCCGCGATAGAGGCGGCGACGTCATTATCATTAATCCGGCCAAAGAACCCGGCCTTGTGAAATTCGCTGTGCCAAAGTCACCAAAATCCATGATGTTTGGCGGGACGGATATTGCCTCGGATTATCTACAGCCGCGCATCGGAAGTGACCTTGCTTTGCTCAAAGGCCTCGCCAAAGCCGTCATAGAAAATGGCTGGACGAATGAAGACTTTCTGGACGGTCATGTCAGTGGATATGAGGCCTTTTCCAAAGACATAGAGGCCACGAAATGGGGGGATATTACCGCTCATACAGGCCTGACAAAGGCCGAAATCGAGCGCGCCGCTAAGCTTTATCACAAGAGCAAAGACACCGTATTTGCGTGGGGTATGGGGATCACGCACCATACAAACGGCTCGTCCAATGTCGAATATATCGCTAACCTTGCCCTGCTTTGCGGGCAAATCGGACGTAAATCCGCAGGGCTTTTGCCTCTACGCGGACACTCCAATGTGCAAGGCGTCGGCACGGTCGGCGTCAAACCTGTCTTAGCGGATGCGGTCATGACAAAGATGGAAGAGACGCTTGGCGTTAACTTCCCCAAAGCCAAAGGCATGGACACGATGACCACTATGAAAGCCGCCGCCGCCGGAGCCATAGACGCCTGCGTCCTTATGGGCGGCAACCTTCTGGCCTCCAATCCCAATACTAAATGGGCCACCGAGGCCCTCAACACAGTCGGGTTTCGTGTATGCCTAACGACAACCCTCAATCAAAGCCATTTCGAAGGCGTGGACGGCGCGTGCCTCATATTGCCCGTCACGGCCCGCGACGAAGAATGGCAACCGACGACGCAAGAAAGCATGTTTAATTATGTTCGTCTGAGCGACGGCGGCATTGACAGGATCAGCACCGTTCGGCCTGAGAGCGATATTCTAGTGGATTTAGCGACGCGTCTTTTGCCCGAGAGCCCCATTAACTTCGAAGCCTTTAAGTCACATCAAACCATCCGCGAAGCCATCGCCGCAACCGTGCCTGGCCTCGAAGACCTCAAAGATATCGGCATTGCCAAACGCGAGTTTCATATTAAAGGCCGCCTGCTACACACGCCCTATTTCAATACGCCCACGCAAAAAGCGCAAATGCGTGTCAGACCTCTGCCGACGCTTAATCGCACTGAAACGGATGCTGCGAACTTCACGCTCACGACTATCCGCAGCGAAGGGCAGTTTAATTCGATCATTTACGAAACTCATGACAGTTACCGCGGCACTGACACGCGCTGGGCGGTTTTAATGAACGCCGAGGATATAGAGGCGCTCGGCGCGGTTGCCGGAGACACTGTGACGCTTATGTCGGCGCAGGGGGAAATGAAAAACGTCAAAACCTTCGCCTTTGATCTGCCGCGCGGCAACGTCATGGCCTATTATCCCGAAGCCAACATCCTGACGGGTACTGAAACCGATCCGAGGAGCATGACGCCCGAATTTAAGTCGACGCTCATACAAATAAGCCAAGCGGAATAGTCTCTTAGTTTATGTGCTATGCAGGGTTCGTAAGTCCTGCGCAGACATCCTGCTTCAAAGAAACACAAGCCATAACAACAGCGACCAACCCAGAAAAAAAACAAGTGGTAGCAGCGCGATCATCAAAGCGCCGCCGAGAACACATATCGATCGTTCATGCCAATTATTAGGATGCGTGTACCAGCGCGTATATATTTCTTCATTATAGCGCCGTTCATATCCCCAATTCATCAGCGCAGACAGACAGGCGCATACGGGCAAACCGAAGGCTATTGACATGCCAAGGCTTATGTAAAGTCCATCAACGACTCGGAACAACATGTCGAAGCTTATGATCAGTATGCCGAGGAGTAGGAATGCGAGCGCGCAAACTGCAGCGGCGATCATCCAATTGGCGAACCCTGCACGGGGATAAACTCTTTCAGTCATAGCCTAAAGCTTAACATATCACGCCATGTGTGATAAGCTCAACCCATGCATTTTATACGGCTAATATTTGCAGGACTTTATCGATGCACAGTCTTAGCTGTTGGCTTTGCTGGCGGGCTAAGCGGCGGAGGACGATCAGATTACTGGTCAGGCGATACGGACGCTATTGTTCCTCCGCCCATGGACCGGACGCGCCTTCGCAAGCGGCGGCGTCGCCGTAAAAAACTAGCACAAGCCGACAATATCAACGTTAAAAAAGACGCGCCCTAAGCGGGCGGTAGCCCTGGGGTTCCGGCTTGTTCGGGGTGAGTTTTCACATAGTCTTGCTTGATAGCGTGGCTGCCTTGCCGCGACCCGTCATGGGAATAGCCAGGAGGGGCGAACATATAGCCTAACCTCTGCGTAAGTGTGAGCCCTCGCCCGCCCATATCTTTAAAAATATTGACCATCTCGACAAAAGCGATTTTGACAGGATTGAACGTCCCGACGGGTTTGACAATACCGTACGTTATCGGTTCACCTTCTTGTTCGGGCACGAAACTACCAAACATCCGGTCCCATGTGATGAAAATTCCTGCAAAATTGGAATCCAGGTAACGCGGGTTCGTCGCATGGTGGGCGCGGTGATGGCTCGGCGTGTTGAATATATATTCAAACCAACGCGGCATTTTATTGATCGCTTCTGTATGAATCCAGAACTGATACAGCAAGTTAAGCGCGCTGACAAAGGCCAGCAAAAGTGGATGGATGCCAATAAGGACAAGCGGCGTAGAGAGCATAACATGCCCCGTAATATGATTATTCCAAGGCTGCCGCAAAGCCGTCGTCAGATTATAATGCTCGGATGAATGATGCACCACATGGGCCGACCAGAACCAACGGACACGGTGCGCGGCGCGGTGCTTCCAGTAATATACGAAATCCTGCGCTACAAGTGCGGCCAAAACAGCCCAGATACCGTAGCCCCAATCAAAAAACCGAAACTGCCAGACGAGCATTAAAAACGCGAAACTGATGAAGCCCATCGTGAGGTCAGAGATCAAATTCCCAACGCCCATGCCCATGGACGCCCAAGCGTCCTTAATCTCATACCGTCCCGACAAAACCTTGCGGCGCACAAAAAACCATTCAATCGCCACAAAAAGGACAAAAAACGGCGCGGCATACATGAGAATATCAGGAAAATCTGGCATACCCTATCAACCGCTAACACTATGAAATGTCAATTGAGTAATGTGATGCATCTAAATCTGGTCAGACCTCTTTCAACCTGCCATAAGGCGGCAAAAATACCGAGTAAAAAGGCACAGTAATGCGCGTAGTGATGGTAGGAACAGGATATGTCGGGCTTGTCTCTGGCGTGTGTTTTGCTGACTTCGGCCACGACGTGGTTTGCGTCGACAAAGATCCCGCCAAAATTGACACTCTAAACGCAGGCGGCATCCCAATATACGAACCGGGTCTGCAGACTTTGGTCGCTCGCAATGTCAAAGCTGGACGTCTCGCTTTCACCACAGACCTCGCGGCCGCCATGAAAGGCGCCGAAGCCGTATTCATCGCTGTTGGCACGCCTTCGCGGCGCGGCGACGGGTTCGCTGACCTAAGCTATGTCTATGCGGCGACCGAGGAAATAGCGGCAAATATGGACGGCTTTACCGTTGTCGTCACAAAGTCCACGGTCCCTGTTGGCACCGGCGACGAAGTTGAGCAGATCATTGCAAAAGCGGATCCTGGCGCAGACTTCGCCGTTGTTTCAAACCCAGAATTTCTACGCGAAGGCGCAGCCATCAGTGACTTCAAGCGCCCAGATAGGGTTGTTGTCGGCACAGAAGACGCGCGAGCCCAAGGGGTTATGCGCGCACTATACCGTCCGCTCTTTATTAACGAGACTCCGATCGTCTTTACCTCCCGCCGCACATCCGAGCTTATCAAATATGCAGCGAATGCCTTTCTCGCGACAAAGATTACCTTTATCAATGAAATGGCTGATCTCTGCGAAGCCGTTGGCGGAGACGTGCAGCAAGTCGCGCGCGGGATCGGGCTTGATAAACGCATCGGCAATAAATTCCTTCACGCAGGCCCCGGCTATGGCGGCTCTTGTTTTCCCAAAGACACGCTCGCCCTTGTCCGTACAGCCGACGAAGCCGATGTTGATCTCTCTATTGTCAAATCTGTGGTCAGCGCCAATGAGACCCGCAAAACCCGCATGGCCGAAAAGATCATTGCTGCGTGCGGCGGTGATGTCTCCGGCAAAACCCTCGCGATTTTAGGCCTCGCCTTTAAACCCAACACCGACGACATGCGCGACGCGCCGAGCTTGACTATCATTCCCTATCTTCAAGAGCGCGGCGCTAAAATTTGTGCCTTTGACCCAGAAGCCATGGAAGAGGCGGCACACAGTCTCAATGATGTTCAGTATACTAGCGGGCCTTATGATTGCGTAAAAAACGCTGACGCTGTGATCATCATCACTGAATGGGATCAATTTCGCGCTTTGGACCTTATTCGGGTCAAATCTTCGCTTGCCAAACCAACTATGATTGACCTACGGAACATTTATAATCCAGCCGATATGAAACGGCTCGGATTTGACTATTTTAGTGTGGGGCGACACACCTTATAAATTGAGTAATGACAGCGTTAGCTGCAGTGATGTAATGGGCTGGAGGGCCGAATATGTGCGGAATTATTGGTATTGCGGGAACAAGTAATGTTACCGAACGTTTGGTTGATGGCCTGAAACGGCTTGAATATCGCGGCTATGACAGCTCAGGCATTGCTGTGCTTGATGGTGGATCGTTAAAGCGTCAACGCGCTGAAGGTAAAATCAAATTCCTAGAAGCCAAACTGGACGGCGAAAACGTCGACGGCTCTATCGGCATCGCCCATACACGTTGGGCCACGCACGGAGTACCTAACGAAACCAACGCTCACCCGCATTTTGCCGGACGCGTCGGCGTTGTCCATAACGGCATTATCGAGAACTTTCTTGATGTCCGCGAAGAGCTTAAAGACCACTGCGAATTTGTCACCGAGACAGACACCGAAGTCGTCGCGCATTTGGTCAACCATGCTCTGAACCAAGGGCTTTCCCCTATTGATGCGTTCAGCACAACTTTGAAAAAGCTTAAAGGCGCTTACGCTTTTGGCCTTATCATTGACGATCACCCTGACCATATTTACGCAGCCCGCGCCGGATCACCGCTAGCAATCGGCATAGGCGACGGCGAAATGTATGTCGGATCCGACGCCCTCGCGCTCGCACAGCTCACACAAAAAATGGTCTATATGGAAGAAGGCGACTGGGCCGTTATCACGCCGACGTCTTACCGTATTTTCGACAAAGCCGACAACGCCGTAGAGCGCCCGATTACAATGATCACAGGCGGCCCCGCTATGGCGGAAAAAGGCAATTACCGCCACTTTATGCTCAAAGAAATCTATGAGCAGCCAGAAACCGTTGGCCGTACTCTCAGCAACTATCTTGACGAATTCAACCTGACGGCCGACGTTCCGGGCGACCTTGATTTTAACGAGATTGACCGCGTAATCCTCATCGCTTGCGGCACGGCGAGCTATGCTGGAGAAGTCGCTAAATATTGGTTTGAACAAGTCGCCGGTATCGCCGTTGACGTCGACATCGCGTCAGAATTTCGTTATCGTGAACCTGTTCTCTCGAAAAAATCCCTGTTCATCGCTATCTCGCAATCCGGCGAAACCGCCGACACGCTTGCCGCGCTTCGCTACTGCAAAGAAGCGGGCCTTAAAACCGCCGCCCTCGTCAATGTCATGACATCGACAATGGCCCGCGAAGCGGACCTTGCACTGCCGATTAATGCCGGCCCGGAAATCGGCGTTGCGTCAACCAAAGCGTTTACCTCGCAGCTCACAGCGCTCGCCTCTATCGCGCTTGCTGCTGCTAAGGCGCGCAAAAATATTTCCCGCGAAAGAGAGATTGAGCTTGTCACCTCGCTTATTCAAACGCCTCGCCTTATCAAAGAAGCGCTAAAGCTAGACCCTGAGATCGAAGAGAAATCCTACGAGTTTTCCAAAGCCAGTAGCGCCTTCTATCTCGCGCGCGGCGTCAATGTGCCTATCGCGTTTGAAGGCGCGCTTAAGCTCAAGGAAATTTCCTATATCCACGCCGAAGGCTACGCCGCTGGCGAGCTCAAGCACGGTCCCATCGCACTGATCGAGGACGGCACACCTGTTGTTGTGATTGCGCCATTTGATGACCTGTTCGAAAAAACGATTTCAAACTTACAAGAAGTCGCTTCGCGCGGTGCACATATCATCCTCGTCACCGATGAAAAGGGCGAAAAGCATGCGGGCCAGATGTCTGATATGATGCTCGTATTGCCAGCAAGCGATCCATTTGTTTCGCCGATTGTCATGAGCATCGCGATGCAGCTTCTTGCCTATCACGCTGCCGTACATTTGGGTACAGACGTTGATCAACCGCGCAACCTCGCGAAATCCGTCACTGTCGAATAGTCTTTACGTTTCATTGCGAATTTTCCGTTAAGGTCAGCCACATAGATTTGTGGCCCTTGGGGATATTATGCAAAAAATTCGTAAAGCGGTTCTACCCGTAGCCGGACTCGGGACACGCGTTCTTCCGGCGACGAAAGCGATCCCAAAAGAAATGATGCCGGTCGTTGACCGTCCGGCCTTGCAATATGTGGTCGACGAAGCCCGCGCAGCAGGTATTGAGCACCTCATTTTCGTGACAGGCCGCAACAAAGGCGCCATCGAAGATTATTTTGACCGCGCTTACGAACTTGAAGCCACGCTTCGGGATAAGGGCAAGCTCGACATTCTCGAACGGATTACCTCTGAGCTCCCCGAAGCAGGCTCGACAAGTTTCGTTCGCCAACAAGTTCCGCTCGGTCTGGGCCATGCTATTTGGTGCGCCCGCGATGTTATCGGCAACGAACCTTTTGCGATTCTTCTGCCTGATGTTTTGGTGAAGTCAGAGGAAAGCTGCCTTAAGCAAATGATCAAAGCCTACGAGCAAGTCGGCGGCAATATAATCGCCGTTGATCCCGTCCCCGAAGAACGCGTGTCGTCCTACGGCGTAATCGCGCCTAAGGCCGGATCTGACACATCAAAAAGCCTGATTGAAATGTCGGGCATGGTGGAAAAACCGCCCCGCAACGAAGCCCCGTCAAATCTCAAAATTACAGGGCGCTATATTCTACAGCCCGAAATTATAGGCCTTCTCTCAGACCAAGCCGCAGGCGCTGGCGGAGAAATACAGCTCACAGACGCCATGGCGCGCCTGATGGAAACACAAGCCTTCCATGCCTTCAAATATGAGGGCCAAGATTATGATTGCGGGTCAAAGTTTGGCTATTTTGAAGCCTTCGTTGCCTATGCGCTCACCCATCCTGAAATTTCAGGCGAAGCGCGCGATCTCCTTCGGCAGCACTGCGAAACTATCGGCCATTAATGACCAGCAGCCTCTCATTCCAAGCCGAGCGACTTGAACGCTGGCTCAGCGATGAAGCGCTTCCGTTTTGGGCGCGCACGGCGATTGATTATAGGGGCGGCTGGTACGAAGACCTTGATCTTGGCGGCAGTCCTAACGCCGATAAAATCCGCCGCATGCGCGTGCAAGCGCGGCAGATTTATGTCTACGCCCTCGCCGATAAAATGGGCTGGTACCCCGGCAAGCCTATCGTCCGAAACACCTTCAAGTTCATGCGTGATTACGGCCTAGAGCCCCACGGCGACCTGGGCTTCATTCACCTGCTCTCGCCTGATTACGAAACCGAAAACCCGCTACGGGATTTCTATGATCACGCCTTCTACTTACTCGGTTGCGGCTGGGCTTACCACGCAACAGGAGATCTCGCGCCGGTTGAAACGGGCGAGAATATTCTGCGCTTCATAGACACCGCGCTAAGCTCGCCGGAAGGCGGATGGCGTGAAAACCCAGCGGGCAATACGCCTCGCCGCCAAAACCCGCACATGCATTTCCTAGAAGCCTGCATGGCGTGGCACGATATTACGGATGATCCAAAATGGATGGATTATGCTGCGAGGATCTACACACTTTTCCAAAAGCACTTCTTCGATCCAGAGCATCACATTATCCGTGAATTTTTTGGTGATGACTGGACGGTTGCTGACGGCGAAAAAGGCGAAACCGCTGAACCTGGCCATGCCGCCGAATGGATTTGGCTGCTTCTCTTGTACCAGAAACGCAGCGGCGTCGATACTTCAGGATACGCTGAAAAGCTCTACACAAAACTGCTCCAAGCCGGAGACGGCTTCCAAAACGACGAAGAAGACGTGCACGGCAACCCAAGACGGACGACCAAGCGCCTCTGGGTACAAACCGAGCTCATCAAAGCCCACCTCGCCCAAGCGGAACGCGGAGTTGACGGCGCGGCAGAGCGCGCCGCAAAAACCATAGATCAGTTCATAGAGAAATATCTCCGCGGTGACGGCACATGGTGCGACCAACTAAACTGGGCCGCAAAACCCGACGCCAAAACGATCCCAACCAGCACATTGTATCACATTGCCTGTATGGTGTATGAGGCAGGGCGTGTGAGTAAGCTCGGCTAAGAACTCAGGACACACCCCCATCCCCCGCTGCGAGGGTACCTCCCCCTTAAGGGGGAAGGATAAGATATGTCACATAATTGCTGGGATTTGAGCAACGGATAGCCCATAAAAAAGGCGGCCCCTAAAGGCGGCCTCACTCTCTATTATAGTTTAAGCCTATTTCTTGGGCTTGGCTTTTGGCTTGAGCGCGACGGCTTCTTCGCCGTTATCGTCCTCGCCGCTTAGGTCAAAGACGGCGACTGCTAGGCTGCCTAGGTCTCCGCCTGATATGCCGAGCTCTTTCATGAGACCGTCCCCACATCGTCTTAAAAAACTTTGTACGACGCGCTTAACATCAATCCTATTGTCATTTATTGGCAAGGCACATAAACAAACTACTTCTCCTTAAATACATTCATAAGGAGCATATTTAAGGGACGGTATGGCCACGTTTAAAACACACGCACTGCTCGGAAGCCCCTCAATCTCTCACGGTTTTTTCACCCGCAAAGGCGGAGTTTCATCGGGACCCTATGATAGCCTTAATGCTGGGCAAGGCTCGGCAGACACGCCGGACAATGTCACCGAAAACCGCGCCCGTATCGCAAAGGCCCTCGGGGCCAAACCAGATCACCTCCTAAGCCTTGCGCAAATCCATAGCCGTGAGGTTTTGACCGTCGACGCGCCTTTTCATGACGAGCGGCCTAGAGCGGACGGTCTTGTGACAAGAACCATAGGCCTTGCAATTTCCGCCCTCTCCGCTGACTGCGGGCCAGTTTTATTCCATGATCCCAAAGCAAGTGTAATAGGCGCTTGCCACGCGGGATGGCGCGGCGCCCTCTCCGGCATTACTGACGCTACCATAGGCGCCATGGAACCCCTTGGCGCCCGCCGCGAAAATATCCGCGCCGTCCTTGGGCCCTGCATTAGCCAGCCCGCCTACGAGGTCGGGCCTGAATTTCGGGACACATTTGCCGCGGACGACGAAACCTATGATCGATTTTTCAAAAACGGGCCAAATAATCGTCCGCACTTTGACTTGAAACGATTCGTCCTAATGAAGCTTCGCCGCGCGGGACTTGCCCATATAGATGCCTTGCCCGACTGTACATATAGTGAGCCGGAAGGCTATTTCTCCTACAGATACAACACTCACAACGGCATTTCCGACTATGGCCGTAACATTTCTGCAATTATGTTAACTTAATCCGTTTAGGGCGATTTACATTGCACCGTCACGTCCCTAAGAGAAACTCGCATTGTGACACATTGGTGAAGGTGATCGTCCCATGAAACTTATAAGCGGTACGGCCAACGAAAGTTTGGCACAAGGCATAGCCGATGTTTTGGATGTTCCTTTAACATCCGTAGACATTGAGCGCTTTCGCGACCAAGAGATTTTCATCAAAATCAACGAGAATGTGCGCGGCGAGGATATTTTCCTCATTCAGCCCACATCCGCTCCGGCCAATGACCATTTGATGGAACTTCTCATCATGATCGACGCCTTGATGCGCGCATCGGCCAAACGCATCACCGCCGTTGTCCCTTATTTCGGCTATGCGCGCCAAGACCGCAAAACAGGTGGACGCACACCGATTTCGGCCAAGCTTGTCGCCAACCTGATTTCAAAAGCTGGTGCTGACCGCGTTTTGACGATTGATCTTCACGCGGGGCAAATCCAAGGCTTCTTTGACATCCCAACAGACAACCTTTTTGGGCAACCCGTCTTCGAAGCCGACCTTCTGGAACGGTTCTCAAAAAAAGAGCGCAGTGAACTTCTGTTTGTCTCTCCTGATACGGGCGGTGTTGTACGGACGCGCAGCCTTGCCAAACATTTTAACGCAGACATTGCCATCGTCGATAAACGCCGCCCGAAAGCGGGCGAAGCAGAAGTCATGAACATCATCGGCGATGTGGCTGGACGGACGTGTATCTTGCTTGATGATATCATCGATTCCGGCGGCACACTTTGCAACGCGGCGGCGGCCCTTAAAGATCACGGCGCGAATGCTGTGTCCGCATACATTACCCACGGCGTACTTTCTGATCCTGCCGTAGAGCGCATCACAAAATCGGTTATGACCGAGGTTGTCATCACTGACACAATAGCGCAGCCTGAGGCTGTAAAGAATTGCCCGAAAATTCGCGAAGTCGGCACGAGCAAACTGCTCGGCGAAGCTATCCGTCGCATCGCTAACGATGAAAGCGTCTCGAAGCTTTTCGGCTAGCCCATGCGGATCGTCACAGGATCACTACGCGGCCGCAATATCGCAACCCCTAGCGGGCGCGAAACTCGCCCCACGTCTGATCAGACCCGCGAATCTATTTTCAACATCCTCGCCCATGCCGATTGGGCCCCGCCCATTGAAGGCGGGATTGTCGCCGATATTTTTGCAGGCTCCGGCGCGCTTGGCCTTGAGGCTATCTCTCGCGGCGCAGAGTTTTGCTTGTTCGTCGAGACCGAACCCAAAGCGCGCGGCGCAATCCGCGAAAATATCGACAAAATGGACCTTTTCGGCGTTACCCGCCTCCATCGCCGCGATGCCACACGGCTAAAAGTTGCCCCGGGAAACCTGCGCGGCCCCTTCACGCACATCTTTATGGACCCGCCCTATAATAAAGGCCTCTGGAAGCCCGTCCTCATGCGTTTGCGCGATCAAGGCCTTGTGGCTGACGGCGGGATCATCATTCTCGAAGTTGCCGCTGAAGAAGAAATTGAGCCGCGCGGATTTAACGTCCATGCAGACCGAACATGGGGCGCGGCCCGTGTTTTATTTTTGGAGCTGGCTTCCAAAGCTTAGTTTAGCAGCTCCCTTATAGTCACATCTTCCCTGCTATTCCCCCTTCACATTCGTTAACAAACGGTTAAAATCTCCTATGAGGCGAGTGTCTGGCCCAGTCCCTGCAATGACTGTTTCAAGATACGCGATTATTGGAGAGATGTATGATTACGGGACAAATGATAGCCATGGCGATTATGTTTATGGTCACAGTCGGTGTAGCCTCGCTCTTCCTTATACCCATGACGAAATTTCAGCATAAATCTAAACTGATCAATTTTTATTGGTCAGGTTTTTGGATATTTTTAGCCGTGATCGCTGGAACGGCGGGCGGAAGTAGCACCCTCATGATTTTAGGCACAGAAGATCAAGCCCTCTCAAATATGGTGTTCTCGGCACTGCTAACGAGCTACGTGACCTTTGTTGTCATTGGTTGGTGTCACTTATCCGGCAAAGCCGCGTTGACAGTTTACAAAAAAGCGCGTGCCAGCATTTAAGGTAAATCTAACGGCGCGGGCCACCGGCCATAGAATTATAACCTAGTGGCGCACGCGAAACAGGTGTTACCGGAACCGATGTTACTGTCTGAATCGGCACATCTGGATCAGCTGGAATATCTCTCGGACTTAAAGTCCGAGGCACTGTCACATCATCATTTAACGATCCATAGAGACTTCGTCGCACCGGCGCAGGTTGCGGTCTGCCATAAGCCATCGGCTGCGGAGCCGCCACCGCACCGTTAGACATCTTCTCATCTGGCATATGCGCATTTGGCGGCATGGACATCGAACGCGGCTGTACTTGGGCGTGAGGGACTTGGATCTGAGGCACTTGGCTTTGTGACTGCATTTTCGCTCTCTGCTGCACTTGTGGACGCTGCTGCGCGCCTTCTCTATAATACCCTGTCGGCGGCGCGTAACTTTGAGTTTGAGGGCGGATCGAAGCTGTAGCCTGGCGCCCATAAGCATAGGGGGTGCTTTGCTGAGGCTGCTGCTGTGTTTGTTGAGAGCCCGCCCGGCCCTGTACCATACGCTCTGGATGTCCATAGGGATTTTGCTGCATAGTCTGCGGCACCATACCGTTTGACCGGCCTTGCTGCCCGTCGAGAATATGCTGAAACATCGGCCTGCGAACTGGGCGGCCTTCGAATTGATTGTAAGACGGGGCAGATGATGCGCCATAAGCCGCTTGCCTTTGCACCATATGCGGGGCCATAGATTGAGGTTCAATTTGCGGCTGAGATCTCATGTGCTGTTGAGTTCTTTGCGAAGGCGCAACTTGCTGAGGTTGCCGCCTGCCCATAAAACTCGATGGGTTTACGCGCTGTTGTGAATATGTTTGACGGGTAGCCTGCCGTGAGCTCACCTGCTCATTTAATTGGTGTTGCATGGACGTTTGCGGGCTGCCGACACGGACGGTATTTGTCCCAGCAGAAATAAGGCGAGGTGACGATGAGCGAACGCTATTATTATCGCCGCTAATGCTGGCCGCGCTAGGGACCGGTGACGCCTTTTGGGCATTAAATTCGCAAACTCCGTTTCGCGACATTTGCCGAGGGCGGATGAAATTCCACCCCTTACATTGTGCGTCTCCTGCACACTGCGCCGCGCATTGATTGGCGCTATTTGCTGTGATTGAATTGTAGGATTGCCCTGGCCTATAAGTCCCCGTTTCTACGGCAAATGCTGAAAACGGAAGCCCAAGACACAGAGCCGATAAGAATAAAGTAACGCGCATGAAATCCTCGGAAAACGAAAAGGATAGTGATTCGCGTTAACCATGCCGAAGACTCATTAGCACTTCGTTAAGGAATGCAGCGTCTGTCCTTATGCGGCCTTCTGAAGAGGGAGGAACGTATCGTTGGCCAGCATTTTCAAGTCCATAAACAACGCCCACGCTGCCATGCATTGGTTTTCTGACGCCCCGCAGGTCATCAAGTAGGTGTTCAGATAGTTCGCGGTGGCAGGCCTCGGCGTAAAAGGCGCCATCGCTTTGACAGTTCTCCTAATATAGGTAGCAGTGTTCTGTGGATTGAAACCTCTATTGCGAAGGTTTGACTTCAAACCCATTCGGCTAACCACTTGATCCACCAAATTCATATCCGATATAACCGCCATACTTGTCTCCCTTACCTAACATAGTTGAACTTTCAATTTACATGAAACTAAGAGAAATGGAACTCAAAACCACCCGAGCAACCTGTCATTCAATGGCTATGGTGACTAATACCTTAACATTTTCGCAGCTACTGTGGCTTGCCAACCAACATCGCCCAATAGGTTATGTACTTTGTGTCAGGCTCAAAAACGAGCGCAACACCAAATTCACTCACATCGCTATTCAAAAGGTTTTCATTATGTCCGGGACTGTTCTGCCACCCCTTGAAAACCTCATCCCAGCTTTTTTGGCCCGTCGCAACATTCTCAGCAATGAAGCGGTATTTATAGCCTGCCGCTAAGGCGCGATCCGCATGATTTGAGCCATTAGAGCCGTCATGAGAAATTTGTCCATGATTTGCCAAATCCCGCGCATGACGCCGCGAAGCCTCTGTCAACTTCGAATTAAACGTCAAGGTCTTTAATCCATTTGCTGCGCGGTATGCATTCAGCTCACGCAAAGCGCGGTTCATATCGAGCGCCGCTGGTGTCTTAATCTCAAAGGGTGAGCCCTTCACTCGGCCATCATTGAGATAGCACTGAAATTTCTGATACCGCGTGTCAGGCTGAAGCACTTCGTACCCTCGGCAGAGATCCTCGCTTTCGCATAATTTTGCGCAGTCCTCCGGCGACGCAATATCTGCCGAAGAGAAGGTTCCTGGGGAGACCTCAAACGGCTCCAACCTTGTCGTCATTTGAAAATCATCCGCGCCGGCAAACGCCAAGCCAGAGAAAGACAACATAGAGATTATGACAAAAATAATCCGCATAACGCTCCATATAACGTCATGTGTCGTAACTCAAGTTACGGAATTACAATCTCGCCGTCATAGTTATTAAGATTACTTTGCGTCCAGACCTATATCGAAATTGATCGCGCTGTGGGTAAGCGCTCCGATTGAGATAATATCAATTCCAGTTTCGGCAAGCCCGCGCACAGTGTCCAAATTCACCCCGCCAGACGCTTCCAAAATTGGGCGCGGCCCGTCAAACGCATCCACGATGGCAACGGCTTCGCGCAAACGATCAGGCCCCATATTATCAAGTAAAATCACGTCGGGGTGATGCGGGAGTGCCTTTTTAAGCTGTTCCAAATTATCAACCTCTACGCTGACGCGCGTCATGTGATCGGCTCCGGCCTTAATCGCCGATAAAGCCGCGTCTATGCCGCCTGCGAGGGCAATGTGATTATCTTTAATCATAATGGCATCTGACAACGATTGGCGGTGCGTTTGTCCGCCGCCTGCGAGAACGGCGCGTTTCTCAAGCGCTCTGAGCCCGGGCGTAGTTTTTCGTGTTGCCGCAATTTTTGCGCCCGTTCCCGCAACGAGGTCTACATATTGCGCGGTCAAAGTCGCGACGCCGGACATCTTGCCAAGGAAGTTTAGCGCGGTTCGTTCTGCCATCAAAAGAGAGCGCACAGGCCCTTCAACTTTGGCAATAATATCGCCTTTAGAAACGCGGCTGCCGTTACCCTTCATGACCGTGAGAACAACATCAGGATCAACCATTTTGTAAGTAATCTGCGCGGCCTGCATGCCCGCAATCACGCCCGTATCGCGCGCACGGAAAAACAATGTAGCCCGCGCGGTTTCAGGAATAAGAAGGTTCGCAGTAACATCTCCGGCATTGCCAAAATCTTCGTCCAATGCTCTACGCACCATAGGCTCAATAATTGTCGGCGGAAGCGGAGGTAGTAACGTCATAATTAATCCAGCATATCGTAAGTTATGTAAGAGGAGCGCGCGGATTTGTTGGCTTCTGGGAAATCATCGCGGAAATGTCCGCCCCGGCTTTCTTCGCGTGCTAGCGCAGAGGCCACAATTAACCGCGCGGCAATTAATGGGTTAGCTCGTCCGGCTTGATCAATTAAATCATCGATCTGCATAAGAAGCGTATTGAGCCCTTTTGCCGTCCGGCGAACTCCGCATAATTCCGTCATACCCGTTCGTAACGTTTGCGTAATTTTCGGCGTCATGGACAGCCAAGGCTGTTCGCGGATGGTTTCGGCGCGGCGCGGCACAAGATCATTCTCGTTGATATTTTGAGCGGCACGGCCGCCAAAGACAATCGCCTCCAAAAGAGAATTACTCGCCAAACGGTTCGCGCCGTGTACGCCCGTTGCCGCGCATTCGCCAACCGCGATGAGACCCGGAAGCGAGGTCTGCCCCCAGCTATCAGTCGCCAGTCCGCCCATATGATAATGCACAGCAGGGGCGACAGGAATGGGATGAATCCGCGGATCAATCCCCGCGCTTTGACACGCCTTAAAAACGGTCGGAAAATGATCAGGGAAGTGAGCGCCTACGGCCTTGCGGCAATCCAGATAAGGCTGACGCCCAGCGGCGAGTTCGGCAAAAATCGCCCGCGCTACATCATCGCGCGGAGCCAGTTCGCCGTCTGGGTGATAGCGCGGCATAAACCGGCGGCCAGAAGGGCTAATCAATGTTGCGCCGTCGCCGCGTAGGGCTTCGGTGGCAAGCGGCGCAGGATCTCGGCCAATATTAATGGCTGTTGGATGGAACTGTACAAACTCCATATCGCGCAGAGTTGCGCCCATCACAGCCGCCATGCCGAGCGCGTCTCCCCTCGCGGTGCGCGGGTTGGTCGTTACGGCAAAAAGTCCGCCGACGCCGCCCGTGGCCATAACCGTCATATCGGCCTCGATGCCAAGAAGCGCCCCGTCGTCGCGGCGGGCCAGCGCGCCTGCGATACCGCCATGGCCGTCGGATAAAAGGCTTTCCGCCCGCCACCCAATAAGCCCCGTTACATGCTCTGCGGCCTGCGTCTGCTTGACCATGATGTTGATAATTTCGCGTCCAGCAGTATCGCCTTTGACGCGTGCTACGCGGGGCATAGAATGGGCCGCTTCGAGGCTTAGATAGAGATCACCATTTTCTTTGCGGTCAAACGGCACGCCAAGCGCCGCCAAATCATGAACGCGCCCGGGCCCTTCTTCTGAGAGAATTTTAGCTGATATAGGATCAACGAGACCATCGCCCGCCGCCATCGTATCGGCTGCGTGCGCTGCGGGACTATCATCGGCGTGCAAAGCGGCCGCAATGCCGCCCTGCGCCCACGCCGACGCCGCGCCGTCTTTTGACCTGCGCGAGGTTAGGACAAACACAGGTCTCGGCGCAAGTTTGAGCGCCATATAAAGACCCGCAAGTCCAGCCCCAACAACCAAAACCGATCCCGCCGGCAAGCGCCGTGTTTCTAAGGGTCTTTGACTCATGAGAGGGGGCTCATGAGGGGCGGCTCATGATGGAGCGCATGAAAGTCGTTACAAAAACAGTCAATTTCAATTCCTTAAAGGACAGACCTAGGCTTTTAACGAGGCCGCCGTAAATGGCAAAACAAATTATGCAGGCCTGCCGCAATATTACCGCGCTGTTACAAAGATGAACGACATGTTAATGCCGCTTTCAGGATAGGCTCATGTCTGATAGCCTATTGAGACCTATGATACATTTTATTCCGCAAATTCTTGGCCGCTTTTCAACGGCACTTCTTCTCACCACCGCTATTGGAACCGCCGCTCTGGCTCAGTCTCTTCCCGACATTTCGCCGGATCAGATCGCCGATGATGTTGAGGTCCGCTATGATGAACGCACTGGAGAAACAGAATATGTGGCCGCAAGCTTCGATCCGTTTGAGAACGAAGCCCTACTTGCCGGGTCGGCACACTTAAGAAGTGCCAGCGAAGCCCTTACTATTGGCGGTGAATTCGTCGAAGATGGAGCGTTCCTCGATATTTCCGTTATGTACACCGCCAACTCTGCGGATAGTTTTGATGTGCGCGGATTTGAACAGGTTGACTACCTTTCTGGACAAGCTGCAGGCATTATCCGTTATGATCGCAAGACCCTTGATTGTTCTCGCAGCACTAACGCCATCACTTATAATGATGATTATTATCGCGGCGCATCCTACGGCTATATAGCCGGACTTTACCGCATTTTTCCGCGGTATCGTGGACACCGCAATTATGGCTGGACGCGCAGCTCTTGGAATCGAGGGCTTTGGGGCGATTGGCGCCGACGCAGCCCCGGATACAATAGGCATATCATCGGCAATCCTGGGCCACGTGGCCGTTATAATGCAGGTCGCCGCCATCATGATGATGACGCCAGACCAAGCCGTAGACACCGCACGAATACTGACAGATCACGAGATCACCGCGGCGGAGATAATGACGGCGTTCGCGGCAATGGTCCAAGAAGAAACGGAACGGCCCCGCGTCCACGCAGAAACGAAGACACCCGCACACGCGGCCCTCGCCGAGACAGCACAACGCCAAGAACGCGCGGCGCTGATATTCGCGGAAATGGGACAAGCCAAAATGACCGCAATCGCCGAATCCGTGAAGCGCGTCCAAATACGCCGCGCGCCACGCCGACATCTAGACCCCCTCGTGTCCGCACGCCTCGGGCTGAGACGCCCCGCAATAATTCACCGAAGGTTCCTCGCAATAGACCCGCCGTGCAAACCGTGAAAACGCCGTCGCCGCCAAAGTCGCGCCCTAATCGCCCGGCCAGAACGGAACGCCCAGCGCCTACGCGTACAGAGCGTCCGGTTCGCACGAAGCGTCCAGCACGTACAAACCGCGCAACTGACCGGACCTTTAAATCAAGTAATCCGCGTAATGATAACGGCAAGGCCCATCGCCGCTTCTTCCCAATGGTCGGAGGCTATGGCTACGCTCACACAGATGTGGTTGTTAGTTACCGCTGCGTAAAGGAAGAGCGCCTCACCGTACATATTCCACAGGAACGCCTTGATGCGGCTCGTTTTGATGGGCTGACGGTCATGATGGTGGATAATGCCGGACGGGAAACCCCTGTCTTTGTGCCGCCGAACTATGTCGAAGGCTTCAACCGCGCCGCCTATCAACAGGACGCCGCTTATGATGACTATAGTTCTGGTAGATACCGGATAGAACCGCAAACGCAGTACAAAGCGCCAACAACCCCGCCGTCAAATAAGCCCATCATTTACGGCGATCCTGGTTACCCGCAGTAGCGGCTCGGCTTCCAGCTAATACAATTAGAACTCAGCTAAACGGTAGTCACCACTGCTAATAGCCTGCTGTATAGATACCAGATGTTCCTCAAGTTCTTCGGAAGGCGCAGGGGACCAACCAATCTCTCGGTCCAGAAAGTCATCTAGACCGTCCATATTTCCTTTATATGCGGCAAGCAAAATGCCGATAGAGCCAACAACAATTTTCCCATAGACGCGTGAGTCTTCAGCGTTCAAATAAACCTTAAACCCTTGCTGAATATCATCCGGAAAGTCTGAGTTTTCAGCTTCGAGGTATGATGCCAAGTTTAGCAGTGAATCGGTCTGTTCTTCGCTTAAGAGCATCAGTCGTTCCTCAAATAGGTATTAAACAGGTACGGATTGCCTTTAGCATCTTTGCGAAACATCCAAAACGTATTGCCGCTACTTGTAAATTTACCCGTTTTTGTATTGTAAACAGTCCCGACTTTAGCTTTTTGCTTATGCGTAACCGTTAAATGATTGAGATTACTATTTTTAAAGGCTTCGATTTTATGGCGATGATTCCTTTCCATCGCTGTATAGGCCTGTTTTTGCCCCCTCAAGCTCCAGTACGTGGACGCGTTAGCCCCCTTCTTCAAATATTGTTTTTCATGCTTTTGCAAGCTAGCTTTTTTCTGTTTCCGCAACTTTGCTTGAGTGTGCAACCCATTAGCTTTTTTCCGCAATGAGTTCTTAGAGAGCCCTCGATGGGACGCTATTTTCCCCCCATTTCGCCGTGATGAACGAAAAGCTGTATTTGCCGTACGCGTTGATGGTACAGGCTTTTTAACGGTCCTATTTTTTTTAGGGGGTTTAGGCTTCCGAGTCGGAGATTTCGGCGGCGTTTTCGGCTTTACAGGTTTTGCAGTTGGCTTAGGTCTGGGCTTTGCTAAGGCGTGACTCCCGCCGGCCAGAAAAATAGCGCCGATTGTGCCTAAGGTCCTTAAAAAATGACGGCGTGTTTTCATTTTAATGCCCGCTCAAAGTTCATTCCGATACGTCCATCTGTATCTCCCGACTCTCGCAGCTCCACCCGCCCGTGTCTACAGGCCAGCAGGTAGGAATAGGGCCAGACAAAGCGCCCTCGATAGGGTCAACAGTTTTGGGTACGGCAATACCAACGACCGCCTCTCTCACGAGTGCCTCCAATGCTTGATGTTCTTCCTCTTCCATCGGGTTTCGCAGAAGAATAAATGACGTCTTCCAAATCGCGCGCCTTTGATTAGCCCTCTTTAGCAGTTCAATTTTCTCACGGATCTCATGTTCATTACCTTCTGCTTTTAAAATTATCTCTTCCTCGGCATAATTCAAAAGACGTTTCATATGCCGGCGGCCTATATTTTTGAGATCAAAAATAGAAATTGCCACAGGTCCGCTGTCGGGTCGCTCTACGTCATAAGGGCACGTTTTTGTTTTAGGACAGCGACTACGAATTAAACGAGAATCGGGCAGGCAGAATGTACTACCATCGATCTCAGTTAGGCAAATTATGAGGTTCGGCTTGCCTTTTAACGGTATAGACATTCCAGTGCCTGGAATTCCGAAATACTTTCCATCTGGCGTAACGTCAGTAATGTTCACATAAAGTGATGCGGGCACAGGGTCCGCAGTCTCTTCGTACAGTTCAGAACTACTTTTTGAACCGCAACCAAACAAAAAAAGCAAACAGACGGATGCCAGAACCACAATGCATATGTTTCGATTCAATTGCGCCTCCTAACAATTCATGAGTGATTATTTTTTTCACACAATTACAGCTCTTAAGCAATCGCTAATATAAAACTCAAGTCTGACGGGGCCTCGCCGATAGGGGCTTCATATATGTCGGCTTTGCCAACGCCATCCCCGCTAATTTTATTGATGTTTGGTTATTTTTTGATGGAGAGGAATAACATCGGAAAAAACCAACCACGGATGGCCGCTCCCTCGGGTTTTGAAGGTCGGTGATTTCGTCAGCGGATAAAGCAGAAAAATGTTAGGGCGGCGCAGGGTCAGCGGGCGCGGCACAGCTCAAAGACGCAAGACCTAACGAGCTTTCTAGGTTTGAGAATAGTCTTGAAAGCTTTTCGATTACGCTCTGTATGAAGCCCGTGATTTCATGCGCGGCGTCGAGGCCGTAAACCTGAACGCGGCTGATAATATTATCTCGGATATAACGCTCATTAAACTGCGCGGGCGTAATGGTTTTATCCATTCTCGCAATATAGGGTAAATGCGCGTAGGCATGCGGCGTGTACCGCTCTGGTTTTATTGTCCCGCCCTGTAAAAGACAGCGTGCCGCGCGGCGTAAACAGCTTGCCTCCGCGCGCCGAAGTTGGCGGTTCCTAAAAAACAGTTCTGGCGAGATATCCACGCGAGGCGGCATTAAAAACTCAGGCGAAATAAACCCTGCCCGCTGCCCGAGCCGTATCATCCGCAATGCCAGCCAAACAAAAGGCGCATAGATCCCCATCTGGCGATAAAGGCCTTGGGCGTGCTCCTCTGTGTTTGATGCGAATGGGGCGGCGGGGTTCATAGATATGTCTCTTTGACGTTAAAATTTATGAGAACATATATAGAACAAAAAGAGACGCCATGTCAAGGAATAAATTCATACACGTGCACTTTGCATACTGCAGAAAAAGGAAGTAACAATGGTTAGCGATGAGTCGAGTGTGATTTCACGTGTAATTTTTGTTTCTTTCGGGACTTCCCAAGGCAAGGGCGGTAGTAAGGGTTTTAGTGGTTATTCAAGCTTTTGCTGATGAAAGCGAGGATCAGTCCTTCTTCAACATGTCTGCCGTAGTTTCAAGCGCTTCCAATTGGGAGTTGTTTTCTGAAGAGTGGACGGCCTGTCTTATTAAGCCCCCTTGGCTCCCTTACTTCAAAATGAAAGATGCAGCAGGGAAAAATGGCACGTTCCATAAGTTTACCTTTAAGCAACGTGATGCCCGGTTAAGAGATTTTGCAGATATAATTAATCGTTATGTGAAGGTAGTTACCCACTCTGTCATCGATATGGAGGCGCACTCTAGAACTTGGCGACAACTTGATAAGCCTCGTAATCAATCTTATTTTTGGCCCTATCAAAATACTATTAATGCAATTTGTTTTGAACTCCATGACCGAGGCCTGCGAGAACCATTTGAGATGATTTTTGATGAGCATGTAATTTTTGGACCTAGGGCAAAACAGTGGTACCCAATTATGCGCGCCATCATGAAGCATAGGGAACCATCAGTTTACGACATGATGCCAGCCGAACCTATCTTTGGCAGTGATGAAAAACTCCTCCCTATACAGGCCGCTGACTTTTTCGCTTGGTTACAACGAAATGAAGTAAAGAACCCTGATGACCGCAGGTTTGAGTGGATTTTCGATCTCGTAAAAAATGTTTCAGGCTCAACCTATTCACAAAATTATGATGAAGAAAGGATGCGAGCAGTATTAAATGAAGCCAAGGCGATAGCGAAAAACAATGGCGTTCCAGATGCCATTGAGGAAGAATATAAACGGATATTTGACTAGCGCATCAGTGTTTTTTTTATAAAGCATCACAAATTCAACAGACATCCCCCCAAATTATAGTCTCACCGCATTGCCAAATTCACAAACTCGCACAAGAGCGGCCTAGTGTCTCTTGGGTCTATGATGTCTTCGACGAGGAATTGTTCGGCGGTGCGGAACGGGGATGTGACTTTGGCGAGGCGGTCTTTGATCTCGGCTAGTTTGGCTTCAGGATCTTCGGAATGCTCTAGCTCTGATTTGTAGGCAACCTCGACGCCGCCCTCTATAGGGAGCGAGCCCCAATCGCCGGACGGCCACGCGAAACGATATTGGAATTTAGTATGGTCGGACATGGCCGCGCCCGCCACGCCGTAAGCTTTGCGGACTATGACGCTGGCCCACGGTACGGTGGATTTATAGATCGCGTTCATGGCTTCGACGCCGCGCCGAATGGTGGCCGCTTTTTCGGCTTCTAGCCCGATCATAAAGCCCGGATTATCGACGAAATGAATGACGGGGAGATTGAACTGCTCAGCCATTTCCGTGAACCGACGCGCTTTTTCCGCTGTGTCCGCTGTCCACGAGCCGCCCAGTGATGTGGGGTCGCCCGCAAGCACCGCGACAGGCCAACCGTCAAAACGGGCAAAGGCGGTAATCACGCCCCGCCCCCAACGCCGCCCCATTTCAAAGACGCTGCCCTCGTCTGCGATCATATCGACGACGCGGCGCATATTATAGGCTTTGCGTTTATCGCGCGGGACGACGCTAAGCAGTTTGTCTTCGCGGCGGTCTATCGGGTCATGCGTTGGGAGGCGAACAGGGTCGCCGCCAACATAGGATGGCAGGTAGGAAAGGAACCGCCTTGCATAGGCAATGGCTTCGGCTTCGCTCGCGACTTCTTCGTCCACCGCGCCGTTGCGTGTGTGAATGATGGAACCGCCAAGTGCTTCTTTGTCCAAGGTTTCATTTTTATCCGGGTCGCCCATTCCCGCGACGACTTGCGGCCCCGCTGTGAAAAGCTGCGATAGACCTTTGACCATAATTGAATAATGACTGGCAACGACCCGCGCTGCGCCTAGCCCTGCCGTTGGCCCCAAAGCCAGCGCGACCACGGGGACGGTATCGAGGTTTTTAACGATATGCTCCCAGCCCGGAACGTAAGGCACATAGGTATGGCCCATCTCTTCGAGCATTTTAACCGAGCCGCCGCCGCCCGTGCCGTCAATCATGCGTAGCATCGGCAAACGCAGCTCATGCGCCATTTGTTCGGCCATGACGAATTTTCGGTGAATGGCCGCGTCGGCCGCCCCGCCTCGCACGGTGAAATCATCCGCTGTCGCGACGATGGAGCGCCCATCAACATGGCCGCGGCCAAAGATAAAATTCGACGCGCTGGCGGCTTCAAGGTCGCCGTTTTCGTCGTAATAACCTTTGCCCGCAATCTTACCGATCTCGCGAAAAGACCCCTTGTCCAAAACGGCGCTAAGCCTTTCGCGGGCGTTTAATTTGCCTCTGGACTTTTGCCGCGCGAGCTTATCTTCGCCGCCCATTTTCTCGGCTTCGCGCTCGCGTTTATTAAGCTCGTCTAATTCTTTTTTCCATGTCATGGCTCACGATAACGAGCCATGCACGGAAAGGGAAATTATTATTGCCCAATACCGTAACGCTCGACAACGGCCGTGATCCGGTCGTTCATAGCTTCGCGTTTCGCGAGGGCTTCTGGCGTCATAACCTGCTCGCGGTCTTCGCAGAGCTTGCCAATGCGGTCTGAATGTTTATCGCCGAGGCGGTACATTTGGTTTAGCTGTCCGAAGGATAATTGCCGCGTCATCACCATAGAAAAAAGAATAGTGTCGGGTTCTTCGCCGCCTAAGAAACGTTTCACCGCGCCGCCCACAAGGGCAACATCTGCGGGTTCGTAGACCTTTTTGACCTCATCCACATAGCATTTACATTCGGCTTTGGTTTCGCCGAGATTATCACAGAGATTTAGCAGCGGCGCTTCCCCCGCTACTTCCGCGACTTCTGGCACATTAGCAAACACTGTTGCGACAGGGGCAACGGGCGACACAATGAAAGCGAGTCCAAGGCCAGAAGTGATGAATTTACGCATAGTATTGTTCCTTTTCATGCCCCTTTGTAGCAAGCGGTAGATGAATAGAGCCACAACGAATAATTAATTTTCCACAAGGTCTGTCAGGAAATGACGGCCCTTTCGGTCTTCGATTTCAACCACCCAAAGGTCAGGATCATTGGCCAGCGCTTTGGTGATTTGCGCGTCGATCTCGTCTTCGTCTATCGGGCCTTTGGGATGCCATATGCGCTGCCCGTCCATATCCTGCATGGACCGATACAGCGTCGCCGTTCCGTCCAATAGCCGCACCTTAATAAGCGCCGCCCCCGCGTCAGGGTCGCCCTTATAAAGCACAGCCGCAAACGCTCCGCCAATCTCTGCGCGGCGGATAAGGGCGGGCGCCCAGATAACGGTTTTTAAGGATCCAAACATGGTCTGTCTTTCGCGGCGCACGGGCCATTTTTCTTTATATAGGTTAACTGTTTTATTGGCACTCATCTTGCTCGGGAACGGGCATGATAGTCTTTTCCCGTCCCGATATGCACCACCCACGTCTTTTTAAGGCGCAGCTTGCCCCCCTTATAGCGTCTATCGTAGGGCTTTGCCTATGGTTTGTATGCACAATCGCTCCGGCCTACGCCGCGCCGCAAAGACCGGCCAATGTTCACAAAATCGCGTTTGAGACGGCGCAGGATGACCTGGCCCGCCATGTTGATTGGCGCAGCCCTACGGCGACACTTATTTTTGACATTCCAGACAATGATTGGGTTGATGATGTTGAGCTGCTTTTGACCGCCCGGCCCATCGGCACGGTTAATCCAAACTCGCCGCTTCTGGTTCGGTTTAATGACGCGACGCCCATTCCCGTGATGACAGACGGCGAAGGCTTTGATGCCCGCATCAGGCTCGACCGCCTCCGCATTCGCAAAGACCGCAACCAAATCTCGTTTGAATATCAAGTCCCTGCTGGAGAGGCCTGTCTTGCGCCCCGCCACGGGGCTTGGGATATTGACGCGGCAGCGAGCTTTGTCGTGGTGAAATCCCGCGCCAAATCCAGACCCGTTAACTTCCATGACGTTAAAAGCCACCTTGCCTCCAAAACCACCGCGCCGAAGACTGTGACGCTGCTGTCGGCCGGCCCTGATGCTGTTAAGCTAAAGGCTCTGTCCGCGCAGGGGATAGCCCGTAATGTGGAAACCATCCCCAACTTTACGCAGAGCCGCGCCCATGCCGCCTTTGAGATCGTCGCCGCGCGGCGTGACCTTTTGCCGAAGTGGGTCAGCGAAAAAGCCATCACAGGCGGCGCAGGCCCGCAGATTGCCATTGGCCGCTCCCGCCCGATGCAGCTTGTCTTAACGGGCGACACCGACGCGCAAGTTCTCGCGGCGGCGCAGGCGTTCTCAAGCTTTGCCATACCCGATAGCCATAACCGCGATGTCAGCCCGACACGGTTTATCAGCACGGGCCTGACGATAAACGAAACGCGGACGATTGAAGGCAAAGTCTATTTATCTCGCCTCAACGCGCAGCAATTTTCTAGCGACTGGGCACCGAAGCCGCAGCATATCCGGTTTGACGTCGCCGACCCCGCAGCCAGTTACGGCTCTCTTGCCTTACAGCTCCGAGCTGGGCCTTTCGTCGACCCGTCCTCGACAATGACAGCCACCTTAAACGGTCACAATTTAGGCATCATCAATATTGCCAAAGCGAAAATGAATGCCAAGATCGATATTCCGCGCGGGATTTTACGCGGCCTGCAAAATAATTTGGTTCTGCATCCCGTTTTAAATCCTACGAGCGCGCAGCCAGTTTGTGCATCGGCTAATATCGGCCCTGGCTTTTCTCTCGGCACGAAATCAGCTCTCACGATCCAGTCTGATTACACATCAGACGCGGCGGATCTCAGCCGGTTTAGCGCTTCGGGCTTGCCGTTCGGCGCTAATGAAGGCGCGGGGTCCCATGTGATCCTCGCGGCCCGTAATACGGCCGAACAATACGCCGCCTATAAGCTTCTGGCGCAGCTTGGACGCGCGTCAAAATCTGGCTGGGGCAACGCGTCTATCACGGCTATGGACGCCGCCGTCTTGCCCGAGACTGGGCATGTGCTGCTCCTTGGCTCCCGCTTCGGATACGACTCCGAGCTTTTACTCGGCGCGCCCAAGGGCCTCAAAGTTGCCATGGGCGGCAGCGTGCGGCAAACGCCGATCACAACACAATCCGCCGCCTTAGAGCCAGAGACAGAGACAGACGCCGCAGCCCTGCTCTCTGCTCGCCAAAGCGTATCAGGCGGCGTCGCCGCGCTCTACCGCGACGAGGCTCACCCCGAACGGATTATCGGCGTCATCACGCAAACCAAAGGCCAGTCTTTCACCCGCGCCGTGGATAATTTACTTTCGGGCGATCATTGGAGCCGCCTTGAAGGCAGTGTGTCTAGGTGGAATAAAGACCGCGTGTCTATGGCGCAAACTGCGCTCGCGCCGACTGTCAAATCGGCGTCTACATTCAAGTCTTTAAAAATTCCGTCTCTACCTGAAATGTCGCTTCCTGAGATGTCCATGCCAGCATTGTCTATGCCTGACATCTCTATGCCGTCTTTTTCCATGCCCGACATGAGCGGATTGCAGCAATGGGCAGGAGAGACATGGGCGGCGCTCACAGCCAAAGCACATGGCCTATTTACGTCAAGGCAGCCCCCTAGCCCGCTTCTCCTGCCGCAACAAGACGCCCGCCAAGAGGCTGAGCCAGTTCCGCTGCCAAGCTTTGTGCCAACGCCCACACTGAAACGCACCGTAGAAAAACCTAGCCCTGCTGTTTTCATTCCGGCGCCAGCGGCGGCTAAACTCAAGCCCGTTAAACTCAAGCCCGTTAAATCCGCACAAACTAAACTCCGCGCCGCGCCTCTCAACGCCTACCCGCAAACAGATACGCCGTCTCTTTTACCTAAAGGTCTCAGCGAAGCGGGTAGCGGCGTTAGCAGCCTCTATGAAAGATCTACGCAATCTATCTCGGCAAAGCTTGGCCGTTCGCGCATGGGGCAATATAGACCGGGCGACCATATGGGCCTTCAAGTCCTGCCGTTCGCTTTGCTCGGCATGCTACTTTTATTGATTGCGGTGTTTGTGAAACCGGCGAAGCCTTAGAGCGTTCTTCCTAAACCTAAGCCGCTTGTTGGCGCGATAGGGGCAGATAAATATCTGCCGTTGTGCCTTTATCTCTTTGGCTTGTGATAACAAAGCGTCCGCCGTGCAAATCACAGAGAGATTTGACGAGAGACAAGCCAAGGCCGCTTCCGCGTAGATCGCTGTCTTTACCGCTCGCCGTCTGAACAAACGGTTGCCCGATAGTTTCAAGCTCGCTTGCGTCGATGCCCACGCCGTTATCCGTCACGGTCACATTGAGAACATTGCCCACAGACCTTGCCGAGACGACAATGCGCCCGCCTTTAGGCGTGAATTTAATCGCGTTGCTCAGCAGATTTAAAAGCATCTGGCGAACGGCCTTGCGGTCTGCATTGACCAAAAGCTCGGCGGGTTCTTCGGTAATATTGGCTTCGATCTGAACCTCGGCGGCATCTGCCGTCGGCCGGATCATCTTAATCGAACTGCGCACCACATCGGCGGCGTCAAACATCGTATAGGCGAGCTCATATTTTCCGGCTTCGACCTTCGTCAGGTCTAAAACGTCTCCGATAAGGTCGAGCATGTGCTGCCCGCTATCGTGGATGAGGTCGGCATATTCCGCATATTTCCCTGGCAGCGGTCCAAACAGGCGCGAACGCATCATATCGGAAAAACCGATAATAGCGTTCAGCGGCGTCCGCAATTCGTGGCTGACCCCCGCAAAGAAAAGCGTCTTGCCTTCGGTTTCGTTTTGAGCGGCGGCGCGTGCGACATGGAGCGCGTCAATGCGGGCTTCGTGGGCGGTTGCGTCCGCAATATGCAGTAGCGCGCTATCATCCCCCAGAGGCGACGAGGTAATATCCATATGGATCAGGTGGCCCCGATCCTTCAGCGTAAATTTACGGCTTCCCGCGCGGCCTGTGCTGCGCGTACGGTCAATAAGGTCAAGTAAGGCCGTCTGCTCTTTTTCATGCTCAAACAGCGTATAAACAGGCAGGACGTTAATTTCCGACGGCAGATTAAAGAGACTGTGCGCGGCGTCCGAAGCAAAAGAGATATTGTTCTCGCCCGTCACGCGGATAACGCCGCCCGGAACGGCGTCGAGCAGCTGACCGTCAATGCCCATGCCTTTGGCGGGGTATTTATAACGCGCAGAGTCCGCAGCCCCGTAGAGCGCAGCAATTAGGAAGCCAAGCGATCCAACGATCGCAGCTTTATGGCTCCAATCCGTTTGCAGGGCCGAAGCGACCGTTTCCGTAATCACGAAGTTTTTCTGCTGCGCGTAATAGACAAGCAGCGCGAAGATGACTGACAAGAACATCGCTTCGACAACTTTTTCTTTTTCAAACAAAGCTGCGGCGGCAGGCGCGCACATAAACAAAATCGCCATCGGGTAAAAACTAACCGCTAGACAGGCGACAATCGCGAGGCAAAGCCAGCCCAATATTACAAAAATTTGCGCCCATTCATTCTTGATAAACGGCCAAAGAGAGATGCCCAAAACTGCCGGAATCACTGCTGCCACCGCGAAAGGCGTCAGCGCAGCAGCATCACTGCTTCTGAGAACTGCGCCAAAAAAGGCCGCAGCGATACAGATGATCCAGATTATGCTGACAACGAGCAAACCTTTATGTTGACGTATGGCTGAGATAACGATTCCTTTCACAACGCAGACAGGCGTTACCAGATTGGATTTTCGCCGCCAATGCGAGTCATTTCGCTTGTGAGGGTAAAACCTTAAAGCTTTGCCCCCGCCTCGCACAAGCCCCTAACGGGGCTTCATACACACGCACCCTTGCACCGCCCCGCCGCGCTCTCTATGTCTGGCGCAACAATGCCGATTATTTAAAACCGACAGTAGAAAGCCGAGCATGGATCTCCCGCAAAATATACAGGACATGATAGACGACTTTGCCTTCCTTGGCGACTGGGAAGAGCGCTACATGCATGTCATCGATATGGGAAAAGCGCTTCCGGCGCTCACCGAGCCAGAGAAAAACGCCGCGAACAAAGTCAAAGGTTGTGTCAGCCAGGTCTGGGTTGTGACCGAAACGGACGCAGACGCCGGAACCCTTCGGTTCAGAGGCGACAGCGACTCCCATATTGTCAAAGGCCTCGTCTCTATTGTCATTGCGCTCTATGACAACCGCACCCCCGCCGAAATCACAGCCATAGACGCCGAGCCGATCCTATCGCAGCTCGGCCTCTCCGAACACCTCTCTTCCCAACGCTCCAACGGCCTCCGCGCCATGATCGTAAGGATCAAAGCGATCGCGGAAGCTGCGGGTTAGGGTTCGGTAATAGAAGTTACAAAGATCATGTCGAGATGACCCCCAAAGGGGACGTTAGCCCAGTGTCTTACTTTGAGCGATTTTAGGGCGCTCGTTTAAACTTGAAAAGTTATCCCAACTTCACCTTACATCCCTTCAGCTTTCGCTCGTTTCCAATAATAGACCGCCATAATTGTTACTATCACAGGCACGATTAATCCGTATTCATCAATCCAGAAGCTCGTTTGTTCATTTTTTGTTGTCAGTGGAGTGAAGATTTTCTGTACGTAGATATTATGTGCTCCGTGGAACATTATCGCTGGCCACATGCTGTTCGATTTGAATGCGTAATACGCCATGATGACCGACATACTCGTTATCATCAGCGTGAAGCAGGCGATTTGAAACACCGGGTCGCCAAAGCCATATTTGATGACGATCGGATAATGCCATACAGACCATATGATGCCGCTAAATAGAGCAACGCCGCCAAAGGGGAGAACCTTACGGAGCTCCCAGATAAAAAACCCTCGCCACCCAATCTCTTCTCCCGCAATGCTACCTAGGGATTTGATGAATTGTATAGTCGCAAGTAACCCCACCATAATAACTGCCCCAAGCAATGGAGTGCTTGTCAAGCCAAGTTCCTTGGACCATTTGGCGATGGTTTCGCTGTCAAATGCTCCACCGAAGCCCAATGTCCACGCAAGTGCATAGCTGAGAGTTATATATATGACAGGGACCAGATAGGATTGGAAGTTGTCTCGCCAAGGTCCAAAATTCCATGGCAGCGAAGCCATTTCGCGACCTCTTATCTTGAGCGTTGCAAAGGCTGCAAGCGCAGGACACCACATCAGTGCGCCTACATAGACACTTGCGGGATTGAGCTTAACGATCGCAAAATGTGCCAAGGCACTCAGCCCCGTCAAAATAACTAGGAATATAGTGATGGTTCCCCAAGTATTTTTTTTGTTAATTGATATATTTTTCATGCGTATGATGTTTATCGATATACGATAAATAGTCAATGGCTTTTGTACTCTCTAATACTGATGGCAGGTAAATTTTGGCCGACTTTAGCTGTGTCGGCAAACATTACCAGCGGCCTTCTTTGGGCGTTAAAAGACGCTCGCTTGATGTCCGCTTCTCTAATCGGATGTTCAAGTCAAGCTCATATGTTTCTTTCTTTGGCCTCTCGGCCATTTTTTGTTGAAGGGGTTTTCGTTCACTTGGGTCACGCTTCTCTTCGCAGTCTAATTGGTGATTGTCGTAAGCATCACCGCTGCACGCATGTGTAAGATATGTTTGTGGAGCGCCTCGCTTTGCCACGCGCTTCACAAGTGAGCGCAGCAGACATTTACGGCGTCATCCACGCACGTCGTCCAAGTGGGACGAACCCGGTGGGTTTCCCAGTTAGGTTTGTCTGTTAGTTCACAACGACCTCCTGATCATCCCATTGGAACGTTGCGCCGTCTATCCACATGCGGTGCATGATGACGGCTAACTTTCTTGCCACAGCAACAGTTGCCCGCTTGCGACCTTTCTTGCGCGCCAAGCGCAGCCCCCATGTTTTGAGTGCGCAGGATTTTGTAATGCGCATCAGCAATACGTTGGCAGCAGAATACAAGGCTCCGCGGACACTAGCGTCACCCGCCTTTGATATTCGTCCCATATTGTCCATCTCGCCGGATTGGAAGCGTCTAGGTGTCAGTCCAAAGTGGGCCGCAACTATTCTAGATGATTTGAATCGGGTCGGATCGTCAACGCCAGCCTTAAAGGTTAGAGCTGCAACAGGCCCAACTCCGGGTATCGTCTGCAACTGCAAGCACACTGGGTCTTTATTTGTAACAGCTCGCAGTCGCTTCTCCATTTCAAGATACGTTTTGTAGAGTACCAACCTTGCGTCGAGCATGGGCTTGAGTGCAAAGGCCAGACGTTCATCAGCCTCGATAATGGGCCGAGCAGCTTCATCCCACCGGTTGCGTTTAACGTGACTAGGAAGTCTTATTCCAAAAACTTTAAACAGCCCTCTGATTTCGGCTTCCAGATCCAGGCACTTGCGCAGGACTGTTTTTCGGGCCGTCAGCAACAAGCGGTCATAGTGAGCATCATTACTTTTCATGTGAACCTTATTGTACCAGCCAGACCGCAGCACCTGTGCGATGCCTCGGGCGTCGTTCTTATCGGTTTTGTTCCGCATGGCTGACAAAGCGGCATAGACTTGCCGGGCTTCCATACAGACAACATCATAACCTGCCGCCTTTAATCCATGGAACAGCGTTTGACTCATTGTGCCAGCTTCAAAACCAATACGCACAACCGGGTGGCCAAACTTCTCCAAGCAAGCGGTAATGTCTTCGACCTCACACAATAGCGCTTTCTCTAAAACAATCTCGCCATCACCATCTATGATGCAAAGCGCCAATGACCTCAGCGCGACATCTAATCCTACAAAATACTGCATTGTCTTCTCCTATCAAACTATAGCAACGTTACAGTTATATCAGGAGCTCAACTCAAATCATGTTCTCCGATTACGCATGCTTTGCCCCCCTCAGGCGGCTTAATGCCCGGTAAGCCGCGCTACCTCTTTGACGAAATCTACCTACCGTAGCCTCGCTTTAAACTCATCATTCTAGCAACAGAATCTCGCCTCATATCCCCCTCGCCCCACTCTCCCCCGGCACCGTTCCGTAGAACTTTACAAGCCTGTCGAGGGCTAGTTTCAAGACTGTTATCCCTGAACGTTTAGCCCATTTTTCTGTGCGTTCTAGGTGATCGAGGGACCAGTCTTCGCAGCAGACGGCGATTAGGGCTCTGTCTAGGCCGGGACCGAGGCAGGAAATCGCTTCGCTAACACGGCGGCGGCGATCCATGCGGCTGATGATGGCGTATTCCTGCGCGTCTGCGCGGGCGCCGCCGTCTGCGCCGGAGTGGTTATAATTTTGCGTGGACACGAAGCCGATGCCGCTATGCGCGTAGTCTTTGGCGAATTGCTCTCCGGCTTCGACCTGCGCGGCGCTTAGGAGCAAATTCCCGCAGGGCTTACGCTTGCGCGCGATAGACCGCAGGACAGACGTTCTGTGATTAACAATCGCAGGCCGCAGGACGCCGTCTGGCGTGTAGATATCGCGGGTTTCGCAGTCGCGGTGCTGCGCCGCAGTGCCAGTGTCAGTGTCAGTGTCAGTGTCAGTGTCAGCGTCAGCGTCGTCCGCCTTCGCCGCATAGCGTTTTTTCATCCGCCTTGAGACTGTCACCTGCCCGTCCTTTCGGGTTAAAACATCGTATTTCAGGAGACGGTCAAGGGCCGCGCGCTCCACCCAGCACACAGGCTTTCTGCGTTTATTGCCTTTGGGGAAGGCCGGAAAAACATCCGCGCAACCGGACACGTCTACGAACGCCTCCGCGCCCGCTAGCCGCCGAATAAGCTGCTCATCTTCGAGGGTCATGGCCATACTCTTAGCCCCCCGTCAAACACGGCGCAGAGCGCAGGAAGGTTTCGAGACGCTGCAAGCGCGCATCGAAAACCGGATCTTCGCGGCTTGCCTCCACCATTTCGCACGCATAACGCGCCGTCGTCGCGTGGCGCTTCACCGCGCGCCCCGCCCGCGACAAGGTGAGCTGAAACACCGTATGGAGCAGATAGAGACAAATTTGGCGGGCCATCACCACATGGCCAGACCCGCGCTCTTTAGGCTTTGCGGGGTCAAACGGGCTGACCCCAAACTCCAAAGCCACGGAACTGATAACGATATTCGCGCAATAATCATCACGCATTGATAGTGGGCTTATTAACATATATTCCTCTTTTGTTCTCACGCTTGTAACACAGAAAGAACGATAAAGGAATATTTTCCTACATTTTATTTGTGGGTATTATTGAACAATGATGGCAATACTCTGTATTGGCATTAAGGGTACACGAGGAAGCACAGAGGAACGTTCTGCTGTTTCGGAAACAGAGCTTTAGACATCATGCCTTTTAACAATAAAATATTCGTTTTTGCTGCACTGGCGATGTTTGCCTTCGCCGGCAACTCTATCCTTAACCGCTATGCCCTCGCAGGCGGCGGCGCGGGCGCATGGGGTTTCACCCTCATTCGGCTCTTATCCGGAACCGTGATGTTAGCGTTTCTGACGCGTTTTCGTATTATGGGCGGTAGCTGGGCCGGTGCTATCAGCCTCCTCGTTTATGCGGCAGGGTTTAGCTTTGGCTATCTCGCCCTCGACACAGGCATTGGAGCGCTAATATTATTCACCATGGTACAGCTCACAATGATGGGGCGCGGGGCCATATCGGGCGAGCGCCTAAGCCTTTATCAATGGCTGGGCGCGCTTATCGCTTTCAGCGCTATGGTTTGGCTATTATGGCCGGCGCAGGGCGTCCCCGATCAGGATATTCCATGGTGGGCGGTAGCGTCCATGTCCGCCGCCGGTATAGGCTGGGGCGTGTATTCATTGATTGGCCGCGGCGCAGCAGCGCCCTTATTAGCCACCACGGGAAACTTCGCGCGGGCGGCGTTGATCGCAGTGGTCTTGAGTTTGCCTATCTTTTTGGCGAGACCAGAAGCCTGGCCCGACGGCCCGTCAACCCTAGCCGCCATTGCGTCCGGCGCGATAACGTCCGGCATTGGATACGCTCTATGGTATACGGCCCTGCCCGGCCTTACGCGCACGAAAGCTGGCATTTTGCAGCTGTCAGTTCCGGCCATAGCCGCCATCGGCGGGGTCATCCTCTTAGGCGAGGTCTTAACCACGCGCCTTGCTATCTCTGCGTTGCTAATCCTTGCCGGAGTTAGTCTTGTAATATTAACGCAGCGCCAAGACGGTAAGGATGCGTAAATTGATGAATGATTGGAGAGCGTAATAGGAAAGCCCCTGACCATCAATGTGGGATGACAGCCAAAGACTTTCCAGTATGAACCGTAGTCCACGCGGGCTTATGAAGGCTTCATTTTGACGTGTATATACGAACATATGCGTAGGTAAGTTGATATAACTCCCCAATTTGCTATACAAGTGAGGTGTTTTAGGGATTCAAGTGAGGCAAAAAGGAACTAGGCTCGCCTTAAGGCATAAGAAATGAAAAGATTTATCGGGTACGTGTATTATGATGGGGAATGATAAAAAAATTTCACTTTCCCATGATGAATTTATGGACTTGGTGGCAACGCTTGAGGCGTCGAAAACTATCGGCGACCTCCTTATTGACGGGATTGATAAGCTCGGTGTTAAACATAGCTTCTACCAACATTATCCAGCCGTAGGCGCAGTGGATTATAACAATTACGCAAAATTCTACCCATACAATACTCCAAAAGAAATTACGGACTATTATCTCTCCGACAACAATTACAATCGTGACCCTGTCGCTATAGCAGCCTTCACAACAGGGCAGTTTATTTGGCTTTCAGATAGCCTCAAAGACCCCATCATCAAGAAATTCAAGCATGAAGACAATGTTCGCTATTCGCTCAAAGCCGTGGGCGACGGCATGTGCTTTCCATTGTATGGGCCAGACAATCGCAAAGGATATGCCTTCGCGGGATTTGGCCGCGGCAAAGCTGATTTTGATCCCATTTTCCCTTACCAAATTCAGTCCTTGCTACAATTAATGCATGTTCGCTACTGCCGAATGATCAAAAGCTTGCAACGGCAAGTCAAGCTAACGTCCCGAGAATCCGAAGTGTTGGAATTCATGAGTTTTGGAAAAACCAATTCAGAAATAGGCACAATTTTAGGGATTTCGCCGCGAACCGTCGCAGTACATGCCAGTAAAATATTTTTAAAACTTGGCACGGAAGACCGCGTTGCGGCGGCGCTTCGCGCACAGACCATTAAAATATCAATTTAATTCACGCCTAAAATATCAATTTAATTCACGCCGACCCGTCTAGCCTCTAAAGCATCAAGGGAATACTTTCCTGCATTCTATTGGCGGGTATTTTGGGCGCCCCGAGCCAAATGGCAGAGCACTTGGACTGTAAAGAGCACAACAGCCTGAATTTTTGGGGGCTTTACACAGAAAAAGCAATTTTGTTTTTATCTAGATCTCTAGCATATGCGGAAAATTTAGGCCCTCGCTGCCTTGGCTCACCTTCACAAGTGCCGCCCAATTCAATAACCTTTTTATGAAGTCTGCTTACTTCTTCGGGTGTACCCACATTAAAACCGATCATTGTTCCATTCCCGTGATTTGCGGGTTCCTCATTAAAAGGAACAGCGACAGCAAATGTAAAGTCTTCATTTTGCCAAAAGGTCATTCTTTCGGTAGAAAATACTTGGGTCAGGTTTGTTTTTTCAAATAGTGAATCATAAAATTCAATCGAGGCTTCCTTGTTATTCGTTCCAAAAACGCAATAGTCCATTTTCATATTATTTCCCTCTCCAATTGATTTTAGTTTGTCTAACGTCCACTTTTGCCAAATTAGCTCATTATCGCCATTACCCCAAAGGCGGAAGTTAAGCCTAAAAGATAGATCATCCCGACATATATCCACCCTCTATAGGGGCTTGCCTTAATCTCGACGGCCTCCAGGCCCATTGAAATGAAAAATTTGTCCATGAGGTTTGTCACTAGACTTTCCTAGAAATAATAAACACGGCCACATCGCCTTTAGGATGCCAGCAGTGGATGGTTTGAAAGCCTGCACTTTCTAAACTTTTCTCCAGCGATTTTGTGCTGAGAAAGGTAATTGGCGGCGCAAGGCCAATCACTTTAGCAAACCAAAGTACAGGCCGTAAAAACCACATCTTATCGGCGAGGCACCCTGTACTCGAGACCAGCACGCCATCTTCTTTCAGCATGCTATGGGCCTTTTCTAACGCCCCCTGTAAATCCTCGACCAGATGCAGAATGCTGTGCGCCATCACCACATCAAAATCGGTTCCAAGGATTGGGTCTGAGTCCACGTCCCATTGCGCGAAAGTGACATTTTGAACTCCCGCAGATGCTGCTCTCTCTCTCGCTATACGCAGCATCTGCGGGGATATATCGGTTGCGGTGACATGTTCCACGTAAGGCGCATGGGAAACCGCCGTGGACCCTGTACCGCAACCAAATTCAAAAACTCTGGACATGGGCGTGAAATACTCCCGCGTCAGGTCTTTTTTGATTTGATATACTTCTTCATTGGGGACAGGTTTTTTGGCATATTTCTCCGCCATTTTATCCCAGAATTTAGCTGTGTCGACCATGTCAGTTTCCTGTCTCATTCATATAGCGGGAATATGCCATATAGTCTTCGCGGCTTGTGTCGCGCCGTCGTAACGAAATGCGCCAATTGCCAATCCAGCCTTCAACCACGCGAATGGTGGGGGCTTCTGTCTCATCCTCAAATTTCTGTAGCGGGGCGGTCATTTTGTTTTCCTTCGTTCGAGACCTAATGTGCCATACATAAAACATAAGTACATTGCCTAAAAATTGAGTTCTGATATACGAAAATCCATGAACTGGAAATCTGTACTCTTTGACTGGAATCACGTCCGCGGCTTTCTGGCTACGGTGGAAGAAGGGTCATTATCCGCGGGCGCTCGGGTGCTGGGCGTCACCCAGCCCACACTGAGTCGGCAAATTTCCGCATTGGAGCAAAGCCTGGGTATAACTTTGTTCGAACGGGGGCACCGTTCATCTGAATTGACAGCGTCAGGTTTGGAACTCGTCGAGCATGTCCGCGCCATGTATAGTGCTGCCACGCATATTTCTTTAACGGCATCTGGGCAGTCCCAAACCATTGAAGGCCATGTGAAGATAACCTGTACTAATAATGTGGCGACGTATCATTTGCCTCCCATCCTCAAGCGTTTGCGTATGAAGGCCCCTGAAATCGAAATTGAAATCGCGACCTCCAATGATGTCCGTGATCTAAAAAAGCGCGAAGCCGACATAGCTATTCGCCACGGCCGGCCGGACCAGTCTGATCTTATTGCAAAACGGGTCGGAGAAACGAACGGCAAATTATACGCATCAAAAGAGTATTTAGATAAGAGGGGCAGGCCTCAATCACTTGAAGAGTTTAGCGCGCATGATTTCATCGGCATTGAAAGCGCGGCCGTGATGATTTCTCATTTCAAATCAATGGGCATTCATCTCACGCGCGCTAACTTTAAAATGTACTCCGAAAGCGGCACAGCCATTGTCGGCTTAGTGCGGCAAGGGCTTGGCATCGCGATATTACTCGAAAATGATGTCAGCGAAATGCTCGATCTGGAACCTATACTGCCGGACGTCGCGACATTTCCCATTCCATTTTGGCTGGTAACGCATAGAGAGCTTCACACAAGCCGCCGTATCCGTCTTGTCTACGACCATTTATCTGAAGAGTTGAAGGCGCTTCTAAAGAATTGAACGATCGGCTTATTTTGAGCATCAAAACACTCATCTGACGTTCGCCTCGCCCCTTCACCCTATTAATCGCGATTTTGGCTAACGCTACCTTATCAAGCCGACAGACGGCTCTCTACGGCTTGTAGCTTGGGAATATCGGAGACTTTTATCAGATGATCGTAGCCTAAGATTAGGTTTACGTCGCGGCCATTGTCTGAGAGCGGTAGTCTTATCCAAAACTGGGCGAGGTGATTACCGAAGGGGGTTCCTGGGCGGGTAACGCCTGCGGACGGGCGGCCTTTGCCGAGGACTTGATTGAGGACGCGGTTCCAATACTGACAGCGATCACCCATAGGCAGCTCGTCAATGTAGCGGCCTTGGACCTCATCATTATAGAGGTCCCAAAACCCTGTCCCGACAAGCCGGTATTGAAAACGAGTACGCCCGCTTGCGCCGCAAATCGATGTCAACGAGACCATAGGGAGATGCGTTTTAAGCTGCATAGGGTCAATGTCATGACGCGACGGCAATTGCCCGCCTTGGCATTTTGAACGCCAATAATCATACACTGCCTGCTGCGCAGGAAGCACCATTTGATGGCGCAACGCCTGTTCCTTTAACATAAAATCCCCTGCCAGCCCTGTAAGTATGGTCAGACTATTTTTTTGTTCGGGGTTTCGTTCAAGGTCTAAGGCAGAGTTAAAAGGTGTTAAGACCTTATTAACCCTGTTTTTTTGTTTCGGATCCGATTCGGTTCGCGGCGACTAGAACTTCCGCGTCAGTAAGACCGATTTTGATTCGTACCAAGCCCGCTCTTCTTCGCCAGACTGGACCGCTCGCGCGCATAGGCCGGAGAGACCATCGGGTAATCAGACGGCAAATCCCACTTCTCGCGGTAGTCTTCCGGGCTCATGCCGTATTTCGCTTTGAGGTGCCGCTTGAGAGATTTGTAAGGCTGCCCGTCTTCGAGCGAGAAGATCACCGCGTCCGTGACAGAGTCTGCGACAGGTACAGCCGGCACGGGCCGTGGACGGTTTTGGTGCAGGCGCACAGGATCTGAGAGATAATGAACCTTATTAAAAACCGTTTCGACAAGACCCGCCAGGTCTTGCTGCTCAACCGCATTATGGCTGACATAGGCGGACACAATGTCCGCCGTTAGGTCAAGCACATGCGATATGTCGAGCTTGCTCATAGGCCTGTTAGAAAGACCATACCAAGGATCAATACAAGCATACCGCCTGTGAGAAGAGCTGCGACGCCGCTTGGCGCAGAGGCGCTTGTCGCCCCGGCGGGACTAAACAGCTGATAAAGGCGCTGGGTGGCTGAACTAAAGAACCGGCGGCGAATGCGCAGTGTGTGCGCCGAGAGGCGTGTCCACATTGCATCCATCCAGACGGCGACATTTTTGCCGAGCTTGCGATACGTCCAGTCAAAATCAAGGATCTCTGCCCTGCGTTCAGCAGGGTAAATCCGTAGCCGCTTCAGAAGCGCAAAGGCGAGCATAGCGGCAAAGAGGAGCTGTAGCTGCGTTACCACATGATTGCCCGTGTAGGGTAGGTAAACATGTTCAAACTCATAAGGCATCAAGCTGTAGAGGAACTTATAGCCTCCCAACGGAGAGGCAAAGAAAATACAAAGAGCAGAGGCAAGGCCCATAGCGACAAGCATATTCCACGGCGCTTCTTCTGGGCGTTTGCCGCTATCGTGAGAGAAGAACGTAAAGTACGGCACTTTGATGCCGGAATGTTCCATCACCCCAGCCGAGGCGAAGAGCAAGACAGCGAAGACTGGCCAGTTATGGATCTCAACCACGGACGCAATAATCATGGCTTTGGTCACGAATGCTGCGAGCAGCGGGAAGGCCGCAATGGACCCCGCTCCGATCAGGCAAAAGACCGTTGTGTAAGGCATAGACCGAAACAGCCCGCCAAGCTCGGAAGCCTTAGCTGTCCCTGTGCGGTAAAGCACAGCGCCCATGCTCATAAAGAGGAGCGATTTAAAGATAACGTGGACAACAACTTGTCCCGCAACGCCGTTGAGCGCGAGCGCGGAGCCGACACCGATACCGCAGACCATAAAGCCGAGCTGGTTATTCAGGCTGTAGGCCAGAACGCGGCGAAGGTCATTTTCAACCACGGCAAAGAAGACGGGGAACAAGGTCATGGCCGCGCCTATATAAATTAATATCTCTTCTCCGGCATAGCCGCGCGCAAGCGCGTAAATCGCAAGCTTTGTTGTAAAGGCAGAGAGGATAACTGTGCCAGTCACGCTGGCCTTTGGATAGGCGTCCTGCATCCAGTTATGGAGAAAAGGAAAGCCGCATTTAATCCCCATCGAAAGAAGCATGAGCCAGCCGCCCGCACTTTCAAGTCCGATATGGCCGAACGTAAAGTCCCACCCATTGGAATGGCCGTACATGACTGCGCCTGCGAGCAAAAGCACGCCGGATAAAACGTGGATAGCGAGATACCGAATACCTGCGCCGTAGGCCCGCTCTCCGCCCTTCCAGACAAGGAAAACGGACGACATAGCGGCCAGTTCCCAAAACACAAACAGCGTAAGCAAATCACCGACAAATACGCCTGCAACCGCTGAACCTGTGTAGATCAAGGCGGAACTGTCTGTGATTTTGCACTTCTCATGGAAGCCGTAAATACCGTTGAGTACCGCCGCGAGACAGAACACATAGCCCCAAACCACAGAAAGGCTGTCAATATTGTTTGGGATCAACTCAATGATGCCAAAATCAACAACCCAGCGGGCCTCTTCTGGGTTTTGAATACCCATAAAGATCATATAGGCGGCCAAAATTGGCGATAGGATTAAGAGCGTTTTCCGCACGGGGCTCACCGGCATAAGCGCGCAGAGCACGCCCGCGAGGATTATAATAAAACCAGGGTTTATCTGAAGGAGACTATCAATCATCTTGCGGCTCCTCCCCGTAATAATCTTCGTCACGCGAAAGCAGTTTAAACAATGGGTCGGCCGCTAAGACGACTGTGCAATAGGCGGCAAAACCGAATATGGCCCAAGAGCCGTAGGCGAAATCCCACGGCGCTTTATGCTTGGGGTCAAACGGGAATATGAACCCAGCCATGATTGTGATACCGAGGCCCAAAATTGGCAGCCAGATAAATCCGCCAACAACGCGCGGGTCGGCTAACCACAAAAACTTTTTAGAAACCGGATGAATTTTATCATCGCTTGGCGTTTTGTCTTCATGCGCCATTAGAACGCTCCCCCGGGTAAAATAGGTGACAGGAAGTCTGACATCGATCCCGTAAAGAAGAACAGGATGAATGCGCCGAGCGCCGTAATCACGGGCGGGATAATAACCCAGCGGTGCTTTTTACGCTCTTCGCGGATGAGCGCGTCAGCTTCAGGATCCGCCGGAGGCCGCATAAAGCCGCGAATGGAAATTGGAATTAAATAAATCACATTCAACACAGACGAGGCGATCAAAGCCGCAAGCAATATAGCTTTCCCGCTTTCTATCGCTCCGGCCATGAGGAAGAATTTCGGCCAAGAGCCGCCCATGGGCGGAATACCAATAATCGACAAAGAACCGATAAGGAACGCGCCGAACACCCAAGGCATAGAGCGTCCGAGCCCGTTGAGTTTTGAAATTTCTGTGCGGTGCGAAATTGTATAGATCGCGCCCGCGCACATAAACAACGTGATCTTGCCCCACGCATGCATGACGATTTGCAGCGCGCCGCCCATGATCGCCATAGGCGCGGCTAGCATGGCGCCGAGCGTCACATAAGAGAGCTGCGAAACCGTTGAATAGGCCAGACGCGCTTTGAGGTTATCCTGCCGAAGCGCAATAATAGAGGCGAGCACAATCGAAATCGCCGCCACCCAAGACAGCGTCGTGCTCATCGGCGTTTCAGCCGCAAGCGACGGGCCGAAGGTAAAGACAACGACTTTGAGCATGGTGAACACACCCGCTTTCACCACGGCCACAGCGTGCAGAAGCGCGGACACAGGCGTCGGCGCGACCATGGCGTTTGGAAGCCAAGGGTGGACGGGCATAAGCGCGGCCTTGCCGATACCAAAGGCGAAGAGGAATAACAGCACAGATGTCGCGAGAAGGCTGACATCTTCTGGGAAAATACCGCCGACTTGAAAGTCCGTAGTTCCGGCGATGACCTGCGTCGCGACAACGGCAGGGAGCAATAATCCGAGAGACGTTCCCATCAAAATCAGAGCATAGATCGTTCCGCCGCGTTTCGCTTTCGCGTCGCCTTTGTGGGTAACAAGCGGGAATGTTGAGAGCGTAAGCGCCTCGTAGAAAACAAACAATGTGATCAAGTTACCCGCGGCGGCAATACCCATCGCCGCAGAGATCGCTATAGCAACAAAAGTATAAAACCGTGTCTGGTTTTTCTCGTTATTGCCGCGCATGTAACCCATGGTGAAAAGCGAGTTCAACACCCAGAGCGAACTGGCGATAGCCGCGAAGGTTGCGCCGAGTGGTTCAAGCTCAAACTTAATATCAAAAAATCCAGCAAAGGTGCCCAGATGCAAAGACGGACGCGCGCCGCCAGACACCATCATCACCAGATGAATGACATTAGCGAGGAGAGCTATGCCCGCAATGAGCGTCACCGCTTCGCGTATGTTGGGGAAACGGTTAAAAACTGGGATGAGAGCCGCCGCAATAAGCGGAATGATCATCAATAGCGCAAGGCCAAGTTCGGCGGTGTAGCTCATGACTGACCTCCCATAAGAACACTGGCCGCGCCGTTCGCCGCGTGGACAACCCAGTCACCCATGCTGCCGACGTTTGAGCCGATCACGATTGAAAGAATAGCTAAGATCCACATCGGAATAAGCATCATCAAAGGCGCTTCATTTTTAGTAACGACCTGCCCTTTGACCTCTGGCGGCGATTGGAAATAGGCCGCGAGGAGCATACGCCCAATATAGATAATGGCTAAGATAGACGAGAGCATAATTGCAGCGGCGGCCCACCACCAGCCTTTTTCAAGGGCGGCCATAGTGAGGTTCAGTTTAGACACAAATCCAGCCGTAAACGGAATACCTATCAGCGACAGACCGCTGAGCGTAAACGCGCCCATCGTCCAAGGCATAAGCTTCGCAAGGCCGTTAAAATCAGAAATTCGCGTAATACCAAAGCGGTACCAAAACGCGCCAACAGCAAAGAACAATGCGCCTTTAATAATTGCGTGATTGATCATGTGCAAATAACCAGCAGACAGACCCGCCGCTGTTCCGATACCAATACCGAGCAGCATATAACCGACTTGGGCTATCGACGAGAAGGCCAGCGTGCGGCGAGCATCCGTTTGGAAGATAGCCTGAAGGGATGCGAAAATCATGCCTGCAATCCCAGTCACCACAAGGACATGGGTTAACGTCGAGATGACATAATCAAATGACACGTCAAAAACCGTAAAGGAGAAGCGAAGCAGCAAATAAAGCGCGGCTTTGGTTGCCGTAGAGGCGAGGAACACCGTCACGAAGCTTGGCGAATGCGCGTACGCGCCGGGAAGCCAAAGATGCAGCGGGAACATAGCGAGCTTAAGACCAAGCCCGATAAAGATAAAGCCAAAGCCAACACCGGCAACGCGGCTTCCGCCATCAAGATCGCGTAAGATACGGCCCATATCAGCCATGTTGAGCGTGCCTGTTTCCATATAGAGGAAGCCAAGGCCAATAACGAAGAACGTAGCGCCGATAGACCCTAGGATAAGATAATTATAACTCGCGGTCAGGGCGCGGCGGTCACGGCTCGCGCCCATGGCGACAAGGACGTAAGTCGATATGGAGGAGACTTCTAGGAAGACGAAGACGTTAAACGCATCGCCTGTGACAACCATCCCCAAAAGACCCGCGACGCCGATCAGGAACGCGGCATAGAACGGTGCGCGTTTCTTGGGTTCGACCTCTGCGGCAACACTTGGAAGACCGTAGACAGTACAAAGCAAAGCCATGATGCTGATCAGGAGCAATAAAGGCGTGTTGAGACCGTCAATAATATAGGAAATCCCGTGCGGAGGATCCCATCCACCAAGTTTATAGAGCTGCGTCTCGCCGCCGAATATAGTCAGCAAAAGTCCAAATGCGGTGACAACCAAAATAGCCGTAACGATTAATGTCACGAGCCAAGCCAGACGTTCGCGCGGCAAAATAGAGCAAATTGCGCCGAGCAAAAGCGGCAAAACAACCATCAAAGCTGCGCCGTGAGCAATAAGCCACGATGGGTAAGAAGCCAAAATATCCATTAGGCGTCCGTCCCTTCAAGATTATAAGCATAATCAATCTTGTTAATTTCGTCTTCTTCTACGGTGCCGTAAACTTCGCGAATACGAACGGCCAACGCGAGGCCAATAGCCAATGTCGCGACGCCCACAACAATCGCCGTTAGGATAAGAACATGCGGCAGAGGGTTAGAATAAATGACCTCTGGGCCATGTCCGGCGCTGCCGTGGTCACCCACTAAAATTGGCGGCTGTCCACCCGCGACTTTGCCGATAGTGATGTAGAGCAAGAAGACAGAGGTTTGAAAAACACTGAGGCCCACTAGTTTCTTAATCAAGTTGCGCGACGCGAAAACGATGTAGAGGCCAATCATCATCAAAACGATGACAACGGCATAATTAAAATGTTCAAATATAAATGTCATGACTACCAATCCTCATCCGAAAGGTCGGGCTGACGGGATCCAAAAGCGTAATAAATAGCAACCATTACGCTCGCAACAGCCAACAGAACGCCAAGTTCAATCGCCAAAATTCCGTAATGCTGTCCGTGCGCCGGATCGTGAGCAAGAACGCCGTAATTGAGAAATTCGGCGCCAAGAAGCCATGTTACGACGCCCGTGCCACCGTAAATCAGAACGCCGAGGGTCATGCCAATGCGCACCCATGACGGCGGAATGGCTTTTTTAGCCGCGTCGAGTCCGAAGATCAAAGCGTAGAGAATGACAGAGGACGCCAAGATAACACCAGCCTGAAAGCCGCCGCCTGGGCCAAAGTCACCATGAAACTGCACATAGAAAGCGTAAAGCGCAATAAGCGGAATCAGGAGTTTAGAGATAACGCGGAGAATGACATGGGGACTCATGATGCATCTCCTTTTTTCGTATCACTGTTTTTTTTCGTCGTGACCGTTTTCTTAGCCGCAGGCTTTTTAGCGGCTGGCTTCTTTGCAGCAACTTTCTTAGCGGCTGCTTTTTTGGCTACAGGCTTTTTCGTCGCCGTTTTCTTTGCGGCCGTTTTTGGCGTAGCTTTTTTCTTCGTGGGAACCTTTGCTTTTACCTCAGATGGTTGCTCAGCAGGCACTTCTTCTTTCGGTGTTCTGGGAGCGGGTTTGCGCCGCGCGGCAGGCGCGGCGGCTGGAGAAATGCGAATACCTTTCGGTTCAGCGCGCCATTTACCAGCATTACCGTTCAGCCCCAAGAGGAGCAGAACCCCTAGTCCGGCCGAGAAGATCACGACGACTTCGCCAAACGTATCATATCCCCGATAACTGCCGAGAACGGCGGTCACAACGTTAGGAATATGTATGTCCTCGGCGGTTTTCGCCATATAATCCATGCCCACATAAGAGTTAGCAGCCGAGTTAATGTCGCCATAAGCAGGCATATCGCCGATAGCGTAGAACATGGCAATCCCCGCGAGGATCACAATCGTCAACGGCCCGACCTGTTTGCTCATAGGCACAGGGTGGGAATCACGGTCTGCAAGGAGCATAGCCGCGAGCATCAGAACTGTAGAAATCCCTGCGCCAACGGCCGCTTCGGTAAAGGCCACGTCCACGGCATCCAGTGATACGAACCACGCGGCAGACAGTAGGCTATATACTCCTTGCAACATAACAATCGCAAACAAAGACCGCAAACGCACGATAGCAACAGCGACGACCACTAACATGGCCATCAAGCTCACATCTAGGATAAGCGTTGATGGCGCCGTGCTCATCATAATTGAAGAGAACATCATTTCGTCGTCTCCTCTGATGGGTCAGGGATTTTGTATTTTCCCAAAAGCGGCTTGAGGCCAACATGGTGCGCCGCATTGGCCACGGCGTGTGTAGCCGTCGGGCTTGTCACCAAGAGGAGCATAGCAACCAAAAGGAACTTCAAACTAAGCTGTGTGAATCCAGCCTGTATCATCAGGCCAACAATAATAAGCTCTGCGCCAAGCGTATCGGTCATACCCGCAGCATGAACGCGAGTGAAAAAGTCAGGAAGCCGTAAAACGCCAATGGTTCCGGCCAGAACGAAAAACAAGCCTGCCAACATCGAAACTAAGGCTAGCGCGCCTTGGAAAAACTCAAACACGTCCCCCCATGGTATGTGAGAACCTGTATGCGCCGCGCCTTCTGCCGCAGCGCCGATAATCATAGACAGCATCATGATCCGTCCTTCCCGTCAAGCGAGACATCTAAAGCGCGGTACCGGAAAAACTTGAGGACTGCGATCGTCGCGATGAAGTTCATAAGCGCATAGAGAAGCGCGATATCAACTCCGTCAGGGCGGTCAATCACGAGACAGAAAACACACAAAAACAAAACCGTTTTTGTTCCGAAAGAATTGACGGCAAGAAGCCGGTCATAAAGCGTCGGTCCCGCTAAGAGGCGGCCAAGCATCAAAGCCATCGTGACAAGAATGAGAAAGGCTACGCCCAGATTAACATAAGCAAAATGGCTCATCATGACTGCGTTCCCTTTTCGCCAACGGACCTCGCGGACCTTTCGCCCATTTCGGCAAAACCTTGCAGGTCTGTCATTTCAGACAAAAGTGCATGCACCACAATTTCGTCTTCGTTAATCGCCATACTAACGGTTCCGGGTGTGAGCGTAATCGAGTTTGCGAACATGGTTTTGCCAATGTCTGTTGTTTGTTTGACAGGGACTTTAACAATCGCTGGCGAAATTTCCATATCGGGCTTCAAGACAGCGCGGACGACGGCCATGTTAGCTTTTACGATTTCAGCTGAAAGCCACACCAAATATTTCAATGTACCGGGCAAGCTAAGATAAGGGGCTGTTTCGCGGTCCAGTATATTCATACGGAAACAAAGTCCGAGAACTAAGAAAATCGAGATACCGCCGAGCGTCAGCAGCATCGGTGTAAAATAACCGGATAGAGAGATCCAAAAGACGGCCAATGCAACCGATAAAATAATTCCGAAACGCAGCAAATCCACTCTCCAAATCCACGAGTCGCAATACCCGCCACGGGCCTTTTAAACGGCTTGCGCTATGGGGCCAAGGGCAATCCCTTAACAAACCTTTAAAAACTGTGGATTAGACGCCGTAGAGACTCAGAATGGGACTATTGTTTAAGCCCAAAGACGAGAGCCGCCGTAATTGCCGCTGCGCCGTAATCTTCCTCGCGCGGAATAACACCGTCTTTAATATGGCGCAGAACATCAGCATTAAGCGCCGATGTTAGTGACCAGTTCCAATACCGCAGAACCGTTTGGGCTTTATCCGTAGAGATTTCATCGTAGACAGAAATAATGCGTTTCAAATCTGGATGCGGCTCTCCGGTATCTGTTAAAGTTGGACGCTTAAGGGAGCGCCATAGCTTTGTAACATATTCGCGCTTTAGGCCCGGCGCCTTACACAGAACAGCGATTGCTTCGCCTGATTTATCCATAAGAATTTGCGCGCCTGTGGCGGGTTTAACCCCGGCCATATACGAAATTTCCTGTGTGAGTTCGCGCGTCAAACCGTTAACTTCAGCCACGTCAATCGCCTCTTCCAGACTGGCGTAGGGGCTCCGCTCAACCGCTGCGCGGTTACGTTGGCGGCGCTCTATAAACTGCAAGGCTTTTCGCACGGCGCTATCAGACCAGCCATCCGCTGCAGCCTTAGGGTAAAGGTCAGCACAGGATTCCTGCAAGACAGAGCGCGTAACAGAAAAGCGCTTCAGGATTTGCTTCCGGCAAGAGCCTTCCGCCCACCAAAACATGGTCAACCCATGCGACGGACGAAGTTCTTCGCGCTTAAGCAGCAGCTTCACATAAGGCTGATGTGTACGCGACATCGTCAAAATTCTCTGAATAGCCGTCTCTGAGAAATTACTGGTTTTGTTTGCAAGCAGTGTCTCTACAACATCTTCTTCTAAAAATTCAACGAGAACATCGACAACCGCATCAGAAATATTACGCCGCATAGCGATCTCTTTCCGGTGCGCCCCGGAGACTTTCCGTGAGATATGAATGAGGTCAGAATCAGTTAAGCTTTTGGTTTTTTCCAAGATATGTTTCGCTACACGGATTTCATCTCTTGCTAGGATCATCAAAATCGTACGAGGCGCTTCGTTGAGCATGACCAGACGTTTAGCCACACCTTCGCGAAGGTCCGTATCAGCATCGCGCAGCATTTCAACAAGGACATCGCCCGCCATATGCCGTTCTTGCGGCGTAAGCTGGCTTTCAGGAATACAAATCACATCCGCAAGGCGCTTTGCTAAAGACCGGCGAATATCCATCGGCGGCGGCGCAGGCATGGCCTCGGAGGTTGGAGCTTCTGGGATTGAGGCCCTAAGAACTTGAGCCTCCGCGGCTTGCGCTAAATCCAGAGCTTCGGCTTGCATTTTCAATCCTTCGTATTGCGGCCCGTCTAGCCGATTATATTATAGACGGTGTATTAACCAAGAGTGACTAAACCATAGAAATAATAATCGCCTTGGCCTGTCTTGCACAGCGAGGATTGCCCCTTATCTATGTCATAATCGACAGTCCATCCAACAGAACGGCGACGCTTATGCCCTCCAAATTTGATCTTTCTCCTGTAGCGCCTAAAGCGGCCAAAATACCCGTTGTCACTCAGCAACTCGGCCGCACCCGCACAGACGATTACCACTGGATGAAAGATGAAAACTGGCAGCAAGTCATGCATGAGCCGTCTGTCCTTGCCCCAGTCATCCGCGCTCACTTAGACGCCGAAAACAGCTACACACAAGCCGTCTTGAAAAATGCAGAAACCTTAAAAAACGAAATTTTCGAGGAAATGAAAGGACGGCTTGAGCCAGAAGACAAGCAAGTCCCCGTCCCTGACCGGACCTATGCTTATTATCACCGTTTCCGCAAAGGCGATCAACATGGCCTGTTTGTACGCGCTCCGATTGACCCGACCTCTCGCGAGATCAACGGCCCAGAAGAGGTTGTCCTCGACGCAGACGCGCTCTCCGCGCAGCAAGAAGGTTTTTTCGATATGGGCACTGTCGCCCATAGCCCAGACCATAGCCGCATTGTATTTACGATTGACCGTAAAGGCTCTGAGAATTACGAAATTTTCGTTCAAACTTTTGGCGGCGACGCGCACTCCACAGGTATCACAACAAGCACAGGCGGCGCGGAATGGGCTGCCAACTCGGCCACGCTCTTCTGGACTGAGAGAGATGAGAATCAACGTCCGTACGCCGTCTTTGCTAAAAACATTGATGACGACGCAGCCCCTGCCCTTGTTTATAAGGAAACCGACCCAGGATTTTTCGTCTCCGTTAGCGACAGCGACTCCGGTAATTTTATAGAGATCAGCGCTCATAATCACACCACATCTGAAATCTGGCTCATACCGTCAAAGTTCCCATTTACGGCGCCGCGCTGCGTTTCCAAACGAGAGGCTGGACATGAATATAGCCTCCATGAGCAAGGCGGATATTTCTACATTCTCAGCAACTCTGACGGCGCAACTGATTTTCAAATCATGCGCCGCGCGGTGGACGCGCCAGACGCTAAATGGGAAACCTTTATAGCCCACACTCCGGGCCGCCTTATCCTTGGACTTGAAGCCTATAAACATCACCTTGTCTGGATGGTCAGAGAAAATGCCCTGCCACGCATTATCATTTGCGACATGCGCAGCGGCAAGCATCATGACATCGCCTTTGACGAAGCCGCTTACGGGTTGGGGCTTCTCGGCGGTTATGAATATGATACGCCGTGGCTGCGCTTTGCTTATTCCTCGCCGACAACACCGGGGCAGGTTTTTGATTATAATATGAACACGCGCGAACGTATTTTACGCAAAACCCAATCCGTACCGAGCGGGCATAACCCCGCAGATTATAAGACCGAACGGCTCATGATTACGGCCCGCGACGGCGAAACCATCCCTGTCACGCTTTTAATGCGCGCGGGCACAAAACAAGACGGCTCCGCGCCGCTACTGCTCTATGGTTACGGCTCTTACGGGATCACTATTCCGGCAGGGTTTCGCACCTCTATTCTCTCGCTCGTTGACCGCGGCTTTGTTTATGCAATTGCCCATATTCGCGGCGGTATGGCCAAAGGCTACCAAGGTTATCTCGACGGCAAGCTTAAGAAAAAGACCAACACCTTCAATGATTTTGTCGATGCGGGGCGCGGACTTTGTGATCTCGGCTATACGCGGCGCGGGCGGATTATTGCTCACGGCGGATCAGCAGGCGGCTTACTTGTCGGTGCGGCGCTCAATCAAGATCCCGCGCTATTCGGCGGAGTAATTGCCGCCGTACCTTTCGTCGATGTGCTCACAACCATGAGCGACGAGAGCCTTCCCCTCACCCCGCCGGAATGGCCAGAATGGGGCAATCCGCTCACGGATGCAGACGCCTATGACCGTATCGCGGACTACTCGCCATACGACAATGTTATCGAAGCGGAATACCCGCCGCTTCTGATTACAGGCGGACTAACCGACCCCCGTGTCACCTATTGGGAGCCCGCCAAATGGGCCGCGAAACTTCGCGAACGCCAATCCGGCTCCGCCCCTGTTCTGCTCAAGATTAACATGGACGCAGGCCACGCCGGCGAAGCGGGACGCTATGACAGCCTAAAAGAAGTCGCCGTCGAATACGCATTCGCCGTCATGGCGGCGGGTTAGGCGCGCGCAGAAAGAGCATGCACCCTACTCCGGTATTAGATCGCCGCGTTCATCATTTAAGTGAAAGCTGATCTTGGTTTGGAGGCCGGAGCGCGCGACGGCTATGCCGTCTCTAATTTCGGGATGGTAATTCCATTTTTGTACGGATTTCACCGAGGGCCGCTCAAACAATGATTGCGTGCATTGTGTGGCCATAATGTTATAAGGCTTGCCGCCTGCGCTAATATCAAACCTAACCTGGCAATGACCTGAGCGCTCGGCGCGCGGCGGCATAGCCGGCTGGATACGGACAATCGGCTGCGGGTCGCGGTCAGCGACGCGGATGACAAAATCTGTTGGATCCATAGGCAAGGGCTTAAAGTCTGGAATACCAAGCGGGACCTCGATTGCAATTGTTGGTCGTTTTGATTTCGCTTTATCAATGCTCGACGGCGGCGGCGGGGTCTCTACCGCCTCTAGCGCTTTCGGCTTCCGAACTTCAGTCGGGGGCAACGGCTCTTCTATGACGAGCGATATGTCAAAGACGAGATCGTCCACTTTTTCCTGCGCTTCAAAATCCCCAGCGATCATCCCCATCATGGCAAAACCCAAGCCAACACTTACGGCCGCTCCGCCCAGTATACTCAGTGATATTCGATGTAACATTACTACCTCCTTAGACATGTTATGATACTATATAACACATACAGGCAATTAGTGCAATACTATAACATACTTACTGAAATAGCATGATCATTACCGGTCTAAACAGGATCCCACACCTCAAATGAAGCCATAAAAAAAGCCCCGGAAAACCGGGGCCAATTGAAAGGTTTTAAAGAACCGACTTAATTCGGGCCGTCTTGTGCAATTTTTTGCTTGTAGATACTGTCAAACTTAGGTTTGAAAGATTCGCATTCTTCGTCAAGATTGAATGAGTTCGTAAACACCTGTGCATCGTAAGCTTGGCGAATTTTAATAAAGCAGAGTTCTTCCTCGACCTTATCTTCAAAATCACACCGATCTTCGACAGCTTTCGCTTCGGCTTTAATAAACGAAATCCACTTTTTAGCGTTTCGGCTTTCGCGTGACGCGCCTGGCACTTGCTGGAAGGCAGCAATTGCATTGTTACGTTTCTTGTTTTTCGAAGATGCAGCACGCTGAGCTTTGGTAGACGTGGAACAAACTTCCCGTTCTTCGGCTTGGGCCGCTTCATAACGACAAGTCGCAATCAACATCCAAGATTTACCGGCATCGTAACCACGGTTAATGGCTTCTTTAAATGCGGTCTCTGCACTTTCACATTTTCCGCTATTATAAAGTGCTTCGCCAAGGTCAGCATAAAGCTTAGCTTTACCCGATTGTTTCGCCGCTTTTTCTAGGACCGGAATAGCGCGATCATATTCGCGTGACTGACGGAACAAATCGGAAAGCTGTACAAGTCTATCAGGAGACATAGCAATCCGTCCCGCATTAAGTTCGCGCTCTAAAATATTCGCAGCTTGGTACGGCATGTCATAGAAGCTGTAATATTGAACAACCTTTAGTAGGTCCTGCTCACTTTTAAGAACGCCGCCCAAATAAAGCATCTTATTAACTTCAAAGGCTTCCTGTTCACGTCCACCATTAGCAAGAAGCGAGGCCCAGTTGTCCCAGAGTTGTTTATCATCCGGCCAACGAGCGATCATTTCTTTAACGATATCAGCCTGCTTACCTGGCATTTTTAGATTATTGTATAGGAAGTTCAAAAGGTCGAAATGCTTACGCTCTTTCGGGCTCGCACCATCAAACCATCGCGTTGCCCAAGGCAAAGCCTTGCTGTAATTCTCTGATTGCACCCAAGCTTGAGTCAACATTTCGATATGTGTCGGCTTTAGCGTTCCGCCATTTCTAGCCCAAGTTTCGAGCATTTGCGCGCCTTGCGCATATTGACCGTTACCGATCAGAAGCTGCGCGATATTAACGCGAAGGTTATCAACCTCTTTGGGCAGTAATCCACCCGCGCTGATAGCATTTTCAAAGCCTTGTATAGATTGCGGATAATTATTGAGCTCATAATATACCGCGCCCTGCATTTGGTAAATCGTAGAGCGCTCATATGCATTCAAATCCGTAATAGCCAAAGCTTCATTCAGCTTTGCAAGAGCCGGAGAAAAGCTATTGGCAGACATGAGATTTTGAGCTTCCAAAACCATTTCGCCCGCTTTCGCCCCAAACTGACGTCCTTCGGCTGCGGCTTCCTCGTTACTTTGAGCAAAGGCGTTACCCGCCATAACTGTGTTTAATCCACCGCTTGTAGCAACAATGAGCGTGCCCAAAAGCAGAAGGCTTTTTAAAGAATATTTACGTTTCGTGCGTGTCACTGGACAGGTCTCCATTTACTCAAAATGTTTAGCCTATAATTTTCGGCTTTGCCTTCGGATCAAGTTTAAAAAACGAGCCCAAGCTTTTGACGACCACGTAACCGTGGTCGTCTAATATCTATCCCCTATTCTGGGATAATGTTTCCGCGCTCATCAGCGAGACGGAATGTAATCTTACTTTGAACGCCAGCACGAGAGACCGCGCGTCCATCAACAATCTTTGGATTATATTTCCATTTTTGTACAGATTTGATGGAAGGACGAGAAAAGAGGCTTTGCGAACAGTAAGTGGCCTCTACGTTGAAGGGCTGACCTTCAGGGCTCACGTCGAACTGCACTTTGCAGTGACCTGATTTCTCAGCGCGAGGCGGCATAATTGGCGGAATACGGACCAAAGGCTGCGCGTCCCGATCACTGACCTGAATTTTAAAGTTCTGACGGTCGATTTTCGGAGCTTCAAACTCAGGGATTGCGCCTTCTAGTGATGCGATAGCTTCTGTTGGCTTCGCAGCTTGTTGCCGTTCAATTTGCGGCGGGGGCGGAGGCGTAATAACCTTCTTTACCTGTTGAACTTTAGTCTCACGCTTGAGAACTTTAATATCTTCAACCGTAGGATTAATCTCAAAATTTGCAGCCGCAAACTTGTCCTGCGCTTTGAACTCACCAGCAATAAGTGCCATCATGAGATTAAACAATAGGAAGGTGACAACGGCGGCTAGCGGAATGAAAAGTAGCCATCTAAGCATGGGGTTATTCACAATATTATCCTCTAAGTGGTGGATACGCGGGTTGTTATGCCAAGATCCTGCATAATTTCCTGCAGATCCATGACAACACCAACTTCGGCATCTTTGTCGCCAATAATAATGGCTTGCGCTTTAGGATTTTCATCCCGCATCGACATGATGATTGGGCGCACTTCGCTTACATCATAAGGACGCTTATCAATCCAAACTTCGTTCAGAGCGTTAACCGCGATAAGGATACTAGGGTCCCATTTCTGATCGGTTGTCGCTTCTGGCTTAGTCGGGTCGATGCCCGGTGTTTTAACGAACACGGAAGTAACGATGAAAAAGATCAGTAGGATAAACACAACATCCAACATGGGGGTCATGTTCAATTCTGTGTCTTCTTCCTGGATTTGTACCCGGCTACGTCTTGACATAATGTTACCTTATCACAAACTTTTGTAAGTTTCAATTACATTCTTCAGTCACGACATTTTGCGTGACTGAAGCGTGGTTAAGAGAGGCCTCTAGCGGCCAACAATCTCGATCTTCGTGCCCATAGAGCGGCTATCAAAACCGTCTTTGAGATTGACCAACAATTCATGCTTAGCGAGGGCATGGATACGCAGAATAATGCTGGCACCAGGCTTATCAGCTAGCAGCCGCTCGACAGCGAGCGATACACGGTCACAATCAGTACGACGACTATCCACAGAGCAGTTATTCCGTCCGTCAACATAGACCGTGATTGCCGGCTTTGGATTCACCGGTGTATCATCATCCGGAGGAGGCGGAGGCTGCGTTAGATCGATACCGCGTTCATCAAGAAATGTCGCTGTAACGATAAAGAAGATAAGCATGATGAACACGATGTCGAGCATGGGTGTCATATCGACTTCTGCGTCATCATTCCCTTGATTTCTACGACCGCGTCTCATGAGTGACCTCCCGTTAGCTCATCGGCGAAAGCCGCCGTTTCGCGCTTACTCTTCCGATCAAAGTGAGCCGGAAAGTAGAGGCCAGTCAAAGCGACAGTCATGCCTGCCATTGTCGGGATGGTGGCCTTAAAGACACCGCCCGCCATCAAGCGCGCATTAGATGATCCAGAAAGCGCCATCACGTCGAACACTTCGATCATGCCCCACACAGTGCCGAGGAGGCCGAGGAGCGGCGCAATCGCCACAAGCGTCTTAATGATACCAACATTTTGATCAGTTTTTACTTTTACGTTTGAAATCAATTCATCACGGATCGCATCAGCTCTCCAAGACACTTTGTCTTCCCGTGCCACCCATTCGTCTTTGAGACTTTTTTTCATAGGCTTATGGGCAAAAAAGTAATAGGCAAACCGCTCCAAAATAAAGCTCCAGAGAGCAAATGCGGCAATCATAATTGCCACAAGAACTGGGCCGCCTGTCTCCAGAAATTCCTGGAGACCGTTAATTGCATTTATGGGGTTGAGATCCATAGAGTCCGTCCCTTCCTAGCTTACGCCCGCGGTCTAACCGCGAGCTTCTACGTGACGTGCTACGATACCAGCAGATTGCTCTTCAAGAGTACCCTGTACACCGCGTGCAATCGATGAGCAGAAGCTGTGTAGGATAAGAAGAGGAATAGCTGCAATAAGACCTAGCATTGTTGTCACAAGGGCTTCCGAAATACCACCGGCCATCAATTGTGGATCGCCTGTTCCGTAAATCATCATAGCTTGGAATGTTTTAATCATACCCGTAACCGTACCGAGGAGCCCCATAAGCGGAGCAATGCCGGCGCCGAGCTTCAAGAGATTGAGACCAAACTCAAGCTTAGGAGACTCTTTAAGGATTGCTTCGTCAAGCTTAAGCTCAACAGCATCAGTACCGTCAGCTTTAACACCTTCATATGCCATCATGATGCGGCCAAGAGGGTTACTCTTAGAGGCTTTAGCATTACGCTTTTGGGCGCGAACAGCATTAGAGGTCAGCAATAGACGGATAATATTCAGAAGACCGAACAAAGAACCGATTACAGCCAAGCCAACAACCATCCAACCAATTGGACCACCCTGGTTAAGACGCTCGATTGTCGTTGGAAAACGCTCGAAGGACTTAAGCAACGCACCGCGCGTTGGATCAAGTGGAGCATAGACCAATTCGCCAGCGTCAGCTTTTGCAACTTTACTAGCAGCACTTAAAAGAGGCTTAGGCGCAGGCTTAGCAAGAGCAACAAGACGAATGTCGCTTGGTTTTTCGCCGGCTTTATACTCAAGGAAACGACGTCCATCCGCAGTAAAGACAGCAAATGGGCCAACACGCGTTACAGACTGGCTTGCACCATCTTTTTCGTTCGCGACAGGCGCGTCAAACGTTGCGACTTGGCGCTGAGCTTGAATTTCCCCAAGCATAGACTGCCAGATTGCATTCAACTCATCTGTACTCGGCAGAGCTTTCGATTCAGAGACACGGCCAAGAACCTCTGTCCGAGCCGGATACTGCGCAGTAATCATTGAGTTATCAAGCGTAGCTTTGAACTCACCGGCCTTAGCGCGGGCCAAGCCAAACACTTCACCAAAATCGCCCTGAGCTGCTTTTAGCTCTTCTGTAAGGCCGTCAATTTTACCTTGGTTTGAATCAAACGTAGTCTGCACTTGGCGTGCTTGACGCTCTAGCGCAGCAAGCTCTCCGCGAGCCGCTTTCAAGAGAGCGCTTTGCTCACCAGCTTTAGCACGGAATTCAGCTTCCCGCTTTTGGTTTTCAGCCTTTGTTGCAGCCGCGTCTGACCGCACCTTATTTAGCAAATCGCTGATTGAGGTAATTGTCTGAGCGCTAGCAGGCGCGGCAGACAACATCGCTGTTGCTGCAAACGCTGCAACGGCGGCTTTGTTGAAAAATTTCATTGTGTTTCCCATTTCTTTAAATCCTACCCTTAATTACCTGCAAAGACTGGAGCCGTGACCATCTCTGGTGCAGCCTCGCCTTTGGCAATCCGGATCGCTTGACGTAGAGACAGAGCGTCGCCCGTGCTCAGCTGATCCCAAGTTTTGGTACTCATATTATAACGCGCAACTTCGTCTTCCGCTTTTGTCATATAGACAAGAGCCACACGGCCGAACCGTACAAAGTTAACAATATTACCTGGTTTAGTGGGGTGCGCCCCTTCGTAACTATCGATGCCCTGACCGTAAGCAACTTCAACTTTAAAGGCGTTCAAAACTTGGCGATACTGCTCAGCAGGTGAAACGCGCGGGTCAGCCAAAACTTCCTTCACACGATTAACACGAGCTAGCCGCTCTTCGACCTGAAAAGGCACATCGGCTCTGATAGAATCTTCGATCGCAGCCGTCATATTTAGCATCATTGGCACCATGCCCTGCTTGATGGACTCAACGGTTCCAAGCTGCTTGTTCAATGACTCGATTTCAGCCTGTTGCGACTGAAGGTAAATATCCTGCTGATCCACAAAAAGAGCAATATTGTCTTTTTGCTGCAATACAGCACGAAATTCACGAATACTCTGATCCGCGTCATCATCCATTTGTTCGACACGTTGCTGAGACGCTGCGCTGGCCGCAGTCGAGGCCTTAGCCGCGCTCATAGCGCTATCCAGCTGGGCGAAGCCCGGAGTCGCAAATGCGAGAACCGTAGCACCCGCCAGCAAAACGCGTTTGGCTATTGAAAAGTTCGACATGGTTTCCTTCCAGTTTAGTTACATGACAGTCTGCACTATGATTTACTCACAGCACGTATGGGTGGCGGACAATCCGCCTTTCTGCAACCCATACGGCCTGCAAAACACTTTTTGGGCCGAATGGCCCGCAGCGGCTCCAAGGAGCCGCCAAACACTTAAATCAATTTGCGCGTAAAATTGGCGCCTGAACAACGGTCGGAGCGGCTTCCCCGCGTGCCATCTTCATAGCGCGCCGAACATCAAGAGCTTTCGAACCAGTTACCTCAACCCAGGCCTTAGTCGCCGCATCAAAGCGGTAAACATCAGATTCGTCTGCCTGCATATAAGCCAAAGATAAGCGGCCATAACGCAAGTAATGACCATCTTTTAATTCAGCTGCGATATCAGATATCGTCGCGCCGGCGTCTACTTTCTCTCTTTGATCTTTAGACAGACCGCAGATCAATGTCGTATCATCAGCCTCGCAAGCTGTGACCCGTGAACCTGCCTTTTCTTTGACAGGGTGGTTACCAGCATAAGCCTGAATAGTCTGACCGTATGAGACCTCGGCATTATATATACCAAGTGCGCGGCGCCATTTATCGGCGATGCGAGCCTCTTTATCTTCTAGGATTTCGGTGAAGCTCGCCAAGCGGTCATATCGCTCAACAGCATTGAAAGGCAAATCGCTTTCAATCTCATTACCGATAGCAGCACCCATTTTCGCCAACATAGGCTCAATGGATTCCATTACCGCAGGAACTGATTCAATTTGGCTCTGCAGCGAGGCGATCTCCGCCTCTTGAGTACCGATATAAACCTGCTGGTGAGCAATATTTGTCTTGGCATCAGCTATTCGCTGTAACAAATCGGCGTAAGTTTCGGACGCAACGTCCCCGGATGTTTGCGCTATGGCTATAGCGGTCATACATGAAGATAAAGCCAAAACAGCGGCTGTTCGTCTCACATATGTCAATGCGGTATTAGTGCGTACCACTCACGTCCTCCAATTATTAGAGGTGCTGATTGCACCTTCATCATTCTTAGGATCACGCTTACACGGCTCAAACGCGTTAATCAATCGTTAGCCTGTAACAAACTGTATTTTTTTTTATTTTTTTTGAAAGAGCCGAAAGAGAGTGGCTGGGGTACCTGGATTCGAACCAGGGATGCCGATACCAAAAACCGGTGCCTTACCACTTGGCCATACCCCAACACTGTTTATTTCTCTTCAACAGCGGGGGCGTTCTATCCCCTCTCTTCTTTAATTGCAATGCCTATTTGACCAAGAATTTATGCAATAATATTTAAGCCGCGCCTGCCCCCCTCCAAACAGGATCACTGAAAATTTATTATCGATAAACGAGAAATATCTTTCCTTTTACTCGTCATAGTGTGTAAGAAGAGGCTAAACGACTTAGGAAATAACATGCGGCACTTCTTTTTAACTGTCTTTGGCACCATCATCGGCATCTTTGGCTTTTTCATCTGCCTTTTTCTTCTCTTGATGGTCATGGGGGTTATCAGCGGCATTGGCTCTTCCTTTAAACCTGAGGATAAGTTTGTCCTCAAACTGGATCTTCGCGAATCTATTCAAGATCACAGCACAGGCGAGTCGCTCTTTGGCAGCCCTAGCGCGAATGTTGTTGATACGGTACGCGCCCTGCACGCCGCAAAAACAGATGATAATGTAAAGGGCCTCTTCATTAGAGCCAGAAGCGGCGGCATGACACCCGCAAGCGCCGAAGAATTAAGACTCGCGATTCGAGACTTTAAGTCGAGCGGGAAATTCGTGGTCGCCCACGCCCAAGGCTTTGAAGGCACAACCTTTACCGGTTATATGGTGGCCGCGGCAGCTGACGAGATTTGGCAACAAGACACAACAGGTTTTGCAGTCGCAGGCATTCGCTCCGAAGTCGGCTTTTACGGCGGCGTCTTTGATAAGTTCGACGCAAAACCGCAAATTGAGCAGTTCCATGAATATAAATCAGCGGCCAACGCCTACAACGAAACAGACTTCACACCTGCGCACCGCGAATCAACAACCTCACTTCTTAAGTCCCTCTATGATGTCGGGGTCGCGCATATTGCCGAAGACCGCTCCCTAAGCGAAGCTGATGTTCTTGCAGCCTTTAACGCCGCGCCGCACAGCGCTGAAGCTGCGCTTGAAGCCGGCCTCATCGATAAGCTCGGTCACCTACAGGCCGCTGAAGAATACGCGCAAACGAAAGCCGGCGGAAAGTCGATTAAATTCAAAGCCGTAAAGAACTATGAGTATGCGAAAACCTACTCAGGCCCCGCAATTGCCTTCATTGGCGGCCAAGGCCCCGTTGTAAACGGCTCATCCTCCGATGGCTCTAGCCCGTTTTCTAATAGCATCAGCATGGGCGGCGACACGATAGCCGCCGCGATCACGGCCGCATCAAAAGACAAGAACGTCAAAGCCATTGTCTTCCGCGTCAGCTCCCCTGGCGGATCGCCTTCTGCGTCTGACCAAATTCATGACGCCGTTGAACGCGCTCAAGAAGCTGGCAAGCCTGTTGTCATCAGCATGGGCCAATATGCGGCTTCCGGAGGCTACTATGTGGCCGCAAATGCCGACAAAATCGTCGCCATGCCCATGACTATTACTGGCTCCATCGGCGTTCTAGGCGGTAAGGTTGCTATGGAAGGCACGTTTGCTAAAATCGGTTACAATGTTGATGACGTCAATCTTGGCGGGGAATATGTCAGCGCTTACTCTGGCGACAAACCCTTTTCCGAAAGTCAGCGCCTCGCCTACCGTGGCCAGCTCGCAGATATCTACGAAGATTTCACAGGCCGCGTTGCAGAAGGCCGTGATATACCCATCGAACGCGTTCTCGAGATCGCCAAAGGCCGCGTCTGGACAGGCGCGCAAGGCCAAGATATCGGCCTCGTCGACGAGCAAGGCGGCTTCTTAAAGGCCGTAGAGATCGCAAAAGAGCTTGGCGGGATCGAAAAAGACGGCGACGTTCGAATCAAAGTCTTCCCAAGAGCTAAAACCACGTCTGAGCAAATTGAAGAAATTTTCAATCAGACGGCCCAAGCGAAAGCCGATATGGCGATTATGCGAGAAATCGGAGACCTCCCAGAGGTTCGCGCTTTGATCGGCGCCCGCGCGCGGATGGAACCCGGTAAAGAGCTTATGGCCGACTTGCCTGGCATTGAGTAGGATTTACTTACTGCAATGCCAGTTTCGAAGGCCAATATAGATACTTTCAAAGACCTAATGCGCCAAGGCGCGCATAGTCGGGCTTTGGATCATTTGGCCGCCCTGATAAGCGTTCACCCCGAAGACCGCGCTTTGATTTCAAATGCTGCAAAACTAGCCGACCAACTTGGGGAAACACCAACAGCGATTAGGTGCTATAAGGCCCTTCTTTTAAGAGAAGATTTATCACCAGACGATGTCTTTAATATCGCATACGCACTGAAGACTCACGGGGATTATGAAAGTGCTGTTGAGGCCTATAAAAAAAGCCTCAATGCCGGCGTTACATCTCCTGAAGAAGTTTATCTGAATCTGGGCGTAATATATGCTGACTTCCTGTTTGATATCGAAGCGGCAAAATCAGCGTTTACTAAAGCCATAGAGCATAAGGGCGACTTTATTGCCGCTCATACGAATTTAGGCAACCTCTACGAAGAGACAGCGGATTTTGACGGAGCTAAACGGGTCTACGAAAAAGCACTAGAATCCGCACCTCTCGCATATGAAGCCTTGGCACGCCTTGCCAATACATATGACTTTGAAGATTCCGATCATCAAATTTTGAAGCAAATCGAAGAGGCTGCCGCACATTCAAGCACCAGCAATTTTGACAAAGAATGCCTGTATTTTGCACTAGGGACAGCCCGAGATAGCCTGAAAGAATATGACAAAGCGTTCGATGCTTACTCGCGAGCCAATAAACATGGGCTCGCATACGGCCTCCCATATGATTCCGCAGCCATAAAGGCCCGTACGAACGCCCTGATAGATTTATATTCGGCAGAAACTTATACAACTTTGGGCGATTCCAAGAGGCCTCCCTTAGCGCCCCCCTCTCCAGTTTTTATTTGCGGGATGTTTCGATCAGGAAGCACGCTAGCAGAACAAGTATTAGGTGCGCATACAGATATAACTCCAAAGGGAGAACTCGATTTTTTCGATCGGCTGCAGGTCAAAAACACGCTCTTTCAAACGGACAAAGCCGGACAAACAGAACGGGATAAAATTCGAACAAATTACAATAGGCATGCAGCTACGCATCTCATAGAAACGCCGCTTTTCACGGATAAACGTCCTGATAATCTAATCCAACTTGGACTCATCAAAACACTATTTCCACACGCAAAAATTATCTACACGATACGCGAGTCCCTAGACAATTATCTTTCCATATACTTCACCCAGTTTTCTGATGGGCAGAACTACGCACGCAAACTAGAAGATATTGCCCATTATCATAGAGAACAACAACGGCTTATCGCGCATTGGCAGTCTATTTTTGGGGAGGATATTTTTACCCTGTCATATGATAGATTTATTGCAGATCCCGTAGCCGTTACCAATGAAATGCTTAGCTTCCTTGGCCTGCCCGAAGATGAAAACTGTCTCGAGTTCCACAAACAAAGGAATAGGGTCAAAACTGCGAGCTACAAACAAGTACGACGTCCGTTATACAAGACGTCCTCAGGACGCGCAAAAAACTACGCCAAGTATCTAACGTTAGAGCACTAGAGTCCATTCTTATCGGCCTAAGGGCTTGACCTGCGCTGCCCCACCCACATTATTTTTGTCATTGCCAAGCAGTGACCTCCGCAGATGGACCGATCTTGGGCCTATGAGAGCCCTCTTAGGCAAAGCGAGTGAGTGCCACTTACAGCACGACCTGTATTATAAGGCAAAAAAAAATGGCGACCCGGGGGCCGCCATCTCAAATTTTATATCGCTTAGACTAGAAGCGCATTTTACCAGATACGAAGAACTGACGTCCAAATGGGTTGTAAGACGCAGGGAACGTATTTGACTGTTCAGAACAGCAATCGCCAAGAATTGGAGGAGACGTGTCAAAGATGTTGATTACGCCGCCAGACAGCTGGAAGTGGTCAGAAATGTCCCACTGAGTTGTCCAATCGAAGTAGTTCTTAGAGCTGATGTCTGTGACGAAACGTCCAGAGCTAGCTCCACCGTCAACCTGATCATCTTCAGTTGTTCCGCCGATATAACGCCAGCGAAGTGAGTTAAGCAACGCACCTTTGGAATGACGAAGAGTAGCAGCATGTTTCCACTCTGGGTTTGGCTCACCGCAAGAGGCTGAGCCTGTCGCGCCAAAGTAACCGGCACAATCGTAGAACGTAGAAGTAGCAGTTGCTTGTCCGCCAGATTCAAGACGGTAACCACCGATAATGTTGAAGGCAAATTCACCGCCAAGCATTGAGAGGCCAACATCTTCAGCGTCGAAGTTATAAGAAACTTCAGCATCGATACCTTTAGCCGTCAATGTCGCTAGGTTTTGGTTAGTTAGCGTAATGCTGCTAATTGTACCCGCGGCAGAACGCACGATTAGGCCACAGTAAGCAGGAATAGCGCCTGTTACGTAACAATCGTCGAGCGTTTCTTGAGCGGAAACCGTACCAATAGCATCCTGAACTTCGATGTCATAGTAATCAGCAGTGATCGTCAAACCTGGGATCGCTGATGGTGTAGTTACGAAACCAACAGTAAATGTATCAGACGTCTCTTCAGATAGGTTCGTGTTACCACCGAACAAGCCTTGGACCTGTGCGTTAGCCTGGAAAGCCGTATTATAAACACCGGCAGGAACGCCGCCAGCTGTACAAAGTGACATTTGGCCTGTTGCAGCAATAGGCGCCGCAGCCGTACCCTGCTGTGCACAAGGATCTTGAGCGCCAGGGAAGCCGTTTGTTAGTGGTGAGAAGAGCTCAACAACGTTTGGTGCACGAACAGCACGCTGAATTTGACCCCGGAAACGGATGTCAGATACAGGAGCCCATTCTGCGCCTATAGCGTAAGAACTAATTCCGCCAACTGTTGAGTAATCAGCATAACGGAACGCGCCGTTTACTGACAATTCTTCAGCGAAAGACGCACCTTCAACGATTGGCATATAAACTTCGCCAAAGACTTCATACGAGTCAAAACGTCCGCTGATAGGCAAAGACTGGTTAAAGCCAGATACATCAGGGCCCAAAACAGAGTCAGGACGAAGGTCAAAACGTTCTTCGCGGTACTCTGCACCAAGAACAAGCTGTAGCGGATTTTCAGCCATTGGAGACTGAAGTGCATTAACAGGACCGTCTGTTGTGAAGACCATGTTACGCTGTTCGGATGTGTTCTGAATAATACCTGTACGGGCAACAGCTGTTACACAAGCATCAGTAAAGTTGCCTTGACCAAAGATATTACAAGTGCCGTCACCAACAACAGTTTGGAACGCAGAAATAGACACGTTACCCGTTTGGATTTGAACACCGTTTACGCGGTTAATGTGAGCGTGAAGATCCCAATCCCATTCTTCTGACCACTGACCTGAAAGGTCGCCAGAAAGCTGGTATGAATCAAGCTCTTGATTGCTGTTCCGCGGACCGATTTCCGTCATGCGGCGACCGATGTAGATCGCGTAAGCATTCGGGCTTTGACCACCAGCGATTGCAGCGTCGGTGAACGCAGCACGCTGAGCGGCTGAAAGGTATGGGTTTGTCGCAACATCAATCGTTACAGAAGTAAAGGTAGGTGTTGGAGCAAGCTCAACAGGAACATTATTCGACGTGAAGATACCGCGAATTTTCGCTGTAACCGTGTCTGTAATGTCATATTTCGCGAATGCTGCCATTGTGTAACGCTCTTGTGGGAGCTGTAGGTAGTTTACAGGAGCATAATTGTAACGCGTTGTGTCTGCACCAGAGTCAACCCAAGGAATGATCGCACCAGAGGAATCAAACGTAACGTTACCGCCACAGAACTCATCGCCATTTAAGGATGGGTTCAAGTTTTGAGTAGCACCAGCGGCAGCGATATAAGTCGCGCTACCATCTGGGTCACGCAAAGAACTTCCGCCTGAACAGCTGTTTGTCGTCGCGAACGTCGCGCCAGCACCAGTTGACATTGCGTTAGCCGCGCCAGAAAAACCTAGGTCTGTGTAGTTAAAGTTACTGTCAAATACACGTGAGCCAGGAACGCCAGATGAACCACCTGGAGCAAAGCCAGTCCCGGTATCAACGTTAGTTACGGAAGCAAAATCACGTGCAGCCGCAAAAACAGCGTCACGTTGTGTGTAACCAAGATATACAGTTGCGTTACCGCGACCATTGTCAAAGTTTCCGCCCATTGTAGCTGCAAGAGTTTTGATTCCAGCATCGCCTTTTTCAGAAGACTGGTAAGACGCTTCAACTTCAACGCCTTCAAACTCATCGTCGAGGACGAAGTTAACAACACCGGCCATCGCGTCAGAACCGTACACAGCAGATGCGCCGCCAGTTACGATGTCAACACGCTTAACAAGCGAAGAAGGGATTGAGTTCAAATCGACAACACCGTCACCGAAAGCAGAAACGTAACGGTTACCGTCAACAAGAACCAAAGTCCGGTTAGAGCCCAAACCACGTAGGTTAGCGGACGCTGTACCTGTACCTGGGTTGTTTGACGTGCCGTCAAACGCAGGAACAAGCTGCGGGAGAGAGTTGATGAACTGCTCTGTATTGATTGTGTTAGTTAGCGTGAGCTCTTGAGCATCAATCGCTGTAACGGGAGACGGAGCTTCCAAGTTTTTGCGCTCAACACGCGTACCTGTAACAACGATTTGGTCATCTTGTTGGGCAAAAGACGGAGCCGCCGCTGCACCAAATGTTGCGCCGGACAATAATGTCGTAAGCAACAGCTGTTTTTTGTTGATAGTTTTCACTTTATAAAACCCCTTCGAACTGGTTTTTGAGTTATATGCCTTATTAGCATTATGTTCACGCAGGACAGAATCCCACGTGTGCCTCGTTTCTCTAACGCCACATCACACCCCCTTCAAGGCGGATTCGGGGCTAATATTAAAAAAACTAAATGTGTTGCAAAAATACACTACCAACAAACGGTTAGCGGTTCTCATCGCTCTGCGCGCATTTATTCTACCCTGTCTTGTATTACTTGCCTTAATAACTCTCTATTGACCCTTCCTCCGATCTCTTTCATGACACCATTAAATAGGAGACACCAAAATGCCGCAAAGTTTTGCTAAAATCGTCGCCACGATTGGCCCCGCCAGTTCAGCCCCTGATACTGTGCGCCTCTTGCACGAAGTTGGCGTGAACGCGTTTCGGCTTAACTTCTCCCATGGTTCCCACGAAGACCATCTTCGCTCCCTCACCACAATTCGCAAAACCGCTTTGGATTGCGGGCGCGCCATCTCAATTATCGCTGATATGCAAGGCCCGAAGTTACGCGTCGGCCCCTTCGAAGGCGGCCAAATAGAACTTCGCTATGGCGAAACCGTCAAAATGGAAGTCAGCGATGCTCTCGGTAAAGACGGGCTCATACGCCTAGCGCACCCAGAACTGCTCAAAGCCTTAGAGCCAGGTCACCAACTTAAATTTGATGACGGCAAGCTTCTCGTTACCGTCACCGCAAATGATGGCAAGACCATTGACCTTCGCGTCGATGTACCGGGCATTTTACGTGACCGGAAAGGCATTAATGTTATCGGCGCCGTTCTGCCAATGTCAGCGATGACAGACAAAGACCGTGTCGATATGGCGTTTGCGCTTTCCCATAATGTCGACTTCATCGCCCTCTCCTTTGTGCAGTCAGCTCAGGATGTTCTCGACGCGCAGAAAATCATCAAAGGTAAAGCCGGAATCATTGTGAAGATCGAAAAGCCATCGGCTGTGGAAGACCTTGATGAAATTCTAGAGCTTACCGACGCCGCGATGGTGGCGCGCGGTGACCTCGGTGTTGAACTCCCTCTTGAGCGCGTTCCCGTTGTACAGAGGCAAATCATCCGCAAAGCTCGCGCACTTGGCAAACCCGTCATCGTCGCCACGCACATGCTGGAAAGCATGATCGACTCGCCGACCCCGACGCGTGCCGAAGCCTCCGACGTTGCTACCGCGATTTACCAAGGCGCGGACGCGGTCATGCTCTCCGCTGAAACCGCCGTAGGCCGTCACCCCGCAACCGCTGTGGCTATAATGAACCGCATCATTCGCGCCGCAGAATCCGACGATGAGTTCTGGAACTACTTTAAATCACGCCCGCTGCCCCACGACGCCACCACCGAAGACGCTGTCAGCCATTCGGTTCGCGGCATTGCCGAAATTTTGGGCTGCAAGGCGGTTTACGGCTACACATCCACGGGCTCGACCGTGCAGCGCATTTCGCGCGAACGGCCACCCTGCCGAATATTCGGCCTAACGCCCAATCAAGCCACCGCTAACCGCATGGCACTGAGCTGGGGCGTTGAGCCGATTGTCACAAAAGACCCGGAAAGCTTCGACGATATGCTTGGCCAAATCCAAGTGCTCGCAAAACAGCAAGACGGCGCTAAGACGGGCGACCGGATTATAATTTCAGCAGGCATTCCCTTTGGCAGACCCGGCACAACGGACACACTTAAAATCGCTATGATCGACTAGACGGGCTTTAACCGAGCTGGGCGAGATATTCCTGCAGCTTACCCATAGCTGGCATGGCATGACTGCGGACGCGCTTGAGGATCGCCATTTTATTGGCGTCATCTCTATCAACATCCGCGACCATCTTTGAGAAGCCGTCAAGGCGGTTTCCAAGTAGCCAATCCTTCATACCAGCATCCTGCCCCCAATTATATTGGTTCATCATGAAGGCCGCCGTAAAGCGGATAAAATCCGTATCATGATTAGGAAGCGGCACAACTCCGCACAGGCGGTTTTTGGCCGCATCATCCTCATAACTGGCTTCAATGTGAGCGATAGCAGCTGCGCTAAAGACGGGCTGATAGGAGCGCACCATTTGCGGCGTTATCAGATCACCCTCGAAAATCGGCTTAATCACATCATTACTGACCGCGCGCGCAGAGCAGTCAATATGCACATGATCAGCACTCACCAGAATAGTCCCGCCGTCCAAAATAATCTCGGTGTCTTTGACATGCGAGACACGGCCCATGCGGACAATGTTTTTAATCTGCTGCAAAGCCTTAAGTTCCATCCGGCTGATCGTCGCCCCGTGGAACATTTTTGGACGAACGGTTTTATCAAGCCGAAGAAAATAACCGCAATTTTCAAGGCGGTCGAACATATCATCAATCGAGGTCGACTGCGCGATAGATTCAAACTGCCCCGCCTGCGCACCCATCGTGAACTCGAAAAAATCTTCGGAGGGCTGTGTGTTCTGGCGGTCCAAAAGCCACGCATCGCGCGGGACGATCCATGTTATTTTATCAGGATCTACGCGGTTCTCCAGAAGCCACAAGCACGCATCAATGCCCGTTTTCCCGCCGCCAATGACGACAAACCCGGCCGGCGCCTTGGTGAGCATCGGCATATCGTTGAGCGGCATAAACTGCACGCCGTCATCAATTTTAAAATTCGGCGTATGCGTCGACGGGACGGACGTTTTCAGCCACGTTGCATCGACGGTTTTCCCCGCCTCCACTTCATACGTATCGCCGGACAGTATATGCGTAAAGCGCCCCTCTCCGTCATAATTTGACATTGGGAAATATTGAACGCGGCCCGTCGGCAGAAACTGATGACGCATCACGTCGTCATAATAGGCAGAGACTTCTGCGCCTGACGCCAGATCGTTTAGCCCCTTATTGAGTCCGACTTCATCTTTGCGGCCTTTGGAAAGCTCCACTGAACTCACCCCGTAATAAGCCGACGGCTGATGCAGGGTCACAAAAGGATAGGCCACATTCCAGTGCCCGCCGGGCTTTGCATAACGGTCAACAATGATGACGTTAGCATCGGTTTCCGACAGGATCACATCGGCGAACGCCATGCCGACGGCGCCGCTACCCGCGATTAAATAGTCTGTGGTTAGTTTATGATGTGCCATTGAAAGTTCCCCGTTTCTCTTTCTTTAGGCGAACATAAAACAGAAAAACAATGATAATTTTCGGCAAATCAGCGCATCAAAATCTATGACTTCGCAGCATGCAGGAGATACTCCGTATTCCCAGACCCGCCTTTAATCGGCGAGAACGCTTCCTGCTTTACGGCCCACCCCGAGCCTTCAAGCCAAAACTTTACATCAGCAAGCGCTTCAGCGGCTGCCCCATTATCAATAACGATACCGCCTCGGCCGATATTTTTACGCCCAACTTCAAACTGCGGCTTAACGAGGGTAACAAGCTCGCTGCCCGCTTTCGCAAGAGATAATGAGCGCTCCAAGACTTTCATCATAGAAATGAAACTCGCATCACAGACAATAAGGTCATAGGTAGGGGTGAACATGTCCTGCGTCAGCCCGCGGGCATCCGTGGCCTCCATAGAGACAACTTTGGGATGACCCCGTAATTTCTTATGTAACTGATCGCGGCCCACATCAACGGCGTAGACCCTTGCCGCTCCAGCGGACAAAAGTACATCCGTAAAGCCGCCCGTAGACGCCCCGACATCAAGACACACACGGCCTTTGGCAGAGACCCCAAAAACCTCTAATGCATGCGCCAATTTCACGCCGCCGCGAGACACCCAAGGATGCGCGGCCTGCGCCTCTATGACGGCGTTATCAGGTATATTCTGTGAGGCTTTCTTGAGCGGCGCGCCGTTAACACTCACGCCGCCAGCCTTAATCGCCGCCGCCGCCTTGGCTCGGCTCTCAAAGTAGCCTTTATCGACAAGGTAAGTATCAGCGCGCATAGCGCAGTCCCTAAGCGCGCGCGCTTTGGCTGCGCAGATCTTTACCGAGAACTTTGAACACTTCTTCAACAATGGAATCTGCGTCTAGCCGTGCCTGCTTATACATAATTTCAGGCGTATCTTGGTCGATGAAAATATCAGGCAAGGTCATGGTACGGATTTTCAGGCCGCTATCAAGACGTCCTGAAGCGGCTAGCTCATGCAGGACAAACGCCCCAAAACCGCCAACAGAGCCTTCTTCGATTGTGATAAGGACTTCGTGCTCATCTGCGAGACGTTTCACAAGGTCCGTATCAAGCGGCTTAGCGAAACGGGCATCCGCAACCGTGGCAGAAAGCCCAAGCGTTTCAAGTTGATCCGCCGCTTGCAACGCTTCGCCGAGGCGCGTGCCGTAAGAGAGCAGCGCAACACGCGTGCCTTCGCGTAGTATGCGGCCTTTGCCGATTTCGAGCGGTTCAGGGTTTTCTGGAATTTCAATGCCTGTCGCTTCGCCGCGTGCATAGCGAAACCCAATAGGGCCGCCATCATAGGCCACAGCCGTCGCGACCATACGGGCCAAATCGGCCTCGTCAGCAGCCGCCATGAGCGTGAAATTTGGAAGGCAGCCGAGATAGGCAATATCAAATGCGCCTGCATGTGTTGGCCCGTCCGCGCCGACAAGTCCGGCTCTATCCATAGCAAACCGTACAGGCAAATTTTGGATCGCCACGTCATGGACAACTTGGTCGTAGCCGCGCTGTAAGAAGGTCGAATAAATCGCGCAGAACGGCTTATAGCCGTCCGCCGCAAGTCCAGCCGCGAATGTCACCGCGTGCTGCTCTGCAATACCGACATCAAACATGCGGTCTGGGAAGGCTTTGCCAAAGACATTCATGCCCGTTCCGCCCGGCATCGCTGCCGTAATCCCGACGATTTTACTGTCTTTTTCAGCTTGTTTAACAAGCTGCTGCCCGAAGACAGATGTGTAGCTCGGCGCGTTGGGAATAGATTTGCTTTGCTCGCCCGTCACCACGTTAAATTTTGACACGCCGTGATATTTATCAGCGGAATTTTCCGCGGGCGCATACCCTTTGCCCTTTTGCGTCACAACGTGAATAAGGACAGGGCCTTCCTTCATGTTTTTGACGTTTTCAAGAACCGAAAGAAGCGTATCAAGGTCGTGACCGTCGACGGGGCCGACATAATAAAAGCCTAGCTCTTCAAACCACGTGCCGCCTGTGACCATGCCGCGAGAATATTCTTCGGCCTTTTTAGCCGTATCGTAAATCGGGCGCGGCGCGTCTTTGACTACGGCGCGGGCGGCGCGGCGAAACTTGCGGTAACCGCCGGAGCTAACCATCTTAGCGAGCATGGAGCTCATCGCGCCAACAGGTGGCGCAATGGACATGTCATTATCATTGAGAATGACGATTTGGCGCGAATCCGTTGCGCCGGCATTATTCATGGCCTCGTAAGCCATGCCCGCCGTAATCGAGCCATCGCCAATCACGGAGATAATATGGTTTTCCCGTTTGTCGAGATCACGCGCGGTGGCGAAACCCATACCGGCAGAAATCGAGGTGGAGCTGTGCGCTGCGCCAAACGGATCATATTCACTTTCGGCGCGCTTGGTGAAGCCTGACAATCCGCCGCCCTTACGAAGTGTCCGAATACGGTCACGGCGGCCCGTTAGAACCTTGTGCGGATAACATTGGTGGCCAACATCCCAGATCAATTTATCGTCCGGCGTATTGAAAACATGATGAATCGCCACGGTCAGCTCGACAACGCCAAGCCCCGCGCCAAGATGTCCGCCCGTGACGGATACGGCATCAATAACTTCAGAACGCAGTTCATCTGCGAGCTGTTTCAGCTGTGAGCGGTCAAACCCGCGCATATCCGCAGGGAATTTAACCGTATCAAGAAGCGGTGTATCCACCATAACCTTGTCTTCCTATTTGCGCTTACCATTCGCACCAAAAAATGCCGCGCGGTAAACTCAGTTTCGGCGGCCTAACACAAAATCAACTGTAGCGCATAGGATATTTGCCTTTTCGCCGAAAGGGTCAAGGTGACACTTTGCCCGCGCCCCTATGCTAGCTGCTTTTTCTCGCGCGCCATCAAGGCCAAGAATTGACACAAATGTGGCTTTCCCGAGGTTTTCGTCTTTCCCAACAGCCTTTCCGACAACGGCGGCGTCGCCCTCAACGTCTAAAATATCGTCGGTTATCTGAAAGGCGAGACCGAGGTCACGCGCATAAGATAAGAGCGCCTCTTTTTGTTTTTCCGTAACGCCAGACAATATTGCTCCGGCATAGACCGCATATTCTATCAACGCGCCGGTTTTAAGCGCCTGTAGGTGCGTGATGGCTGTCTCGTCCATAGGCTCCGAAGCCGTTTCGGCTAAAATATCCAAGACCTGCCCGCCAATCATGCCGCGCGCGCCGCTAGATTTTGCGAGACCTGACATCAAGTCAATACGAATCGCGTTCTCAACGCCGCAACCCGCTATAAGTTCAAACGCATGCGTAAGAAGCGCGTCTCCGGCCAGTACCGCCATCGCCTCCGTATATTTTTTATGAACCGTTGGCCTGCCGCGCCGCATATCGTCATCGTCCATGCACGGCAGGTCGTCATGCACGAGCGAGTAAACATGAACACATTCTAACGCCGCTGCAGCCTGCCAAACATCTCCGCTTTCAAGCCCTAACATACGTGCCGTTTCAACCATCAAAAAAGGTCGCAAACGTTTGCCTCCGCCCAGCGCAGCATAGCGCATAGCGTCAATGACAATGGATTGAGCTCCTTCGGGTTTCGGCAGTGCGCCGTCAAGAACAGTTTCCATCTGAGAAGCCACAAATGCGAGGCGTGATGTAAAGTCAGTGGTCATATTTTACCCTGTCATCCCAGCCTCCGCGCTGGGATCTCGCGCAACATGTTCAGTTTAAAACAGGCTCTCAAACTTTCTGGGGCACAGATCAAGCCTAGGATGACAAGCAGGAGCGCCTACCTAAAGCTTAGATACTAGTTCTCGTCAAAAGGGGCTGTTCCCGCATTACCGCTGGCGTCCAAAACGATTTTTTCGACTTTGAGCTGTGCGTCTTTAAGCTTGCCTTCGCAGTGAGCCTTAAGCGCCGCGCCGCGCTGATAAATAGAGATGCTTTCTTCAAGCGGCGCGTCTCCGCGCTCAAGCTTGGCAACAATCCCTTCAAGTTCTTTGAGAGCCTGTTCAAAACTCATGTCTTTAATCGCAGCATCCGTCATATATCACCTAAGTTTTTTGTTGGGCGTTCAAAACGGCGGTGGCTCCAATGAAGATCACCATTTTGCTTTACGCATTTCCACCCGCGTTTCTGCAGCGAGCCTTTGACCATCCTGTTAAACCATCCATGGGCTGTCACAAAGACCATTTTCCCGCCGGAAGCATGTTCCGCCAGAACATCACACATATGCTCAGCCCTCACACGCGCCTCGCGGTGGCTTTCCATACCACCTGACCAGCCGACATACCACAAAATGCGCGAGAAGGTGCCCCAGCTTTTAGGCCCCATTTTTAGAGGCCCTGTAGGCGGCGCAGGTAAGGCGGCCTCAATTAGGCCGTCTTCAATGAAATCAGGGGCTCTGCCAGCGGCAAGCTCGGCTGATTCCACCGCCCGCGGTAGTGAACTAGACACAATCACATCCGCCTCTTTCGCATAGGCAATGATTTTTTTAGGTATTTTTTGTTTCGGAGCAAGACCGCTTTCATCATAGCGTTTCCACCAATCAAGGAACTCGCTCCACGTGAGTCGCACCTTTTTGGACAGCGAGGGCTTACCGTGTCGTACTATGATGATCACATCCTGATTCATGGGCGCGTATTGACCTGAAATAGTGGTGAGAGTCTAGTCTTTAACTTATAGCTTTTTCATGAAACGGCGCGGCGGACACCGAACGCCTTCATCCTTTGAACATTTCTTAAAGGAGAACATCATCATATCCGCGCGGCCGATCAAATGATCCAAAGGCACAAACCCCGGGCCGCTACTAGCATTAGCGCGGCTGTCAAAGGAACGGTCGCGATTGTCGCCGACCATGAAAACAGTTCCCTCAGGCACCGTAATAGGACGGGTATTATCAAGCGGCTCTTGATCCGTTTCTTCATATATACGGTGAGGCTTTTTCTCGTCCGGCCATTGCTCAGAATATTCCGTAATATCGATTTTATAGCCCCAACGCTCATGCGTTTTGTCACGGCCAGAAATCTTATCGCGTAAGGCGCGCGGGCCATTGTCGGCACGGTAAGTATATTCGTCCACAACAGTCCGCTCGATGAGCTGATCATTCAGATATATGCGCCCTTGCAAAAAAATCAACTCATCCCCTGGAAGGCCCAGAACACGCTTAATCATCACAACGCCCGTGTTGGGGTTTTTGAATACGGCAACATCGCCGCGCTGCGGAAGCTTTGACAAGATTTTACCATCCGGCCAAAATGGCAGTTTATGAACGCCAAACGGCGTAGAGTATTTCGAGTATCCATAGGCAAATTTGGAGACGTAAAGATGGTCGCCGACCTCAAGGGTTGGCTGCATGCTTTCGCTCGGAATTTTGTAGTGACCGAAGACAAAGGTATAAAAAACAAACAAAAATGCAATCAACCCGCCGAAGAACTTGCCTTCGTCGATGAGCATTTCTTTTTTCGTCTTTTTCACTCCGTCATCCGGAACTTTAGATTTTTTCTGTTTCTTTGCCATGTGATACTCCATGAACAGAGACCGCTCAACAATCAAGCGAATTGGGCGGCATGCGGCATTAAATATCAACAAGCTGTGAGTATCAATTCATGCAGCGCCGCTCTATATATAGACTATGATAAAGAAAATTACGCTTATGCTAGCCGTTGCCGCGCTTACCTCCTGCCATACGGCTCCTGACCTAGCCCCTGCGCCGGAGCTATCAGGCAACTATGTTTTGGATCCCGCTCACACAAGCGTGGTTTGGTCTATTAGCCACGCCGGACTCTCGCAGTTCACAGCCCGCTTCGATGATATTAGCGGGGTTCTGAGCTATAATTCCGTCTCTCCTGAACTGAGCCGTGTTGATATAACAATCGACCCTAACAGTGTGAATACAGGGCTGCCTGAGTTTGATAAAACCATCGCGTCGGACAGCCGCTATTTTGACGCGGAAACTTACCCAGGCATAAGATACACCGCTTCCACCATAACCAAAACGAACGAAAACAGCGGCGATATCTTAGGCGACCTGACATTTCGCGGACAGACTCATCCCGTCACATTACAAACCACATTTTACGGGGCGGGCAAGTCCTTCGGACATCCGGGTAAGACCCTAGGGTTTTCAGCCACTGGAACCTTTAGCCGTTCTGATTTTGGACTAACATATCTCAAAAACTTTGGCATTGGCGACGAGATCACGCTAAGAATTGAAACCGAGTTCAACGAAAAACAGTAATATGGCGAACCTCATGAAAGCCGGGCCGAAAGCCTATCAGCGCGCGGCGGATATTTTGCGAAACGGCGGTCTTGCCGCTCTGCCGACCGAGACGGTTTACGGCCTCGCCGCAGACGCCAGCAACGAAGAAGCCGTTGCGCTTATATATAAGGTCAAAGGACGGCCCGCGCATAACCCGCTCATTACACATGTTTTGTCTCCCGAAAAAGCCAAAGACTTTGCGAAAATCAGTCCTTTAGCCCAAATGCTTATCGACCAATTTTGGCCTGGCCCGCTGACGCTTGTCTTGCCCAGACTCGACCCCGTGCCCGCAAGCAAGGCTAGCGCGGGCCTTACGACCATCGCCATTCGTTGTCCCGACGCCCCGTGGCGCGAAGGCATTGTACGGGCCGGATTTAACGGCGCGCTTGTCATGCCGAGCGCCAACCTCTCTGGCCGCGTCAGCCCGACATGCGCCAAGCATGTCGCCGAAGATTTAGGAGACCATGTTGACCTTATTATAGACGGCGGCGCCTGTAGGGGCGGGATAGAGTCCACAATATTAAAAATCGAAACGGATCATGCGGTTTTATTGCGCCCCGGAACACTATCTGCCGAAAGCTTCGCGCCGTTTATCTCTGACCTGCGGCTTCCAGAAAAAGACGCGGCGATTTCCGCGCCCGGCATGCTGACCAGTCATTATGCTCCAAAAGCCCAAGTCCGCCTGAACGCCACGGAAAAACACAAAGGCGAAGTCTTTCTCGCGTTTGGAGACACAGAGTTAAACGCAGAGATGAACCTCTCAAAAACGGGCGATCTCGCCGAAGCTGCGCGCAATCTTTTTGCGGCTCTGCGCGCGCTCGATACCGTCCCAGTGATCGCGGTCGCGCCGATCCCTGAGGGCGGCATAGGCGCAGGTATTAATGACCGCTTGCGCCGAGCCGCGGCTAAACGGTAATGTCTGATATGGATGGTATAAACGCTCTCAAAACCGCGCTTCCCGCTACGGGCTGGACGGATGATCAGGATATTATTACCCCGCATTTAACCGAATGGCGGGATAAATATTTCGGCCAAACACCGCTTATGCTGATGCCTAACACTACTGATGAGGCCTCCCTCGCCGTTAAGATTTGCGCTGAGCATAACCTGAAGCTCGTGCCTCAAGGCGGAAACACAGGCCTCGTCGGCGGGCAGACGCCGAAAGGCGAAGTCCTGATATCTATGAAACGCATGACCCGCATCAGAGACGTCAACACAACGACCAACGCCCTTATTGCCGAAGCAGGCTGCACGCTTTTATCTGTGCAAGAAACTGCGTCCGCTGCAGACCGTAAGTTTCCGCTCTCCCTGGCCTCCGAAGGCTCCTGCACCATTGGTGGCAATCTTTCGACCAATGCAGGGGGCGTGCATGTGTTAAAATACGGGACCACCAAAGATCTCGTTTTTGGCGTTGAAGCCGTACTCCCAAACGGCGATATTTTCAACGGGCTGACATCCCTTCGTAAAGACAATACGGGTTACGACCTCTCCCGTTTATTCCTCGGTGCAGAAGGCACACTTGGGCTGATAACAGCGGCGAGTCTCAAGCTTTTCCCGCGCCCTGGCCGCATACAGAGGGCGATGATGGGCACGCAAAGCCCGGCGAGTGCGCTGGCCTTACTTGAAGTCCTACGCGCCGGAAATAAACTTGCCATGTTTGAAGTCATGCCGCGCATAGGGCTTGATCTTGTCACCACCCATATCGCAGGGCAAACGGATCCTTTTTCATCGCCGCACCCTTGGTACGTTCTTGTCGATTGGGAAACCGATACCGAGGCTGAAGGGTTAACCCTCGCCGAAATACTACTTAGCCGCGCCATGGGAAAAGACCTTATACAAGACGCCGTGATCGCTCAATCAGAGGCGCAAGCCGCGCGGCTTTTAGCTCTGCGAGAGAACATGTCCGCTGCACAAAAGTTCAATGGCGGCTCGATCAAACAAGACATCACCATCCCGCTTGACCGTATCCCTGAGTTTTTCACGCGCGCAGATTTAGAGGTAGAGCGCATCATTCCCGGATGCCGCCCCATTGGTTTTGGCCATTTCGGCGACGGCAACATCCACTATAATATCGCGCAGCCAATAGGCGCAGACAAAGCCGAATTCCTCTCGCGCTGGAAAGATATTTCAGACGCCGTCTTCGACATTGTCGATAGCCTTGGCGGTTCCATATCGGCGGAGCACGGCATCGGCATTATGAAACGTGAGGATTTGGCGCAAAGAGCGGATCCCGTAAAACTCGCTATGCTGCGCTCAATGAAACGCGCCCTTGATCCGCAAAATATCATGAATCCCAGAGTGCTCATTTAAAGCGTTCTTATAGAGTCATTTTGCATGCGTTGACGCCTCCCTGTAAGATGCTGTACACACTGTCTTACAACAGCCACGAAAGCACCCATTATGGCCACCGTCCCGTTCACATTACGCATCGATCCGAAAGTTAAAGCTGGATTAGAAGAAGCTGCCAAAGCCAATGACCGAACGGCTTCCTATGTCGCGGCCAAAGCGATCGAAGCCTATCTTGAAGCCCGCGAAGAAAAGCGCCGCATTATCGAAGCCGCGGTGATTGAAGCCGATAAAGGCGTGTTCGTGTCATCCGAAGCCGTACATAAATGGATGGATTCTTGGGACACGGATAATGAGCTATCGCCGCCAGAGCCGGATGTATTTTTGAAAGAGCAATAGGCTGTGAAGACAATTTACCTTCAAAGCGCAATCGAAGACATAGAATGGCTTTCTACATATTATGATTCCATATTCCCGCAGGGGAAAAGCAATATGCGGTCTCAAGTCTACACGACTGAAATGTTGATGGAGGAGCACCCTCACATTGGCAAACAACTGCTTAGCCACCCCAAACTGCGCACCATGCAGATTCCAAAAACCCCGTTCACCTTCATTTACCGCGTGACCGAGACACATATTGAGATTTTGCGAGTGTGGGATCAACGCCGTGATCCGGTATCACTTAATTTTGATCTGTGAACTCTTGATATTACGGTCAGCCCCGTTAGGGTCACCCATCACAAACCCACGCATACAGGCCTGAATAGTTCAGCCCGATGTTATGAGGAAAGGATCACGCTATGTTGACACTACTCTCCCCTGCAAAAAAATTGAATATGGATCCGGCGGAAACAGGATTGCTCGCAACCGTCCCTCGCCTTACCTCCGATACTTTAGAGCTCGCGAAAGTTGCTAAAAAGCAAAGCGCTGATGACCTCAAAAGGCTCATGCATATAAGTGACAATCTTGCGAAGCTAAACGCAGACCGTTTTAAAGCTTTCAACCTTGAAGGACAAAGTAACTCGGCGAAATCTGCAGGGCTCGCATTTGACGGTGATGTCTATTGGGGCCTAGAGGCCAAGTCGCTTTCCGATGAAGACCTTACTTACGCGCAAGCACATTTACGTATTCTCTCAGGGCTTTATGGCGTTTTGCGCCCAATGGACGCCATACAGCCATATAGGCTTGAGATGGGCACCAAGCTGAAAACAAAACGCGGCGGGTCACTGTATGACTTTTGGGGCACCACTATTGCCGAAACACTCATAAACGATATGGACGGGCATGACGACCAAACCATTGTCAATCTCGCGTCGAATGAATATTTCAAAGCTGTCGACAAAAAGACCTTGAACCGCCCTATTATCGAAGCCAAGTTTTTGAATATAAAAGACGGCGAAACCCGTAATCTTATGTATTACGCAAAATTTGCACGCGGGCTCATGGCGCGCTGGATCATGCAAAACCGGATTGAGCGCACGGAAGACCTCATGGACTTTAATCTGGACGGCTACACTCTCGACAAAAAGCAGACGACAGAGAGCCTTCTGGTCTTTTCGCGCAAGCAGCCGCCTAAGAAAAAGTAACCTCTAAGCCATGAGCAGCGAACTTCAGAATATGGCGACCTCACCGTTGGGTTTTACTCGGCGGGACTGGTGGCTCATCCTCAAAGATATGGTGCATGAGACCAATCATGACAATGTCGCGATAATCGCGGCGGGTGTTGCCTTCTTTACGATGCTGGCCGTTTTCCCGCTCATCACAGCCTGTATTTCCATCTATGGCTATGTGGCCGACCCTGTACGAGTGCAAATGCAGCTCCAAAACATTTCGGGTTTGTTTCCGGCCGAAGCTTGGGACATTCTCAACGCGCAGGTTATGGCCGTTGCCAGCGCGCCGGACGCTCAGCTTGGTCTCGGTATCGCAATCGGTCTACTCATCGCCCTTTGGAGCGCAGGTGCAGGCATCCGCGCTATTATGCGCGCCATGAACGTGGCCTATGACGAGAAAGAAAAACGGTCTATCGCTGCGTTTTACGCCCTCGCGGGCATGTTTACCCTCAGCGTCACTGTATTTCTTTGGGTGGCGCTGGCAGTCATCATCGGCGTTCCGGCCTTACTGACATACGCGAAACTAGACGGCTTAGCCGCCGCCTTCACACAATACTTACCGTGGATTATTCTTCTGAGTCTCTTCGGGTTTGCCGTCGCAGTACTTTATCAATATGGTCCCTCACGCCGACCCGCAAAATTGAGATGGATCATTCCAGGCTGCGTTTTGGCGACGATGTCGTGGATTTTCATTTCCATGGGGTTCTCATGGTTTGTCTCAGCATTTGGAACCTATAATAAAACTTACGGAAGCCTCTCCGCTGTCATCATGCTCCTTATGTGGTTCTGGATCACAGCGTTAGTCATCATTATCGGCGCAGAGCTTAACGCTGCGATGGAGCGCCATACTGGCGCAGATACGACGCGAGGACCTGACCGCCCGATTGGTATGCGCGGGGCCGCCGTCGCTAACCATTCTCACTATTAGATACAGGCTCATATTCATACCGATTCCCGGACAATCCTCAGACAATTCAACAGATCACACGAGCAGAATTGTCGCACCTAAAGAATATCCTAAAATACACCTATTTTTCAACACCTTAACTAGCTTACTCCTCGGTTGACTTCCAAAAGCCCCGCGAGTAAGTTGCGCGCGCTTTCCGGGGTAGTCTTATCTTCGAGAGGATCAAGGATAGCGGGTAAAATTTTATGTCTGACACGAACGGAAATTCATCAGAACCTACAGGGACATCAAATTTGAGTGATTTGGAGCAGCGGCTTAACGCGGCGCGCCAAAAACACGAAGATAAGAAACCCTCTGAAACTGATAACTCGGCTCTTGGCATGGCATGGCGGATCAGTACTGAACTCGTTGTAGCCGTTATTATTGGCTGCGCCCTCGGATTTGGTATTGATTATTTTGCCGGAACAAAACCCTTATTCACGATAGTGGGTTTGGTTTTGGGGACAGCCGCCGGCATACGAAATACATTTCGGCTTGTTCTCGCTATGGAGAAAGCCGAAGAAGAGAGATTAAGCAAGCTGGACGACGTCTAAGCGCGCAACCAAGGTAAGGGAGAGGGACGTGGCAAACGACCCCATTGAACAGTTTAATATTCAGACACTCGTAGAGGGTCCGAAGTTTGGTATCGTCGATACGACTTTCACGAACTCATCCCTTTGGATGGTTGTCGCAACATTCTGCGTTATCACTGTATTTGCACTCGCCACAAGCCGGAAGCTTATTCCTGGCCGTATGCAGTCCTTTGGCGAAATTTGTTATGAATTCATCCGCGACATGCTGCACGACACCACGGGCCCAGAAGCGATTAAGTTCTTCCCGCTTATTTTTGCGCTTTTCTTCTTTATTCTGTTCGGAAACATCCTCGGCATGAACGCCTACGGATTTACGTTCACCTCTCATCTCGCTGTAACAGCGGCTCTGTCCATCTTTGTTGTCGCCATGGTCTTTATCTTTGGTATCATCAAAAACGGCTTTCGGTTCTTTAAAATCTTTGCGCCTGCAGGTCTGCCCTTCGCGCTTTATTTTCTGATTATCCCCATTGAGATCATTTCTTTCCTAAGCCGCCCTGTGGCGCTCAGCGTTCGTCTTTTTGCCAATATGATGGCTGGACACGTTATGCTGAAACTTTTTGCAAGCTTCATCGCGTTTCTCGTCGGTCTCGGCGGCGTTTGGGCGGGTGTTGCTATCTTGCCAATCATCGCAACGATGGGCATTGTCGCGCTAGAGTTTTTGGTTGCTGGCCTACAAGCCTTTGTATTTGCAATCCTTACCTGTGTTTATCTAAACGACGTTTATCACGTCGATCACTAACTTCGTATTATTCCATCATTCAAGGAGAACTATCATGGAAGCAGAAGCAGCAAAGTATATCGGTGCAGGTCTAGCATCTATGGCTCTTATCGGTGCCGGTATCGGTATTGGTAACATCTTTAGTAGCTACCTTTCAGGCGCCCTTCGTAACCCATCAGCTGCAGCCTCACAGCGCACAAACCTTCTTCTCGGTTTTGCTCTTTGTGAAGCAACAGGCCTGTTTGGCTTCGTTATGGCGATCATCATCCTATTCTTGTAGGACACTGAAAACCTTTTACGTATAATTTTCGAGGAGGCCATAATGGCAGCTGAGACACCCCATGCAATAGATGCTGGACACGCCGCTGAGGCTGCGTCTGGCGGTCTTCCACAGTTTGATTTATCAACGTGGAGCAGCCAGATTTTCTGGTTGGTGGTTACCTTTGGCCTTCTCTATTTCGTTCTTGCTAAGTTTATCCTTCCCCGCATTGGCGAAGGCATAAGCGAACGCGGAGACCGGATTGCTGATGATTTGGATGCGGCCTCACGCATGCAAAAAGAAGCCGATCAAGCTAGTATCACTTACGATCGTGTGATGGCGGCGGCGAAAGCCAAGGCTCACAATATCGCCGAAACCACACGTAAATCTGTGACTGACGGTATTGAAAAAGACATTGAAGCCGCTGAGGCTGAATTTGCTAAAAAACAAGAGGTTGCTGACGAACGTATTACGGCGTCTCGCAATGCTGCCATGGCCCACGTTGATGCGGTTGCGGCAGAAACTGTTGAAGCGATTGTCGGAAAAATTGGTGTCTTAAAGCCAACAGCCACTCAAATAAAATCTGCCATTGCGGCATCGAAAGGGTAAATCATGTTTTTGATTCCACCTTCAATAGTGCAGGCCGCTGCCGGAACACCGTTTTATATCGATGCACGGTTTTATATCGTACTCTGCGTCGCGTTATTCATCGCCGTTTTATTGTGGAAAGGCGCGCACAAAACTATTGGGGCTGCCCTTGATGACCGCGCCGCAAAGATTGGCGACGAACTTGAAGAAGCCCGCCGCCTTCGCGAAGAAGCTCAAACGCTTCTCGCCTCTTATCAGCGCAAGCAAAAAGAAGCCGAAGAGCAAGCGGAAGACATCGTCAAGCAAGCCCGTCATGACGCCGAAATTATGGCGACTAAGGCCAGAAAAGACATGACGGAACGCCTTGAGCGCCGCGCTGCTATGGCCGAAGCCAAAATCGCGACCGCCGAAGCCCACGCCCTTGCAGAAGTCCGTGCCCGCGCCGCTGATATTGCTGTTGAAGCCGCGTCCTCGCTGCTTCGCTCAAACCTTAAAGCTGCTGATCACACGCGCATTGTTGCTGACGGTATTTCGCAAATGGGCAAGACGCTCAATTAATCGTTTAAAAACACATTAACTTTATAAATTAAGCCTTCCTTGAGAGGGCTTTTTTTGTGACATGTAATCTATTATGACCGCGCCCGCTCCGCTAAAATTATCCAACATACAGACCCTTCGCGGGCTCGCGGCATTATTGGTTGTCTTCACGCATATACCGTCCATGGAAATCAAGCATGGCGGCGATAGCATACTGCCCGACTTCACGCGCTTAGGCATAAGCGGCGTTGACCTCTTCTTTGTCATTTCCGGCTTCATCATGGTTTATGTGACGTGGCACGCCAAACACGCCCTAAAAAACACGCTCAGCTTTTGGTTCGCGCGGCTTAGCCGCATATTTCCAATTTATTGGCTGATCGCCCTCGCCGTGCTTTTGGCGTGGACGGTTAAACCGGGCATAATTTCGTTCGACCCCGAACAGACATCTATCATTAAATCTCTCTTGCTTTGGCCGGATCAAACTCTGCCCATGCTGAAAGTCGCGTGGACATTGATCCATGAGCTATATTTCTATCTTGTCTTTGGACTTCTGCTTTTACTACCCCGTAAACTACTCGTCCCTGGCCTCGCCGTTTGGATGGTATTTGTTATTTTGGGGAACCGCATAGGCTGGAGCGAGCTATCGCCTGAGACGGCTTTGATCTTCCACCCCCTCACCGCCGAATTCTTCATGGGCGCTATAGCTGGATGGGTCTTCATTAAGACCAAAGGCGCGGCAGGTGCCCCGGCATTGATCATAGGTCTAACGCTTTGGTGTGTCGGCTTTTATTATTTGGCGACCGCCTTCCCAGGCACGTTTTATCCATCCAACTGGGAAAGAGTCCTGTATTTCGGCATCCCGGGGGCCTTGATTGTTTACGGCCTCGCCGGCATTGAGCGGCAAGGGTTTTCGCTTCCCGTATGGTCAGCTACATTCGGTGACTGGTCCTACTCGCTATACCTCTCTCATATTTTAACGTTGAGCGTACTCGGCTATATATGGAGACCCTTTGCAATCGAAGGACCCTTGGACAATATCGTCGCAATCATCATTTTATTGGCGGGCAGTACCGCCGTCTCTGCCCTGCTTTGGTATGTTTTTGAGCGTCCGGTGCTTACTCTGTTTCGGCGATTGCGGGCGCGCGTTTTCCCGAACGACTGATAATCACGCCCAGTACGATTACAGCAAAAGCCGCCGCCATTTTTACCGTGAAATCCTCTTTAAGAAAAAACGTTCCAAACGCAACGGCGGCAACGGGCGGGAAATAATTGATCCGAGCCAGAACTGTCGGCCCAGCCACGTCAATGACATAAAGATATAATATCGTTCCAACGGCCGTTGACCCCGTCGCAAGCCCGACAACCATGATCCAGCCCGTTAGCGGGATCGTGTTTTCAGGAAGCCCCGTCGAAAGCGCCCACGTGAGCGAAGCTATGGCTGCACAAAAGATCATCATCGCAGCCCCAAGACTGGAGGCCGTTTCCGGCGCGCGTTTAGCAACAACGGTCGTCACGGCGTAGCAAAACGCCGCAAGTAAAAGCAAAGACTGCGCGCGCCAATTCGCAATAAGCTCTAGGCTCAAATTTTGAGGCATGAACAGCAATATGATGCCGCCGAATCCAATCGCGAACCCTAAAACTTTACGCCAGCTGAGCGGCTCATGCGCGTAAAAATGCGCTAATATAATAGTAATCAGCGGCATAGCCCCGACAAGTATAGCACTAACGCCGCTGTCCACACTCTGTTGACCCTGCGCCGTCAAAAAGAACGGTATGACAATGCCGCTCATGGCCAGAAAGAAATACCACCGCCACCGTACATCGCGAAGCGGCGGAAATTGGTACCCCTTATGCAGAACATAAGCAGTGATCAAAATACACGCTAGCATACATCGAAATGCTACAAGCCATATGGGCGCTATGTACTGCACGGCCACGCTAATCATATTAAACGCAGTTCCCCATACGATTATTAGGAAGATAGAAATGATAATGAGCCGCACAGGAGCGAGAGAAGGCGTAGATGCATGAGGAGTTATTTCAGTCATAATCTGCACTAGTGGCATCAAAATTTAAGGTCAAGCGCATTGACTCTTTTGTCTTTCTGCGCCACTCAATCTCATCACTTTCAAGTGGGAGAGTACCTTGTGATTGTTAATAATCACTCGGTCGCCGAAGGCGCAACCGCCCCGGAAACGCTCAGGCCCCAAGGACCGCTTGAAAGCAAAAAGCTGGAAAGAGAGCGCGCAAGCGTTCCGCCGAAGGAGTAAACCCTGTGATGGAGACATCGCGGGATCAATCTCTCAGGCAAATGAGACAGCGGCGGCATTTGATGACGCGGTCCTTTCGGGCCGTATTAAGGTGTACCGTGACTGAAATGCTAAAAACAAAGCTCTACAACACACATGTCGCCCTTGGCGCGAAGATGGTGCCTTTTGCCGGCTACGATATGCCCGTGCAATATCCTATGGGCGTCCTCGGGGAGCATCTTCACACCCGCGAAAAAGCGGGGCTTTTTGATGTCTCTCATATGGGACAGTGCTTCCTGATCGCAGATGACTGTACATTTGAAACCGCCGCCAAAGCCTTAGAAAAACTTGTCCCTGCCGATATTCAAAGCCTTAAGCCTGGACAGCAGCGCTACTCACAATTCCTGAACGAAGACGGCGGCATCCTCGATGACCTCATGATCTCCCGCCTTGGCTTTCAAGGCCACACCCACAAATTATATTTGGTCGTCAATGCGGGATGTAAAGCAGATGACTTCGCTCATATGCAAAAGCACCTACCCGCCAATGTGAAACTGGACGAAGCGGACGACACGCTCTCGCTCATTGCCCTGCAAGGCCCGAAGGCCGTAGACGTTTTGGCCGCTATGAACCCAGCCGTCAAAGACCTGACATTCATGACGCACACAGACTTACCCCTAACACAAACGATTTGGGTGCATATCTCTCGCTCCGGCTATACGGGCGAAGACGGATACGAAATTTCTGTCAAGCATGACGACGTCGCCGAACTCACCAATCTTTTGCTCGCCCATCCTGATGTCGAGCCGATTGGTCTTGGCGCGCGCGATAGCCTCCGCCTTGAAGCCGGGCTTTGTCTTTACGGCCACGATATTGATACGTCAGTCTCCCCGATTGAGGCCGGACTGTTTTGGTCCATACAAAAACATCGCCGCAGTGGTTGTGACTATCTCGGCGCGGCCCGCGTCGCCGCTGATATAGCGGACAAATCCACCAAGCGTCTTGTCGGCATACAGCCAGAAGGCCGCGCCCCTGCGCGCGAGCATACTGAAATTCAAGACATGGACGGCAACACGATCGGCGAGATAACATCCGGCGGCTTCGGCCCCTCTGCAGGCGGCCCTGTCGCCATGGGTTACGTCGCCCGAAAATTCACCAAAGCCGGAACGCCTGTGCAATTAATTGTGCGCGGGAAAGCCCGCCCTGCCCAAATTTCAAAATTACCTTTCGTCCCCCATACATATTACCGAGGAGCCTAACCATGAGCACTTATTTCACAGAAGACCACGAATGGATTACAATCGACGGCGACACTGGCACAGTTGGGATTAGCCCTTACGCCGCCGGACAGCTCGGCGATGTTGTGTTTGTTGAACTTCCAGATGTTGGCAAAGAGATGAGCAAGGGCGACGAAGCCGCCGTGGTCGAATCCGTTAAAGCCGCCTCAGAAGTCTACGCGCCTGTTGCGGGCGAAGTTACCTCTGTCAACGAAGCCCTTGAAGACGCGCCGGAAACCGTCAACGCCTCTGCAGACGGCGACGGTTGGTTCTACAAAATGAAAATCGCGGACGCCTCAGAGCTTGAAGCACTCATGGACGAAGCGGCTTATAAGACTTACTGCGACGGGCTATAGGCATGTTTGACAGCTTTGGAGGCATCGCCGCACTGATTGTGCTACTTGCCGGATCCTCTTTAAGTTATTTCCTTTTCCAAACAGTCACAGGTGCTGAGGGGTCTATAATATTAGGACTATTGCTGTCAGCATACCCTGCTTTTTTAATCTTTAAAAAATTAGAAATCTAAATGGATACTGAGATGCGCTGCCTCGACATAAATTTAAATGATCGCCGCGTGGTATTGAATGCCGTCATTATCCATAAGAAAGATGGATTCTAACCCTATGGACCCAACACCTTTCTTCAGACTGGATGACCGGCAAGCCTCTTTGGCTTTTGTTGCCGCCTATCCGTTTGGCGTTGTTGTAGTCAACGGCGAGGACGGCCCTGTGAGCGCCCACGTTCCATTGGTTTTGAATGATACAGGCACAGCCCTTCTCGGCCATGTCGCGCGCGCGAACCCATTTTGGAAAGCCGCGCAAAGCGGCGCAAGCAAAGCCGTTGCCATTTTCAAAGGCAGTGACGCCTATATTTCCCCGTCTTTTTATGCCTCAAAGCACGAACATGGCCGCGCCGTCCCGACATGGAATTATGCAGCAGTAGAAATCTGCGGAACGATCGCCCTTGAGACACAGCCTGATGCCATGATGCCCTATATCGACGCGCTGACAAACCAGATGGAATCGGGCCGCGCAGATCCGTGGCAAATCTCTGACGCACCCGCCGATTACATTGCCAAACTCTCTCGCGGGATTGTCGGCTTTCGCCTGACGATAGACCGCATCACCCATGTTAAAAAGCTCAGCCAAAATAAATCAACAGAAGACAAGCAAGGCGTCATCGCTGCGCTTCAAAACTCGCCCCATGCGTCCGAACAGGCAATGGCGCAAGACATGATAAAAGAGGACAATTAAATGCGTTACCTCCCTTTAAATAATAATGACCGGAAGGCCATGCTGGACGTTGTCGGCGTCGATACTATTGATGCCTTATTCGAGGACGTGCCCAGAAGTGCCCGCCTATCCGGCCTCATTGACTTGCCAACGCACCAGACAGAAGCGCAGGTCGAGCGGCACATGGCGCGGCTGTCGAATAAGTCTATCTCCGCAGGCTCTGTTCCGTTCTTCTGCGGCGCGGGCGCATATAAGCACCATATTCCGGCCACCGTCGATCATTTAATTCAGCGCTCTGAATTCTTGACAGCCTACACGCCTTATCAGCCTGAAATTAGTCAAGGTACGCTGCAAACGCTCTTTGAATTCCAATCCCAAGTCGCACTTCTGACGGGCATGGATGTGGCCAACGCCTCTATGTATGACGGCTCCACCGCCTGCGCCGAAGCGGTTGTGATGGCCAAGCGCGTGACGCGCAAAACCAAAGCGATCCTCGCGCCCGGTCTGCATCCTCACTATGCCGCCGCCACGCAAACCGTTTGTAAAACGCTCGATATACAGATCAACGAAGTCACGCCGGAGTTCGGCGCAGATATGTCTGTCCTTGATATGATCACAGACGAAACCGCCTGTGTGGTTGTCCAGTCCCCCAACGTGTTCGGCGAAATCGTCGACCTCGCCCCAATCGCGGAAAAAGCCCACGCCCATAAAGCGCTGCTCATCGCCGTCTTCACCGAAGTCGTAGCCCTCGGCGCAATTAAATCCCCCGGCGAACAAGGCGCGGATATTGTTGTCGGCGAAGGCCAAGGCGTCGGCGTTGGTCTGAACTTTGGCGGACCTCACGTCGGCCTGTTTGCTTGCCGCCAAAAGCTTGTGCGGCAGATGCCAGGCCGGGTCTGCGGCGAAACCGTAGACGCAAACGGCGAGCGTGGTTTTGTCCTAACGCTGTCCACACGCGAACAACATATCCGCCGCGAAAAAGCGACATCAAACATCTGTACCAACTCCGGTCTGTGTTGCCTCGCATTCACCATTCATATGACGCTCCTAGGCGATGCGGGCCTTAAAAAACTCGCGGCGCTCAATCATGAAGGCGCGTGCCATATGGCCGACATCATAGACGGCATAGACGGCGCGGAAGTCATCAATGATACCTTCTTTAATGAGTTCACGGTTCGCCTGAATAAAAACGCAGCAGACGTCGTCGATGTCCTCGCCGCGAAAAACATTCTCGGCGGCGTCCCCGTCTCTCGCATCGCCCACGGCGCGCTCGAAGACCTGCTCCTCGTCTGCGTTACAGAAACCGCAAGCGACGAGGATATGCATGAGTTTGGCGAGGCCCTTGCTGAGGTTCTTGCGTGAACCATCTTACCCAAAACGTCTGGCCCCTTGCTAATCTGAAATCCGAAATCGGAAAAGATGGCCGCCCGTTTCATATCTTTCTTGATAATGACGCGATGACGGCGGAACTATATCAGCTTCCTGCAGGTAGCGTTGATATGCAATCTCCGCACGATCTGGACGAAATGTATTTCATTATCTCTGGCCGCGCGAAGTTCACAGCGGACGGCGTAGAATCCAACGTCAAAGCCGGCGACTCTATTTTCGTCAAAGCCAAAATCGGCCACCGTTTCCACGACATTACAGAGGACCTCTCCGTTCTCGTCTACTTCTCCAAAAAGGAGCCCACATTATGAGCATGAATTCACAAGGACGCCCGACATCTCCTGTCGCGGCCAATGCAAACATCCGCCCGTCTTTTTCGGGCAATAAAGGCCTTTCGCAAGCTGAAAAGCTGATCTTTGAAGTCGGGACACCGCGCCGCACAGGTGTTGACCTTCCCGAGCCCAAAGGCCGCGCGTCGCGCCTCGGCAATCAAGCCCGCACAGGCGAAATCGGTCTTCCTGGCCTGACCGAGCCGGAAACCATGCGTCACTATGTGCGCCTGTCGCAAAAGAACTACGCGATTGACCTCGGCGTTTATCCGCTTGGTTCTTGCACGATGAAACACAATCCGCGCCTGAACGAAAAAGTCGCGCGTATGCCCGGCTTCGCCGATGTGCACCCCTATCAACCGCAAAGCACCGTCCAAGGCGCGCTAGAGCTGATGCATCAGCTCTCCCATTGGATCATGACCCTGACGGGCATGCCCGCTGTAGCCCTTACGCCCAAAGCCGGCGCCCACGGCGAGCTTTGCGGAATGATGGCTATTCGCGCGCGTCTTGACGCCGACGGCCACACTCATAAACGCCGCGTGCTTGTGCCCGAAAGCGCTCATGGTACGAACCCGGCCACTGCCGTGCAGTGTGGTTTTACCGTCGATGAAATTCCGGCAAGCGGTGATGGCCGCGTCAACCTTGCCGCGCTTAAAGAAAAACTTGGCGAGCCAGGCGCATCAAATGATGTTGCCGGTATCATGCTGACTAATCCCAATACATGCGGATTGTTCGAGCGTGACATTGTCGAAATCGCAGAATTAATTCACTCAGTTGGCGGTTATTTCTACTGTGACGGCGCGAACTTTAACGCCCTTGTTGGCCGCGTACGCCCCGGCGATCTCGGTGTCGACGCTATGCACCTGAACCTGCACAAGACGTTCTCTACACCTCACGGCGGCGGCGGGCCGGGTTCTGGCCCGACTGTCCTGTCTGATGCGCTCAAAGATTACGCGCCATTGCCATTTGTTGTAAAAGACAAAAATAGCTACCGCTTGGTTGAAGAAAAAGAGGGCGAAGGCGCAGCAAGCTTTGGCCGCATGTGCGCCTTCCACGGCCAGATGGGTATGTATAGCCGCGCGCTAACCTATATGATGAGCCACGGCTCTGACGGGCTTAAGCAAGCCACAGAAGACGCGGTGCTTAACGCCAACTATGTCCAAGCCTCACTCTCAGATGTGATGAGTGTCGCCTTCCCTGGCACTTGCATGCACGAAGCTTTGTTTGACGATAGCTTCCTTAAAGACACAGGCGTCGATACGCTCGATTTCGCCAAGGCCATGATCGATGAGGGCTACCACCCTATGACCATGTATTTCCCGCTTGTTGTTCACGGCGCAATGTTGATCGAACCGACGGAGTCCGAATCCAAAGGCGAAATGGACCGCTTCATTGGGTCTATGCGTAGCCTTGCTGAACGGGCCAAAGCGGGCGAAGCTGATATGTTCAAAGCCGCGCCGATGCACGCCCCCATGCGCCGCCTCGACGAAACACAGGCGGCACGCAAACCCGTCCTGCGCTGGACTGAACCCCAAGAGGCTGCGGAGTAAATTATGAAATTTCTCGGATCCATTTCCCTACTTTCGGTTGCTGCGCTTTTGGCGGGCTGTCTTTCACCGCAAGAACCTTCTAATGTCACCGTTTATTATAATGCCGACATCATCACTATGGATCCGGCTGCCCCCACCGCCGACACGCTTGTTGTCGAAGGCAATACGATTTTAGCCGTCGGCAAGGCCGCTGATTTCGCCTCCCGTTATACCGGCGCGAACGCCCTTGATATGAAGGGGCAGACGATCCTGCCCGGCATTATCGACAGCCATGTTCATATCCGCGAACTCGGCATGGACAAACTTAAGGCCGATCTTGTCGGCGTTAAAAACATTGATGATATTGTTGAACGCATGACTGCGCGTTACCCCAATCCAGAAGCGGGCGTTTGGCTGATCGGGCAAGGCTGGGATGAAGGTTATTTCGCGAGTGTCGGCAATCCTGACCGCGCCAAACTGGACGCCGCCTTCCCCAACAACCCTGTTGCCCTTGAAAGCCTTCACGGATTTGGCGGGTTTTATAATGGCGCGGCGCTTAAAATTGCCAACATAGATGAAAACTCCCCCGAAGCCTTAAACGGAAAAATCCTGCGCCGCGAAAACGGAGAACCGACCGGTGTGATGCTCGTCAGCGCGCAAGAGCTCGTCAACACGCACATCCCGCCCATCAGCAACGCACAGATCGAAGACGCAATTGTCGCTGGCCTAGAGACAATGATGAAGCAAGGCGTGACCTCCGTCCACGAAGCCGGAATGACCGGACAAGACGTAGAGGCGTTTCAAAACCTTGCCAAACATAAGAAACTTCCCATACGCGTTTACGGCCTACTAAACGGTAATGACAAAGCGCTCATGGATGGGTGGTTCACGCGCGGCATCTTGGATGACCCGAAAGACTGGCTCGATATTCGTAGTATCAAAGTCTATTATGACGGCTCGCTAGGCTCCCGCACAGCGCTTATGCGTGAGCCCTATTCTGATGTTCCTGACGCCGCCAGTCCCGCTGAACGCATAACCCCGCAACGCGTCGGCGAGCTCGGCGCAGATGCGGCCAAACACAAATTTCAAATGGCGGTTCATGCCATTGGCGACGAAGGCAATGACCGTGTTCTGAACGCTTACGAGACCGCGCTAGCCCCCTATCCTGGCCAAGATCACCGTTGGCGTGTTGAACATGCGCAGGTCGTCTTGCCGGATTATTACGGCCGCGTCGCCAAGCTCGGCGTGCTCTCCTCAGTTGAGTCCTCACACGCTGTCGGTGATAGCGCGTGGGCCGAAGATCGTGTTGGCCCTGAGCGGATCAAACATGCCTATGCGTGGCAAAGAATCCTCGGCGCAGGCGGACGCCTAATGATGAACTCCGACCTCCCCGGTGAGCCGTGGACACCGATGGAAACGCTCTATTTCTCTGTCACGCGGCAGCGCCTCGACGGCACGCCCAAAGGCGGATGGTACGCGGACCAAGCCCTCTCAACCGAGGAAGCCCTCAAGGCTATGACGATTGAAAATGCTTACGGCGCATTCCAAGAAGACAAGCTCGGAAGCCTCACGCCCGGCAAGTGGGCGGATTTCATTACGCTCAATCAAAACCCGCTTGAGACCGCTCCGGCAAACCTCAAGGACATTAAAGTCACGGGAACATGGGTCGCGGGTAAGAAGCTTAATTAATTAGGTCATACCCTTAAGCGCGGCGAACGGATTATCAGGGGACGGCTCGTCCTCTGCCTCTTCGCCTGTATTGAGTCCGTGATTAAGCGGCCCATGGCCATTGCCAAGCTTCGGCGCGGTGCTGATGGCATCAAAAACAAAATCCCGCGCTGCCATAACCGCCGCTTCGAGAGGCGTGTCCTGCGCGAGGCCCGCCGCCACAGCGCTAGCAAGCGTGCAGCCTGTGCCGTGTGTGTGGCGCGAATGAATACGCGGCCCTGTCATCATGCTCGCCCCGTCTTCGCTAACGAGGACATCGACAAGAGTTTTGCCTTTTAAATGTCCGCCCTTCATGAGCGCGGCGTAGGCGCCCATCTCAAGCAGCTTTTCGCCGGCTTTGGAGAGGTCTTCCATGGCCTCTATTTTCATCCCCGTCAGAAGTTCTGCTTCCGGCACGTTGGGCGTGATCACATCACACAGAGGGATCAACTTGGTCTTGAGCGCTTCGACTGCGTCCGGCTCAAGCAGCGCACTGCCAGACGTGGACACCATGACAGGGTCAAGCACAACAAGCGCTTCGACATCGGCGATTTCCTCAGCGACGACGTCAATAATTTCTTTGCTGCCAAGCATGCCAATTTTGATAACATCTGCGCCAATATCAGACATGACGCTCTGTATCTGCGCGCGCACCAATTCAGCCGACAAAACCTCAACGCGTTGAACGCCCAGCGTATTCTGCGCCGTCACAGCCGTAATCGCTGTAGCGCTATAAACGCCAAACGCCGCGCAGGTCTTAATGTCAGCTTGGATCCCTGCGCCGCCGCCAGAGTCAGATCCGGCGATGATGAGGACGCGGGGGATTGTTGTTTCGGTCATGATTAAACCCTATTTTTGAATGAATGCGCGCCGCAATACCTCAAGCTTATGCTCGTGTACATTCACGTTTTAAACCAGTAGGTATTATAAGACTCAATTCTCTTATTCACATCTTTGAATAGCGGCGGTATAATAAAAAACTCTCTAAGATAGATAAACAAAACTGGGGTGAAGACTAAAAGTCCTAAAAATTCACGTTTTTTTGGTGATAGACTTAAGGACCACTGCGGATGATATTCCTGTGAGATTACACTCAAAACCGCCACTAAAAGGAACAAAAACACTAACCTGTTGGCTTCCTTTCCTTGCCCCAAATACCTGCGATGACACCCAAAATACAGGCCCCCAAAAAGAAGCCACATGTAAGCATGTTGAAGTGCCTTTTTAGGTAAGGGCTTTCGTTTAGGTTTTTCACGAAGAATTTTTTTCGCTTCGTTCACCCACGGTTTACTCTTTCCCATCTCGTCCGACCTCCCTAAAAGTCACCCTTACAGAGCAAAAACCAGTGAAGATACGTTCACGGGAAAATATTTCCTACCAATCAAAACATCTCTAAGTCTAAGTCACGTTTAATTTTCTGATTCGTCCACTTTGTGAGGAAAGCAACGAATATAAGCTCGACAGCAAGAATAAGCAAAACAAAGACGATCGTTACACCCGGCCCCGTGCCAGAAAACATAACGAGCAGTAAAATTTGCATAACAAACAAAAGCGCCAAACCAGACTTCCAGCGGCCTAAATAAAAACGGTGCGCTCCGACAGCCCCGCCAAAAAAGAACCAAATATAGGCGTAGACGACATTTTTCTTGGCCCGCAAATAATACCGATCCTTGGTGAGCTGCTTCCCCAAAGACGATCGGTTTGCCAATATTCTTTCGGGAATTCGGCTAACCACCCCGCATAGCCTCCCACACCCTTACGGCTTGTACCGTTTCGTTCACGTCATGAACGCGCAGGATAGACGCGCCGTTTTGCGCGGCCCAGAGTGCAGCAGCGATAGAGCCGCCTAGGCGGTCATCAGCAGCGGAGCCGTCTATGCGGCCTATGAAGGATTTCCGCGATGCGCCCATTAAGACCGGACAGCCGAGCGTTTCAAATTCTTTGAGACGAGCAAACAGCGCTAGATTATCGCCTAGTCGTTTACCGAACCCAATGCCCGGATCGATGGTAATATTTTTGCGGTCTATACCAGCAAACTCACACGCATCAATGCGTTTTGCCAGCCAGTCTTTAACCTCATATACGGCGTCGCCGTAAACGGGGTTATCCTGCATGGTTTCCGGCGAGCCCTGCGCGTGCATCAAAATCACGCGGCATCCGAGGTCCGCCGCAAGTGCCTCGCTACGCGGGTCAAAGGTTAGCCCCGAAACGTCATTCCAAATATCCGCGCCCGCCAAAATGGCCGCCTCAGCTACGTCCGGTTTGCGGGTGTCGATAGAAATTTGCGGCTCAACATCGAAATCGCGTACTGCCTCGCGAAGGGCAACAATTACGGGGATCGTGCGTTGCACTTCCTCAGTGATAGAAATTTCTTCTGCCCCTGGGCGCGTGCTTTCGCCGCCAATGTCGATAATGTCCGCGCCTTGATCGATCAAACGCAGGGCCGTTTTCACCGCAATATCAGGTTCCATAAAATGCCCGCCATCAGAAAAACTATCCGGCGTGACATTCAGGATGCCCATGATTTGGGGACGCGTCATAATATAGATGTCATCCCAGCCACCGCGCCGGGATCACGAAACTTTGTGTCGTGCCTCGCCGAGGTCCTGGGTCTCCGCGTTTGCAAGCAAACACTTGTCCAGGATGACAAACGGGCTCTACCCTTCCGGCTGGGCATCGCCAATGGGTTTTGGTTTACGCGTTGTCGGTACAGCGGAGACCGCAGGCTTACCGGAGTTATCCTGACGCTTGGGCTTAATCCCGTCGGAGAGAAGATTTGTAATCTCATCGCCAGAAAGCGTTTCAAATTCAAGGAGCGCTTCGGAGAGTGCTACCCAATCCTTTTTCTTCTTCTTGAGAATAGACGTCGCTGTCGCGTGAGCTTCGGTCACAAAACGCTTAATTTCGCTCTCGATAAGCTTAGCCGTTTCAGGAGAAATAGAGGAACCGCGCCCAATACCAGGATGAAAGCTTTGCTGGTCTGTGTTCTTATAAGCAATCGGGCCGATAGCATCAGACAGACCCCATTCCGTCACCATAGACGTAGCGATTTGCGTGACATGCTCGATGTCAGACGACGCGCCTGAGGTCACTTTATCATAGCCGAACTTAATTTCTTCCGCCGCACGTCCGCCCATAGCCATAGCCATACGCGCAATCATCTCTTGGCGGCTCTGGCTAATTTGGTCTCGTTCTGGTAGGTATTGCACCATGCCGAGCGCGCGGCCGCGCGGGATAATCGTCGCTTTATGGATCGGCAAAGAGCCGGGCATATTGATTCCGACAATCGCATGTCCAGCTTCGTGATACGCCGTCATAGCTTTTTCTTCGTCTGACATAGCTAGCGTTCTACGCTCTGCGCCCATCATGACTTTGTCGCGCGCGTCTTCGAACTCGCGCATGTTAATTTTGCGCTTATTTCGGCGAGCAGCAAGCAAAGCGGCTTCGTTGACGAGGTTGGCAAGATCCGCACCAGAGAAACCAGGCGTACCTTTTGCGATGTAATAAACGTCAACGTCAGAAGCCATGGGCTTTCCGCGCATATGAACTTTGAGGATTTTTTCGCGGCCTTGAATATCAGGATAAGGCACTTCGATTTGGCGGTCAAAACGGCCCGGACGTAAAAGCGCTTTATCGAGAACGTCAGGACGGTTGGTCGCGGCGATAATGATGACGCCTTCTTTGCCGTCAAACCCGTCCATTTCGACAAGGAGTTGGTTAAGTGTCTGCTCGCGTTCTTCGTGGCCACCAGACGTACCAACGCCGCGGTGACGACCGACAGCGTCAATCTCGTCAATAAAGATAATACACGGCGCGTTCTTGCGGGCATCAGCAAACATATCCCGAACACGGGATGCACCGACACCGACGAACATTTCAACAAAATCAGAACCAGAGATTGTAAAGAACGGAACGCCCGCTTCGCCGGCTACGGCGCGCGCAAGGAGCGTTTTACCCGTACCGGGAGGGCCAACAAGCAGTGCGCCCGTTGGAATTTTTGCGCCAAGGCGCGTGAATTTCGTTGGATCTTGGAGGAACTCGACAACCTCTTTGAGGTCTTCTTTCGCGCTTTCAACACCGGCTACATCATCAAACGTCACTTTGCCGTCCGGCTCGGTCAGAAGCTTAGCTTTCGACTTACCAAAACTCATGGCGCCGCCGCGTCCGCCGCCCTGCATAGAGCGCATAAACATGAGCGTCACACCGATGATAAGAACAAGCGGCAGTAAGTTAAGAAGGCCAGAGAGTATTGGGTTCGTTCTTTTTTCTTTTACGAATTCATACTCGACATTATTCTCTGCAAACAAAGCTTCGCGGTCCAAAGAGATTGACGGCCCTTGCGAAGTGATTGTCTTGCCGTCTTTTGTTTCGGCAGTGACAAACCCAGACTGATCAACAACCACGCTTTGAATGTCGCCTGATTTAACCTGCTCAGTCAATTGTGAGTATTTAATGTCTTCATTCGCGGGGGCTTGAAGTGAATTCTGCGCCACGGAAATCATCAAGAGGAACATGGTGATAACCAAAGCCCAAATGGCCAAATTACGCATATTTATATTCATTGGTTGTCCTATTCATCCTCTCGGAGCCCTAACGGGCGTGTATGGCCTAGTATATAGGAAGAGTCTGTTCAAAGTTAAGGGCTTTGCGCGGGAAAACATGCGAAAGAAAACATGTTTCTGTCAAAGCCTATGGTTTTTATCGTGTCAGACCTCAAGCACCCTATGCAACCTCGGGGCCACCAAATCGCGGAATGTTAGTTTTGAGTGTTTTTCCGCATCAAAAACAGTGTAAACGTCGCCCTCATCCGTGAGGATAACGGGGAAAGTTTCACGAAACATAGACGGCAATTGCCGTAGACTTGTTCTCAGCGCACGCGCCATATCCGGGTCAAGTACATCATAAATTTGGCAGACTGGATAAACGAATCCGTCCCCATTTGAGAGCCGTATTTCATACCTTCCCTGCCAGAGAAAAGACCGTCCCGCCGTCAATTTTGCGCGGTTGATAGCGGCGCCATTTCTACGGCCGGCGTAAATACCTGGATCAGGGCCAATAATAAAACCCTGCTCGCCCTTATGGACTCTGCCCCCGCCAAGTGTTGCCCCGCGAAAGCTCTTGTCCCGCATTGCCTCGGAGAGACGTAATAACTTGGCCTGATCAAGCGGCCCGCCGCTTCCGCTTACGGCGCGCAGAACATGGCCCAGCAAATGGGCCGCAATCGGTGCGTTCACTCTAGCAAGGCCATGCTCTACATCAACATGATCTTTAAGCTGCTGAAGGGAGCGGGCATTCTCAGCGGTGACACCTTCCCGAATAGACTGCGCCGCGTCCAAAAAAGTGCGGCTTAGTTTTGGGTTGGCGCCAAGATGTTGCCGCGCTCTGATGCGGGCATAGGCTGGGTTTTGGTTGCTCGGATCTTCGCTCCACGTAAGGTTATGCTCGCGGTTATAAGCGCGAAGCGCGTCTCTTGCCGCGCCAAGCAGCGGACGGACAATCGTGACATCCGCAAGTTCCGGCCACACGGGGGCGTAGGTCTTACCCGCGATACCAGCCGCGCCGCGCCAGTCGGTCTGGCGGTCATAGCGCATGAGAAGCGTTTCGGCTTGGTCATCTTGGGTATGGGCTGTGAGGAGATAGTTTATCCCCGCGTCTCGGCAGGCCTCTCCTAAAAGGCCGTAACGGGCCTTACGCGCTTTTTCCTGCAGGCCAGTCGAAGGATTGTTGTGGGTCCATGTCAGAACTCTCGCCTCTAACCCTAAGTTTTGTGCGAATGACTGCGCTTGCAAGGCTTCCGCACTCGACCCATCCCGCAGTCCGTGATCGACGATAAGGACAAGGGGCTTTGGCGCGCGGTCTTTAAGCTTATGCACAAGCGCCGTACTGTCGCCGCCGCCGGAAAAGGCAATGGCGACTGGGGTATTAAAAGGCAGGTCTAAAGTCACGTCATCTGCCGGAGTGAATAACTAGCAACCCGATCTGGAGAGTTCAGTGCGTGCCTTTTCGCGAACACTGGCTGGCGCGTTTGGATATTGCGAGGGGAAACTATCGAGCGTCTGGCACGCTTTGTCTTTTTGTCCTAGTCCTCGCAGAGCCGCCGCAAGGCGCACCATCGCGTCGGGGGCTTTAATACCGTTCGGCGCTTTGCGCATAGATGCGATGTAAGCATCCGCCGCGTCGGCATAACCTTGGCGTACATAATATGTTTCCCCGAGCCAGAAATTAACTTCGCCCGCATCAGGCGCGTCGGGCATGGCGGCCAGATAGGTTTTGAAATCGACCTGAGCCCCTGCAAAGTCGCCCTCGGCTAATTTGGTTTTTCCGGCTCCGGGGAGGAGAGCAAGACCGGGATAGTTCTCCTGAACAGGAATAGTTTTTTCTGTGAGGGTCGGCGGCCCCGGAATAGCAGAAGGCTGCCCCGCAAGGCCGTTATTCGGCGCGCCGTCATAGATATATTGACCGCCGTTCTGCGCTTGGTTTTGAGGGGTTTGATATTGCGGGCCGCCATAGGCGCCAGATGGCGGCAGGCCTTGCCCTTGATTTCCCATCATGTCGACAGCATCGAGGTGGAATTTGGTACGGGCAGACAAAGCTTCGAGTTCAATCACAGTTTCGTTCACGGCAGATAATTCTGCGCGAAGATTATCCCGCTCAAAACGAAGCCGTTCGACCTCGCCTGTGAGTGTACGCTGCGACGCCTCAAGCGCGTCGACCCGCTGCATAAGGCGCTCTGCCGCCGGATCGCCCGTAAGCATGCGATTTTCAAGCCGCGCGAGCCTCTGCGTAAGGGCCACGTTTTGCGCGGCAAGCTCTTTCTTGCTTTGCGCGTGCGCCGGCATTGTCAGCGCAGGCATGGCCAACAGGAGAGTCAAAAGAATAAAAATATAGGCGCGCATAATAATATCCACATTCGCGGGTAAGGCTTAAGTCTATGGTTAAAGACAGAGTACTATCTTGTCAGTCCGCTGTAATCTTAAAAACGCATCACTAAAGGTGACCCGCTTAGCCAATCGTTCCGGACATTAGGTTTGTATGACCGTTACGGTTTGCCGCCCAGCCATCTTCAGTAGACCGCGCATCGATCGGCCGTTCTTTTCCGTAGGAAACGGTCGTAAGACGGCTTGGCGTAACGCCAAGGCTAACAAGGAAAGATTTCACGCTTTCCGCACGCCGCGCGCCTAGAGCGAGATTATATTCCCGCGTCCCGCGCTCGTCGGCATTACCTTCAACAACGGCGGTCACTTGCGGATATCGCATGAGCCATTCGGCTTGGCGGCGAAGCAAGTCCCGCGCGCCAGGGGAAAGATCATATTGATTATATTCAAAATAAACGCGTCCATCACCGCCTGTAAGATATTTAAATTCGTCTGATGTACCGGCAGGAGGCCCTGTATAAGGCGGCGGCACGCGCGGCAGTAGATTTTCCGTCACAGGCGCAACAGGGGCTGGCGTTGCCGGCTCAGGCGCAGGAACCATGCGTTCGGCTATCGGTTCAGACGGCACATTCTGAACAGGCGGCGTTGTCGAACACGCCGCGAGCGCCAAAACTGATATACCAAGAAATATAATTTTCGCTGTCATAACACTGTCCTTCGTCCCGATTTAAACAGGCAACAAAATAGCTCTTACCCGTTCCAATTGATTAAAGCCTTCTGCGAAGCTTTGATCAAGCAAAACAATATGAAATTTTATTATAGTTTCGCGCTTGGCGGGAAAGTTAATAAAATTAAGTGTTCGAATTAAGGCAGGATCGGGGACCATGCAGGATCGGACGCGCCGCCGGGTGTTGGGACTTTTCGAAGGTTTCGGCCTGTTAAATCGACGGACCAAATTTCGCTTTTACCGCTCTGCCCTCGCGTTTCTCGCGAGAATAAAATGACGCGGCCATTAGGTGACCATGTCGGGCCTTCGTCGAGATAGCTTTCCGTAAGAGTGCGTTCACCCGAACCGTCCGGATTCATGACGCCGATGGAGAACCGTCCGCCAGAACTTTTCGCAAAGGCAATTTTATCACCGCGCGGAGACCACACAGGCGCGGAATAGCGGCCATCGCCAAAGCTAATGCGTTTCACGTCTGATCCATCTGGGTTCATTGTGTAAAGCTGCGGTGAGCCGCCTCTATCAGAGTTAAAGACGATCTTACGCCCGTCCGGCGCGAAGCTTCCAGAAACGTCAATGGCGGGTGACGATGTCAGGCGCTTGGTTGACCGAGAGCGTAGATCCATTGTGTAGAGATCGCTATTGCCGCTACGGAACAAGGTCAGGATCATGCTATTCCCGTCAGGAGAAAAACGCGGCGCAAAGGTCATGCCTGGGAAATTCCCCAGTAGCTCGCGGCGTCCCGTTTCAATATCAAGAATGTAAATCTGAGGCACTACAGACTCGTAAGACATAAATGTAATTTTCTGCGAGTTAGGCGAAAAACGCGGCGTCAAAACAAGGTCTGACCCAGCCAGCAAAAACTGCGGGGATGCCCCGTCCTGATCCATAATCGCGAGGCGTTTACGGCGATCTGTCTTCGGTCCCGATTCATCAACAAAAACAATACGGCTGTCAAAATAGCCGCTCTCGCCTGTCAGTTTTTCGTAAATAGAATCAGAGACTTTATGCGCGATACGCCGCCAATTATCCGGCGTCGTAGCAAACCGCAACCCAGACAGCTGCTGCCCGCGATACACATCCCATAACCGGTATTCCACACGGAGGCGGTTATCCGATTCCCGCACAATCCGCCCTGACACAAGTGCCTCGGCTTTAATCACGCGCCAATCTGCAAAGGTCGGTTCATAATCAATATTGGTTTGGTTCTCGATAAAAGAGGCTGGGTCCAGCGCCTTAAACAGTCCAGAGCGTTCTAGGTCAGCGCGAATAACGGCGGCAATGTCCGCGCCGATGGCCGCAAGTTCGCTGTCATCCGCAAGGAAATCAGGGATCGCAACAGGCGTAGGCTCTAAATTTCCTTTGGTAATATCAATTTCAAGCTGCGCGCTCGCAGGGCTCGAGGCGCTGAAAAGCACAGCGAAGGAAAACATTAAAAGAGCAAAAAATCTAATCATCATAATTCCGGCTTAAAACGAAGGGTCATATTTTTCCACCTATCATACTTCTCTACGGGGAGGAAATCATAGGGTGCACATTTTGTAACGGCGTTTACTGCGCGCTGCGCTGCCACTTGTAAATATGGGTCAGATGAACGTGCAATCCACGCTTGATCTAATAGATCAACTGATTGCACATGCCCGTCGGAGCGCAAAGCCACCTCAACGCGGACAACCAGCTTTTCGGGGTTTTTCGCATCCAGCGGAATACGCCAACATTTATACATCGCGGTTTGCAGCGCGTCGAGCTCGCTCATGGTTAAATCCGTGCCAGCCCCGACACCTTTACGCGCATTTTCGGCGAAGTTATAAAAGTTCTCTTCAGACTGCGTAGCTTCCTGTTGGCCAGCTTCGGGCTGTGCCTCACGGGTCATATCAATCAAGGCCGACATATCATCAAGGTTAAAGGCGGGCTTTTCTGGCTCTTTAGGTTTCGCGGGCTTTTTATCTGGAACGGGCGCATTTTCAGCGGCCGTAGTGTTATCCGGCTTTGGCAGGGGCGTGTTCTCTGTGCGCTTGCCGGCATCACCCTCCTCCTCCGCATTTTCCATTGGCGTTTCCAACGTCATGGGCGGCGCGTCTTCCGGCGTGATGTCTTCAGGTTTTCTTGCCTTCACGGCGGCTTTGATATTCGTCAGATCAGCCAACGTCAAAAGCTCGACAGGGATCATGCGGGTGTCATCTTCAAGCGGTTTGGAACTCGACAAAGCGATAAGGCTTGCGGCTAAGAGGGCCCCATGGAATATGCCCGATATAACCCAAGCGATCTTCACGGCGCTGCAACCACAGTAGGCACCAGCGCAGAATGATGTTGCCTAAATTCAGGCACACTAAGTTTAGGATCAGGCGTAAAGATAAATAGCGCTATGCCGACCACATAAACGAAAATAACGGCCAAACCCGCTAAGGAAAGAAGTATAGCAATGACCCGGACACCCAGCATTACGGCGACACTGCGTTAGTCATCAGACCATGATGAGAGAGCCCCGCCACATTCAAACAGATCATGAGCTTCATAATAATCTTATGGTTTGCCTCATCTCGAGCCAACACGATAAAGATACATTCGCGGAGAAAGGCAATGTTGGAAAACAGCGTAGATATGAGCCACCCAGCTTTCATTTTTGCTCGCGCGTTTTAGTCACCGTGGAGGTCATCGTTGCTGTGTAGCCTCGCGCAACAAAGTCCTGCTGCAAATTTTGGACGAATTCCTGCGTGGTGTGACCCGTACCCAATAAAATCAATGACGCCGCAAAGCATCCATCAGCCTGTTTTTGAACCTCTAGGAACATATCAGACTTTGAAAATGTTTCGCCGTCCACCACATATTCCGTATCCGATCGAACCCCTACAAAAATTGGTTTGTCTTTGTCTTTCACGCATTGTGGATGTTCATTCAACTTTACAGTGACCACGGGTTGATCCGAAAGCGTAGCACTGAAAAACATCGCGATGGGAATCCCAAACACGAACAAACTCAATATGCTCGTCAAAATTTTCAGTTTTAGAGGCATGCCTCCCCCTATTTCGAGGTAGGGTCCGTGACCAGACCGAGGTTAGAGAAACCAGCCGCATTGACGCGCGCCATGACTTTCATCACTGCGCCGTAATCACTATCCGCGTCGCCGCGTAGATATATCCGCTCTTCATAGCCATTGCCCGCAATCGCCACGAGACGCTCGACAAGCACATCAAGGGTAACCTCTGTGTCTTGCAAATAGACAGCCCCGTTTTGGTCAACGCTTATGGTGATCGGCTCAGTTTGCGACGGCAAAGATTTCGCGTCCGTTTTCGGAAGCTCGACAGGCACGCCCACCGAAAGAAGCGGCGCAGCAATCATAAACACGATCAAAAGCACCAACATCACATCGACGAGCGGTGTTACGTTGATCTCTGCGTTCAGGCCATGGCGGCGTGAACGGCGGCCTCGTCCTCCCCCGCGTGATGATCCTCCAAGGCGCATGGCCATGGCTAGACCCCTTTGCTTATTTTACGAGATAGAATAGCTGAAAGCTCGTCCGTATAGCCTTCGAGGCGGCCCGCATAACGGTCTAAATCAGATGAATACTTATTATAGAAAATAACCGCAGGAATCGCAGCGATCAAGCCTAGCGCGGTCGCAAACAATGCTTCGGCAATCCCAGGAGCAACGACGGAAAGATTGGTATTTTGCGAAACGGCAATGGCGCGGAAGGAATTCATAATCCCCCAGACCGTGCCAAACAGTCCGATAAATACAGAGGCCGAACCTACGGTGGCAAGGACGCTCATGCCGCGCTCGGCCTTAGCAAGCTCGCGATTGACAACAAGTGACATTACGCGATCAATGCGGTCTTGAGTGCCTAAAATAGTGGTTCCGGCGCGGCCCGACTGTGCGGGCGTGCGGCTTTCTTCCCATTCGCGCATTGCGGCGGCAAAAACGCGGGCCATAGGATCGCGGACATCACTGCCCAGACCCTGCGCCAAATCTTCAAGCGTGCGGCCTGACCAGAATGTGTCTTCAAATTTCGTCGCACGCTGTTTGAGCAATCGAAACGTGATGAATTTATCGATGGCAATAGCCCAAGACCAAAGCGACGCCGCGAGCAAGATAAGCATGACGGATTTTACAACCCAGTCCGCCTGTAGAAACAAGCCGAGAAAACTAAAATCACCAATGGACGAAGGACCCGTTGAGGCCTGCACTAGAAGCTGAGCAAAACTTATCATTATATCGTATTTCCTTTGCGGGCGGGCGCGTACGCCTCTCTATAAAGTGTATGTGTCATTTTCGCGGCAAATATGCCAATTAACAGACTGTAAGATTACCTCAGCGCAATTATTTGTTAACCCTATAGTTAGCCGTAAAAGGCTATACACACAAAAATAATACCGTTTTGACACAATTTGACCGTATAGTCAGTCCATATACCGTCCCATAGGAGCCACACATGACACATTTTAAGTACCTGATTCTTGCCGGATTAATCACCCCGCTTGCCGCCTGCGCGACAGCCCCCGAGCCCGAGCCCATTCCAGAGCCCGTTACAATCATAGCGCAGCCCGTGAACACATGCGTGCCGCTTTCGGCTCTACGCCGCGTGGTTATTCCCGCTGTCACGAAGACCGTCATTGCGATCACAGAAATTGAAAACCCTCCCTATGAGCCCATCCAGCGCAAAGAGGAACAAACCCGCGAAGTATCGCCTGAGCAAGTTTACTATGTAGACGGTAGCGGACGTCAGGTGAGCGATATTTGCGATCCGGTTGTCACGCCCGAGACAATGACGCGTTAATTCGAACTCTCTAGGGAGCGGTTACGCGGTAAAGCGTTACCGCTCCGCCTTCGAGATCCTCGCCGATAGGTTTCATGTAATACGGCACTTGCCGCGCATAAAGCGCGGCTATAAGCCCGTCTGGCTTATAATTTTTAAACACATTCGTTTCTTCCGTCGTCCGGCAGACATAAATATATTCAACTTTATTTTTGCTGATAAGCTCTAAGGCATCATCCGGCGTTGACGTCAGGATGTGTATATTGGCGAGGATGCCTTTTGTGTTGCGGTGATAATTCCCGCTTAGCGCTCGGTGCTTTGTCTCACTTAATATCGGCGATGTACCATTGGAGGTTGCTGCAAACAATCCTGGCGGCAAAGCCTTCATGGCCTCAATTACATCATCCGAATAACACAGAGCAGCTTGCTCTGTGTTCGCCGCAGTCTCCGTGTCTGTAGGCGTCAGCATCAGACCGGGGAACCCCCAGACAAAAGGAATGGCAGCAGCTAGCGCGAAAACATATGTGACGTCCTTTTCAGAAACCGCCCGCGTACGATCATAAATACCGCCAATCCATTGCGGCAAGATAAACAACGCGAACAGACCCGCGAAGATGTGGAATCTGACCTGATAGACGCTCATCAAGATAGACACTAAGAGCAGCACGCCAAGGACCAGGTGACAGGTCAGACGGTTGTTGCGGTGAACCTGCCGCGCCGCCAAAATGAGCGCCAAACAGGACGGCCCAAGAATAAAGGGGGCAAGGCTGAACCATTTCGTCCGGTCAGCAAAGAGCGGCTGTGCTTCGATCACATGATCAAGCCAAAGCAAGCGCGCCTCAACCGGAAGCGAGTCTAGGGGATTGGAAAGGCATTGCGGAGCGATATTCACAAGCAGCAAAAGGCTTATGACGCCTAGGCCTGTAAGACCCAAAACGCGGTGAGACAAAGGTTTCTCCGACCCGAACCGCGCGAGCAGCGCAAGCCCCAGACCGCCTAATGCGCCCGCAACGAATGTGGTGACGGAATAAGAATCGCAGCTGACCACGCCGTATTTTTGTGGGGCTATGGTAGCCGCAAAAATAAGCGCGAGCGCTCCGGCGAACGCCAATCCAAATGCGGTTGTCCCGCGCGCGGCGGCCGCGCCAGCCTTTAACCAATTCAGCGCAAAGAAGCCGCAAATGATCGCGACAAAAATTGTCACCTCGACGCCGATAGCGACCGACAAAGCCAAAGAGGTCCCTGAGATTGCGAAACTACGCGCGCGCATATCGGGGTCCATTGCGTAGCCTATGACAATCGCGAGCAAGCCAAGCTGTAAATTATGATGGTCAATCGATCCGGGGCTAAACCGGTAATGCGGGATAAGGAAAAAAAGCAGCAACACCGCCGCGAAGATAATTCCGCGTCTACCTTCTATTGCTTTAGACGCCATATGCTTTGCCCCGACCAAAACGCCCCACACAACGAGCGCCGCCGTAATCGGCGGCCAGAGCGTTATGGCGGCAGCCTCTGCGGTGGCTAACGGTAGAAATAAATCAAAAAAAGCGATCAGAATAAGAACAGGCAAGTCAGCCAAACGCGACCAATGCATAAGCGTCCCGCCGTCTGGCCCCATGCGCGTTTGGGTCAAATCGAACCAGCTTTGCCCTGCATAAAGATCGCGGACTTGGACGAGCCGCATAATATCGTCACTATCCGTACCGATGTTGCCAAAGCTCCCCATAATGAGTGACTTAACGATCAAAGCGGCGAAGGCGACCGCCCATACCCAAAGGATTTGACGCCCTGTTGTCTCCGGGAATTTAAAAATCTTAACCGTCATTTTGTAAAGTCACCTGAAAAGCGCGTCGCAGAAACCTAACCTTAACCACATTAAGGTTAAGTGAAGTCAAACACTGTGGGATATTTTCTATGACACAACATGACTTTAGCGTCGCCGTTCTACTGCCTTGCTATAATGAAGGGCTCTCTATTGCAAAGGTTGTGCTTGATTTTCGCAAGGTTCTGCCGAACGCGCGGATCTTTGTTTATGATAATAATTCCTCGGATAACACCTCCGAACAGGCCGCTCGTGCAGGCGCAACCGTCGTGCCTAGTCGCCGCCAAGGCAAAGGCAATGTGGTACGGCAAATGTTTTCCGACATCGACGCCGATATTTACCTCATGGCTGACGGCGACGGCACTTATGACCCTGCAGCGGCGCCTGAATTAATCGAACGGCTTATAGATGACCGTCTTGATATGGTTGTGGGTACGCGCCGTGACGTGAAACTTGACGCAGGCCGCAAAGGCCACGCCTTTGGCAACCGTATTTTCAACATCACGTACCAAGCGCTGTTCGGCAAAGACTTTACGGATATTTTCTCAGGTTACCGCGCCTTTACTCGCCGCTACGCCAAGAGCTTTCCAGCGGAGAGCCCGGGTTTTGAGATCGAAACCGAAATGTCCGTCCATGCCTCCGTGCTGCGCCTCCCTGTTGCAGAGATTGAATGCGCTTACGGCGTGCGCGAAGAGGGTTCAGAGAGCAAACTTTCTAGCCTCAAAGACGGCCTTAAGATTCTCCGTATGATGGGCACTCTGATGAAGGAAACGCGTCCGTTCGCTTTTTACAGCCTAATCGCGCTTGCTTTTTTGGGCGCAAGCGTCTTCTTCATGACTCCCGTTCTGGCTGAGTATTTCACCACGGGCCTTGTTGAACGTATGCCAACGTGGATGCTGGCGATGACGCTTTTGATGGGCTCCATGATGATGTTTACGGCCGGGATTATTCTCGACTCGCTGGCCCGTAGCCGCGCCGAACAGAAACGTATTTTCTATCTCTCAATTCCTGCGTCTCGCGGTGAACAAACGCTTTCCGGCACGCCTATGCTCCGTGACCGCCGCAGCGGCAAGCCCGCGACAACGACAAACCGCGCAGACAGTACCCGCAGCAAAAGAGCCTAGCCATGAACCGCGAAACCACTAACCGCGTCCGCTTTGTTCTTGAAGATATTCTTCCGGCCTTCGTCCGCGACTCCCGCGCGTTTAAAGCCTTCGCAGGCCTGGCTTGGGGCAAACATATTGGCGACCTAGCCAATTTTAGAGAACGCGCAGCCTTCTTGTCCGAAGAAGAGTATGCCGCGCTCTATGAAAAGCATCCGCGCGTGCATGAAGGCACAGATAATTCCAAAGCCTGCATAGAGCGCATCACCAGCGATATTGTCGGCACATCATTATGTGATGTCGGATGCGGCACAGGGTACCTTTTAAATAAAATTAAATCCGCGCGGCCGGATGTTAAAAACTTCACGGGTGTTGATTTCGTCATTGATGATGCGGGCGCGCTTTCTGGCATCGACTATGTCGCCGCCAAAATCGAAGATCTTCCGTTTGAAGACAATGCCTTCGACACCGTGATCTGTACCCATGTCATCGAGCATGTTCTTGATTACCGCGCTGCTATCGCCGAGCTTCGGCGCATCACGGCCAAGCGCCTCATTATTGTTGTCCCGCGTGAGCGCGAATATCGCTACACATTTAATCCGCACTTTAATTTCTTTCCTTACACCCATTCGTTTTTACGCGCGATGATCCCTGTGCCTGAGCACCACGCCATCCAAGACGTCGGCCGTGATATTTATTATTTTGAGACCTACTGCGAAGAGGCGAGCGCCGCCGAGCAACCCCTGCTTGCTGCAGAATGATGGGCCTTTCCGCGCCAAGCCTTTCCGCTCCCATTTGGGCGCTGCTCGGGCTGACACCCCTCATGATTGCTTCGGGTCAGGTGCTGTTCAAGCTCACCGGGGACCGCCTCGCCCGCTCCGGTGATCCGTTCTACACGGTGCTTTATAATCCGGTCTTTATTCTGGCCCTTGCCATTTACGGCATCGCGACACTGCTCTGGATTTACGTCCTTAAAACCGTGCCGCTCGCCTATGCCTATTCCTTCATGGCGCTGACATTTGTGATCGTCCCACTTATGGCCGCGCTCTGGCTTGGCGAGACTTTGACGCTGAAATACGCGCTCGGCGCTGTGTTTATCATCATCGGGCTTTTCATCGTCCAAACCTAGGCGACCTGCCCAATTTCTAAGCAAAGCCCATATGATTTTCTTTGAGAATATCCCCAAACGCCTGTTGACCCTGCCCCCCTTTGATTTATCCTAGGTTATGGCCCAAGATCTGATGAATTACGAACAAATGACGCAACTCGCTCTACGGAGTGTTGTCCGCGACGCCGTTCGGCGTGTTATCCGCGAAGACGGCCTGCCCGGCGCGCATCATTTTTACATCACCTTCCTCACCCGCTTCCCGGGCGCAGAAGTCGATGACGGTCTTGCCAAAAAATACCCAGAAGAAATCACGATTGTCATAGAACATCAGTTCTGGGATCTTGCCGCCCATGATGATTGTTTCGAAGTTACGCTCAAGTTTGGCGGCGTCCCGAAATACCTAAAAGTGCCGTACACGGCTGTCACGCGCTTCCACGATCCAAGCGTAGGCTTTGCCCTCCAGTTCGAGCCGCCGCAAGAAATGCTAGAAAAAACGGATACGCCGACACTCGCGCGTTTGCAGCCCGTCCCGTCTGCCGCCCCGCAAGCCGAGCCCGCAGCTAAGCCTGCGAAAAAGCCAAAACTCGGCAAAGGCAAAGCTGCCAAAAAGAGCGCCGAGAAAACCGACGCGCCGGAAGAGCCTGCAAAAGATAAAGCCGACAAAGTCGTCAGCTTGGACGCTTTCCGCAAGAAATAGTGCGCGCGCCTACACACTTCATTTGTAGATATGGTTTCCTGTATGCTAGGATCAGCCCAACAACAAAAATTGGGAAAATAACCATGTTTGTGATAGGGTCTGTCCAGCTTTTGGGGCTAGTTCCGTTGTTCCTTTCCAATATGGATTTAAAAGTTGGCACATTGCCCCTTGAGACTTTAAAAACTCAGGGAATTATATTAGTTGTCAGCGTAACGATTATGTCCTTTCTTATTTCTCTTTTTTTTACGGAGTTCCATCGTGAGTAAAACCCGCACTGAAACGGACAGCTTCGGCCCGTTAAAAGTTCCTGCTGACAAATATTACGGCGCGCAGACCGCCCGTAGTCTGATAAACTTCCCCATCGGCATAGAGACCATGTCCCCCGCCATCATCCGCGCGCTCGGCATCATCAAACGCTCCGCCGCCGTGACCAATCAAGCGCTAGATAACCTTGATGACAACACAGCCAGCGCCATTGTCAAAGCCGCCTCCGAAGTCGCCGAAGGCAAGCTCAACGATCACTTCCCGCTATCCGTCTGGCAAACAGGCTCAGGCACGCAGTCAAACATGAACGCCAATGAAGTCGTCTCTAACCGCGCGATTGAAATGCTCGGCGGCGAAATCGGCTCGAAAAAACCCGTCCATCCCAATGACCATGTCAACAGAAGCCAATCTTCCAATGACACCTTCCCGACCGCCATGCACATTGCCGCCGCAGAGGAAATCCATCACAGCCTCCTGCCCGCTTTGCAAACCTTGCGCAATGCGCTCAATGATAAGTCGCAAGAATTTAAAGACATCATCAAGATCGGCCGTACTCACACCCAAGACGCTACGCCCGTCACGCTCGGCCAAGAATTCTCCGGCTATACCGCGCAAATGGAAAACGGCATTAAACGGGTCGAAGCGGGCTTGAAAGAGCTTTACCCTCTCGCGCAAGGCGGCACCGCCGTTGGCACTGGACTGAACGCTAAACCGAAATTTGCGAAAATGTTCGCCGCAGAAGTGGCGAATTACACGCGCCTTCCGTTTATAACCGCGCCGAACAAATTCGAAGCCCTCGCGGCCCATGACGCCTTTGTCTCGGCTCACGGCGCGCTCAACACGGTTGCGGCCTCGCTTCTTAAAATTGCCAACGACATCCGCTTTCTCGGCTCTGGCCCGCGCTCTGGCCTTGGCGAGATTTCCCTTCCGGAAAATGAGCCTGGCTCTTCTATCATGCCCGGCAAGGTCAACCCGACACAGTGCGAAGCCATGACCATGGTCTGCACGCAAGTCATGGGCAACCAGACAACGATCACTATTGCGGGCTCTCAAGGCCACTTCGAGCTCAACGTTTATAAGCCCGTCATGGCCTATAACATGATGCAATCGATCCAGCTTTTGTCGGACGCCTGTAACGCCTTTACTGATAAATGCGTCGTCGGCATCACCGCCAACGAAGACCGCATCGCCGATCTTTTGTCCCGCTCGCTCATGCTCGTCACGGCGCTCGCGCCGACGATCGGCTATGACAACGCCACCAAAGTCGCCAAGACTGCCCATAAAAACGGCACAACCCTGCGCGAAGAAGCGGTGAAATTAGGCTTTGTCACAGAAGAAGAGTTCGACAAAGCCGTCCGCCCCGAATTAATGATCAGCCCGCGCTAACGCATGAGCGGTAACACGATCAATTTCCGAACGGCTAAAAAGCGCGTCAAAGCCACCCGCAAAGACGCGCAAGCCGCAGAAAACCGTGTAAAATTCGGACGTACGAAAGCGCAAAAGCAAGCGGACGAAACCGCGAGCGCCAAAGCTAAACGGCACGTAGACGGGCATAAGCGCGATACGGACGAGACGTAAGCAAAGCGCTACTCCCCCTCTCTCAAGCCACGTCATTACCTCCCTTGTGGAGGTAATCTACCCCTCACAACACGCGCGCTTCCCAAAGCCGCGAAACACTCCCCTCACTGCGTGCGGGATTACTAAGTTGGTACGGGGGCTTACAAATCTTAATCCAGAACTTCTAATCTTTCTGGGTGGTCGAGCCAGATCATGGGGCCGTTCATGAGTTCTATCCAGCCGCGGACGCGCACCCGTGCGCCTTCGAGCGATAGCGGATCGAGGCCCGCTTTTTTGAACCGTTTCCGGTCTTTGCTGGCGATGACAATGGTGAAGTCTGTGCGGTAGTCTGAGCCGAAATTCAGGTAAGTCTGCCCGCGCACTTCAGCGACGGCAGTAATGATGCCTTCGACAAGCTGAAAGCTGTCAACGTCCTGCGCGAGAGCGTTCGGTTCAGGCGCTCTTATGGCGTAAAATTCGTCATCCCAGATGCCCCGCTTTTCCGCGCGCGCTTCGCGTTCCGCCGTATAGAGCCTCTCAGAATCTTGCCATGTATCGGGCCAAGTATAGACCCGTGCGAGGCCGCGCCGGATCATGTCTTCTTGGAGCCATAGGCCCGGTTTTCCGTCTTCGCCAATAAGGAAGACTTGCGCGAGGGCGCGGTCATAGCGGTCGCGGTCTTTGCCGCCGTAAAATAGCTGCACGGTTTTATTATGGGTTAAATTAAATAGCGCGTTTTTAGCTTCGGTCCCGAGCGGCCAAGCTTTAAATCCCTTTCGGCCCAAAGGTAGTTTCGGGGCTTGGGACGCAGACAGCCGCACCTTTAACCCGCTATCCAAAAATAGCGTATCGCCGTCAACAATTGAGGCGACGCGGCCGATTTCTCCGGGTGTAAGCTTTGCGCCTTTTATCCCCATTGACGACGCGCCCAAGAGCATCACGCCAGAGAGCATGGTGCCTGCGAGGATGGCGGCGCGGCGAAAGCCGGATGGTTTTTTTCTGGGTTCCATAGGCGGCTATGATGACGGAAAGCCGCCTCGAGGTCGAGTCGTATCACACTTTCATTTGGGTAACATCGACGCCGTAAATAGGGTCAAAGCGGGCATGCGCGAGAGCCGGCAGGAGGGAGGCGGCTTTAAACTTCGCTGTCCTGACCGCCCGCGCAGCGCCGGAGAGGTGAAAGAGTTTGGCATTACTCCGCGAGATGGCTTGCACTTTTGAAGCGCGCGGTTTTCGCAAAGCTTCATAACGCTGCAACGCGGTCTCTATGTTGTTTGGATTGGCGGTTAGCGTCTGGGCCAAGACGGACGCATCTTCGAGGGCCATCGCCGCGCCCTGCGCCATAAAGGGGAGCATGGGGTGGCAGGCATCGCCGAGCAAAGCCGCATGGCCTTTTGTCCAATTCAGCAGAGGCGCGCGGTCAAACAGACCCCAAAGGTGGCAAGTTTCGCAGGCCCCTAAAAGCGTTTTTATGCGAGGGTCCCAGCCGGAGAAAGCGCGTTTAACGTCGTCTATACTGCCCGTATGGTTCCAGCCTTCGTCTGTCCAGTTATCGCGTTCTTCGACAGCGACGAAATTAATTAATTCGCCGCCCCGCACATAGTAGCTCACGAAATGACGGCGCGGGCCAAGCCAAGCATTGGCGTCAGGGGGGATTGTGCCGGAATGGATATCGGACGCTTTCACGAGGCCCCGCCAAGCGGTCTGTCCCGTAAAGCGCGGAGCCTGCGCGCCGAACAAAGCTTCCCGCACAGCCGAATGAATGCCGTCTGCGCCGATCACAATATCGCCGCTATAGGTTTTATCTCTGCACTGGATTGAAACCTTTTTATCTGTTTGCGATAGGCTTTGAACCGCATGTCCTAAGTGAATATTTGCGCCCTGATCTAAGGCCGCCTGACGCAATACATCATGCAAATCGGCGCGGTGGATATGATAATAGGGTTGATGGTAACGCGTTTTATGCGCGCCTTTAAGCGGCATCGTAAGCTGCGCCTGTCCCGTTTTATAATCTCGCGTTACAGCGTTTTCAGGTTCAAAGGCGAGCGCCGCGATCTTTGCGGCAAGCCCCATTTTATCCAGAACTTGCATAGCGTTGGCGCTGAGCTGCAGCCCTGCACCGACTTCCGTGAGGATCTCGGCTTGCTCAAAAATGTCGACCGTAAAGCCGGCCCCGGACAGCAAAGCCCCCGCAGCGAGACCGCCGATTCCGGCTCCTGCAATCAGGATATGCGGGGTACTACCTATGACGCCGCCATAACGAACCCTGCCTCTATGGCAGCCTCGATGTCGTTTACGCTTAGGCCTGCGGCGGCCAAAAGCTCTCTCGTGTCGGCCCCTTTAACGGCCAGCGCATAGTCTACGCTGCAAGGCGAAGTTTCAAAATTCGGGGCCGTCTTAGGGTGATGGAAAAGCCCGTCTTTCACCAAAGCACCGCGCGCAGCATGATGTTTATGTTCCGCCGCTTCTTGGTAATTCAGGACAGGCGTTACGCAGGCATCAGTCCCGTCGAAGAGCGCCGCCCATTCATCGCGGGTTTTAGTTTGATACGCAGCTTCCAGTTTCTCGTGCTGGTCGGCACGGCATTTCGGATCGTTCTGCCCGCCGAACTCTGCCGGATCAATTTTGAGTATGGCCAGCATCATGGCAAAGAATTGCGGTTCAATACAGCCGATGGCCATAAATTTATCATCGCTTGTTTTGTAACAGCGGTAATATGGCATCGCTCCGTCAAGAAGGTTGGATTGACGGCCTGTTTGCCACTGCCCTAGGCCGGAAAGCGTATGGACTATTCCCATCATCGAGTTCGTCCCGTCTACAATCGCGGCGTCAACGACGTCGCCCTGCCCTGTTTTTTCTGCCTTGAGGAGCGCGGCGAGCAAACCCATAATTAAAAACATGGAGCCTCCGCCATAATCGCCGACTAAATTTAGCGGCGGAAACGGCGCCTGGCCATTTGTCCCCATCGCTTCGAGCGCGCCAGTGACGGAAATATAATTGATATCATGCCCCGCCATTGGCGCCCAAGGTCCGGTCTGCCCCCACCCTGTCATGCGGCCGTAAACCAGCTTGGGGTTCACCGCATGGCATGCATCTGGCCCGACGCCAAGCCGTTCGGTCACGCCGGGTCGGTTGCCTTCGATGAGCATGTCGGCGGATTTGACGAGTTTCAGGAGAACATGTGCTGCGCCCTCTTTGCGAAGATCAATCACAATGGATTTCTTCCCGCGCCGATCAATCATCGGAATACCTTGTCCCGTAAAATTGCCGTTTGGCCGCTCCACCATGATCACGTCGGCTCCCATATCGGACAGAAGCTGCCCCGCATATGGCCCCGGGCCAATGCCCGCAAGTTCGATAACTGTGTACCCTGAAAGCGGGCCGCTTTTTACGCTCTGATCCATAGACAGACCATAACAGAGTCGGCCTTAGCAAAAAGTGAGAAAATATAAAAAAATGGAGTTAGGTTCGGAGACTATAACCGCCGCAAATTTCCAAAAAAAAGCCCGGCCACAAGGACCGGGAAGTTAAATATCTGGACAGGGGAGCGTCCAAATTCGAATGTTGGTTAAGTCTTAGAGTTCGCTAACGGCGAGCTCTTGCGGCGCGTCCGGCGTTTGCAAAGACTGATGATAGGCGAGAAGGCTTTTGAAGTTAGCGCTTTCGACGAACTGATCCATTAGGTCGGTCACGCAAGCTGCCATGTTCTGGCCTGTATAATTCAATGTGGTTTGGTCGGCTCTACAGGCGCGCTTCGCCTTCTTTTCAAGCTGAGCATAAACTGTTTGTGTGCCATTTTCGGCATTAAGGTCTGAGACGCGAAATTTAGCTGTAATTGTTTGATCAACCAAAGACGTGCTTCCAGCAAATGCGTTCGGGGCGATAGCTGCTGTGCAGGTGCCGGCAATTGCGAGAAGTGAGACGCCGATTTTCTTGACGGTGCGAAATTTGGAACTCATAGTGCTGGGGCGTTTATTAAGCATTGGATGGGCCTTTCTATCTATGCTTTGTGAGCGTTCGGCGGCGAGGTCACACCCTCGCTGCCATTTTTTTATACAGAGCCGTAAAAATAACAGAACCGCTAATGTCGCAACGCTGCCATGCATAAAAACATAGTAAATTCAAAGACTTAAACGAAGAAAAGCACCAGTCAGGAAAGACCTGTCTGCTGCTAAAAACTTATAAATTGCCAATGCGCAATATCTGAATTCAATAGACTACAAAAAACAGCCTAAAATCAAACCATGACAGGTTCTTGACAGTCACATGACGGTATTGGCACAAATCTTGGGCTAGTTTTGAATGTTTTGCCCCTCGTTGCATCCTCAGGCAGAGCAAAATTCGGATTTCTGGGGTATCCTGCCCTCACTAATCCAATTCAGAACCTGCATTATGATAGAGTTTGAAGTGGCTAAGAATACGGCTTACTCTCTAAGCCGTATTATCTCGTGATTGAGTTGCTAAAGTTTCAATCTTGAAAGACTATATGACGTGTAACGGTTCCTATAAAACACGTTTTAATAATTTCGGAGGTAAGATGTCCCGCCATAGTCGTTTCTGCGGTTTCCTTCCAAAGCTAGGCGGAGGGATAATTGCGCTTAGTCTTATGTTTGGCGCACCCATTCCCGCGAGCGCGCAAAAAACGAGCTGTCCTGCGGATATATTAGACGCGCCAATTTATTGGGACATAGGGCGGCTGGGCGCGGTGAAGTCTCAGATATCAGTTGAAAGTTCCCCTTATAAACTTGCGTTTGACCGGCTCCTAGAAGACGCCGATGAGGCGCTGGAGCAGAAACCTTATACTGTGACCGACAAGACAAAGCCCGGCCCGAGCGGCGACCTGAAAGATTATGTCAGTCTCTCTCGCTATTTCTGGCCTAACCCCAAGACAAAAGATGGCTTGCCCTACATCCGAAAGGACGGGCATAGCAATCCGGAACTGAGCGGAGAAGATTTTGATCGGCGGCGATCACAGCTTATGACGGGGGACGTGATGACCTTGTCCCTCGCCGCTTACTTTACAGGCGATGAGGCCTACGCCGAAAAAGCCAAGCGCCTTGTGCAGGTTTGGTTTCTGGACACAGAAACCGCTATGAACCCGCATTTAAAATACGCTCAAGGCGCGCCGGGCCGTAGCGATGGCCGCGAGTTTGGTATACTTGACGGCCGAATTTATTGGGATGTTATGGACAGCATGCTCTTATTGCAGTCTGTAGGTATGATAGACGAAGCGTTTACGGATGAGCTACGCACATGGTTTGGCCATTATGCTGCCTGGATGATCCGGTCAGACTTTGGCAAGAAGGCAAGCGCGCGTAAAAATAATCACGGCACGTTTTTTGATGCGCAACTCGCTCATGTTCTCATGTTTATCGGACGCTGCGACATCGCAAAAAAAGTCGTCACGCGGGGGCATAACCGAACAGAGAAACAAATAGACCCAAGCGGCCTCATGCCGCACGAAAAAGTCAGAACCCAATCCCTCGTCTATCACAGCTTCAACCTTAAGGCCTTTTTACGGCTGGCTTATTTTGCCCGCAAACTTGATATGGATTTTTACGCGAAAGCAGAGCCCGGGGCTGGGTCCATTCAAGACGCCGTAGATTTTGTTTCTGCTTACGCGGGGCGTATTGATGAGTGGCCTTATAAAGAGATCAATAAAAACCCTGAGAAAGCGGCTTGGGACATGCTTAAACACGCGCAATATTTTGATGACCGCCAAGAGATCAAAGACGCCCTTGCAAGACTCAGCTATGATAACCCTAAGCATAAATCTAACCTTATCCTTGGTCGGTAGGTAAAATGCCCTCTGATCAGAGCTCGTTGTAAGGCGGCTACCCTCTTTATTTCTCAGGCTTAATTGCTAGCTTTCTCTGAGGTTTTCCCTCAACCGGCTTTTTCCCTTCTGGTTTTGCCCTACTTTTTCTTTGGCGAAGGCGACCTCCCATAGCCAAGAAGTCCAGCGCATCCCGCGAGCCGCCAATTGAAGACATATCGGATAATCCGTTCCGAAGGCTCATCAAAATTTCGCGTCCGACCCGTGCATCTTTCGTATCGCCATCCTCTTGAAGGATAGCCAGAAAGTGTAGTGAGAGCATTCCTAGCACAGCGGCGATGATAAAATAGAAATCCCAATGGGTCAGATCGAGCGCTGTTTTGCTAATCGACTTTGTGGGAGAGGTCCAATCGATCATAACCTTGACCTCATAATTAGCCAAGACGTCAGCAAACGCCCCGCCAATAATTGGCGAAAGACCAGCGGCTAAGGAGGCTGCTACAGCCGCCACCGCAATGTAGCTGCTCGCTTGATGTTCTTTGGCAAGTTTCATATTAATGTTACTTGTCGACAATGTGACCCCGCCCGTCGCGACCCCTGTCAGGATATGAATGGCGAAAAGTAGTATGAGGGTGAATTTATGCGGCCCTTGCACAGACGTAAATGTCCAAGCAAAAATACACATCAAAAAGAGAGGCGCGGAAAATCCTAAAACCGTCTTATAGCTAAACCGGTCAGCGATCTGCCCCCATGCGCTCAAGACCGCGATGTTAGCGAGGCTGCTGAGCATTGTCAGAACCATCACAAGCGTCAACGAAATATCAAGCCGCGTCAGCATATGCACAGTGAAGAACGGCGTAGCGAGGCCAACGGCAAAATTCCAGATAAACAAGAAGGTAATGAGGGAGCGGTAGTTCTTGTCCTTGAGCGGCAACAAAAGAGACGCCGCTGTGACTTTGGTTTCAGGCGTTATTTTCATCGGGTTTTCAGGAATTTTAAACAACGTCATCATGGAGGCCGTGCCGCATAAAAATGCAACAAAAATCAAGAAAGCAAAGCCATAAGATTTAGGCAGCGCCGTAAAATCGGGCCACGCATCCATGAGAAGTCCGCCGCCCAAAGTCGCAAGCATACCAAAGGCGGTCATCCACGCGAGGCGTTTCGCATTAAACCGCCCCCGAGTTTGGGCGGGAATTAAATCCCGCATCCAGCTATTCCACGCGCACGTATTAATGGCTCCCGCCGCATATCGAATAACGTATCCTGCAATGAGGAATTTAATACCCAGTTCCGGCGGAGACATAAAGGCGGCCGCGGCGGCTATCAGCAAAGCGGGCCGAGAGATACAGCTCGAGAAAAACGAAATCGCCCGTCGGTTTTGTACTTTGTCGACCAAGAATACTGTCGGCAGCTGAACCAAATTCATCAGAGCGGGAATCGCGGCAAGCAAACCAATGACAAGGTTTGAGGCTCCGAGCTGTAGCGCGTAGGCCGTCAGAAACGCGCCGACGGCCAAACTCTCCATAAGCTGCACGCCGACACCGTTACGCACTTGCCATTTAAGGCCGCGCTGTCTGGCGATGTCGTCTATGTCCCCCCTCGGAAACCAGCTATCGAGTTTCTGTAATACGCTCATTTTATTCATCTAAATATTGAATTTCGACGTTCTATTATATCTATATTACGTTTGTGAAAGAGTAAGTTGAGCCGCTTAGGCATTAAAAACAGCACCTATATGCGGGAAATAGACCGACCGATTCTTTCCTTGATTTAGCCATTTATATCAGTCAAAACATGAGCATCAACCGCGAGGGGAAGCGAGTCAGCCTGTATTACAGGGGAGGACACGGCCAACTTCACTAACCGCGAGGGGAAGCGCGCCATCATAGAGCGCGGCCAACTTCATAATAAAATGGCGAAAAGCCAATCTGAGGGAGAAAACACTATGACTCTATACTTAATTATTGCGGCAGGCGTGCTTGCTGTAGTCTACGGGGTGATTACCCGCGCGAGCCTGATGAAGGCCTCAACCGGTAATGAACGCATGAACGAGATCGCAGGCGCCATCCAAGAAGGCGCGCGGGCTTACCTTAATAAACAATACAAAATGATTGCCGTTGTCGGCGTCGTTGTGGCGATCCTTTTGTTCGTCTTATTTAAAAACTGGATAGCGCCTGTTGGCTTCATTGTCGGCGCGGTTCTGTCTGGCGCGGCTGGTTATGTCGGCATGCTTGTCTCCGTACAAGCTAATGTGCGGACAACCGAAGCGACACGCAAAAGTCTTGGCGCGGGTCTTAACATCGCGTTCAAAGCGGGCGCGATTACGGGTATGCTCGTCGCAGGTCTTGCGCTTCTTTCGATTGCTGGGTTCTTCTGGCTTCTGACTGAGGCGATGAACCTGAACTACGACTCGCGTGATGTTATTGACGGGCTTATCGCTCTGTCACTTGGCGCGTCTCTTATCTCTGTGTTTGCCCGTCTTGGCGGCGGTATCTTTACTAAAGGTGCTGACGTGGGCGGTGATTTGGTCGGTAAAGTTGAAGCGGGAATTCCGGAAGATGATCCACGCAACCCAGCCACGATTGCTGATAACGTAGGCGACAATGTCGGCGATTGCGCCGGTATGGCCGCTGACCTTTTCGAGACCTATGTTGTGACATTGGCTGCGACGATGGTTCTCGGCGCTATCCTGTTCGCAGGCGACGCGCTTACGGGTCTTCGCCGCGATATCATGATGCTTCCGCTCGCTATTGGCGGTGTGTGTATCGTGACGTCCATCATCGGTACTTATTTCGTCAAGCTTTCCAAAGGCTCTGAGAACGTTATGGGCGCGCTTTATAAAGGCCTCATCGTGACGGGCGTATTATCTGTTGCCGCTATCGGCGCAGTCATTTATAAAATATTCGGCTTTGGCGACATCGCTGGGACGACGTTATTCACAGGGCAAGACCTTTTCCTTTGCGCGGTCGTAGGACTCGTGATTACGGGTCTTATCGTGATGATTACAGAATACTATACAGGCACAAAATACCGTCCTGTGCAGTCTGTGGCAGAAGCGTCCGAATCTGGACACGGCACTAACGTGATCCAAGGCCTTGCGGTTTCTATGGAAGCCACAGCGGTTCCGGCGCTCATCATTGTTGTCGGTATCATCATGACATACTCCCTCGCGGGTCTGTTCGGTATCGCGATTGCTGTGACCGCCATGCTCGGCGTTGCCGGTATGATCGTTGCGCTCGACGCTTTCGGTCCTGTGACAGATAATGCGGGCGGCATTGCTGAAATGGCTGAACTTGAGCCAGAAGTTCGCAACACAACAGACATGCTCGACGCTGTGGGTAACACCACTAAAGCTGTGACCAAAGGCTACGCCATTGGGTCCGCAGGTCTTGGCGCTCTGGTTCTGTTTGCAGCCTTTACGCAAGACCTTCAGTTCTTTGCTGGCCAAGAAGGCAACGCCCTCACCGGCGCTGTTGCGGACTTTAGCCTGACAAACCCTTACGTTGTTGTGGGTCTGTTTATCGGCGGTATGCTTCCATACTTGTTCGGTGCGTGGGCTATGCAATCTGTTGGCCGCGCAGCCGCTTCGATTGTTGAAGAAGTTCGCCGTCAGTTCAAAGCGGATCCGGGTATCATGAAGGGCACAAGCCGTCCTGATTACGCGAAAGCCGTTGATCTTCTTACGGGCGCAGCGATTAAAGAAATGATCAAGCCGTCCTTGCTTCCGATCCTTTCGCCAATCGTTCTATTCTTCGCGATTCAGCTTGTCGCTGGTACGGACAATGCTCTGTCCGCTCTCGGCGCGATGCTTATGGGCGTGATCGTCACAGGCTTGTTTGTTGCTCTGTCTATGACAGCGGGCGGCGGAGCTTGGGATAATGCCAAGAAGTACATCGAAGACGGCCACCACGGCGGCAAGGGCAGTGAAGCCCACAAAGCCTCTATTACTGGCGATACTGTTGGTGACCCGTACAAAGATACGGCTGGCCCAGCGGTCAACCCGATGATCAAAATCACGAACATCATTGCGCTTCTATTGCTGGCTGTGCTCGCGCACTAACTTAGCATAAAATTTATGCAAGAAGCCTCGCCCTTGGTTAATCCTAGGGGCGGGGCTTTTTTTGTGATCGCCGACTTTCTTTGAGTGACCATGAGTGTTAGGGCTAGATTATAAAGATGGGCGCACATCTTTACCTCCATTGATCAAGCAAAGCTGCGTCGTTTGTTTGAAAAAGGGATTATTATGAAATTTTCGACTTATGTGAAACTTGCTGCGACTATTGGCGGGTCATGGTTTTTAGCGAGCGCGGTACAAGCGCAAACGTATCAAAAGACGCCGAATGCTGCGATTTCTGGGCATAATAATGGGAAGATCAGCGGGACAGTTCAAGCCTGTATAGAGGCCTGTAACAATGCTACAGGTTTTGTTTGTAAGTCTTTTGATTATAATAAAGCCGCTCGAAGCTGTGACCTTAGCGATAAGTCAAAAGATGACGTGGCACTCAAAACGACCTACCCTGGGAACCCCTATGATTATTACCACAAGCCTACCTCGTCTGCCAAGTCATCCACAACGGGCGGTATGCCTGACTTGAGCACCGCTTGGGATTCGACCTTTGGCCCTATCTATTGGGTTGGCGGCTATTATGGGAACTCACAAAAGCTTCTCAAAGGCACGCTTGATAAGAAGGGCCGCATTTTTACAGGAAAATGGGGAACAATGGATAATAGGCAGGGGCCCGTCTTCAAAGGTGATGTCAAATTCACTTTCTCACAAGACCTAAAAAGCTTCACAGGCACTTATGTATCTACTGACGGTACCAAAAAAGCTTGGAACGGAACCTACAAGTCTGGCGCGCCATATTCTCTAGGCGAGAGCCAACCCATTGCAAGAGACGGAGGCCGTTACAATGCACAGCTTGCCTTCCAAATCGGTGCGGATAATTCCCAAGCAGGACAAACCTTCAATAACTACGGAGCAGACGTACCAACGACGAGCCGTTGTGATGCTGAGATAATCGCATTCTTCAAGGGCAGAGGATTAAGCAACGGGTCGATAACAAAGTTTTGCCGTTAATATAAAATAGGCGCAATGAGGCGCTTGTCATTCAACGACGGCCCCGCCTTTTCGGCGGGGCTTTTTTTTATCGGTAATCCAGCGCAAATTAAATCTTCTGAATAATCACGCGAATTAAGGACGCCTTATTCTTTACTACTGTACGGCGTCACCGACTTTTTGCAAATTTGTCACTGACATTACAAATCAGCAGGAGAATATGGCCGAAGCCCCTTAGACTTTAAAAATAAAACAATTTAGCTTTCAAAGCCAATCATAGTGGATTATCGAAAAGGGGTAAGCTTAGGGGAAATAAATCATGGAAGAACATCACGCGCTATTTACAAATGATGCGGTCATATTTGGTTTGCTCATGCTCATTTTGGCGGTGGTGTTTAGAACCTCAAATAGTAGCAACCCGAAGCTCAAAAAGTTTTATGCCGTCGTGCCGATGCTTTTGCTCTGTTATTTCCTGCCGTCGCTCCTGACCACATTTAATATTGTGGACGGCGAAAACTCTAATCTTTATTTTGTCGCCTCACGTTATCTGCTGCCTGCCTGTTTGGTTCTGCTCACGCTCAGTGTTGACCTTCGCGAGATTGCGCGGCTTGGGTGGAAACCGATTGCTATGTTCCTAACAGGCTCAATAGGCGTGATTCTCGGCGGCCCTCTCGCCATCCTCATTACCTCTATGTTTGCGCCTGACCTTGTCGGCGGCGCAGGCCCTGAAGCCGTCTGGCGCGGCATGGCGACAGTTGCCGGAAGCTGGATTGGCGGCGGCGCGAACCAAGCGGCGATGTATGAAATATTCCAGCCGTCTAATTCGCTCTATTCTGTGATGATTACAGTAGACGTTATTGTCGCCGAGATATGGATGGCGTTCCTTTTGATCGGGATTGGTAAGCGCGCGCAAATCAATAAGTTTCTACGCGCAGATAATAGCGCCGTCGATCATCTCCAAGAAAAAATGGAAAACTATTCCCTATCCATAACTCGCACGCCGTCGACCACGGACTTCATGATCATCCTCGGTATCGGGTTTGGCGCGACCGCAATCGCGCACGGCCTTTCCGATATCATTGCGCCTTACATCCAAGAGAACGCTCCTGGGCTTGCAAAGTTTAGCCTGACCTCCGGTTTCTTTTGGTTGATCGTGATTTCGACAGCTATCGGGGTCGCTTTGTCCTTCACTAAACTCCGCAGCTATGAGGGCGCGGGCGCGTCCAAAATCGGCACGATCTTTATCTTTGTTCTCGTAGCGACCATCGGTATGAAGATGGATATCAAAGCCATGGCAGAATATCCCGGCCTCTTTTTGGTTGGCGGCATATGGATGGTGATCCATATCGTCCTTTTGGTCATCGTCGCCTATATCATCCGCGCGCCGTATTTCTTCCTTGCTATCGGCAGTAAAGCCAATATTGGCGGCGCAGCTTCGGCCCCTGTCCTCGCGGCGGCGTTTCACCCCGCCCTCGCCCCAGTCGGCGTCTTGCTAGCCGTACTCGGTTACATCCTCGGCACATATGGCGCATGGCTCTGCGGGCTTCTCATGCAGGCGATAGCGGCGGGGTAGCGGTAAATACGCTTCAGGCGGAAAGCTTTTCTCAAAAGACTCAGCCTTCCGTCACGTTGCACCGCGTTTTCATCCTCTCTATTTGTTACCCTCTGCCTTTATGTCATCGCGGTATTTTTGTGAGAGTTCCGCCAAGGCGGCCATCACATCATCGGCGCGGTCTTCGGGAATAAACAAGTGGTCATGATAGAATCCAGACACAGGATTTACACCGACATTTAGTTTTGCAAGATGAGTGGTTATAACGGCTAAGAACCCAACGGCCTCAAGGGATGAATGAATATTTAAAGTGATCCTTCGGCAAGGAAATTCATAAGCTAGTCCCGCCTTTTTTGCTCTGCCCAAGGGCGCGATAAGCGAAACACCTTCTGCCTCATTTAATTGCATCACAGCCCCAATATTTGGAACGGGAGCATCAGGCTTTATAGTCATGAAGACAAAGGTGTCGTCATGCAAATCCGGGCTCATGGACGCTAAAAGGTGTGAAAGGTTTGTAGATCCCATCATAGTCAAATCTCCTGATGATTGGATTAATTGCGAAGTTCGGCAATATGAATACCGACGATGCCGACCAATATACAAGCAACACAAATTATGCGGAAAATGTCAAATGGCTCATTATAAAGAATAACACCTATCGTCAGCGCCCCAATGATGCCTATACCTGTCCAGAGAGCATATGCTACGCTAATTGGAATAGTACGTATGGCGAGTGATAGAAAGAATATACTAAGTAGGAGCAAGCTGATGGTTATGAAAATAGCCGAGAAGTCAGATATATCTGTCACACGTTTCAGCGCGTAAACCCATGCAATCTCAAACATACTCGCAATAATTAGAAAAAACCAAGACATAACAACTCCGTAAAATTATCGGGTCGTCCCTATGAATAGTTTAAAAACGTGCGGTCGTCCGCGCATTAAACATGTGAATTAAACTAATGGGCATCTTAGTCAATATCAAATTATACGCGATTAGTTTATGTCTCATAAGGTCATAAAATGTCGGGTGAATGTCGGGTGATCGTCAAGCCGTTGTCGTTGCTGACGTGGATTAAATCGATTAATCTTAATTCGAATATTTAAGTAGGATGGAAAAATGGCACTTAAGAGTATGAGAATTAATAAACATTGGTCTCAAGAGGACTTGGCTCAAGCGAGCGGTTTAAACGTTCGAACAATTCAGAGAATAGAACGCACCCACAGGGCGGGACTAGACTCATTGAAATCACTGGCCGCAGCATTTGACATTGACGTCTCAGAACTACGAGAACAGTTAAAAACTACGCATGACGACGATGACAACAAAGAAGTGCGGGCTAACAAAATCATTCAGTTTTTCAGCATATCGACCGGCTTAATTCTTTTGCTGATCTTCCCGCTAATGTCTGCCTTAAAGGACCCGTCCAATTGGGGGCCATTTGCCGCGATGTGTTTCAGCTGGGTGCTGATTGTCGGCGCACTCGCTTGGTTAACGTTTGGGGCTTCCTGGAAAGAAAAAATTATTAGCAGGCTCTAGGCCTACGATGTGCCTCCCCTGATTTCCACCCCTGACTGGCGGGGCGCGTCATGTACTATTAGGTCGACATTGACCACTTTAAATAGCGCAGTATTTAATGTTCAAAACATCGGAGAAACTAGCTTCTGGCAGGTTTACACCAAAACATGGCCTTGCCCGCCTCCCAGATGTAAAAGTCAGCAGATCTATAGCCAAAGCTATTTCATGGCGGACGCTTGGGACTCTTGATACTTTCATTCTGTCCTTCGCCCTGATTAGCTATATTGGGCCGTTTCTTGGACTGAAACCAGAGAAGGCCGAAGCGCTAGAGACGGCCGGCCTCATTGCGATTACTGAAGTCGTGACAAAAATGGTATTTTATTCTTTCCATGAGCGCGCTTGGGCAAAGGTCGCCTGGGGCGTATATAACGTGGACGGCAAACGGATTATTGGTCATCGCCGCAGCTTCATGAAAACGTCCACATGGCGAATCATAGCCTCAACCGATACAATCGCCTTGGCTTGGTTCTATACGGGCAGCCTTGCGACCGCGCTCTCGATTGGCGGTCTTTACAAAGCTTATTCTTTATTTTCTGCATGAAAAAATTTGGACAAAAATTCCCCTTGGCATTCGACGTATCGAGCCTATCAATTCGGACGTCTCGCAAAAACAAAAGGAGACATTGTGACTAATAATACAAATTCAATTTTGGAAAAATCTGAAATTCGGCAACAAGCCCTTTCGACATGGGACAATGAGGGGGGCACTGTCCCCGCTCCCATGCCTCAGCCCTACAGGACGACACTAATTTTTAATGAAATCACATTGCCGAAGGGGCTAAGAAGAAAACACCGTCTCGCCTCGAGTGTGTGGAGTGTTATTCGAGTGCTCGAGAGACGTGTGAGCTACAGAGTATTCGAACCTATGTCTGTAACAACTCTCAACCCCGGCCATCCCGGAAGCGTGATGCCAAATCAACTTCATATGCTAGAAGTCATTGGCTCGGTGCGTTTGAAGGTTGATTCTTATAGAGAATTCCCGTGCATATATGAGTGACTTTAAAAAAACAATTCAAACGTGATAACAAGCCAGAACCGCAAAAGCTGTGATGATTACTATCCCCCCACAATTGTTAGCGGCCTATAATCACCAAGAAAACTGCCTACATTAGGCCCTAAAACGGGGGACTTTAAGACCTCGACTAGGCGGTCATAAGATATATTTTTAGTATAAACGAGATGTCAGGCTATCGGTAACCGTCAATTCGTTTGAGAGGAAACGGCGCAAACGCTGTAAAATTAACTTGCAAACACTAAATGTTCTTGATATGTTCTATTCTTGGAATGGAGATGAAACATGGCAAAACGTTACCTAGATGTGGCTTATAAAGACCGTGACTTTGCAAAAAGATTAGGCGCGCGGTGGGATCCCAGTGTGAAACGCTGGTACTGTCCGGCGGGGAGTGATCTTGCGCGTATCTTTACATGGCGACAAGCGCCTGTGACCACGAAGGTGGATCCGCATGTGCAACTCGCATCCATACGACGTCCGCGCATATCAAAGCCGCCTATGCCACAATCTACGCAAAACTTCGAACTGTCACTCTTTTCGTAAGGTAGATTAGCTCTGCAAATCCCGCAGCTTGGCGTAGGTTCCGCCGCGCTTTTTCGAGAGGGCGCTATGTGTGCCCTCTTCGATGACGCGGCCCTTTTCTAGAACATATATGCGATCAGCCTTTTGCACCGTCGAAAGGCGGTGGGCGATGACGATTGTTGTTCGGCCATTAGCGAGCCGTTCCAGTGCGGCCTGCACCTTAGCCTCTGATTCCGCGTCCAAAGCCGATGTGGCCTCGTCAAGGAGCAAGATAGGCGCATCTCGAAGGATCGCGCGCGCAATCGATAAGCGCTGTTTTTGTCCGCCAGAGAGGCTGTCGCCGTCTTCGCCAAGAACCGTTTCATACCCATCCGGAAGCCGCATGATAAAGTCATGGGCATCAGCCGCGCGGGCGGCAGCCTCGATCTCTGCGCGGCTAGACGCAATATCCCCGAAGCCAATATTATTAGCGACGGTATCGTCAAAGAGTGTCACATCTTGCGAAACAAGCGCCATGCTGCCTCGCAAAGAGGCGAGCGTTAAGTCTTTGATGTCTGTGCCGTCCAGATAGATTTCGCCTTCGCTCACATCATAAAGCCGCGGTATCAAATTAATGATTGTAGATTTGCCGCCGCCAGACGCGCCGACCAAAGCAATGGTTTCGCCTGCTGCCGCCTTTATAGAAACAGCATCTAGGGCTTTGCTTCCGTCGCTATATGTGAAGGATACATTTTGAAGTTTTAGCGTGCCATGAACGTCTTCTAAAGCGCGAGAATTTTTGGCATCGACAATAACAGGCTGTTCATCGATCACTTCGAAAACCCGCACAAGAGAGGCCAGCCCTTCTTGCACAACATTATTGAGCGTACCGAGCGCGCGAATACGTGGGCTGGCGGCGAGTAGAGCTGTTAGTATGCCGCCAATATCGCCCGCTGTCGCCTGCCCGCCTGTAACTTGGTAGACGCCAAAAACAAACACGCCGGCAATAGCAAGTCCGCCAAAGATCTCGAGTATCGGGTCCACACGGGCCTGTTCTGTCACAAGCTTAAGATAAAGCCGAATACGTTCGTCAAAAGTTTTCCCGAGACGGTTTGTTTCTGTGCTTTCAAGGCCGTAGGCCTTAATCATTCTCGCGCCGGAAAAGCTTTCTTTCAGGTCAGATGTGATTTTACCAATATGTTCTTGGACCTCACTGGCATTGCCTCTCAGGCGTTTCGAAATTTGAATAATGGGAAACGCAGCAACGGGGTAGACCAAAAGAATAAGCGCGGTGAGTTGCCAATTCAAATATAGCATGGTTCCAAATAAAAATATGACTGTGAGGCTATCGCGTACAAGATTGGAAATTGTTCGGATGAGAGCATTCGATAGCACCGTCACATCATTAGTGAATTTGGAGATCAAGTTGCCGATAGGCTGCCGCGAGAAAAACGCAAAATCAGCGCTATGAGCCGAGGCAAACATTTGTTTCTGCAAGTGCGCCACAACGTTCAAAGCCAACGCATTGGCTAAAATCCGCTGCATGTACATCGCAATGCCCGAAACCCCAGTGACACCCACAAGCACAGGCACGATGGTTATCGCATAGGATTTAGCGTTTTGAATAGCGCCGGCATTACCTTCAATCGCATTCGCTGAGTCGATAATGTACTTAACAAGTAAAGCATAAGCCGATGTCGCCACCGCCAACAAGATCATAAAGGCTGCCGCCGCAAAAAGTCGTCCCTTTTGCGGCCAAATGTAACCCCGCCATAACCTTGCAGCATGGTCGCGGTCACGGCCTTTAAGATTCAATATATTTGTTTTTGAGGCTTTGGCCACGAAGGATAAAACTACCCAATGACGCCGTCTTTATCCGGATCGATCAGCTCATGAGCGTGAAGCACGAAATAACGCATGTGGGCATTATCAACTGTGCGCTGCGCTGCTGACTTCCAAGCCGCTTTTGCTTCGGCAAAAGAGCCGAAGGCGCCAATGAAATCGACCTCTTTCAAATTCTTAAAGGTCGTTTTATTCGGGTCAATTAATTCTCCGCCAATCACGAGATGGAGGAGCTGTACAGAATCTTCTTTGCGGTCAGTCATGCGGGTTCCCATAAATCCAAAATCTTTTGTCCTGTTTTCGCTCTTTTCAAACTTGTCGATCACAGGTGTTACGCGCTCTAATAACAAAGCATGGAGCTTCGGGCCAGCACAAATCACGCCAAATTCGGTGACACCTTCTTGGTCATAACGAAAAATTTCGCCGCGAAGGTTTGTAATAACGGCCCCAGCTTCGCGCGCTATGAGTTCTGCCGCCGCCAAATCCCAATCGGACTTAGGCGTAAACGAGACGGTCGCGTCCCGCGCGCCGCTTGCAACAAGCGCGATACGATACGCCATAGAATTAATGACGCTGACATTCATATCCGGCCAATCCAAGCGGCGAAACTTGCGCGGGTAGCCGACCATAGAACATCCATCGATACTCTCTCTATCGCCCGCTTTAATTCGCGCGCCATTAAGCTGCGCCCCTCCGCCTAAATGCGCCTCATACAGCTCGTTCGTCATAGGGTTATAGAGCGCGGCCGAAACGGCAACACCGTTTTCTATAATACCCACGCACACAGCAAAACTCGGTTTTCTGTCGATGAAAGCGCGGGTTCCGTCTATGGGGTCAACAACAAATGTGCGTCGCTTCGTATGGCGCGAGAAATCATCTTGTGTCTCTTCGGAAAGCCAACCATAACTCGGGCGAGCGGCCAATAAAGTTTCCAGTAAATAATCATTCACCGCAATATCGGCGTCCGTGACTGGGTGGTTTTCGACCTTATCCCAAACCGCGCAATCACCGGCAACAAAAGCGTCGCGAGCTATGACACCCGCAGCGCGAACCGCTTCGGCTATTAAAGCACGGTCTTCGGCATATGACGAAAGGTCAGTCACTGTATTAGGTCCCGGCAATCGCCAAGCTTTCTACTAAAATTGACGGCGAAACTGTCGAGCCATCGAACTGCAAATCATTAGCCGGAACAAGCGTTTTGAAAATGTCTTTCAAGTTACCCGCTACGGTGATTTCAGACACAGGCGACGTTTTTTCGCCGTTCTCAATTTTAAACCCTGCAACGCCGACACTGTAATCGCCCGTATTATGGTTGAGTGACGGGCCGAACATCTCGCTAATAAATAGCCCCTGCTGAACGCCAGACATAAGCGCTTCTGGAGAAAGCTCGCCAGGCGCAAGATGGACGTTTGACGCGCCGATACCGGGCGGAGATCCAATGCCGCGGTTCGCATGCCCCGTCGTTGACAGGCCGAGCTGTTTGGCCGCCCCCAAGTTCAAAAGCCATGTGGTGAGCTTGCCGTCCTCAATCAAGTTTCGTTTCTGTGTCGCAACTCCCTCGCCATCCCACGGACGCGAGCCATAGCCCCGCAGCCTGTGCGGATCATCAATAATATGAATACCAGGCGCAAAGACGGGCTTTCCAAGCTCGTCCTTTAAGAAGGAAATACCGCGGGCAATAGCCGCGCCGTTTATCGCGCCGACAAGCGCGGAGACAAAGCTTCCGGCTACGCGGCGATCAAACATAATCGGGCACTGCATAGATTTCATTTGCACTGAGCCCAAACGGGCAATGGCCCTCTGGCCCGCTTTTGTGCCGATGGTTTCCGCGTCTCTTAAATCTTCAAACCAGCGCGCGCCGTGATATTCGGCGTCGCGTTCCATATCGTCGCCTTCTGTGGCGATCGCCATACTGCCCAAATCATGGCGTGAGGTACGGACTCCGCTTTCAAAGCCGTGGCTTGTCATAAAGTAAACACCAGAAGTCGACCAGCTTGCGCTAGACCCTTCCGCTTGCGCAACGCCTGGCACAGACAGAGTGGCTTTCTCGACGGCAAGCGCTCGGATTTTAAGTTGTTCGGGAGTCATAAGAACTGGATCGAAAAGCTCTAAGTCTCTCGCGTCCGTGCTCAAAAGCTCTTTCGGAGCAAGCCCGCAATAAGGATCCTTGGGCGCGAGTTTCGCCATGTCCACAGCACGCTCAGCGAGAGCGTCTAGCGACTTATCCGAAAAGTCAGAACTGGAAACGCAGGCTTGCCGACCGCCGACCATTACGCGGAGACCGACATCCTTGCCTTCGCTATTGTCGACATCTTCGAGCGCGCCTTCGCGCACGGAAACGCTCAAGGAACGGCCATGTGTGGCTATCGCATCGGCGCTATCTGCGCCGAAATGTTTCGCTTTGGATAATAGCCGTTTAAGCGCAGGGGCTAAAGCCTCGGGCGCTATGGGCGCATCAAGGGCCGCCATTAACCGGCAAAGATTTTATAGAGGAGACAGCCGGCCATTCCAAGGAAGGTTAGCATCGAGAGTAGAGCGCCAATCATGCGGCCTTTACCGTTAGCGCCAACCTGCGCCATGCCGTGAGCATGAGCAATACGGCCAAGCGTGAAGGCCACGCCGAAAACATGAAGCATAACCGACGATGCGCTGAGCATTGCCAGCGCAAACAATCCAATTAACGCATAAGGCGCATTTTCTGTGAAATTCCCATGTGTCCGTACACGCGCCAATAAACCTGCATCACCGCCGTCGCCTAGACTCACTTTCCCGGAGACTCGTTTCTGCCCGACACGGATCGTCAAAATCACCAAGAGTATGAGATTAATCGCGACATAGAGCGCAACAATTTGAAATAAGGTCATTGAACAGATCCTGTTTTATTCTAATTTATTCTGCTGGTAGACTAGCGGCTTTTTCAATCGCGGCAAGATGTGTTTCGGGAGGCTGTGCGCCCTGTACGGCGAACTGGCCACCGTAAATAAAGCACGGCACGCCGCTTACGCCGAGGTTTTGGAAAAACGTGATTTCTTCCATGACGGTTTTCTTATCATCGTCACCCGCGAGCAATCCCGCTGTCAGCGCTTTGTCCAGACCGATCTCGCCTGCAATATCTGCGAGCACGGCTTTGTCGCCGACGTCTTTAAGGTCATCAAAAAAGGCTTTAAACAGAGCTTCCGCCGCCTGCGTGCCGAGACCTTGTCCGCCAGCCCAGCGCATTAAACGGTGCGCGTCGAGCGTATTGGGGCGCATGGGCATATCGCCAAAACGGAAATTAATACCAGCCGCCGGCGCGGCCTCTTCGAGCGCCTGCCGCATCGCTTTGAATTTGTCGGATGGGCCGGAGCCAAACTTGGCTTTCATGTACTCTGAATAAGGCACGCCCCCTTCTGGGACATTCGGATCGAGCATATAAGGCCGCCAAGTAAGCTGTACGGCATGAGGCGACTTTTTCGCCGCCATTTGGAAGTAACGTGAACCAAGCCAGCACCACGGGCAAACAATATCCGAAACAATATCAACAGTGACTGCCGCTGGTTTTCCAGATCCTTTAGACGCCTTCTTGGCCCTGTTCTTAGCCATGCTAGCCGTTTTTCCCGATCAATCGCAAGAACCGCTCTTGTAAGGCTGGGTTGGTTTTAAACTCGCCTGTGAACTGTGTTGTGATGGTAGAAACATTCGGGTGATGCACGCCGCGCGTACTCATACATTGGTGAACAGCGTCAATCATGATGGCCGTGCCGCGCGGCTTAAGCGCCTCATCAATGGCATTCGCGATCTGTGCGGTCATCGTCTCTTGGGTTTGCAAACGTTTGGCGAAAATCTCGACGACTTTGACGAGTTTAGAAATCCCGACGACCTTGTCAGTGGGTAGGTACGCCACAAACGCCGTACCGAGGAACGGTGCCATGTGATGTTCGCAATGACTTTCCACATCGATCTCGCGCAGAATAACCATGTCGTCATAACCGGACACGTCTTCAAAGACTCGGGAGAGTTCATCGGCTGCGTTCAAATCATAGCCACGAAACCATTCGCTATAGGCATTCACGACGCGCTTTGGCGTATCAACCAGCCCTTCGCGGCTAGGGTCGTCGCCAGCCCAAGCAATTAAAGTTCGCACAGCATCCATAGCTTCCTCGCGGGACGGCTTCTGGACGGCTTTCACAGCCGCTAAAATCGGCTTATTCGGTGTATCAATACTCATGGAGCCTCATATAGGCAGCCTGCCACCAAATGACCAGAGACAAATTTGCACAGGGGTTGACCGTTAGGCGGCGCGTTTTGTTGAAAACAAACCCTGCCTGTAAGAATGGCTCATTTCATTGACAGAAATTTCATCATGAAATACAGATAGCAATCGTTTGAACGATTTTATTTTCGCAAACATATAGGTGCCGCCATCATAAATAGAGCTTTTATTTCCGTTGTCACTCTTGCAGGCATTCTATTACTAGGGTGCTCGGGGTCTGTAGCTCAAAACATGGTAGAGGCAAAAAAAGCAAAGGTTAAAAAAGCAAAAGATAAAGTTGAATGGCAAAAAGAACTTACCCAAAAAGAAATAGATTTAACGAGTGAATGCAACACTTTATTTAATAACGACTATAATGAAGTGAAATTATCAGATCTGTTTAATAATTTAAGCCAGTCCATTTTTCAAAAAGATGAATATGAAACATCTGAGGCCTTCAAGGAACGCTTTAAGCAAGCAATGAATAAATTTGATGAACCTCAGTTTGTGCGGATAGACTTGAGCCCCGAAAACATCAAATTCGACGCAGATTTACAAACGCTAAACTTCCACTCAGATGCATTTGGACGCACAACATTTGACAAACTTTTTAATGTTTCAGCGAGCTTGGCGGATAAACAATACACTTCCGAAGAGATCGTTTACGGAAAACCCATAGGGTTTATTTCGGAGGCAAAACAAGTAAGTTCATATTCTTACCAAGGTGGCAATGCTTATGGCGCGAGTACAGATGTTTCGGTGTACGAAGAAGAGTCGTTTGGCATTTTTCAGGGCCTAACCCTCGACACAAACATGAATGCTTTTACGAGAGACAACCGAATTAAAGACTCCGTACTATTTTTCAAAGCCACACCGAATGATGCAAAGACCTTAAAGCAAAAAGCACACGCTATCATCGTCGTCCACCCAAAATCACCTTATATTTTAAAAAACACAGATCACAAGGCAGCTACCTTTAGCTCCCCATATGCAAATTCAGACCGACAAAAATTTGTAACTGGAGACATGAAGTGCCTAGCAATAGTCAGTGACCACAAAGTGCTGCACGTTCAACCAACGCTTTGACATAGCATAGTCGTTTCAAGCCAATGCATTTTGTAAATGCATTGCAAAAAAGCGAAATAAGTCAACAAAAATGGAAACTCCAGTGGTACGGGTGGTCGGAATCGAACCGACACTCCAAAGGAACGGGATTTTGAATCCGACAACTTAATTCATAAGCAATTGAAATATAACAATAAAAATAGTGTTAATGTGTGCGGTGTGTAACAATGTGTGTAAGTTTTTGGCCTTTCGGGGCCAATTTTGCATCATGATCGAACATTTGCGGGGAACGATTCGAACTTAAACACTATCTCGCATCATGGCTAGACGTAAATGGTTACGTGTGAGTAAACGAATTAGCCATATATCCTTTCACGTTATTGCTAAATTATAGTCTCTGCGCAAGCCATTAAGCGCATGATCCTAATTAGGTGTCTTTCAGACAGTTTGAGGGATTTTGGTTTATTGCTGTAGAAACTGATAAGCTACACACTATTGTCAGGTCGTTTTCTTTCCGCTGTCTCTTAAAAACAGTACCGCCGAACCGCACTCAGGCAAGGTGAGCCTCTTTCTCTATGTTTCAGCCCTTCGGGTGCAAGAGCACATATCCGTACGTTGTTGTGTTTTTCGTTAAACAGAATGAAAAGGACAAGACATGATATTCAATACACTTCTAACCTTCCTAAGCCGCATTAAGCGCCTATCGGTGCAAATTAGGATATTTGGAAAGCCTATTATCGGTATGGAGCTTTGGTTCAGGTAGAGCCATTGCCCAGCCTCCTACCCCTTCTGAAACCTTACGGTTCTACTGGCCAAGTCTATGTCACTTACCGTCCAACCGATGCTCATCCATGCTTTACACTGTGTATGCTTGGTGAATTGAGGGTCTTCATTGCCCCACCATTCGGGGTGGCTAGATGCAGTCGCTGGGAGTGTGAAGCCAAGTATTTGCTCAATTTCATCAAAAGACGCGTTCCACCGTCGATCCGGCAGGTTCGTAAGATGTCTCTGAAGTGGCGTATATTTGCTTTCTCTCATATTTTTCCCTCTATATACCGCCGCTTTGATAGAATAGACTTAAACTCATTTCGACACGTCTAGCACGAATACGTCGACCTTACTTTTTAGTTCTTCAGGCATGTTAGCTTCTATCTTTGCCTTTAGTTCAGCGGCAGAGGTGACTTCGTGTGATTTGTTTGCCACTGGGTATTCGCTACCAAACCATAACGCAATATATACGCCTTGATCGGCAGCATTGGGGTGCCCCATATAGCGCTCGGATAATTGCGTCGCCGCTGCAGTATAAAGCTCCTTGTGCCACTGCCCTTTTACCTCTGTAACAAGTAAATATTCAGTTCCTTGAATGTTTGTTCGAAGTGTAAAGTCCGACCGTTTATCGTCATGAAGATGATGTTCAATGGTTACGGATAAACCCAAAGCTTCACATCTTGACTGCAATCTATCAGCGATGACTTTAGTGGCAGTGTTTTCATCTACCCGCACAAGATCACCATTTTTTTGTTTGTCATAAAAGTATGTTTCTGGGTTTGTTTCAGCACCGCTTATCCAGCGTTGTGTTTGCTCCAATAATTCCAGCAATAAAGCGCGCATATCTTCAACTGAGGCAATCTGCTGATTGTCCAACATATCCACAAGGGTCTGTGGTGATGGAGGGGAGAAATTCTTTAATGCTAGCGCTTTCAGTACATCAACTTTTTTAGATTTTAGGGCATCAGTGAAGTCTAAGAACCTATCGTCAGACAATAACGCTTCAATTACGGCCAGCGCTGCATCAGCATCGCCTTTATCTATTCGCCAGCAAAGGTCAGAGAGAAAACGATAGGCCGTTTGCTCGGGTGGGTCACCAGTCCCCCAAGAGTTTGGCAACGTAACTTTCGGCCACTTATCTACAAAAATGTCTAAAATCATTCCTATCTTTTGTGGAGTTAACGTCTTCCAATTTGCGCCGTCATCATTGTGTACGCGCCCCACAATGGAGTCTATTTCCAAGAGACGTTCTTTATTTTCCTTTAGCCATGATATTGTTGCATCATCGCATTCATCGAAGAAAAAGAATTTCCGAAGATTCCAATAATCGCGTGCTTTCTCGAATTCTTCGATTTCATTAGGGTCAGATGGAGGCTTACTTAGACGCTGCACCTGGCTATCGATTAATGCTTTCAAGCGGGAACCATGGCTTTTTTCCGCCGCCAATTTAAAAAGTGTATTAGTTGGCTGTAAATGCATTTCAGGAAAACGTTCAAGCCATTCAATAGCCAATGATTCCTGTAGATGGCTGAACTCCGGTTGATACTCTAACCACCCGACATTCGTATGTGGTCTGTTCGAGTCTTCAAGTTGTGGTTCTACCATCGTTCTAATGAAATCTTCGGCATCTTGTGGGGTGCCAAAAACTTTCTTGCTAATTTCCGCGTTGAACGCGTCGCTATCATCCTCATTACTGAGCATAGCTTCGGTTTTTACCGCAGTTAAAATCTCTCTGCTAATGCCATTTAGGTGACCAAACTTTCTGAAATGAACGTAACAGGCTGCATGAGCGACGATTACAGTATGGTATGTTCCATTGCTTTTGCTGATTTCAGTCAAACTCGGAAGATCTGGTTCTATGAAATCAAAACAATTAAGAAGCGCATTTGCGGGTAAATCAGAGTCGACCATTTCTGGAAAGTGTCGGAGGTCACTTGCTAAATAACCTTCGGCGAAAATCTTAAGCCATCCAAAATGGCGGCCTTGAGATATCAGCTCAATATTATCATCGAAATGCTGTTGATTATCTGTTTTGACAGCCGCCCGCCGTTTACGGTGTTTCTTCGCGGCATAGCTGCTTTTAAAGCCATCTTTTATATAGTTTTCCTTGCTTGCACGGTTGTGCTTAGCCCAGACTTTACCAAATTCTGCCTTATTTAGCGCCTGTTTGCGCATGTGTGTGCGATGGGGATTTTCGAAGCTCTTTTTTTCATAGAATCTGTGCTGCGCTATGAACTTCTCCCAAAGGGCCACATTATCAGTTTCAAAGGCAAAGTCGGAAATTGCCCTGAAATCGCCGCTCCTAAAACTGACACCAGCATGCCCGTAATTCATATGGAGATCGAACTGCGTATCCTGAATCGTTTGCGGGTCAGTCAAGTGACCAAATATTAAGCGTTGAACGGCCTGTCGCAAATCGTCGTTATTATGCAATGCCTGCACGCTGGCACTGTCGCTCACGCCGCCGGAGTTTTGAAATTTCAAGTTCTTCGTCCAAGCATATATTTGCTCAGCCGTTGGCAGTTCATCGCCCTCTTTGAACAAATTGTCCATGAGGCGGCCAATCATTTTGCTTTTTCCATCACGGCAATGACACTCATACTGCCTCTTCGGAGCGCAGACACATGAGAGACTTTTACTCAGCGAATCCAGTAAAAATATAGTGGTCGGCCTATCTAATAACCGTATTAAGCGCGTTATAAAATACTTTGCCCCGATCTTTGTGGAGCGCCGCCTACCTGACTTAGTTTGACTGGGATAGTAAGCTGTAATCAATGATTCGATAATATTTAAGAGCTTGTCGGCATCGAGATTTTCGACGCCATAATGAATAATAAGCGAAGCGGCCAACTTGAGGGACAAACTACTGTTCTCAACTACAAGACCATCAAACGCACTTATCCAATCAAAATCATTTAACTCTTGGAGAGCTTCTAAGGCTCTAGCCCTTATTCCCTCTTTTGATCCAGCATCCAAAGCCAGTGATAATATCTCTGCTCTAAGACAAGATGTAGCCGGTGAATTTTTAATCAATTCAAGAATTAACTCACGAAGATTTGGATTGATCGAGTTATCAGCCAAAAGTTCTTTTGTCGCTTCAACTACGTCAGGAGTGAAAAAGCCGTCTACGCTAAAGGTGCGCCATCCCTCGGAGCCACGAAAATAAGGGTCTTTTTCAGCATAGTCTATCAGCGCTTTCAATAGGCTTATTTTCGATGTCGCGCTCAACAAAGAGGGGTCTCCATCGGATATTACTGCATAAGGATCGATGTCTATAATAGCTTTTGCTATATCGTCACTGCCCTGAGTGGCCATCCATGAAATTAAGCCTCTAAGTTCTGTTCTTGGTACATTATTAGGCGCTATCACTGCCAATATGCGCTTTAGCGTTAATCGGTCACTTTGGTCTTGAATACGCCTTACCAAGTAGCGTGCCGCTGAATATTCCGCAATAATTCTGTGAATTGGCTCATGTTGGTCGGGAGCGTCTGAAGGCTTAAACAGCCCCGTAAGAGGGGCATAAGCCTCATTTGCACTACCAGAAGCTAAGATGCTTCTTACATAGGGAAAAGATTGGTCACTCGCGGCTTCCGTCGTGGCGATGCCTGTACTACCGCTCAATAGAACTTTGCAAAATATCTCATCACCTTCGAGAGCTATCGTCGCTGATGGGGGCCTATCTTTTTTGGAATGACCTTCATTGTTCTCCGAGGCCAATTGCTCAATCGCGTCTCTAAAGACTTGGTCTTTTGTTGAGAATTTTCCGCCATTTCGCACATAGGCGTCGGCGAATATTTTTAACATCTGCGGATTTCCGAGTAATCCAGAGAGATTCAAAGTATCTAAGCTTGATTTAAAATCGTCAAAGCTTTCCTTAGGCTTATAGCTAGCAAACAATTCCTTTTGCTCTGCTTCCGATAGCTCATACAAGTATGCGACTCTTGGAGCTTCACTGAAGGCAGATTCGATTGTTTTGGTTCTAGCTTGCTCCCACTGGGCAGCACGACTGGCAAATATTACTTTGTCAGGCTCCAACTCGGCCGCTTTCATTATTATCGCATCAATTGCCGAAAGATCTATTTTTGCGACCTCATCTAGCCCATCAATGATTAGGGTTTTCGCATTTTTGAATTTTGTCTTGTGAAGAAATAAACTTGCTTTAATTCGCTCAGTATTCAAAGAATAAGCCAAATCATCAAGAAGGGCGGTTTTTCCTCCTCCCGGTTCAGCTAGCACTAATGTGATTTTGGCACCAGTGAGCAACTCGTCTTGAGAGAGGTTTTGCTGATCGTCTCTCAACATACGTTTGATGTAATGTTGTGTAGGCTCAGCCATATTGAGAGTGCTGACTAAAAGACTGAGATTGTGCACCCTTATTCGCAAAGAACATCATAAGGCTGTCCGTCACGAGCGATAACTCCTCTTCATCATAGCTGCTGGCTGGTAGACCTGTGGCGTCGCTATATAAATAATCATAGATGTTCTGACGAAAGCCGTCACGCGTGCTTTCTTTAGTGAAAATGCCTTGGACGTTTTTCAATTGTTTTTCAATTTGCTGCAAAAGTCCGACGGAAGTCGCTTTGATTTTCTTGATGTCTGACTTTGAAAGCTCCGGCTTAATCAGCATGTCATAGACTGTTTTCTGCTCTTGGTTTTCAAATCCCTCTGCGGCGTATGCCAGCTCCTCTTCCTGCATTTCTGCGGTGAGGCGCATTAAGGCTTCGAAAGTTTGTTCAATCGTGTTTTTATCTTTCTCAAGGTTATATTCTGAAATGATTTCCGCAAAGCGTTGCTGGAAATCTGTTCGGATTGGGTTTTCCATGAGCATTTTATTGAGGCGTTTTTCAATTACGCCGCGCAGGTCTTGGACATCCGAGTTTTTATTAGGGCTGGCCTCAAATTCCTTGCGAAGAAGATCAAAGTTGATTTTTGACATGTCAAACACCCGTTCCGTCTCGTCCACTTGTTTGACGGTGATGGCTTCGCTCACAATCTCATTTAATTTTCGTATGATGGCTGAGGTATCGGCCTTTACGCGGTCTTCCTCCAAGATGTTGTAAACGAAGCGTATGGCATCATAGTCATCCTTGAAGGCGAAAACCCCTTTGAAGGTCAGGCAGGCCTTGTATTTTCGGAAAACGGCACGCGCGGCGATTTCGAACATTTTGCGGGTTTCATCACTGATATTGATGGCTTCCTTTGCGGCGACGAGCGCGGCATTTTTTGCAAAGCCTTCTGCGGCGTGAAGGTCACTTAAGTTGAAGCCATTTTTTGCCAATTCTTCTTCTACAATCTTGATTGCCCCTGCTAGTTCTTCAAGCAGCTCTTCTTCGGGGTGGAGTGGATCGGTTTCTTCGCCTCCCCCCTCTGGGGTATCGGTTCCTGTATGGCCTGCGAATGTCGCAAGGGCTTTGCGTAGGTTTTTAAGGATACCGCAATAATCAACGATAAGCCCGTTGTTCTTGCCTTCCTTCACGCGGTTGGCGCGGGCAATGGCTTGCATCAAGGTGTGCGCCTGCAATGGCTTGTCTAGGTACAGGGTAGAGAGTGAAGGCACGTCAAAGCCTGTCAGCCACATGGCGCAGACGATTACAATACGCAAAGGATGATCTTCACGTTTGAAGGCGGTTTCCACATCGACGCGCTTGCCATCGGATAAGGTAAAGCCATCTTTCATGCGTTTGCGGTGCGGAACAATATCCAAGTCCCATTTGCGGAATTTATCGACTTCGCCTTGTTCGTCACTCACGACTACCGCCATTTCGGTCTCGCGCATCCAATCAAGTTGTCGCTGTCGCAATGTGAGGTCTTGCTCATCAACCGCGTTTTTCAAATCCGCTACGCGGGCTTTGATCTCGTCTTGCCAATATTCGGCGATGAATCCGTGCATTCGCACTGCCGTGATTTTATCAATCGCGACATACATGGATTTGCCAGTCTCCCAGTTGGTTGAGAAATGATGGGCAAAGTCTTTGGCGATATGGCGAAGGCGCTTCTCTGCTGTCACCACATGGTACTCGCGCTTTAGCTCATCTTCGAGCTTCGCGGCGACGTCCGCATCTTCAATGTCCGCCTCTTCGATGGCCTTGGCGAGTTTTTCATTCAGTCCATCGCCTGATACGCCAAGTTTGTCGCCGCGTGCGTCATAGTAAAGCGGCAAAGTCGCATTATCTTCAATGGCCCGCTGGAAGCCATAGGTGGAGACATAGCCACCAAAGATGCGCTTCGTCATTTCATCGTCTTTGAATAAAGGCGTTCCGGTAAAGCCCATGAAGTTGGCATAGGGCAACGCGTTGCGCATGTTTAAAGCAAGCTGTCCATATTGCGTTCGGTGCGCTTCATCTGTCATGACGATGATGTTCTTGCGCGTGGAGTAGGCCTCACCCTCTTCAATCTCTTGATTGAATTTTTGGATAAGCGTGAACACGAAGGCTTTATGTTCGGATAGAAGCGTCTTCAGCTCGTCGCCACTATCGGCACGGCATTTTTCTTTGTCATTATTGGCAAGCCCAACACCGGCGAAGGTTTTATAGATTTGACTGTCCAAGTCTGTGCGGTCTGTCAGCAATAGGAAGGTGAAATCACCGCCAATTTTGCGGCGTACCTTTTGCGCAAAGAAGGCCATTGAATAGGACTTGCCTGAACCTTGCGTATGCCAGAACACACCTAGTTTCCCGTCTCGTGCCTCGCGGTTGCGCACGGCCTCCAATGCCTTATTAACACCTAGATATTGATGGTTTCTTGCTACAATCTTGGCAAGGCTTGTTCCGCTATCATCAAAGAGAACAAAGTTCTCGAAGATGTCCATGAAATTGGCTTTGTCGCATACCCCCTTTAGGAGTTGCTCCATCTGCACCATACCTTTGTCATTTTCTTTCAGGCGCTTCCAATCGCTATAATGCTCGTACTTAGCGGTGATAGAACCAATCTTGCCTTCAATCCCATTGGATAACATAACCATGGCGTTGAAATTGAAGGCGTGCGGAATGGTATCTTTGTAATCGGATATATTGTCATTATAGGCGCGGCGAAGTGATTTATCGGGGCGTTTGCACTCTACAAATAAGAGCGGCAATCCGTTGACATAGCCGATGATGTCAGGCCGCCTTCTATGCGCCGTGCCGCGCACCCATAGCTCCCGCACGCAAAGGAAGTGATTGTTCTCAGCGTCATCAAAATCAAAAACGCGTAGCCGTATTTTCTTGGTCTCGCCTTTTTCACGGTGACTGACCAAAATGCCGTCGCGGATCAGATTGTATTTCTCGCGGTTGGTCTGGACGATGGATTGGAAACCGAGTGTATCTATGACTTGCGTAATCGCTTTGTCGTAGACCACATCGGGGAACTTAGGGTTAAACTTCACAAGGGCTTGGCGTAAATAGCGAGTTAGAACAATCTCACGGTCAGACTTACGCCCTAATGTGCCATCAACTCCAAAGGTTTCAGTATTAAAAGCAAAGACATTCTCCCAACCGAGTGTCTTCTCCATGTAATCGGACATGGTCTTCTGGGTCAGATTGTCTTCGTTGTAGCTCATACTTCCACCCTTCCATCCATCAGACGCGGTAAGAGGTGATCGCGGGCTTTGCTTAAAAAGTCATTCTCGTTACTCAATGCAGATATTTGATCGAAGATTGGCGAACAAAAATTATCAAAGCTCTCGGATAGCTTATCCGATGGGAGCAACACATCTGCACGCTCAAAATCCTCAGGTCGAACAGCTGGATAGCTCGTCCCAGTGGCATAGTTTATAAGGTATTCAACAAATTGATCCGATGTCGCATGAAAATATAAGAAGTAATGAGAGATTTCTTTTGCCCTCAACACTGTAAAGCCAGTCGAAAAAACATCCCTCTCATGAGGCTTTAAGACCATGCTATACGCTCTGAGGTTTGGCCTCACGTTTGACCAGATTACATCTCCATGCTTTGCAATTCGTCGCGCTCGACCCGGTGCTTCTAAACCAGACATCTCAGTTTTATAATTTATCTGTCCTGTGCTCACGGAAGAAATATCAATGTAATTGATGGTGTCTGGTAATTTACCTTTTTTATAACTCTCAGGGTTAGTGGTAACCACGTCGCCAAGTGTCTGTTTTCTCCACCCTTCAGGCACACCATCAATAATCTTTGTGGTCGCATATCCGGGGAATCGGAGATGCACAAACCATTCGCGATAGAGCAAACGCGCCGACTCCTCCAACAAAGAAATTCGCCGCTGATTATTCTCAATCAGGTCGTCATAGGCTGAGAGGATGGAGGCTATGTGTTTTTGCTCCTCAATCTCAGGGTATTTAACGGGAAAACGATTTAGAATTTTTGCACTTAAATTTAACATTGTTGAACCAACAGCGTTTTTAAGCAGCCAATCAATGGCGTTAGGCGTATCCATGAAGTAGTAAAGAAATCTTGGGTGTATTTTAATGCCTTGCGGTTCAATTTTTAAACAGCCAGTTCCACACAACCACCCTTCTTGTTCAGGTCTTATATAGGCTCTTTTTGAAATCTCTCCTCGCCTAGGAAGCACGATAGTATGCGCCCTAACATGATGCCTAGACAGTTGGTTAGATTTTATATCTGAAATTCGGGCAATATTAGTTTGGTCGATTTGACCATCATGAATATTAGTCGGCATGATTACTGGAATGCCAAATTCTTGGTATTCACTTTGTTTGAGCTGTGAACCGAAAGGGCCAGTTTGAATTAACCCACCCTCTTCATCCATCAATTCACCAAGTGTTTGTTCTGACCAACTCATAAAATTAAATCTTCAAAATTACTTTTAATAGTCGCCGCAAGTGTCGCTGCCTCCGCATTCAACTCTTCAATCTCTCTATGAATCTCGGTCATTGCCTCTTCAAAATCGAAGTCTTCATCTTCGATTTTAGCGGCCACGCCAACATAGCGCCCCGGCGTCAGGCTCCAGTCATTTTCTTTTAAATCTGTGTGATCCACCAACTTCACGAGGCCTTCGACATCGCAAAGCTCCGCGTTAGGAAAGCGGCTTTGCAGCCAATTTGCATGATGGTGGAAATAAGACACTTGTTTCAATATTTCCACGACATCGGCCTTAAGCGCCCCCAGAGCCTTGGTCGGATTAAGCCGCCCTTTGTTAAGCTCATGCGAGTCGCAATGCGCATTGATGGCCTTAAGGCACTCATTCCCCGCCTTCATCAAATGCTTGGCATTGTCCGCCATGGATTCAATTAATGCCAAAGCCGTCGTGAGACCCGCATTATCACTGTCCAATTCTTCCCATTCTTTGCGCGTGCGTTTCACGCCTTCCGAAAAATCATTCGCTAGTTTTTGATAGCTTTTGACGTTTGCAACAAGCGTTGCGTTCTCAGGAAGGTCATTGACCAATTTGAAGAGCGCATCGCCATAATAGGTTATTGGGTCAAATGAATCTTCTGCCGCTTCAATGGAATAATCTTGGTGGCTTTCAACCAATTCTAAAAAGCGCTCTTGTTGGCCGCGATAAAGCCAAACGATCGAAGCTAAGTTTTGTTGCTGCTGTAGAGTGAAGTCAAAAACCTTACGCGTCACTTTGCGGTAGATATTCCGCGCATCAATCATCAGGACTTTGTCCTGCATGGCTTCGGGTTTGTCTTTGTCGAAGAACCAAAGCTCACACGGTACGGAACGCGTGTAAAAGAAGTTCCCGCGAATAGCCATCATGACATCAACGTCACCCGATTTAATCATGGCTTCGCGCACTTTGGCTTCACCGCCCCCCGCAGAGGAGGCTTGGGATGACATGACAAATCCGGCGCGGCCTTTTTCGGATAGGTATGAATGGAAGTAAGACATCCACACATAGTTTCCGTTTGAAACCTTGCCGCCTTTGTTCACACCGGGCAGGCCAAAGGTCAGGCGCGGATCATCTTTAATTTTCTCGGCGTCAATTTCATCCACGTTGAATGGCGGGTTGGCCATGACGAAGTCTGCTTTACCCAATAGAGCGTGCGGGTCTTCGTAATAAGAAATGGCTTTCTGTATATCCCCTTCAAGCCCATGCACAGCTAGGTTCATCTTCCCGAGGCGAATGGTGGTCGCGTTTTTCTCCATGCCGTAAAAGGTCACGCGCTCATTCGGGTTTAGCTTCATGCGCTCAATAAAATGCGCAGATTGAACGAACATGCCGCCTGAACCACAAGCGGGATCAATGATTTTGCCGTGGTCAGGCTCAATGACATTCACAATCGTTTGCACGATGGATGGGGGCGTGAAGAATTCACCGCCGTCATGCGCTTTCAAATCCGCAAATTGGGTCAGGAAATATTCGTATATGCGTCCAAAAACGTCTCCGTCGGCTTTTTCAAGTGCGGGGTCGTTAAAGGTGCGCAAGAGCTGCGCAATCACGTCATTGTCGATTTCTTGATATTCTTGCTTGGGCAGTGTGCCGTCTAGGGTTTGGTAGTCCGCTTCGATGCTCTCCATCGCGGTAATGATAGCGGCTGCGCGGTCATCGCCATCTGGCAAGGCGACAAGATGGTCAAATTGCGCTTCGGGCTGGAGGAAAATCGCTCCGCGCTGTGAGAAGTCTTCTTTGGTTAGATCACGCGTTTTTCCTCCTCGTGATGGGAGGTCTTTCTCGATTTCAATCTTCGCAGAAAGATAGCGGCTATAGGCATGGCGGAGGAAGATAAGCCCCATGACAGGCATGAAATATTCATTACTGGCGAAGTTTGAATTGGCGCGAAGGTTATCCGCAACGCTCCAAAGCCGTTTTTCAATTTCACCGACATGTTCCATGGAAGACCTTCTAATTCGAGATTATTCTTGAAACTGTAACGGTTAGAAAAAATTTTTGCGAGTGCGAATTATGCAAAACCCACAGAATGCGCCTCACTTTGAATGTTTGCCGTTAGGCTGCATCATAAATGGGACGATCGCCAAGCATATGCTCAGGTTTCATAAGGGCTGGAACGGTCTTATGTCGATGGGATTGCAAAGGGAGCGCGAAAGCTCTCTTTGCCCGCCGTGCCGTGCGAGTAGGTTCCAAGGGGCGCGATAGTCCCTTGGATTTATGAAAATAAATCCGCTTGCTTGCTCGTTTCTATATAGCTTTTCCATTTTTTGCTTTTCGCCTCATTATTTAGCCATTCGGTAACGCAAGCGACCACATCGCCATCAAACTCCGCCTCAATCGTACCGATGGGGTGAAAATGGGAGCGATAGCCTGTTTCTGTCATTGGCAAGGGCGCTTTGGGTGGATTGATGCTCCTAAGCTCTAAATGGGCGATTGCTGACCATTTAACGGGGGTATAGAGCGCTTCTAGCTCTATACCCTGCCATTCTATCAAATATCTCTGCTCTGCCATCCTACAGGTTCCAGAACAGATGTTTCTCGCGGTAGCCTGTTTCAATGACGATTAGGTCATTGATGACCATATCCCCCGCCATTTTGTCATAATCGATGTAAAAGCGTAGCTGGTCGGGGATTTCGGTTGATTGCTCCGTCAGTTCTTCGGCGTAGTCTGCAACGGTTTCATATTCGCCTATGTAAGCGTCATCCAATGCGCGGCTGGCGCTGTCCATATCGCCAAGATAGGCCACTAACTCCGAGCCTAATTCTCCATGCCTTTCCATGAATTTCGCCATTTCGACAACGCTTTCAACGCTGGAATATTCGCCAATATCCAAACCGCCGAAGCCCTCATGGTCGTGTATTGCCCATTCTTCTGCATCTTCGATGGGGGATGATTTAAGAACGGCGTTAATGCCTTCCCAAATCGCGTCCTCGCCTTCGGTGGCATCTATCCATGTGCCGTGCAACATGCCGTTATTGTAAGCGGCTAGGCAGGCTACATAAATTCTGATTTCTGTTTGTTGGTTTTCCATTGTTCTCTCCTTTGAGACTGGGTTGCGGATGCAACCTTGCCTCGTGGCGAACAGTGGGTGTGCAAATGGAACAGACAAATCGATAAGGTTGGTGCGGGCGCAACGTAGAGAGCCACGGCCTTGTCTATTTGTCTTGAAATGCGCTGAGGGTGAAACCCTAAGCCGTAAACGTGTTTACAGCCATTCGGCCACCCCTTAGAAGGTGAATAAGACTTTGCTGATAGAAACCTTGTTATGCGCTTTATAATCTTAATTTCTTCGTTTTTTCTAATTATTGCTGAAGCCAAAGCGCAAGAAAGTTCCCATGCTAGAGATTATGAACGATATCAATCCATTTTAACTCAAATGAATGCCAAAAGTGATCCTGGTTATGCAGGTGAAATCATGCATAGCTGTACATCAAACACTCATCTGGCGGTTCAAACTGCACAGGGTATTCGCGATGTATTAGAGAGGCAGAAAGCTATTTTTGCTGAGGGTGAAGGCCCAGCCCCTACCTTTACTTTGGAAGGGTTATGTAGCACCGCATTGAACGAATTATCGTCTGCGTCTTACAAAGACGCGCCCTTCTCTGCAGCATTAATTATGACCTTCAAATATGGCAACCCCGATTTTGTGAAAATGACTGACCATGAGATTATTAAAGTGGCAGAAGACGCCAAACTTAATATTGATCAGCGTCTTGCAACAGAAACTGCGGCTGATGATTATGATTCGCCCGTTCACGGTTCTCGCCCCCTAATGTATAAGCATACAGATGGTAAAGAATATCAGCTTGATGATGAGACGCTTGTCTATCTAGGCGCGATTTTGAATGCCGACAGAGTGCAAGGTACATATCGCAGACGTGGCGAAGAAACGACTGAGAAAGTGTTGCGTGCCGCCATTGATGGCCGTGCAGATGAGATGCCACGCCTAGACGCACAATTTGCAAGGTTGCTTAACGAAGAAGAGATTCCATACAAAGACGCATTTCGAATAGGAGCAACTTCCGCGCTTCAAGGTGTATTGGAGAGGTTGTCAGCAAACAATGCGAGCTCTCCATGAAAGCCCCTCATGGCTAATATGAATGAGCCGTGATTCATCGACGGAACGATGACAGTGGCAGAAATGACACTAAAGCCCCGTGGCAACTGAACATCCGCAAATTGGGTTCGATATACTATTTTCGGACGGCATGCGTGGCCCGGAACGCACTTCCCTTGGGGGATTAAGGGGGTATGAAGTTCACGTACGTTGCTCGCAATGTGTATACGTGAACTTTAGCGGTTGTATGCGACCGCTACTTTTTCCACTGTCGGTTTTATGGTATAATAGCCCATGGACGTTAGACACATAACTTGCCGTACCCTTCCCGTCAAAAGATCAGATGGCCACTCGGCAGTTGCTGGGGCAGCCTATCGTGCGGGAGAAAAGCTACACGATGATCGACAGGAGCGAACCATCAACTATCAAGCGCGAACGCCTGATGTTTGGTTCTCAGAAATATTAGCACCCAATGATGCTCCTGATTGGGTGCTTCATCGTGAGCAATTATGGAACGCGGCAGAGAAGGCAGAAAGACGTAAGGATGGCCGACCTGCCCGTGACGTTACGCTGGGTTTGCCATGGGGCATGACCCAAGCGGAACATGAAGAAGCGGCTCGGACTTATGCGCAAACGGAGTTTGTTGATAAGGGCCATGTGGTGGATTTGTGTTTCCACCGCTACGGCAAGAAGGTTTCGGAGCATAGCGACGAAGGCCGAGCCACGATACATCGCTGGGCTGAAAAGGGAGTGCCCTTTTTAGAACGCGATGAATGCGCTGATTTGCATGAACCTCATGTCAAAATCGAGCGCAATAAAGAAGCTAGTGTGACGGGGTATAAGATTTTCCAACCCCATGCACATGCATTTGTGACGCCCCGTGCGTTGGACGGCGAAGAATTTTCCGCCAAGCGCAACCGGCAGTTTGACAGGGCTGAACAGGCTAAGGAGTGGCGGTATGGCTGGGGAAATCACCTCAACGAGCGATTGGAGACGAAAGACGTGGATTTTCGCGTTTCGGCGTTAGCACCGGAGGGAGATGGTGCTTTGCCCCTTAAGCCTGAGAATATGCCCCTTACGAGCTACCACATCGAACAACAGGGGCAACCTTCAGTGGTTCGGCCAGAACGTGAGTTTAATGCGGCGCATAACGACGCTATTCGTACCGCTGCGGCTGCGAGAGACGTTAGAATACAAGAAGAGGCCCGAGACCTCGAAACAGGCAATAACAGCCGCATGGCGCGAATGCAGGCTTGGTGGGGCAATGTTAGAGAGAACTTCACGGATTGGCGCGGCTATGTTTCAGAGCGAGCAGAATCCTTTATGAGCCGCTTTAAGCGAGAAGAGAAGTTAGAACCACAACAAGAACCACCTGCGATCTCACCACTATATTCCGAAAACCATCAAGCCAATCACGATCCTGCGGTTAATAAGCCTGAACAGAACGAGGATGAACATGAGCGATAATTCTTATGGAACCGGAAGTCATAACGGTGACCCTATACGTGTTTCAAATTCCATTGATAGGATATTGCGTTCGCGTGAGCCGCAGGAGCGTGTAGGAAAGAGTGGTAAGTTTAGCGTATACACTATTGGGGATGGTAGGCCTCAAGTTGCGTTCCGCCTAAGGCGAAAAAATGGCGCTTTGGACGGTTTTATGTATCACAACATTGAAAATACTGCCCTAACAACAAGTCGTGGAATGGATTACCTTTCATTTGATCATCGCGGGAAGGTTGTGATGATTGCTGGCGAGCGGTTGGAGCCTATTTTTCTAGCAATAATGGGGTTGCAGCTAATAGAGATAATAGAACCCAAAAATGACTCATATAACGAAGAAGACGTCGTAATCCACAAGGTTGAGGTGACTAGAATATAGTCATGAATCCAAATACCGCTGTTTTCTTGCCCCGGAAAATTGCGAAACACTCTGGTGATTGGGTGGAATTATGATTACCATTGCGCGATGAGACCGCCAAAGAACAGTGAAACAGGCCGCAAAGGTAGTGGCCAAAAACGTCCTGTACTTGATCTAGGCAACGATTATGCACCAAAACATGGGCGCTTAGCGCGAGGTGATACCCCAGAGAGAAACAACAAGCGAAAGCAGGGTGTTGGGCTATTCCAAACGCCACCAAAAAAGAAGGCTTTAGTGCACCCTGTTCGCACTGATTTGTGGGATTTATGCCCGGATATAATATCACATGGGTTTTTGCGAAAATATGTAGCGAATGCGGTCCAAAATAATGAAAAGACATTAGAGCATAGATTAGATTATCGGGGAAAGGTCTCTGGGTTTTTAATTGATCCGAGTAAAGCACCGAACTTGCCGCAGTTTATTGAAGATGCAGGATTGACAGTGAATGACTTGTTTTCTGTAATTAATCAGTTTGACGATTTTTCTCAAAGAAGCCCTAGGGGGGAACGGTTACAGTTTTCTGTAGACCGTGCTAACCGAAGCCTTGCAAAAGGCATTTGGCGAGGTCAAAAACTACTTACTGAACTGCAAGAAAATATACACCCATTTCGATCGTATCACGGAAATTTTCTGTTTTGCTGGGAGATGATGCGAATTTTGGGCGGAGGCTCTCTGGCATTTGACAAATTCGATGAATTAATCGTCTCGGATTACTCCATCGATTCGTTGCCTAAACTTTTGCGGCGACTTCATTTGCTAACAGAGGCAGAGCTTTGTTACACACCTAGCCCTGACGTGAATTGGAGGGGAGAGCTCGCCTTTTTGAGGTTTGCGTTTGCGCAATCATTGAATCCCGCATTTAATGACCTGAAATACTTTTTGAAAAATATGACTGTGGACGCGTTAGTTAAAGACGAACTCAGGAATTATAAAAATGTAATGGCGCAGTGCCATGATTCCATAAGTATTTCTAATACGGGCAATGTATCCATTAAACAAACAAAGAAAGCGCAGGGATATTCTTATCTGTTTAGACGCCTAAGTGAGGACGATACCTTATCTGAGACTAGTAGAAAGGTTTTAAGTGCTTACTCAAGACTTTTAAGATATACTGATTTCAATGCGTTGAACTCACTTACATTATATTTATTGGACTCTGACCCAACAGAAAGAAAGACATTCATTACAAATTTGCTTGAACGTTCGTTGAGGCCTGTTTTTGATGAGTTAGATGTATCGCCAGACGATCAATCGAATGTTGTGTCAGAATTAGTGAACAGATTTACAGACACGGTCGAAAGCCCGCAATCCACAGACAAAACATGGCAGTCCAGAGTGCGGTCACACAATGACCCCGCGACTAATCAAGAAAATTTATATCCGTTAGATAACCCATTCGAAAAAATAGACCTATCGTTACAAAATTTGCCGAAATGGAAAAAAGTCGCCGGAGGAGACGACGCGCTGACTTTTTTCAGAAAACATTATGGGGAGTGGATAGACAATGATGACGCAAGTCGTTGCCGGATAGATTTCTCCGACGTACTCGGTTTCGATAAACCACTTTATACGGCATTAAAGGCAGTTGAACGCCGTAATGATGGCCAATTAGCCGACGACTTGCACTTGCCCACCAAAGGTGAGAGGCTTCTGGCCTTAACCGTGAAAGTAAGTGAGGGAGAGCTGGAAATGCCCCAAGAGCAACGTCTCAGACGTAGTATTCGAGATTCTGCTCGCAGAAATGAAATAGCTTTAAGGTAAATTAGTGTAAAATAACACCTAATTTATGCAAAATAGCCACAATAGTACAAAAAAGCACTTTACATGAGGTAATTAGTATAATATATCCACAATTAGAGTTAAGTCATCTAATAGGAGATATATATGTCCATCTATCATTCACAAAACCGAAGCGAGACTTTGGATGCCATCGTTGGTAAAGCTTTTGCTTCACGGGACTGGTTAACTTCAGGCGTCCCAAATCTTCGGCGATTCTTACTCAATCATGAATGCGAGTATGCCGATGAAATTAGCGACGCGGCTCTTTCTGAGGCGATTGAGATTATTCGATCTGCAAGAGAATACGGTTCAGCCGAGTTTGAAATTGTTGGCCTGACAACTGAAACCCTTCCATCTTCGCTCATGGCACGGTTAGTTCTGGATTGGATTGACCAAGGTGCCACAGAAATTTCGGGCTCATTTCAATAACCCGGAATCACATTCAAAACCCAAAAAACGCCGGAGTTGAAAATGGCTTGTAAAATGTGTCGTAGTAAAAACGTTCGTCGGACTGAGCGCGGCGCACTGATTGACACTTACTATTGTGAAGACTGTTGTGGAGGCTATGAAAAAATCTCTCCGATGGCCAAGCGGGCGGCATTACTAGCGGCTGGCTTCCCCATAGTGTTCCTGCCTTAACTACCGATAATTAAACAGACGTTGATGCTGGAAACTTAGCCTCAACGTCTCCCAATAAACCCAAAGCTGGATAGCGCGCTTTTGCGCGAAGGTGAAAGCTACGCCCAAATTTTAACACTGGAAGGGAACTGCCGTGACCAGAAATATATTATATCATATTCCAATAATATTGGGGGCAAGCAGTCTGCTATTTGGCGGCTGCACAGAAACTGTATCAAATAGTTGCACTAATTTTGAGTGCAACATTGCTGATACTCAAATTCTAAATCAAGTAAACAGCGGCGACTTTATCCTGTTCGAAAATGCTAGGGTGCCTGATGGTGACTTGCAATTTGTTTTGACAACACAGCGTACTGAACACCAGCAGGCGCAACCAAAACACAGCGTGACACACTTATCTCAGTCAATGCCAATGGATAAGTCTCAAGCTATAATTCGACACAACAAAATTGCACTTATTCTATTGATCGCAGCGATAATTTTTAGCTCCATTTTCGGGCTAGGCCCGCGAAAACCCGAAGTGTCTGAAGACGATCCCATATTGAAGGATTTTGAAGCGTTTCACCGTGAAGAGGTAAACTTTGGGGGAACCTATGTTTAAACTTCTAAAATTCCTTTTCTCACTCACGCTTATGAGCCTGCATGGCTTGATGCTTTATTCTGCCTTATTCGGGAGACTTACCCTTGCCTAGTTTTAAGTCCACACATGAAGCGGCAGATACCGCCATCAATGACACACGTCATAAATTAATTGAGGAAGGGTGGTTTGGACAGCAAACCACTGGTGATCACTCATCCATCAAGCCCGGTGCATATGAATTACCCTACGCGACCACTGAGGCCGCGAGCATAGAGACCACTCCGTCTATTGAAGTCGGCGAGACGGAATATGACCGGGTATGGGGGGCAGAACCATCACGAGAAGCTCTTTATGGGGAAGCGTCCACTTCATTGAGCGTTGCCCATGATGTTGAACCACCCAGTCAAGAGCCAGAAATTGAATATGAGCCGGAGCCATAGCTATGCGTAAGCCCGAGCATTCACATCCCGTGCCCTATCGCACTGAATTATCAACACGTTTGATTAAAGTGGGGAAGAGTTACCTCACACTCCGAGACTTATTCATAGGATCACTCATTTTGGGGTGTACAGGTTCTGGGAAGTCTAGCTCGGTGCTTTACTACCTACTTTATGCAATGCTTTATGGAGTCTCTGCCGGAGGTATAATTCTCACGTCGAAGGCATCCGATTTACAAGATTACCTGAAAATAATTCGAGATGCGAACCGCATCGACGACGTGATGGTTATGGATGAAACAGCCGAAGTGCGGTTTAATCTACTACGGTTTTGCGCTGCTACTATGGCACGTAATGGCTTCGTTTATAATTTGGTTGCGCTTATCATGCAGCTGTCGAGCGCGTTACGGGTAGCAAAAGGGGAAAATGGAAATGATACGTCGAACGCATTTTTCAAGGAGGCTATGGAGAAATGGCTTCACCATGCTCTCGCTATATTGGTCGTTGCAAAACCGAATTTTCAGTTCCGCGATTTGTATGAATTTATAATTTCAACGCCGCAGTCAGAAGAGCAAGTAAGAAGTGCCGAATATCAAAATGAAAGCGCATGTTGGGCGTCACTTGCGATACTAGACCAAGCAGCCAAAAGGGGGAATGCTGAAGCTGAAAGAGTGCTACAAGATCATGCGGACTTCTTTTTAAAGGAAACTGCAAGACTAGGTGAAAAGACCCGCTCTTCAATAATAGCCAGTATCACCAATGTGATATCGCCATTACTCTCCGGCGTATTCTACGACTTGTTTTGCCGCGATACGAATTGGGTTCCGCAAATGGCGCGGGAGGGGAAAATCCTCATAGTTAATTTGCCAACACTGAAGTTCGGGCCATTAGGAGCGGCAATTCAGAGCGTTCTGAAAACTCAATTCGGACAGGCTCTGCAAGCGGATGAGGTCGATGATAGCACTCGTCCAGCGGTCATCGTCATGGACGAGTATCAGAATTACATCAACGGAGAATCCGATAGTGATCTGCTTGCCACGGCTAGGTCTTCGCGGTTGGTCGTAATCATGGCCACCCAAGACCTAAGTACCTTAAAGGGCAAGATTGGGAATGACGACATGGCGGAGTCAATCATCAATAAGACGGGCCTAAAATTCCTACTGGCCAACACCAGCGTTCCGACCAACGAATGGGCGGCCAAGCTGATAGGTAAAACCAAAAAGAACAACAGCAGCGTCACGACTAGTCGGGGACAAAATGTTGGCGGTGGGTTGAATCAGAGCGAAAATAGCGGCGCAACTTCAGGAGGAGAAGGCCGGAGTCAGTCAGTTGTGCATTCTGTGTCTGAGTATGAGACCTACCGAATTATGCCGTCCTACTTCTCGCATGGGCTTAAAACTGGTGGTTCTCGGGACAAGACAGTCGAGATGATTGTTGTCGCCAACGGAAAGACATTTCCCGAAACCGGGGAGCATTGGCTCAAAACAACATGGAGCCAACGATGAAAGTGACCCTATCCAATATCGTGTTCGGAATTTGGTGGAGCCTACATTTGCTGAATTGCTTGAGATACGCCCATTACCAGTTGATGGTATTTCTGTCCAAAACAGGAGCAAAACAGTTTACCGCATTACTCTGCTCAGTGTTGGTATTCCTGACTCACTACCTAACAGCGGGGTTACCCGCCTTTGATTCAGATAGTGGTGCGTTGGGCAACGTCCAAACACTTTTTTATTGGCTGCAATACGACCACGAAACCAAGGGGCTGCTCATTTTAATCGATGTCCCATTATTAGCGCTTGGTCTTTTTGCGGCGGCTGTTCCGCAGGGTTTTCTGCGCGTAACACTAGGGATGTTCCCTGCAATGCAGCGTCCGATGCGCCCTATCCGGAAAGTACGCGCAAGGATTACAAAAATAAAAACCGTTAAAGCAAAGATTGTTGTGAAACCCCTCCCGCGCCCTTTTGTAAAGGATGGGACTTATGACCTCGTCGCTCAATTACCAGCGCATGTACGGCATTTAATCAACCCTCTAACCAGAGCCAATCCAGTCATTTAGGAGACTTGTCATGAGAAGCACTATAATTGAAAACATGCAAAGAGATGGTCTAAAAGAGTTTTCAGTCGAATGGCTTGAAAAGCAATTCGAGTTGCCAGACGACATAAACCTACAAGTACAAAAGCTAAAGAAAACTCACGAAGAAGCTACTAACTTCAAAAAACTATCAGACGGTATGTTTTGCGGAATAGGTTTAGATGCAGGGATTGGTCTAATTCCTGTCATAGGCGGTATTTACACCGTCTTAGGCGGAATGTGGCTTACCACCCTAGCTATTAGAGCAAGATGCTCATTCGGCACTATTGCAAGTTGCGTGGTGCTGACATTATTGGACTTGATAATTGGCGTTTTCGTCGGTGCCGGCGATGTGCTGGACGCGTTCTTTAGAAGTCACGCATGGGCTGCAACACGTATTATGAGTGAGATAGAGAGTAAGCTTGAGCACATAAATCACACTAAGGGCGTATACGTTAGGGCATGGGGAGCGACCCCAAACGATCCGCGATTAACAGAGATGAGAAACGTCTTATTCAGAGACGGGCAAACGGAGTCACAATATTGGATGAAGTGGGCTATTCCTGTTGGAATTGTCTTGTTTTTGTTTGTTACATGCAGCTAGACGACTCACCGAATTGTATATTCAGATCAAGTATGAAAACTACACAAAACGTTTGAATAACCTTGGTACGGGTGGTCGGAATCGAACCGACACTCCAATGGAATAGGATTTTGAATCCTACGCGTCTACCAATTCCGCCACACCCGCGTACCAAGAATTGGGTTATTAAAGCAGACTTATCTAAAATGCCACAACCTTTTTTATGATTTTTCATTATTCACAGGTTTGCGTTTTTTTACCGATACAGGCTTTCTTCTCCGAACATTGACTGCCGATGCACTAATCATGTTTTTGATATGTGAGGCATAATATTTCTCAATCATCTCGACACTGGTTCGACAATTCTTGGCAATGGAGTAAATATCGGCGCCCTCCATTAAGCGGAAGCAAATATAAGAGTGGCGAAGGCTATACGCCGTACGGACTTGGCCTTCGCGATCTACTTTCAAGTCTTCTTCTTCCAAAATGCGGTTGAATAATGCTCTATGGAGATTTGGGAAGACTTTATCAGTAGGCTGGGGTTTGTGTCGTTCGACCAAACGCTCCAGCGGAAGCACTGCGTTTGCTGTGCTTTTACAGTAACCGACACCTCGCTTGCCTCGGCAGTCTATTTCTAAAATAGTTTCTCCACTCTCTAAATCATCGACAATGGTAATGTCTCGATATTCCAATTTCAGGATTTCATCGGGCCTTAGTCCCGTGTTGCACATGAATAATACAAGATCATGCAAGTCCTCTGCGTTGCGTTTGTGACGCGCGTGTTTTGTGTTTTTGACGTTGTTTCGAGTGGCAGTATAAAGCTGCTTATATTCCTCACGTGAGAACCATGCGCGTCTTACAATCTTCCCAGCGGTTTTGTAGGGCATAGAAATATCTGGGACATGGGAAAGCCACCCATGACGCACGGCGGTTTTGAGAACCTGCCTTAGCGCCACAATTTCTTGGTGAAGTGTGCTACGAGAAGGCGGCTTATGGACATGCTCTCCCTTCAAATTATGGCGTGGAACGGAGTAATGATGCCTGTGAACGCGGTATTCTTGCACCGCTCCTGCGGTCACTTCAGATAGCCCCTTTTCCCCAAAGAACGGCAACAAGTAAATCTGAATTCGCCGCATCATGCCTTCAACGTATTCTTCGTTACGTCTGCCTTGGGTGATAATCGGGTATTCGCGCTGGAACTGTTTCACCGCATCCTTAAAGGTTTTCTCGACTTTTAGTTCCCCAAATCTAGATTTACCACGTAGCTCCAAATACCATCCTTCCGCGAAATCTTTCGCTTTGCGGATATCTGTCTCTTTTGTGGACTGCCTCCAGTTGTGACCCTCAAGAAAAGTCGCGCACTGCCAATATTTGGAGCGCCCTCTTTTGTAAAGATTCACCTCTCCGCCCATAGTTGTATGCTTCGCGGTCATGCCACGTCTCCTTTCCAATCGTCGGGGCTACTGCCGCCGAAATGTGTGAAAGTGTGCAATGGGTGTGTAACAGGATACTACGCAGCCCATTAGCCTTATATCTATGTTTTTATTATATATTTTTTGAGATAAAAGTAAAGGAGGATGATTTTGAATCCCGCGCGTCTACCAATTCCGCCACACCCGCACTGAAGTGGGGCGTATATAATCTAGTAAATTTGAAATGACCACTATTGATTTGGCTATTGGGGCATTTTTTCATGTGTAAGACGGGATTGCCCACAAAGGTGAAATTTTGTATCCTTTAGGTCTGTTTTCACACGAAGGGGCCATTCAATGTTAAAAACACTCACCATTTCATCAGCAATTTTCATGCTTACAAGCAGTTTTGTGACGAGCGCTTCAGCACAGCTTTATAACCCTGCACCTGCGCCGACTGCTGATGCAACCTCACAATACGGTGTTTACGTTTATCCTAAGTATTTCCCCAAGGAGATTTCGGGCGTGGGATTTACCATGCCCAAGTCAGCCTTCCTCAAAACCTTGAAGGAAAAGAATGTCAAATTTCAAGCGGGTCGTGACAATGATAAATTTCTCGTCACCATTCCCGGCGCTGATTTCACAGGCGTCATCTATGATTTCAGCAGCAATGCCGGAGAAATTTTGACCGAAATTGAGATGCGATTTGCCGACGCCGGAACAGCAAAAACTTATTTTGACGCAAATTATTCACCGCAACATCCCAATGGTGACTTCGGCGTGTTCAACGAAACAGCGCCATTTCGTGCAAAGGCCTGGCAATTCGGGCATAAAATTTTCTTCGTCGCCGTTATGGCTGACACACGATGGTCTAATCAATAACCGAATAGCTATCGTTTATTCGTTTTTCGGCGAAAGCTTATATTTCCTTTTACTAAGAGCTGTGTATAAGCCCACCCATGAAGGGTAATCTCGCATTTTTAGATCGTTGGTACGAAGGCACGAAAGCGCTTGCGCGGCACAAAAATGCAATGCCGCTTTTGGCTTTCATTGCCTTTATTGAAAGTATATTTTTTCCCATACCCACCGCCGTAATGGCCGCGCCGATGATGCAAGCTGATCATAGTAAAATCTGGCGTATCGCGACCCTTTGCGCGGTCTTTTCAATTCTTGGCGGTTTTGTAGGCTATGCCCTCGGTTGGTTTGCCTATGACGCGATTGCGAAACCGCTTTTAGAAGAACTCGGCAAGGGCGATAGTATTAAAAAGTTTGAGGATATGATCGGATCGGTTCCCGATGAGTATAAAGGCCTCGCGGTGCTAGGCGCAGGCCTCACCCCGTTTCCTTATAAGGTCATCACCATTCTTTCTGGCTCGATGAAAATCAGCCTACCGATTTTTATGGGCGCGAGTTTAGTCGGCCGGTTTGGACAGTTCTTTCTAATCGGGTTCATTATTAAGAAACTTGGAAATCAGGCTGAAACCTTCATGAAGGAAAAGTTTGGCCTGTTTACGATCGTTGCTTTTGTCGTGCTCGCCGTTTTGTACGTCCTGTATAAGCAGCTAACCCACTAGGCCAACAACCCGCACAAATCCGTATGCTGCGAACGCCGCTTTGCGCTCTTTTGACGGCGGCGGGCCGATCAAGAGGGCTGTGTCAGGTTCTTTAGGCCGCGATATATTCGTTCCATTTTTATGCAAAACGGTTTGCGTATATTTAGCCACGGCTAGTCCCGAATCTATCCACTCTACCCCCTTGGGAGCCGCGCGCCGCAATTCATCGCGCAGCAACGGAAAGTGCGTACAGGCCAGAACAACAGCGTCCATCTTGCCCGCTTTGTCTTGGGCCATGAGCGGCGCGAGTTCAGCCTCAACGGCCTCTTCGTTTACCGCCTCCCCAATGAGCTTTGCCTCAGCCAAGGCCACAAGCCCCGTAGAACCATGCAAGAGCACCTGACAATCACTGGCAAATTCATGGATCAGAGCGTCTACATATTCACGCCGCACAGTTCCTGGCGTGCCTAAAACGCCAATAGTTTTGGTTTGGCTCAGCAGAGCAGCAGGCTTGATCGCCGGAACAACGCCGACAACAGGTACATTAACAGCGGCGCGAATATGTTCGAGCGCCGTTGTCGAGGCCGTATTACAGGCGATCACAATAACATCCGGCTGGATGGCCTCTGCCAAAACCCACAGGAGTTCGGGAAGGCGAGCGCACAGCTCGGCTTCGGTCTTCTCGCCGTAGGGCCGAAACACATCATCAGCGGCATACGTCATCGACACATCCGGCATGAGCTGCCTTATCTCAGCGGCGACGGACAGGCCGCCTACGCCGGAATCAAATATCAATGCATGCGCCATATGTCTTCTCTGTCCTTTTTCGGCACGCTGATAGCGCAGGGTTAATAAACCCTTATCGCGGCCAATAAGGCGACACTATGGCCATATATTTTTATTGCGCCGCCTATGTGATGCGCGTAGGAGCCTCCCCGTTGGTTCTTCGAAAGAGGATTAAACGGGAATGGGGTGAGACGTAGCCAACTCCCCGACTGCTCCCGCAGCTGTGACCGGTAAGCGGCCTGATAATTACCACTGGATTTATCTGGGAAGGTGTCAGGACGCGATAGAGCCGGAAGTCAGAAGACCTGCCAACACCGTCGCCAGCGCTTTCCGGGCGGGATGTACCGAAGGGCATGGAGTTTTCCAATGACGACACATCATTAATCTGTGCGCGGAAGCCTTTTTCGCGCCGCTATGGAGTCGTTTATGAAACGCTTACTACTTGGGACCGCTTTGACGTCCCTTTCCCTCGTCCCTGTCCTCTCATTTGCACAGGATGAAATCGTATCCGTCGGAGACCGCTTAGGCTCCACCCAAGCGGATAATTTAACAAGCCCCGTCTCTGTCATCGACGCTGAAGAGATCCAAAACCGCAATCAAACTTATATCACAGATTTACTGCGCTCACTTCCCGGCGTTTCTGTCAATTCCTCTGGCCCTGCGGGCAATCTGACACAGCTTCGCCTTCGCGGCTCAGAAGCGAATCACGTGCTTGTCATGATTGACGGCGTGGAGGCTTCTAATGCCAATACGGGCGAATTTGATTTCGCAGGCCTGCGCGCTGAAGACGTCTTGCGCGTTGAAGTGCTACGCGGTGAACAGTCTGCGCTTTACGGCTCTGACGCCATAGGCGGCGTGATCAATATCATCACCCGTGCAGGCGTGAAAAAAGGGGGTATTAGCTTTGCTCTCGAAGCTGGTAGCCGGAACACATTTGACGGACAAGTTTCCGCTGTTGTTCCGATAAAAGGCGCAGCCTTATCCATTAACGGCAATGCATTCAAAACGGACGGCTATGATACGTCTGGCCTAGACCTCGAAGATGACGGCTCAAAAAGCCGGACGCTCAATGTTGGCCTCAACAACGTCAAAATCGGCGGCGTCACCTTTAGCGCCAAAGGCGGCCTTTCAAAACTTCAAGCCGAGTTCGACTCGGACACTAATTTTAACGGACAGCTTGAAAACACCAATGACGAGCTTATCACCGATACGAAGACGGCGCGAGTTGACGCGCGTTTTGACGTGCTCAGATTTGAGCACCTTTTAACCCTTTCTGGCAATGATACGGAAACGGTCAGCCCGAACGCATCTTTCCGCAATGATACGACGGGCAATAGGACCACGGCGAACTGGGCCGCAAAAAAGACTATCGGCTATCACAACATCACACTTTTGGCAGAGACTGAAAAAGAGAGCTTCACCAATTTTGGCGGCGCCGGCGCGGGGCAAAACCAATCCCAATCCATTCGTAATGACGCCCTCGCGGCTGATTACCGTTTTGACAATGACGCAATCACCCTCACCGCGTCCGCGCGCCATGATTTCAATGACCGCTTTAAAAATGAAACCACGTGGCGTGTCGGCGGCGGGTATGCATTTCAAGATTTTGGCGGACGTCTTCGCGCATCTGTTGGCACGGGCGTAAAAAATCCGACCCTGACAGAACTGTTTGGATATTTTCCAGCCTTCTTTGTCGGCAATCCAAACCTGACACCGGAACGCTCGCTTGGCTACAACATTGGCTATGAGCAATCGCTACTCAGTGACGCTCTAAATATCTCCATTGATTATTTCCATTCCGATTTGGAAAATGAAATCTACACAGACTTCGGCGTCTTTCCCGCCACGGCTAAAAACCGCGCCACAGACAGCACCCGCGAAGGCGTAGAAGTTGAAGCGCGCTGGACGCTCGCTGACACGGTTTCCCTGCGCGGTTCGGCCACATTCCTTGACGCGGACGAAAACGGCGTCAAAGAAGTTCGCCGCCCAGACTTCCTTGCCAGCGCGACAGCCACATGGACACCGATTGACGCGCTTTCCATGACGGCGTCTGTCGACCATACAGGGGATCAAACCGATACAGATTTCGGTACATACCAAACTGTGACGCTCGGCGCATATACCCTTGTCGGATTGAACGTAGCCTATAATGTCAACGACATTGTAACGGTTACGCTACGCGGGGATAATTTGCTGGATGAGAACTATCAGGAGGTAGTGGGTTATGCTTCGCAAGGCCGCGGCATTTATGCTGGCTTGCGCGCTCGTTTCGACTAGCGCCTTAGCCCAATCACACACAGCCCCCCGCATTGCGAGTACGTCGCTTTGCGGGGACAGCTATCTACTGGCGCTTGCCCCGCAGCAAGCTGCAGCTCTGTCATGGCAATCACGGGATGCTCTGTCACGCGCGCCGAACGCTCTGAAAGCCCTGCCGCAAATGTGGGACAGTCCGGAAAAGTTGGCCTCGACGAAAGCTGACCTTATCCTTTTTGGCCCCGGCGAAGGTATGAGCGCTGCCAAGTTCTTAGAGCAAACAGACGTAAAGACTTACTCCCTTACATGGGGGGAAGACTTTGACACGGTAATGTTAAATATCAGCGGGCTTGGGGTCGCCGCGCAGCAGACTTCCGCTTCCCAAACGTTTAATCAAAATGTGAAGAGCCGCCTCGAAGACCTCAAAGCCCGCGCCGAAGCGCGGCAGGAAAAACCGCGAATTCTCTATATATCCAGATCAGGCGGAACGGCGGGGCCAGGTACATTTATCGACGCCGCGATAAAGGCCGCAGGCGCTATCAACATATTCGAAACGCCCGGCTGGCAAACGCCCGATCCTGAGTTCCTTTTAAGCCTTGAGCCGGATATGATTTTGACGTCATTTTTTGAGCAGGGTTATGAAAGCGTTCAGGCCAAGGGCGTTCGCCACAACATCATGGCGCGGTACATTGCAGCACGCCCGCGTATCGATATTCCGGGCGCGCTTTGGCCATGCGCCGGACCGGGCTTGATCGAGGCCGCAGAATTAATTGCTGACGGATTGGACACTCTATAATGAAACTCATCGCGCTTATCCTGTTCGCTATTTTCGCCCTGTCCACCTCTCTTTTTGTCGGGGCAGCCTCCCTTGACGCAGGCGCAGTTATTGCGGCGCTTTTTGGACATGGGCGCGAGATAGATATTATGATCGTGCGCGAGCTGCGTTTGCCGCGTGCGCTTCTGGCCGGGTTTATCGGCGCAGGTCTCGGTGCGTCTGGCGCGGCGCTTCAAGGCTATACTCGTAATCCCCTCGCCGCTCCCGGCATTCTTGGCTTCTCGGCGTGCGCGGCCATGGGCGCAGTTGTTGCGCTCTACTTTGGCTATGCGGCATGGGTTCCGCTAGCGTCTCTTTTAGGGGCGGCGGCCGGCGCTATTCTCATTTTAGCGCTGACGGGCGTGCGGAAAAGCGCTTCGACACTTATCCTTGCAGGCGTCGGCGTCGGCGCATTAGCGACCGCGCTCACAGGGCTTTTGATGAATTTCGCGCCTAATCCGTGGGCGCTTTCGGAAATTGTTTACTGGCTCATGGGCTCGCTCCGAAATGCAGAAATGAACGGACTTATCATATGTGCGCCGCTCACCCTTATTGGACTCGCTCTCTTATGCCTCATCGGCGGAGACCTACGCACCCTAAGCCTCGGCGAAGACACAGCGGTTAGTCTCGGCGTGTCGCTTGGTAAACTCAAAATATTTTTGATTGTTGGTGTTGCGCTTTGCGTCGGGAGCGGCGTGGCCATCGCAGGCGCAATCAGCTTTATCGGGCTGTTTGTTCCGCATATTTTGCGGCTTCTCTTTGGGCCTGATCCCGCAAAGCTTATACCTCTATCGGCGCTTGGCGGCGCAGGATTCCTCGCTTTCGCCGATACGGCTACGCGGCTTATGTCCGGCCCTGGAACGACCCTATACTTAGGCATTCTGACTTCGCTTATTGGTGTTCCCTTCTTCCTTTGGCTAGCCGTTCGGGAGACAAGGGTATGATGCACGTCGAGTCTATAAGCGCTGCATATGGATCCAAAACAATCCTGCATGATATATCAGCTCAGGCCAGCAGCGGGCAGTTCATTGCCCTGCTCGGCCCAAACGGTAGCGGGAAATCAACGCTCATCAAAACCCTCTGCGGACTGCTCGCGCCCAAGTCTGGGCAGGTTTTATGGGACGGCGCGCCTGTGCATGACCTCCCCGTCTTAACCCGCGCGCGGACTGTTGCCTATCTCGCGCAGCGGCGCGAAGCCGTGCCCGGCATGCGAGGGTCCGATATTATCGCGCTCGGCCGCGCACCTTACCGTGGCCGCCTTGGCCGCATAAGTGCCGACGGCGAGGCCGCCATTGACCGCGCTTGCACCCGCGCCCGCGTCGAAAACTTTATGGACAGGCCCTTTGATACGCTTTCCGGCGGAGAACAGGCCCGCGTCCTGCTCGCCCGCGCCCTCGCCGTCGAAGCCCCTATACTTTTGCTCGACGAGCCTATCGCCGCGCTCGATCCCTATTACCAACTCATCATGATGGATATTTTAAAGCAAGAAGTCCAAGCGGGACGCATCGTCATTGCCGCCCTGCACGACCTCGCCCTCGCCCATCAATTCGCAGACCGATTATGGGTTATGCAAAATGGTCAATTATTCGCTGACGCCACACCAAATACAATCTTGGAAACGGGTATGTTCGAGCATGTTTTCGGCATCAATCCGCCTGTGAATGGGTTTCCGGTGCTTTCTCTGACCGAAGGATAGGCCCTTTCTTCAGCTTGCCATACTGATGTCTGCCCTCTAAGGTTTTGCAAGGGGAGTATTAAACATGACATTAAAAGTTATTGGTGCTGGATTTGGACGAACGGGCACAGCATCGTTGAAAGTTGCGCTCGAGAAGCTCCTAGAGTCGCCCTGTTATCACATGAGTGAAGTCTTGGGGACTGCGGGTCATGTAGACCTTTGGCTCGATGCGGCCGCAGGAAACCCTGATTGGAACGCTATTTTTGGGGGTTACGCTGCAACCGTTGATTTCCCCGCGTCATACTATTGGCGAGAACTTGCAGACGCCTATCCCGAGGCCAAAATCATCCTCTCGGTTCGCGATGCAGAACGTTGGTTCGAGTCAACGCAGGACACAATTTTTAGCAAGACGATGCAAGGCCTTCAATCCGGCACAAAATGGGGCCGAATGGCTAAGGCGACAATAAACGACCATATTGGCGGAGATCTCAACGATAGAGAAGGCCTAATCAATGCCTTTAACGATCATAGCGCGCGCCTTAAAGCCGCGTTTGGCCCGGATCGTTTACTCGTATTTGAAGCCAAAGATGGCTGGGCGCCCTTGTGTGAGTTCCTTGGCGTGCCGCAACCGGAAGGCGAATACCCCCATATCAATTCCAAAGCAGAGTTCGAAGCTGTCTTTGGACTTTTAAGATCGCCGATAGGCGCGAGCGTCATGAACGGAGACGGTATCCAGACTGAGTCTATCCATGACGATCTTTTTGATGGCAACAAACCCTAAGGCTAAGACATAAACGCCGGCTCTGTGAGCACTTACCCCTAAATCGAGAGCATGAAGCCTTTGATCATGTAGAACATCATGGCCGCAAATATGGCAGAGGCTGGGACGGTGATGATCCATGCAAGGACGATTTTTACAAGGAGTGAGCGCTGCACCAATTTTTCGCGGTAGGCTTTCTTTAAGCGCTTGCGCTGCCCTTTTTGCTGCTGGCGGCCTTTAAGTTCGGCAAGCATTTGCTTCTTCTCCGGCATAGTCGCTTCGTCAAACTCTACGATGAACGCTTCTGCCGCGATCTGATCTGGCTCTTCCGCCATATATTCGCGGACTTGATCCAGCCTTTGATTATAGCGGTAGGTCAGAATTTCGCGCAGAAAGCCCACGCCAAAGATTGCGCCAACTGCGATGTGAGTTGAGCTAACTGGCAGGCCAAAATGCGTAGCAATAATAACGGTAATCGCCGCAGCAAGAGACACACAAAACGCGCGTAATTTATCAAGTTCTGTGATCTCCGACCCAACAGTACGAACCAGTTTCGGGCCGTAAAGCCCCAGACCGACAGCAATACCAAGCGCGCCGACCATCATCACCCAAAGCGGGATAGAGGCTTTGGTGGCAATTCCGCCAACACGTACAGCCTCGTTAATCGCGGCGAGCGGGCCAATGGCGTTGGCCACATCATTCGCGCCGTGCGCAAAACTTAGGAAGGCCGCACCAACGATGAGCGGGAAAACAAACAAACCATCGATAGATTCGTAGCTATTATTTAGCTCTTTCGACGCCTTTGCGATGAGAGGTTTTGTAAGGAAAAACACCAAAACGGCTACGCCGAAACCAATCGCGAGTGCTATGGGCATCTCGATTTTGATGAGCTTTTTAATGCCTTTAAGAATAATGTAAGTCGTAAAAGCCCAAGCCATAATCCCGAGCAGAAGCGGGACGCGGTTTCGCGCCGCTTTAATTTTGTCCTTTTTATCAATTATAGAATGTTTGATTGCATATAAGAATAAGGCCGCGATCAAACCGCCCATGGCCGGAGATATGATCCAGCTTGCGACAATTTGTTGAACTTTGTCCCAATCCGCAATAGCCCAGCCGCCCGCTGCGATACCCGCGCCAAGAACGCCGCCAACGATGGAATGGGTTGTAGAGACAGGTGCACCAATGGCCGTTGCCATATTCAGCCAAACCGCCGCCGCCAAAAGCGCTGCGAGCATTGCCCAAACAAATGTCTGCGAGTCTGGGATGAGAGCAGGGTCTATAATGCCTTTTTTAATCGTATCGACGACGTCGCCCCCGGCGATAAGCGCACCCGCGCTTTCAAAAATCAACGCAACAATAATGGCGCCCGTAAGCGTGAGAGCGCCCGAACCCACAGCGGGGCCTACGTTATTAGCAACGTCATTCGCGCCAATATTCATGGCCATATAGCCGCCGACGATAGCAGCAATAACAAGAAAAATACGCCCTGTTGGATCGGCTATTCCGCCCGCTACAGGACCCGTCACATACATATGAATAGCCGCAAGGAAGGCTAAAGCCATAAACAGGCGTACCCACATGCCATACTTCCCGCCTTCAACGGCAGCTGGCTGGATAATCGTTTGGTTTGTCACGCGGTTCACCTCGTCCGTAGAATTTTGGGGACGTTAAACCTTTCAAGCGCCAGAGAACAGCAAGAAAGTGATTTCGTCCACAATAATATCAATAGCAAAACCCCGCAGAACAAACTTTGGAGGTTAACCATGGCCTCAAGGAAAGGAAGGACGTCTTAGAACCAAAACTTAAAAATCAAATTGCAAACGCGCAGTAAAACCGCGGCCTTTATCAGCCGTTCCGTTTGTCGCATCAGAATCGAAATAGTTAAGCCCTATCCGAGTATATTTTATCGGATACCAATCTGCGCCAATAATCATGGTATCAAGCTCTCCGATATAGACCCCGTCTTGCAGGTCAATCTGGTCATAGCGGGCAACAAGTGCCAGCGCGCCGTAGCCACCTTCGCCGAGAGGTTTGTCTACTTTCGGGCGATTAAATTTCCCGCCCTTATACGTTCGAGCTCCGCCGAAGAACACGCCAGCTTCTCCGTAAAAACCGCCAAAATCAGCATTAGAGTTTGCGCCGTTACCATTTGCACCAAGAAGGCCGTATTCGCCTGCAGCCCAGAACTGACCCGCGATCACAGCGGCTTCTACGCCGAGAAAATTATCACTTTTGGCAAAACGGCCTGTATCAATAATCCGGCTGGGCGCAACATGTGTGTAGGGCCGTTGGCGATACCGTAGCTCGGAAGCTGTGTCGCCCTTTGAGCGGTAACGCCAAGACGCGCCTAAGTGAACAAGCATATCATCAGTTTTAATGGGGTTAAATGTACCACGCGCGGAAACAGCATGCCCTTCATCCGTACCGCCATTTTCTTCTAGGTTCGTTGTGAATACGCCCGCATCGAATGTGTAATTATCGCCAGACGTCCCGACCGAAAGACCAACGCGGCGGTCAAACGCAAAGGCGTCCGTAAAGGCTGCGCGTTCCAAAGTGGAAATAAAGCGGGAGGACGTTTGCTCATCCAAAGAGTTATGTGTTTTGAACTGCCCGGCCTTGATCTTAAATCTTGATCCTTCTGGGGTGAATTGAAGATAAGCATCTTCAACATTAACCGAACTGCCAGACGCTTTGTTAAGTTCGATCTTATACTTAACCGAACTACCGTAGGCTCCTATTACATGTAGCCGAGCGCGGCGTAGTTCTGTGTCATTGATACTGCTATCTGGCGTATCAATGTCCGCATTGGTGTAATCAATTTGAACGCGTCCGCCGAGCTCAGCTGTAAGCTCAGACGCAAATGACGGGGCTGACAAGGCTAAAACAGCCAAAGCCGACGCAAGCACGCTAGCGCCGCTTATTTGAAAATTTATCATGACCTAACCTCTAGGTTTATACGCACATGTAACTCTAAGATAAGTCATGCCGCGTATCAGAGCGATATGCAGATCTAATATGACATATTTTTACAAATTTTATGACACTTTTATGAAACTGAAGTTCAACGTCTTCGCATATCCGACATTTTCTCATCGCGCAGATGTTGATTTCACACAAACAAAGTACATTTCTCTCTATGATGTTATTTTTAGAGCAAATCTCTTTCCGATAGCCGCTTCTCCCTCTATAGAGATCGAATTGTAGAGAGGGTACGATGGATATTATTAGTCTTATTATTGAGAAGGTTAGACTTCTTCCCAATTTATTCATTCAGTATGCGCCGAGTATTTTTCTCGCCTTAGTCATTTACTTTGTCGGGCGAGCGGTTGTCCGACGTCTCTCAGGCATTACGGTCAAAGCCTCACAGCGCGTTCCCAATGTCGACGAAACCTTGGCTAGGTTCTTTGGCTCTTTTGTTCTTATAGGCGGTACAGTTGCCGTCTTGATTGCCTCGCTTGCCGCCATGAACATCAACCTTGCCTTTCTCGCAACAATCGTCGCCGCACTCGTTATTGCACTAGGGTTTGCCCTGCAAGAAAGCTTAGGCGACTTTGCATCCGGCATCATGCTCGCCTTCTTCCGCCCCTATAAAGTCGGCGAAGAAGTCGAAATTGGCGGCATCCAAGGCGTCGTCACAAACTTAGGCACATTTTCAACAAAGATGATCACCCGCGACAATATAGAGATTACCGTCGGGAACGGCCGAGCCTTTGGCGGAACGATTAAAAATTATTACGCCTTCGAAGATCGCCGTCTCGATATTGATTGCGGCGTGGGTTACGGCGCAGATTTGGACGAAGCCATCGCTGCAATCCTTAGCACTGCGAATGGCGACGACCGAATTAAATCAGAGCCTGCGCCTTGGGCGAAAGTCACAGGCCTTGGCGATTCGGCGGTTAATATTCAACTCCGCCTTTGGTGCGACGCAGATGATTATCGCGGCATTAAAATGGATATGGGGCAACGCATCAAAGCCGCTTTGGACAGCGCCGGAATCGACATTCCTTACGAACACAACATGATTATCCCAATGAAGGCAGGTTAAGATGGCCACGGAAACACAAACCGCACCGCTGGAAAACGCACCTGCCTTTGAGCCCACAGTCACTTGGATGAACGAAGCCGCTGTCTATTACGGCCAATCTGCGCTCGACAATTTAATTACCTTCGCTCCGCGCGTGTTAGCCGCCCTGCTCGTTCTCTGGATCGGGGTTAAGATCGCCCGCCGCGTATCGACGGCGATGCTAAAATGGACAACGAAGAATGAGAAAATAGACACAACTCTCGGATCCTTTTTCTCCGCCAGCGTACGTTATGTAATTTTAATTGGCGCGCTCCTCTTAGCGGTGACGATTTTAGGCGCCAATGTCGCGTCCATATTAGGTATCTTCGCCGCTATGACTCTCGCCATTGGGTTAGCCCTACAAGGCTCTATGAGCAATGTCGCCGCTGGACTTCTCTTGATAATTCTGCGGCCCTATCAAATTGGCGATTATGTAGAAGTCGCTGGCGAAGAGGGCACAGTTGAGGATCTCAGCATTTTCGCCACGACGTTACGAACGCTCGATAATATCAAAATTATCGTCTCTAACGGCGAGGTGCGCGGGGGCAACATCAAGAACCTAACAACAATGGGCGAGCGGCGCGTTGATATAGATTTCGGCATTGATTACGGCGACGACATCAACAAGGCGATTAAAATCATCACGTCAACCGCAGCCAAAGATGACCGCATTATCAAAACTCCGAACCCGCCATGGGCGAAGGTGTCATGCCTCAATGACAGCTCCGTCGACATTCAACTCCGCGTCTGGTGTAAAGCAGCCGATTATTGGGACGTTCGATTCGACATGCTTAAAGCTGTCAAAGAAGCCTTTGATAAAGGCGGAATTTCCATTCCGTACCCGCACGTGGTCGAAATTACAAAATCAGAATAGTGGACAGAGCACGCATCGACATTGCGCGAACCCCTGAGGACATTGCGCATGTAAAAGCACTCTTCTTAGAGTATTTAGCATTCATAGAAGACTATCTGGGTCAATCCTTGGCATTTCAAAATACCGAGGCAGAGTTTACAAGCTTCCCAAACAGCTATGACGTGCTTTTACTTGCTAAAGTTGACGGCGCTCCTGTCGCCGCTTGCGGGATTAAGCCGTTCAAAGACGATATTTGCGAGTTTAAAAGACTCTATTGCCGCCCATCCGCCCGCGGTCATAACATCGGGGAGCGCCTGATGGCCGAAAGCTTCCTTGCGGCGAAAGCCTTGAGTTATGCACACATGTATCTTGATACGGATAAAGGCCTAAAACATGCAAACCATATCTATGAAAAAGCTGGCTTCCGCGATATAGACAGATATTATGACAACCCAATGGGATGTTCACGCTATATGGCGCTGACCCTCATGTAATGATAAGCAAATAGACCGCATGACAGATCAAACACTCATAGAGCGCCTCTGGGAGATAGGTCCTAAATTTGTACAAGGCGCGCCCCATTCAAAGCTCATGGGCATGACATTTGTCTCTGTGGATATTGGCCGTGCTACGCTCAGCTTGCCTTATAATTCAAAACTTATAGGCAACCCTAAAACGCGTGTTCTGCACGGCGGCGCGATTACAACTATGCTCGATCAAGCCTCAGGCCTTGCGTCTATGGCGAGCTTCGAAGCTCTGCATTCTGTCGCCACCCTTAATCTAAGCATTGATTATATGCGTGCCGCCCGCCCAGGCGAAACCGTCATTGTTTCGGCGCACTGCCACAAAGTCACGCGCCACGTGGCCTTTGTTCGCGGCGTTGCCCATGACGGCGATGAAGACGACCCTATAGCAATGTCGCAAGCAACCTTTATGGCAACGGGAGCGCCAATAACATCGCTAACGCCGCAAGTGTCTATAGAGAGCGCATCATGACCGAAGCGGAATTCAATAAACAACTCAGCCTCATACCTTATGCGAGAACGCTCGGTGTTACCGTACGGATGGATGGCGACACGCCAATTTTCGTTCTCCCTTTTATTGAGAGCAATATCGGCAATCCAGTTCTACCAGCTCTACACGGAGGCGTCATTGGCGGCTTTATGGAACTGGCCGCTATCGCGCAGCTCCATTTCCACGCCCCTATCAACAAGTTACCGAAGCCCATTGGCATTAACGTGGATTACCTACGCCGAGGAAAACCAGTCGATACGTTCGCCGTAGCCGAAATCACTAAGCAAGGCTCACGCGTTTCAAATATGCGCGTGACGGCGTGGCAGGATGACAGGGACGCCCCCATCGCCACATTCCATGGTCATTTCATGATGACCACCAAGAATGAGTAAAACGGCGCCCACCCTAACTCGCCGCTATGTTCTTAGCCTTAGCTGGCCTTTTATTTTAGCAAATGCAGCCGCCCCGCTTGTCGGGCTTGTGGATACATTTGTTATTGGGCGTTACGAAGACACGTCGGCTTTGGCAGGCATCGGCCTTGGCGCGGTCATTTACGCCATCGCCTATTGGGGCTTTGGATTTTTACGTATGAGCACGACGGGCCTCGTCGCGCAATCGGACGGCGAAGGTGACCAGAGCGAAGTGCAGGCACACCTCGCCCGCGCCATTCCCATTGGGCTTTTGATTGGGCTTTTGATTCTCATTTTTCAAACCATTTTGATGGCCGCAGCTTTCACGATATTTACTGCACCCGAAGACATCGAAACTACGGCAGAGATCTATATTAAGGCGCGGCTCTGGGGGCTTCCAGCGACGCTCGCATCTCTTGCGCTCATGGGGTGGTTTGTTGGCATCAGCCGCCCGCGCCGCGCGCTGACCATGCAAATCGTGCTCAACATCATCAATGCAGGTCTATCGCTTTATTTTGTTGCTGAACTGGGCCTCGGCCTCTTCGGTGTTGGTATCGCCTCGGCGATTGCGGAATGGGCAGGTTTAGGCGCTGGATTAATTCTCGCAGTCGCAGAAATTCGCACGCGCGGCGGCTTTGCTCGCTCTGCCCTGACCATCAAAGCCCTCACAAAATTATCGGCCCTGCGTAAACTCGGCATTTCCAACAGCAATATTTTCATCCGGACTTTATCGCTCACCGTCGGGTTTAGCTTCCTCGGCAACGCGGCGGCCAACGAAGGCGAAATATTCCTCGCGGGCAACCACATTTTGATGCAGTTCATCACCATGGTCGCTCTAATATTAGACGCCTTTGCCCACACCGCCGAAGCCGCGACAGGATCGGCCTTTGGCGCGAAAAACCGTGATCGTTTCAACCGCGCGGTCAGACTCACATCAGAGTTCTCAGCTTTGTTCGGCTTGCTTTGCGGCGCAGTGATTATCTTGATTGGCCCGCTCGCCATTACCCTGCTGACCAAAGACCCGCTTGTGCAGGAGAGCGCCAGAACATTCTTGCCATACTGCGCGCTTGCGCCTGTACTTGGGTTTGCGGCGTGGCAAATGGACGGAATTTTCATTGGCACTAACTTTACCAAAGAAATGCGTAATGCAGGCATAGCCTCCGTCATCATTTACATCGGTTTGCATTATGTTTTTCAACCGCGACTTGGCGGCCACGGCCTTTGGATAGCGTTTCTCGGTTATTATATCGCCCGAGCACTTACGCTCGGCTACTACATTCCTGTAATTTATAAAAAGCTGGAGCCTGAGTATGGAAATCCGTCTTGATGATCTAAGCGGCAAGGCCATCCAACGTCTTCTATCAATCCACTGTGCGGAGGCCATAGGACACAGCCCAGAAGGCCTGTCCCATGCTTTACCAATTGAGGTTCTCAGAGAGGCCGCTATAACATTTTGGACGGCATGGGCCGGAGCGTCGCTTATGGGCTGCGGTGCGATCAGAGAACTTAGCTCCGTACATGGCGAAATCAAGAGCATGCACACTGCAGCGATCCATCGCCGCAAAGGCGTAAGCTCCGCTATGCTACGCCATATTTTAGAAGAAAGCCGACGAAGAGGCTATTCGGCGCTCTCATTAGAAACCCACCCAACCGAAATTTATGCTCCGGCAAGAGCGCTTTATAAGCAATTTGGATTTGCCGAATGCGGCCCCTTCGGGAGCTACATTGATAATCCAAACAGCTACTTTATGACTTTAAAACTTTAACGGTTACTCAGGTAAGAAATCATTATTTTCTTACCCGTATCGGGGTCAATATAATGCGGCGCATCATCAGCTCCGCTCCCGCCGGGAATGTAGGGCACGGTTTTCGTACCGGGCGCGAGGAAAATTCGTTCTCCAGTTTTTGGGTCTCTATAATAGGGTTCATCCATCTGCGGGGCGCCGGCTCCTAGACCCTGTGTATCTGGTGCCCGCGTCAACGCGCCAGGAAGCGGACGTTGCTGCGGCGACGCGCCAGCAAGCGGCGCTTGTGAGTAAGGTTGCGGCACATAAGCCGGCGGAGAAAGAGGCTGCGCCGCGTAAGATTGTGTGGTTGTAAAATTTGCCGACTGCATGACTGCTTCGGGGATCATCATGTAAGAAATAACTTCTTGCGTTCCCTTAGTCGTCGCTGCGAGGTAGGCAATTTTTTCAAGCTCTTCAGGCGAACGCGCTACACCAAGAAGATATACAACGCCGTTATTTGTTTCGATATTAACATTGCGAGCTTTCACGTCTTTTTCGGCTGTCAGGCGCGTTCGAATAGCGCCGCTAAGGACGGTATCCTTTGTACTCTGGAAAATTCCGCGCTTGCCATCAAGGACGATTTCATTCCCAACTTGCGTCACATTGGGCGCAGACCAAGCAATGCGTTCGGCTTCTATTTTATCCTCGGAAGTCGGTGTGTATCCAGTCAGGACAACAATGCCCTGCGCCACTTCGACGTCAACGCCGCTGAGTTTATAATCTATAGCCCGTGTCATTCGAGCTTTCACGGCCCGAGCTGCGCTCAAATCATCAAGGGAGCGGGCAAAATTTCTCTCATCACCGGGACTAACGCCCGCTGTTGTTAAGGCGCAGCCGGAAACCGCTATCGCAGCCAGGCCCAACGCTGTTATGGTTAATATACGCATAATGAGAGGTTTAAGCCGTAAAACTTATTTAATAGTTACCAAAACGGCGAAGAGCTTAAGGAAATGTTTTTCTTTGAGTTACATCGGAGCTACCCCCGCCATGCATCCTTGAGATGAGCCATTTTCCATTTTCCTATGACGAAAACGGCGTCAAACCTGATGGCTAAGTTTTGCACTGATGATGTTCGGGCGTAGTAGGTTTCGGCGGCATTTGATACGCGGCGTATAAGATGGGACGTTAAGCTGTCTTCCGCACCTTCGCGTGTAAGGCGCTGTTTAACTTCAACGATGACTAATACGCCGCCTTTTTTAGCGATGAGGTCGATCTCTCCGCCCTGCGTTTTAAAACGGCGTTCAAGGATGCGGTAGCCTTTGAGCTGCAGATAAATCGCGGCTAACAATTCGGCCCGCCGTCCGGCTTTTTCGAATTTCTTCCGGCTCACGAAAGGTTTAAAGCGCGCTGATAGACATCGCGTTTAGCGTGGCCTGACAATTCAGCGACATGAGCACTTGCGCGTTTGACGCCCATTTCCGGTATGCTATCCGTTAGCGCCTTATCAATTTGGTCGTCGCTCCAGCGCTCTCCGCCTTCGGGCGGGCCAACCATCAAGACGATCTCCCCGCGCGGCGGCTCATCCGCGATTGTCTGGAGAACGGCTTCAATCGAGCCGCGCCGAACATCTTCGTACCTTTTCGTGAGCTCCCGCGCTAAAACACAAGACCGCTCGCCAAAGACAGCCTGCATATCCTGCACGCAAGCTTCGACCCGTCCTGCGCTTTCAAAGAAAATAAGCGTCGCTGGAATGGATTTAAAACCCTCGAGCACTTTCTTACGCGCTGCCGTCTTAGAGGGGAGGAATCCCGCAAACATAAATTTGTCTGTAGGAAGCGCCGCCGTCATAAGCCCCGCCATCAAGGCCGAGGCCCCCGGAATAGGGATAACGGCATGGCCAGCGTCTGTTGCGGCCCTCACGAGTTTAAATCCAGGGTCAGAAACTAACGGCGTTCCGGCATCGCTGACCTGCGCGATTATTTTTCCTTCATCCAAAGATTTTATCACAGACGGAATTCGTTTCGCCGCATTATGGTCATGATAGGCGGTTAAGTTACCGCGAATATTATAAGCGTTTAGGAGTTTTTGCGTCTGCCGTGTGTCCTCGGCGAGGATTATGTCGGCCGCGCGCAAGACATCAAGCGCCCGTAAAGTTATGTCGCGCAGGTTGCCAATCGGCGTGGCGACAATATAAAGACCTGCACTGAGGCGCTGTAACTGCGCTTCAGGGCTATCTGGCGATTGCATAAAAGCAGCGTCACTTATAAGGTCGGTTTCGGGCATGGTTTGCCTAACAAAAAGGATAAGGCACTATGGCATTATTATCAGAGGTTCGCCAGATTATATTGAGCGCCCGTTTTGGTATTTCAAGCGTTTGCGCTGCCGTCTTGCTGACGGCTTGTGCAACTGCGCCCGGCCCGTATAATCCCGGCCCTGTAGTGCAAGGCCCGCAACAACCGCAACAGCCCGGCCCGATACAGCCACAAGTACCGGATACTCAACCCCTTCCGGACATTGAAATCGAACCCGATCCTCCAAAGATTATGCGGGACGGGCTTACGCCGCCGCACATGCGCGGAAGGGACATAAAACGCCTCGCGCTTTTGCTGCCATTCTCGAGCAAGTCAGACCGCCTCCGTGAAGAAGCTGGCTCTATGCTCAAAGCGGCTGAAATGGCGGTCTTTGCCCGCGGCGAAGCTGATATTCTTTTAATCGCGCTTGATACGGCAGGCACGCCCGAAGGCGCAACATCCGCCACACGCGCCGCCGTTAAATCCGGCGCAGACGTAATTTTAGGCCCTGTTTTGGCCAGTTCCGTAGTCGCCGCAAGCGCCGAAGCCCGTAGAACTGCCACGCCCGTCATCGCCTTTTCCACGGATCAAAGCGTCGCCGGGAACGGCACATACCTTGTGAGCTTCCCGCCAGAATCCGAAGTCAAACGCATCGTAGAATATGCCGGATCGACTGGCGTGCGAAACTTTGCGTTCCTAGGCCCGCAAAGCACTTACGGACAACGCGTTCTTGGAGCTTACCGCCGTACGGTCAGCGCTGTTGGCGGCCAAGTCACGGCGACAGAAACGTATGACGGCAATGATATTTCGGTCATGCAGGCCCCTGCGAAAAAAATCGCAGACTTTTATAAAAGCCGCGAAGCCCGCGCCCAAGCACAGGCCCAAGACCAAGGACGGCGCCCGATTGAAGCCATATTGCTACCTGAAGCCGGAACGGCGCTGCGGTCACTCGCGCCGCTCCTGCCCTATTATGATGTTGACCCAGCCCATGTGCAATTTCTCGGCACGGGCCTTTGGCACAATGAAGATATCGTCCGCGAACCCGCGCTTAATGGCGGCGTATTCGCAGGGCCGCCTGAGGATGCACGACGAGCGTTCCTCGAAAGCTATGACGCCCGTTACGGCGAAGAAGCCTCAAGATTATCTTCGCTCGCTTATGACGCTGTCGGCGTTGGGAGCGTCGTGGCGACGGGAAATCCTGCGGGCCGCCATGCACGCGCGCAAGATCCCGCTGGATTTTACGGCGCCGATGGTCTCCTGAGATTTAACCGCAACGGAACACCCGATCGCGGTTTAGCGATTTTCCAAATTCAAAATGGCCGTTTTGTCGTAATTGAACCGGCTCCGCGCCAAGCGCTTGGCCCCTCATAAAGATAAAGGGCCGGTCTTAATCTTCTAAACCAAGCCCTTACGCCTATTCACGCTTAAGGACTTTTTCAGTAAGAAAACTACCCGCAAATCCGGCCATAAAGCGGGACTTTACGTCAGGCGGATCATAGACGGTTTCGACCCATTCCATGAATGAAATGTCGTGATCTTTGGCAAAAGCCAGATAATCTTCGAAAAAGAAGTCTAACATGCCGGTTTTACCCTGCCGTACATGCAGATATTTAAGTGATAATTGCTCTATCGCCTCTTCAATGGGTTGGCCCATTTTGAAGTGCTTATAAAGAACCCCCATAATTCCGGTTCGATCTGCACCTGATTTACAATGCATAACGGCCGGATACTCAATCGTTTCGAAAAGGTCTCTTGCGCCTTTAATCGCCTCGACCGTATGAACGTCGCGGGAGTACATACGAAAGTTCACAAGCGTGATGCCGTGCGCTTTGCAAGCTTCCTCTTCGAGGAGGTAAAACCCTTTAGGGCTAACGCCGCGCAGATTGATAATGGTTTTGATACCCATCTGCGCAAGTTCGGCAATTCGCTTAGGAGACGGTTGATTCTCTCGGTACATCTCCTCGCCAATATGACGGTGATTATGAAATCGCAGACGTAAAAAGCCATGATCGCCCCATGTGAGGTCACGATATGCTTGTTTTCGGTCTTCAGGGTTGTTGAGATCGAGAGCCATAAGTCCTATGTGTGATAGCCAGACTAAACCCGTAACAGAGAGTGACCATTTGTTCAAACGGTTCATGCGATCAAAAGCCGTTCAATCTGCCCTTGGCGGATTGCTCGCCGCCTATATGGTCTTGATCAAATACACAACGCGCTGGACAGTAGAGCGCGCGGATATAGCCGCGCCCGTTATCGGAAACGGCAAGGGTCTCATTGCGCTTACTTGGCATTCACGGTTCCTGATGCTCAATTCCGCTTGGAAGAAAACGTGGCAACATCCACACGTCCTAATTTCCCGTTCTCGCGACGGCGCACTCGTCAGTTACACAGCAAAATATTTGGGCCTCTCAACGGTTCGCGGTTCGTCCCAAAAAGTCGGTAGCTCCAAAGCTAAAGGCGGCTCGTCGGCTCTGCGGACGATGAAAGCGGCACTGGATGCAGGCGGCTGCATTGTCATAACGCCAGATGGGCCGCGCGGGCCGCGTCAACGCCTCGGGGACGGGCCGCTCCGCCTTGCAAAAATGACGAGCGTTCCCATCATTCCATGCACATTTTCTGTGAAAAATAGGCTTGCTTTCCGCTCATGGGACAGGTTTATTCTGCCTCTTCCCTTTGGGCGCGGAAAAATTGTTTGGGGAACCCCTATCACGATTGCGCCTGATGCAGACGACAAGCATATTGAACTCTGCAGAAAGCAACTTGAGACCGAAATGAATATTTTTCTTAGCGGCGCGGATACAGCCTTGGGCCATGATCCCATAGAACCTGCGGACGCGAAATGACAGAGACGGCGCTCATACGCTCTTACGGCGTAGCCACTCGGCTGCTTGGCCCTCTTACGCCCGTATGGGTAAGACGCCGCGCGCGCGACGGTAAAGAAGACCCTGATAGGCTAGAAGAACGCCACGGTCACGCCAGTCTTCCTCGGCCAGAAGGGCGGCTTGTTTGGCTTCATGGGGCCAGCGTCGGTGAATGTGTCATGTTATTACCTGTGATTGACAAAATCCTCGCACACAGCCCTGACATGCGCGTGCTTGTCACAAGCGGCACGGTCACATCGGCTAACCTCCTTGCCGATCGGTTACCACCTCAAGCTATCCATCAATATGTTCCGCTTGATTACCCCAAAGCCGTGCAAATTTTCCTAAGCCATTGGCAGCCGGATCTCGCCATTTGGTCAGAGAGCGAAATTTGGCCTAACCTCATTCGGCAAACCGCAAAACGTGAAATTCCTATGGTGCTGCTCAATGCCCGCCTGAGCCGAAAGTCGCTCGATCGCTGGGCGCACCGAGGAAAAAAAACAGGGCGCGCCCTGTTCGGAGCTTTTGACCTCATCCTCGCGGCCAATCAGGAAACTGCGCGGGGCCTATCCGGTATTGTAGACCGCAAGGTCGAAATGTCAGGCAATCTCAAATCTGCGTCTGCGCCGCTTCCCGCTAAGCCCAAAGTATTGGCCAATCTATCAAGCCAAATCGAAGGGCGCTCTGTATGGTGCGCCGCCAGTACCCACCCCGGCGAAGATGAGCTGATGATTGACGCCCACAAGTACATTCTAAGCTGTGATGAAAACGCGCTCATGATACTCGCCGTGCGTCATCCCGAGCGAATGCCCGACGTTCGCAACCTCTTAAAAGCAGCTGGCCTCTCCTACACGGTTCGGTCTAGCGGCAAACGCATGACACCACAGACCCAAGTTCTCTTATTTGATACAATCGGCGAAATGGGTCTGGCGTATCGTCTATCGTCCATTAGCTTTGTTTGCGGATCGCTCATGGAAGGACTAGCGGGTCATAACCCACTTGAGCCCGCACGACTTAGCAATGCTGTCCTCACGGGAACACATATCGCCAGTTTTGCTGATACTTATATGCCAATGTTTGCGTTCAATGCCGCGCGCCGCGTTCTCGATGCCTCAGAGATAGGCCCGATGATTGTTGGCCTACTGGCAGATCCAGTTGCGCTTAGTGAGTTGCAAACGACGGCTAAAACATATGCGGAAGGCAGGGACGCGGTATTGGATTATGTATGGGATCAGATCACACCGCTCATACCCCAGCCACGCCCAGACGAGCCTTCTTCTAAAGAGTCCGCGCGATGAAGCCGCCGGAGTTTTGGAATCACACAGACGGACGCGACTCGGCTCCCATGCTCCGTTTGATCTTAACCCCGTTTTCTTGGGTCACATCTTGGGCCGCCGCGCGGCGTATCAGCCAAACGGAAAGCTATGACGCCGGAATCCCTGTTATCTGCGTGGGTAATGCGACGCTTGGCGGCACGGGGAAAACGCCTGTCGCGATCTATCTTTTAAAAAGCCTGAGACGCCTTGGGATTAATGCCGTTGGACTCACCCGCGGCTATGGCGGACAGGAAAAAGGCCCAATTCCCGTGAACCAGAAACATACCGCCATCGATGTAGGCGATGAGCCCTTACTTCTTGCGCGGCATGGCCCTGTATGGGTTGCCGCAGGACGAGACGACGGCGCACGCGCCGCGCAGTCCCACGGGGCGCAGACCATTATTATGGATGACGGCCATCAAAACCCGCTGCTCACCAAAACACTTTCCCTTGTCGTTGTCGACGCCGAAGTCGGATTTGGCAATGGATGTGTCTTTCCGGCGGGGCCCTTACGCGAAAACCTTGCAGCGTCCCTATCCCGCGCCGACGCTATCATTCTCATGAAGCCTTCTCCCGACTTCGATATTTCGGATGAATTAACCGCGCAGCTTAAGGGCAAAATTGTTATCCCCGCTTACCTCGCGCCGTCCGCTCCGCCGCCAAAAGGTAAGCTCTATGCGTTTGCCGGCATTGGCCGGCCCAACAAATTTTTTGACAGTCTTCGCCGCCACGGAGGCGATCTTGTTGAGGCTATGTCCTACGCCGATCATTACAAATATAAGACCGAAGACATAGAGAGCCTTTTTGCTTTGGCGTCGGAATATGAAGCAGCCTTAATTACGACCGAAAAAGATTATGTGCGCCTGCCCAAAGGTTACCGCAAAGGCGTAACAGCTTGGCCTGTGCATGCTGTGTTCGAAGACGAGCTGACACTGCGCCGCCTTTTGCACCCAATTGTCGAGCGCGCCAAGAATGGCTAAAAAAGGATTTGGACAAAATATCACGTGGCGGCTTGAAGCGTTCGCCTACGATGTTGTCTGCCTCCTCCTTAAGCCATTTTCATTTGATCAGATATCAGGCTTCGGCGGATGGCTGCTACAAAAAATAGGCCCCAAAACCAGCAAACACCATATTGCCCGTACGGGCCTTCAGACCGCGTTTCCAGGTGCGAGCGAAGCACAAATAAATACATGGCTTGACGCACAGTGGAATAATACGGGTAGGACGTTCGCCGAGTTCCCTATTCTGCACCGGATCAAAGTCTTTGGAGAAAACTCCCGCGTTACCGTAAACGGATTGCGCCATTTAGAAGCCCTGCGGGATGGCGGCACGCCTGCCGTCATTGTCACTGGACATTTTGCCAATTGGGAAGTCATGGCGGCGGCGCTGACGCAGTCCGGTCTGCCCGTTCAAATCACCTACCGCAAAATCAATAACCCCTATATCGACAAACGTATAAGGGAGCAGCGCGAAGCCTACGGGACTAAGTTGCTTGTCGCGAAATCAGGCGCTAAGGGCGCGAAACAGCTCTTGAAATCGTTATCATCTGGCGAGAGCGTCGCGCTTCTCAATGATCAAAAATTTAATGAAGGCCTATCCGTGCCATTTTTTGGAACGCCGGCCATGACAGCTCCGGGGCCGACGCGGCTCGCCTTAAAATCTGGCGCGCCTATCATGCCCTTATCGATTACGCGCGATAAAGCCCATTTCGTAATGACGGTTCATGCGCCTATCCACCTTGAAAATACGGGTAACCGCATCGCCGATATAGAGCGCGGCATTGCGCTTATCACCCGTTTCACCGAAGACCGGATAAAGGAAGCCCCTGCCCAATGGTTCTGGGTCCACCGAAGGTGGCCCAAACCCCATTATAGGGCAGAGGAAAAGAAGCCGCTTAAAGGCTGACGGTATTGACGATCTTAACTTGCTGGATCGCTTCGATTTTCACCAAAACGTCCGCCGGCACAGGCTGATCTACGGACACAAGACAGACCGCTTCGTTCTGGCCATTATCCATACGGCCCAGAGAAAATGTTCCGATGTTCACGCCGCCGTCGCCAAGAATTTGTCCCAGCGCCCCGATAAATCCGGGCTTATCTTCGTTGCGAACATAGACCATGTGCGGCGCAAAGCCTGCATCCATAGGCACGCCAAACAGACGAACAATGCGCGGCTCGCCCCGGTATATAGACCCGACGATTACGAAATTACGCTCAGTCGTTTCCACCGCAATGCGAATAAGGCTTTCGGCCCGCTCAGCTTCGGTCACATAGGAGTCTTTGACTTCAATGCCGCTTTCTTTGGCAAGGCCCGGCGCCGACACCATGTTCACGTCAGGCATAACGGATTTCATGAGACCCGCAAGAGCCGCCGCCGTCATCGGCGTTGTGTTAAGCTTAGTAACTTCGCCTTTATAGGTGAACTCTACGGATTTAATTGTCGTATCGAGGAGCTGCCCCATCATCGCGCCCATCTTCTCAGCAAGATCAACAAACGGACGCAAACGCGGCGCTTCCTCAGCAGAGATAGACGGCATGTTGAGCGCGTTCGTAACCGCGCCGGTCAAAAGGAAATCCGCCATTTGCTCAGCGACCTGTACGGCCACATTTTCTTGCGCTTCTAATGTAGACGCGCCGAGGTGCGGCGTTGCGATGAAGTTGTTCGTACCGAACAAAGGATTGGACTTTGCAGGCTCAACAGCGAAAACGTCCAGAGCCGCCGCGCGGACATGGCCGCTATCAAGAGCGTCTTTAAGCGCTTCTTCATCGACGAGGCCGCCGCGCGCGCAGTTGACAATGATGATGCCTTTTTTGGTCATGGCGAGGCGTTCTTTGGACACGATACCTTTTGTGCTTTCAACAAGCGGCGTATGCAAAGTGATTGCGTCGGCGCGTTTAAACAGCTCGTCTAGCTCGACTTTTTCAACGCCGAGTTTCACAGCCCGTTCATCCGTAAGGTACGGGTCAAAGGCAATGACTTTCATCTTAAGGCCCAAGGCGCGCTCAGCGACCAAAGAGCCGATATTACCCGCGCCGATAAGGCCGAGCGTTTTGTTAAACAGCTCTACGCCTTTAAAATCAGACTTCGGCCATTCGCCATTCTGCGTGCGTGCGCTAGCAGACGGGATTTGGCGAGCGGCGGAAAAGAGCATGGCAATCGCGTGTTCGGCCGTGGTGATGGCATTACCGAACGGCGTGTTCATGACAACGACGCCTCGGTCGGTGGCAGCTTTAATATCGACATTGTCGACGCCGATACCCGCGCGGCCAATGACTTTCAGGTTTGTTGCCGCTGCAATAACTTCCGCGTCAGGGCGCGTAGAAGAGCGCACAGCGAGGCCGTCATATTCAGGAATGATTTTGATAAGCTCTTCTTTGGTGAGCCCCGTAATAACGTCAACATCCACGCCGCGCGCCTTGAAGACTTCCGTTGCAGAAACGGACATTTTATCTGCGATTAACACTTTTGGCATTTTATTTCTCTTTATAAATTTTGATGTCTGTCATCCCGGCCCAGGAGCGTAGCGACGCCGAGCCGGGACCTCGCAAGGTTATGAGCTGGACTCTCGAGGTCCCGCGTCTCTTTGTTTGCAAGCAAACAATAACGCGGGATGACAGTTAAATTGGTTCTTATTAAAGGCGCTCAGCGGCAACCGTTTCAAAGGCCCAATCGAGCCACGGCGTTAGCGCTTTAAGATCAGACGCCTCGATAAGGCCCGACGCCCAAACACGGAAACCGGCTGGAGCTGTCTTATAAGACCCAAAATCAAGCGCGACGTTTTCATCACCGAGCAATTTCACAATCGCTTTGGCAAAAGCCGCTTGGTCGTCTTTGGACAGCGCGGTGACACGCGGATCAACGATCTTCATGCAAACGCCTGTGTTAGAACGCTCTTCGTCTTTCTCGGCTAGGTTCGCGATCCAGTCAGCGCCTTCGATCCAGTCCCATAAAATTTGTGCGTTACCGTTTGCGCGCTCATGCATGGCTTTCAGGCCGCCATTAGCTTTAACCCATTTCAGAGCGTCGAGGTGATCTTCGGCGCAAAGAAGCGACGGCGTATTAATTGTTGCGCCTTCGAAAAGCGCTTCATTTAGCTTGCCCTTGCTCGTCATGCGGAAAATTTTCGGCAGAGGCCAAGGCGGCGTGTAGCTCTCTAGGCGCTCTACCGCGCGCGGGGATAAGATAAGCATGCCGTGGCCAGCTTCGCCGCCCATATTTTTCTGCCAGCTATAAGTGACAACGTCGAGCTTTGGCCAATCAAGCTGCTGCGCGTAAACGGCAGAGGTCGCATCACAAATGGTGATGCCTTCGCGGTCAGCCGGAATGAAATCAGCGTTAGGAACGCGGACGCCCGCCGTTGTACCGTTCCATGTGAAGACTAAATCCCGGTCACCTGTATATTGGTGAACAGGCGGCAACTGGCCGTAATCAGCTTCTAAAATGCGTAAATCTTTGAGCGGCAACTGGCTCTTGGCATCTTCGATCCAAGCGTTACCGAAGTTTTCCCAAGCCGCCACATCGACGCCGCGCGGGCCAAGCATTGACCACATGGCCATCTCTACCGCGCCCGTATCAGACGCCGGAACAATCGCGATGCGGTAATCATCTGGAACCTGCAAAACTTCGCGGGTCAGGTCGATAACTTCTTTAAGCTTGGCTTTACCGAGGGCGGAACGGTGCGAGCGGCCGAGCGCGGCGTCGCTCAAAGCGTCCAATGTCCATCCCGGACGTTTTTTAGTGGGACCCGCAGAAAAGCGGGGATCGACTGGCTTCGCAGTCGGTTTTGTGACGATCGTCATATCTATGCTCCAAGGTTTCGAGTTTTTGTACGAAACTTAAAGTGCGCTCCAGTGGGGGAACGTGGCCCACCCGCGATATGTGTTTTTTTGTAGTGGGAGTCAAGGGGGATATAGTTTAGTTTCCAACGGGATCACATATCATGTGTGAACTATATTAGGCCGAATACTACGCTGGCATGTTGGCCGGCCATCATTGCGAAAGAAAACACATCTATGCAAAAAATAATTAAACTTTCGGATGATTTTTGGAACATTCGCGGAAGTTTCCGTGTAGGTGGCCTTTTGGACATTGGCACCCATATTTCGCTAATAAGGTTGGTGAGCGGGAAGTTTGTGTTTCTCGACAGTTATACCCTCTCAGGCAAAACCGCTCGGGAGGTGATGCAACTCACCCATGACGGCAAAGACGTCGAGGCTGTTATTAACCTGCACCCCTTCCACACTATCCATGTGGAGGCGATGCAAACGCAATTCCCCGAAGCAAAGATGTACGGTACAGAGCGGCATCTCTCTAAATTTCCTGATCTTAAGTGGCAAGTGCTGCGGAGTGAAGATGAAGACCTGCATGCCCTATATGCGGATGATCTGGAATTTAGCGTTCCTGAGGGCGTCGATTTCATATCGAATGATGAAAATGTTCATTTTTCATCAGTTCTTGCCTATCACACCGTGTCGCAAACCCTACACGTTGATGATACATTTATGTATGCGCCATTACCTGGATTGCTAAAATTTAAGGGCTTCACCAAATTCCACCCAACACTTGCCAAAGCTCTTGAGCCCCGAGCTGGCGCAGCAAAAGACTTTCGGAACTGGGCCGCTAATCTGAACACGGAATGGGGCGAGGCTCAGAATCTGTGCACAGCGCATCTTGCGACACTATCAGCAAAGAAAAACCGAGGAGCATCCGTTCAGCGGCGGATGCGCGGTGCACTTAAAGATGCCGAGCGCACCCTCAAAGCCCATGAGAGAAAATACGGTTAAATTTTAAATATAAGCCCCGTGCCTATTCTCCGTAATCACATCCCGTAACGTCAGCGCCCTTGCAAGCGACAACCCCGCCAGTGTTCTCGCGCGTGATAGGGCGACGTAGGTCTGTCCCGTCGCAAACGCGCCGCGCTCTAGATCAATTCGCACATCGTCGAGGGTTAGCCCTTGGGCTTTATGGATGGTAACGGCCCACGCCAGTGTAAGCGGGATTTGGGCGTAAGAGCCGACAACTGTTGAGACCGGCTTTTGTCCGGCTTCATCCCAGTCATAGCGTGTATTATCCCAGCTTGAGATTTTCACGTCGCCGATTTTTCCGCTATGATCAAAACGCACGCGCACTTCGCGGTCTGTGATCGCCTCGACCATGCCGAGCGAGCCGTTGACCCATTCTTTATCCGTATCGTTTTTAAGCGCCATAACCCGCGCGCCGACTTTGAGTTCAACTGTCTCTGGCACGGGGAGTTTGTTTTTTGCGACGTTAAATTTACCTTCTATTTTGCCCGTAAACACTCGCCCCGCCCCCTCGATTTTAGCGAGGCCCTCGGCGTTATATCTAGCGGCGGCGGAGTTTGTTCCCGTGAGCAAGAGCGGCGTGACGCCTTCCCTATGCGGGCGGTGACAAAGGTGATTAAGATCATCAAGCGTATCTTGCGGATAATCGCTTTGGCGAATATCGGACAGAATACGCAGAAAGCGGTCTTCAGATTGGCGGTGAACTTGCGTGAGTTCAAACTTATGAAAGCGCCCACCCGCGAGCACATGCGCGCCGTATGCAAAAGGTGATTTATATCCCATGCGGTCCAAAATTTCGCCCTCGCGCGCCGGAACAACCGGCGGGAGTTGGTGGAAGTCACCGACAAACATCATGCGCGCTCCGCCAAACGGCTCCCGCGTTTTTCGTGCCTTTCGCAAGACCATATCGATACCATCAATAATGTCGGCGCGGACCATAGAAATTTCGTCGATAATAATCAGATCGACTTTCTTCCACATACGGTTCGGGCGCTGTCCATCGAGGGCGTCCGGCGTGATAATGCGCGGCGGTAGACGAAAAAATGAATGAATAGTCTGCCCAGAAATATTAATCGCAGCGATACCCGTCGGCGCAAGGACAATGGTGTTAGGAAACAAGCCGCTGTCGCGGATGAACTTCACAAGCGTAGATTTGCCCGTGCCCGCTTTCCCCGTAACAAGGATGGGCTCTATGTAGCCGCGGATCGCCTTGAGGATCGGCGCGATATCCGGATCCGTTTCGTAATTTTCGATGGACTCGTTCATTCCGGCTCCCGATTCTATGACCTTATTTAACGGGCGCGGGCGCGCGAAGACAAGCCTTTCTGTGTCAATTACGGCCGGATATTTTTTAATCCCCCGTTGATGTTGTGCGGTCCTCTTCTTACCTGTGTGATTAAAGGATATTCGCTATGCAGAAATTTTCGCTTCTTGATTTATCGCCCGTCCCAGAAGGGCTGACCATTGCTCATGCGCTTGCCAACACTGTAGACCTCGCGCAAGCCGCAGAAAATTCTGGCTACGCGCGTTACTGGCTGGCCGAGCATCACAATATGCCCGGCATTGCAAGCGCCGCGACAGCCGTCGTGATTGGTCATGTGGCGGCGGCGACATCTACAATCCGCGTCGGCGCAGGCGGCATTATGCTGCCAAACCACGCACCGCTTATGGTAGCCGAGCAATTCGGAACGCTAGCTACGCTTTATCCGGAGCGCATTGATTTAGGTCTTGGCCGCGCGCCAGGGTCTGACATGGAAACAGCCCGCGCGCTTCGGCGGAATATGACAGCCAATGACCGTTTCCCGCAGGATGTTGAGGAACTCATGAGCTATTTCGCGGACGCACCGAATACAGCTAAAGTTCGCGCTGTCCCCGGCCAAGGCACGCATGTTCCAATTTGGATCTTAGGCTCTAGCCTCTACGGCGCGCAGCTCGCCGCCCATTACGGCCTGCCCTACGCGTTCGCGTCGCACTTTGCCCCCGCCATGCTTGAACAAGCGATTGCCACATACCGTAAAAACTTCCAACCCTCAGAGAGGCTAGCCAAACCCTACGTCATGGTCGCCGCAGGGGTTTGCGTGGCAGATACAGACGCAGAGGCACATTATTTACGTACGTCGCAAATGCTGGCCTTCGCGCAGCTTCGCACAGGCAACCCCGGGAAATTGCCGCGTCCCGTAGACGACATCGCCGCGCATGTGCCGGCGCCCATTCTTGCGGGTATCAACCTAGCGCTTTCTTGCTCTGCTGTCGGTTCAAAAGATACCGCGCGGAAGAGCTTTGAAACCATCATAGATAAATACGCGCCGGACGAATTAATTATTACGGGTACGATGTATAATCACGGCGCGCGCGTGCGGTCATTTCGATTAGCGGCAGAGATATTAAATGAGCTTTGCGGGCCGAAATAGACACGCCTAACCTTACCAAAAGATAATCTACATAAACAGAAGCTGAAGCCGATATTCAGGGCCCGTTCAAGGCAGATCTTTATAAACAAACTTGCGTGCGTCCCGTCTGCGACCTTCCTCCCCCAAGGATCGGCTGAGAATAAGTAACGGCCCTCAGATCACGCAGCAGGACGGTGGTCATCATTCTCTCTCTTTTGATGACCCCGTCTCTGTCTATTTTACGAACAACAATCCCAAAGCAATGAGCAAGCAGGCTATTGCTAGGTAATCCGCTTTATTGATCTTGCTAATGCTTGAATTGAACCCGCCAACACTAAAAGCCAGAGCAATAAAGGCGGTCATACTTACTAGGCCTGCGCCAATCGCCCAAAGCCTATGTTCGCTTGTAAGCGCGGCGTAGATCATAAACGCGCCGAGCATCCCAAACATCACCGCGCGGTGACGCATAAGAATTTCAAGATCAGGATCACTGATGCCTGTCCCGTATAATTTCTCAAGTTTATGACGTGAGACCACGCCAACCACCGGCACAAAGTTTATAAATCCGGCAATCAGGATTAACAAGGTTACAGCGAGGTCTTTCATATCTCCTCTTGGCAGATCATTCGTTAGCATGCAATAAAGTGGGAAAGGGGAGAAAAATGAAGCTTACATACACACCACTACTATTGGGGACTGCGCTCTTATTCGCCTGTCAAGCTAAGGACACTGCTGAAGTCGCCGCGCCAACAGCCTTTGCCTCAAACTTTCAAGAAATGCTTTTGGACGCAAAGGCTGGCGATGTGATCGAAATTCCGGAAGGTGTTCACACATTTGACCGCTCACTTTCCCTTACCGTTGACGGCGTGACATTACGCGGCGCAGGCCTTGATAAATCGATCCTGTCCTTCAAAGGACAAGTCTCGGGCGCGGAAGGACTTTTGGTCACGGCGAGTGATTTCACTCTTGAAAACATGGCCATCGAAGACACAATCGGCGATGCTCTAAAAATCAGCGACGGCAAGAACATTACCCTGCGCGGCGTTCGCACAGAATGGACTGGCGGCTACAAGACCTCAAACGGTGCTTACGGCATGTATCCGGTTCAATGCGAAAACGTCCTTATCGAAGACTCTGTCGCTATCGGCGCATCTGACGCTGGGATCTATGTAGGACAGTCCAAAAACATTATCGTCCGCCGCAACCGCGCAGAATATAACGTCGCAGGGATCGAGATTGAAAACTCAGTCTACGCCGATGTTTACGAAAATGTGGCCACGAATAATACGGGCGGAATTTTGGTATTTAATATGCCGAACCTTCCGACCCCTGGACACAGCACACGCGTTTACAATAATGACGTGTTCGAGAACAACACTAAGAACTTCGGCCATAAAGGCACGCCCGTTGCCAGCGTTCCTGCAGGGTCTGGCGTGGTGATTAACTCCAATGACAAAGTCGAGATTTTTGGCAACCGTATCAAAAACAACAAGACCACAAACATCATTATCTCCAGCGTGTTTTCGTCGGGATTTGAAAACCTTGATACCTCTAGCGATTTCGATCCCTATCCCGAAGGCATCTATATTTACGATAACGAGCTTGAAGGTGGTGGAGACTCGCCGGACGGCCTTGACCTTAAAGCTTTAAAGGTCGCTATGTTTGGCCTCAAAGGCGCACTCCCAGATGTGTTGTGGGACGGTTATGTCGATAGCGCAAAATTCGTAGACGGAAAACCTACCGCTGAAAACAGACTCTGCGTCGATAACGGCGAAGCCGAAATGATCAATGTCGATGGCCCTGGCGGTTATAAAAACCCAGGCATAGTCGATAAATCCGATCATACTTGCCAACTAGAAAAACTAGCGGAAGTCACATTCTCAAAATGAGTCGTCTGGCCGCCCTCTACGCCGCGTTTCTCTGTTTGGCGGCTTGCCAAACAGAGACCAAACCGGTTTTTCACGCAGAGGGCAATCCGCAAACCTTAAGCGAATGGGGACAAGTTAGCGTCTCAAAAGACGCTCTACGTCTCAGCAACGGGGTCACGGCCTACGATCTTAACACTCCGCTTTTTTCAGACTACGCGCAAAAACTGCGAACGGTTTGGGTCGAAGGCGGCAAACCTGCCACCTATAGCGAAACCGATGTATTTGACTTCCCCGTTGGCACAGTCATTACCAAGACGTTTTACTACACCAAAGGCGGCGCCCAGGATGAAGTCTTAAAGATCAATCCAGATGCTTCAGACAGCACGGTTCTTCGTTCTGATATGATGCAGTTAATCGAAACACGGGTTCTTGCCCGCCGCAAAGAAGGCTGGATCGCCCTGCCCTATGTCTGGAACAACGAGCAGACCGAAGCCGTACTGGCGCGCACAGGCGATGCCCAAAAGCTAACCATGATTGACGGCGACGCGAAAACGCCGTTCACTTATGTTGTCCCCAACGTCAACCAATGCGCGGGGTGCCACGCCATCGATAGCAATACAAAAGCTATTCAGCCCATCGGCCCAAAAGCACGGCATTTAAATCATGACAAGCTTTATGGTGATAAAGAGCTCCGCAATCAGTTAGCCCATTGGGTCGATGCAGGGCTTCTCGAAAGCACCCCAGAAAATGCACCCGCTAATGCCGACTGGAATGACACCTCGCGAAGCGTCGATGACCGCGCCCGCGCCTATCTCGATATTAACTGCTCGCATTGCCATAGCAAAACTGGCCCGGCGGATACGTCCGGACTGCACCTCACGCCGGAAACTCCCATTGGCCCGCACCTTGGAATTTGCAAAACGCCCATTGCTGCCGGACGCGGCACAGGCAATCGTGTCTACGGCATTGTACCGGGTGATGCTGACGCGTCTATTGTCACATACCGCATGGCGTCGAAAAATCCTGCGATCATGATGCCAGAACTCGGCCGCGCCGTAGAACATCAAGAGGGCGTCGCTTTGATCCGTGAGTGGATCAACGGCCTTGACGGAACCTGCGCGAATTAAAGCCCATTACGGCGCTTAATCCTATACCCTCCCCTTCCTCTCTAAAATGTCATGAAACCCCAATTGACTACACCTGTAATCTCAAGTACGACTACAGCTGTAATCAAAGCAAAGGGACGACATGGGTCAGCGTATTTCACAAGCAGAATTGACAGTTATGGAAGTGCTATGGTCACAAAGCCCTCTTGCGGCCAGCGACATAGCCAGTAAATTATCTAGCGATACCGACTGGAATATCCGCACCGTAAAAACGCTGCTCTCGCGCCTTGTAACAAAAAAAGCCCTGGCCACAGAACAGGATGGACGGCGGTTTTTATATGCCCCGCTTATCACTCGCGAAACCTATGCTGCCAAAGCCGCCAAAACGCTTTCAGAACGGCTATTTGGCGGCCGCGCAGCGCCTTTAGTCGCTCACTTGGCACAAGGCGACGGCCTAAGCGACACGGACATTAAAGAGCTAGAAGCCCTCATACAGGAGCTTAAAAATGAGCGCTGATATAATTTTAGACTGGGCCTCGCAAACGGGCATAGCAATCACATGTCTTACCGGATTTATCCTCGTCATTAGACGACCGTTTGCACGGCGCTTTGGAGCGAGAGCTGCCTATACCCTCTGGGCGCTCCCCCTCCTACGCCTTTTCATGCCGCCGATGAACATTCCTATTATCAAACCTGCGCTGTCTATGTCGCCGGCGCCGTTAAATGGAATGCAATACGCACTGCCTATCGATCCCGCCGCCATCCCCATGGCCTCACCAGCCCCGATCCATTGGGCGTTCTGGTTAACGGCACTCTGGCTTGGCGTTGCGCTTTTATGGTTGGGCCGAGAGCTTTACCGCCAAAAAACCTATGTTACCGCCTTGCGCGTTAATAGCCGCCCACTCGCGGGGAAAGCCATCTCTCTTACACAGGCGACTGCAAAGAAAGCAGGCTTCAAGGCCGTCCCAGAAATCAGAATATCTTCCTCTCAAGTCGGTCCATTGGTAACAGGGGTTTTTCGTCCGCTCATTATCGTACCGCATAATTTTGGCACGCATTTTTCGCCGCAGCAGCAAGACATGACGCTCATGCATGAACTGGCGCACATTAAACGCCGTGATTTATGGGCAGCACTAACAGCTCTCATTTTTCGCGCAATTAATTGGCCCAACCCGCTCGTACATTTCGCCGCACGTAGATTTCGCGCCGATCAAGAAGCAGCCTGCGATGCATCGGTTTTACGCCTGATGGGCAACGACAAACACACGGCCCGCACCTACGCGGAAACCTTATTACACGCGGCCAAACACGCCGTCCAACCGACTCAAAAAATGCCTCCATATAATATGCCAATGGGGCTAACGATTTATCATCCACTAAAGGAGAGACTTATGATGATGACAACAAAAACTCGCAAAGCAACATTTCTATCGCGGCTAGCGGCAGGCAGCCTTTTGATAGGCGCTGTTGCCCTTACCTCCCCTATATCACTCGCCGGAAGTCCTGGCGGCGAAGAACTAGCCGGAAAACCTACCACCACGCAAACGTCGACAAGGGTCATAAAATCCGTTCAAGATGTGGACGGCGTTAAGACCGAAACTCATTACGAAATTATCACCGAAAACGGCGAAACCAAAGCCTACTCAATCGACAAGAACGGCGTAAAAACGAAAGTAGACGCCAATGTCATAGAGATGGAACACGGCCCTCATATGAGCCATGATCAAAATGGTTCTGGGAATTCGAATATCATGGTATTCAGAAACGGCGACGGGAAGGACATTGAGAGGCGCATTGAAATCATCACTGAAGACGAGTTCGGCCCTATGGATGGTCAGCACAAAAACGTTATCATTAAAAAGCTCGGCGACGGAAAAGACGGCTCGAGTAAAGAGGTCAAAGTATACTCATTTTCTACGTCTGATAATATCACCCTTGACCTTGATGATAGCGGCACAACTATGATCCATGGCACGCCTGCTAAAGCTATGGTTAACGCGGCTCACGGCCTTCTTGAGAACCTTAATGATGAAAAACTATCGGCTAAATCTAAACGCAAAATCGAAAAAGCCCGTAAAGCCCTAATTGAGGCGCAAGAGGCAATAGAAGCAGAAAAGTAGCTTCGCAACCAAGCAAAGTTGGAGCCAGCTTCACTGCGGCTCCAACACCCTGTCGAAAGACTTCTCGATACGGACAAAATATAAAATAAAAACGACGGATTCTAGTCACTCAGACGTTCTATGTACGTATAGCCTTTTTCATTAGCGCTGCGTAAGGAGAACTCGTGGTCAAATCACCCTCACAGACTCCGAACATCAGTTCCGGCATCAGCATCTTAATCCCCACCTTCCAAAGGTCGCAAGGTCTGCAAACCGCACTCGCAAGCCTGTTTGCGCAAGAAGGCCTCACCCAAGACGTCACCCTCATTGTTGCTGATAATAATAAGACGAACCAAGAAAAAGCTGCGGTCGAGGCTTTGAACAAAATCTCCCCTTTCGAAATTCGTTATATACACGTTGGGGAGGCTGGTCTTTCCAACGCACGAAATGGCGGCATGTCGCTTGTCGATACGCGTTTCATCGCCTTCCTAGATGATGACATGCGGGCCTCGCCGCAATGGCTCGCGACGCTCGTGAAAACCGCAATCCAGTTCAAAGCTGGGATTACGTTCTCGCCTGTCATTGCTGTCATGCCTGACCCAAACGATAAACGAAACCCCTACATGGAACCCTATTTTTCAAGCTTGGTTAAGAATAAGCCCGAAGGTATCATTGAGACGACACTGGGCATGGGTGGTTGCTTATTGGATTTGAGCATTTGCGAGTTACCATCACCAATTTTCGATCCGGCCCGCAATCATAGAGGCGGCGAAGACGATATGTTATTCACCCACCTTCGCCGAAAAGGAGCGAAAGCTGCTTGGTCACCACAAGCTTTAACCTATGAAATAGTCCCCGCCGCCCGCGCAACGACAAAATACATAAGAGCCCGTAACTTTGGGTACGGCCAAGGGCCAACGCGGATTGAGGCAAAAAAAGGCCTCATAGGCGCTGTTCTTGGAACGTCCTATTACATGATGACAGGAACGCTTCAGGCCGCTTTTTACGGCCCAATTGCCTGCATCCTTAGACTCGCGAACCAGCCCGCCTATGTGAAGTACCTTGCTTTAACGGCCCGCGCCTTTGGCAAGGTTTTTTGGTGGGACCAGTTCAACCTCAAGCTCTATGGAAATTCAGCGGCCTTAGAAATGCCTGCGACGACAGACTTTACGTCTTCGCCCGGGTAATCACGTCGCTGCCGGCTTCTAGAGTCCGGTGAACAGGGCATTTATTCGCGATCTCGATCAGGCGGGCGCGCTGCACCTCATCAACGTCGCCTTCAATCGTAATTTCACGCGTGAACACATCCCGCCGCAAGCCATCTGCGTGGGTTTCACGCGTGTGGCTGACATCCACCTCAATATGGCTGACAGGCCACTTTTTACGGTCGGCGTACATTCTCAACGTGATGGACGTACAGGCTCCAAGCCCGGCACAAAGGTACTCAAACGGCGTCGGCCCTAAATCAGCACTGCCAAGCTCTACGGGTTCGTCGGCATAGAGATGATGGCGCGAAGTTACGACGTCATTTGTATAAAGACCGCCTGCGCGTTCCTTGACCGTTACAGGTTCAGACATATTTATCTCCTAGTATTTTGCACAATGCCATGACTTCTATGGCCACGGCGTCCGCCGCTTCTTTGGCCTCTTCGTCTTCTCCCCAATGCGCGATTTGCCAGTTTGAGTCTAATCGCGAAAGTTCAAATGCGCGTGATCCAGTCAGGTGGTTTTCCATGACAGCGAGCGCTAAAATGGCTGAGCCAAACACCGCGGTGAAATGCACGAAAAGCGTCAGAGATAAATCATCGAGCCCATCCGCGAACTCTCTTACCATATCAAGCGAACTTGGCGTTTGCTCAATAGCCAAAATGGATGCCTCTGCGCGCAATTCAATGCCGCGATCTTTGGCCCATAAAAGCACAGGGTCCCAATTCTCAGCTTGATGACGCGAGAGCGCACTTGGCGCGTCACGGTAGCACAGCAAATCCGTGCCGGCATAAGACCGGGCCTCGTCCAGTAACTTAGGGCGGTTATTAGGTGTGAGCTCAATTGCCACATTCAACAGACGTGTGACAGGCATCGTTTCTGGACGGATATGCTCTTGCTGTGCATTCCATTCACTGGCCACACATTCAGCCACACGAAGAGTAGGCGCAACGAGAGTTGCCTTACCCGGCGTTTTAAGCGTGCGCCCATCCAGTAACACATGGAAGGCGCCGTCCACTTCCGTGGTATCCACCTCTTTATAAAACCGTTTGGGATGTCTCTTACTCATGCTTTTCGCTCATGTTCTTTATTTAGGCAGGCACAGCATCAAAAGGCAAAGTCATGCGGCTTACGCCTTTCGCAATCGGTATTGTGCCGTGCCACATATAAGACGGAAACAGGACAAGTCGTCCGGCTTTTGGCGCGATCACATGCTCATAGGTTTGCCCAGGAACTTTGAATGGCGGCTCTCCGAACTTTATCCAGCCGCGTTTCTCAGGGTCGGCTTCTGTGCCTTTAGGAACATCCACATAAAAAGCCGAGCTGATCCACCCTTCAGGGTGCACGTGATTAACGTGGAAGCCGTCGCCGGAAAGCCGCACAGACCACGCCCCTGTCAGGCGATATTTACCAGTATTGCGGCGCGTAAGCGGATGATCCGGCGCGCAACCAATATGGTGCATGTAAGCTCGAATGGGCCTCGATAACGCCTGAAAGAAATCTTGTATAACATGGCTGCCTGCAAAGCGAAGGTCAGCCTCCGTTTGAGTGCCGCCGCGAAGGGACTGCGCTATCGGATGATTGTTTGAATTGTGCCGCGCTTCAAGTTCAGATTTAAGCAAGCCAAGGAACTCAGCTTGCGAATTATACTCCGGCGGCGTTTCAAGATCATAAGCCCTGACGAAGCGGTCATAATCATAGAGCGTGTTATGACCCCGCCCAAGGCCGTGCAAAGCCGTAGCTTCCATCGCAATCCAGAACTGATTATCAGGCATCATCCGCTGCATAGCTTTCGCCGCTTCAAGCGCTACCTCGTAACGCTCGGTCATAAGGGCTGCCCGAACATAATCCGACAAGATAGCTGGGTTGCCAGGCTGCGCCTTTAAAGCCTTCTCGCTAAGGCTAAAGGCGGCGTCCCCGTCATTTTGCATAATATAAAGCTTGGCTTTCGCCAGATCAATTTGCGGCCCTTGTCCAAGTATTTTTTCGCCTTCGGCCAACAGCACATGCCCAGCCTCAATATCCTCCATGTGAGCTAAGAGGTCAGCGCCTTCTGTATAGAGAAAGCCAACTTTAGGGGCGGACTTTTTCAGGGCCTCTATTTCCGCTCGCCCTGCCTCAACCCCGCCTTTCATCCACGCGATTTGCACAAGGTTACGAAACGCCAAAGCCGCCGTTGGCGGATGGTTCAATGCCTGAACAAATGCGCTACGAGCTTGGGCGGTTTGGCCGTTCATTGCAAATAACTGCCCGGCCGTAAGAGCGACCGCAGGGGATGCCTGCATTTTCCCGAGCAGTCCTAAAGCCGCTTCAGTCTGCTGCGCGTCTTTAAGCGCATAAAGCAAACCCTGCATCATCACCGGATGGTCAGGCGCGTGCGTCAGCGCAGTTTCAAATACAGTTGCCGCCTTAACAGGATTTTTCTCATGCAGATAAAGCTCGCCCAAATTTTGCGCCGCAGAAATATAATTGGGCGCAATCTGCAAGCTGCGTTCATAGGCGCTAACAGCCTCGCCAACGCGCCCTTTATGCTTAAGAACATTCCCGCGTGTATTGAAAACTTCCGCATCATTAGGGGACAGGCGCGCCGCCTCGGATATAGCTTTATCAGCGCCGTCTAAGTCCCCAACCTTCATCGCGGTCAAAGCCTGTAATTGATAGGCCTTACCCATGTCCGGATTATCTTTGATAATCGCAGCAATTAATGTCTCGGCTTCATCTAATTGCCCGTCTTTGAAGGCAGCGTATGCGGCGCTAAGGTCTCGCTGAGCCGTCACTCAATATCCTCCCACGGACGCATGATCGACTTTTTATCAAAACCAAACAAATTAAACGCGTCTTCCATATGATCAGGCAAAGGCGCTTCGATGAATATTTCGCCTTTGCCTTCATAAGGTATCCGCAATGAGCGGGCATGAAGGTGAAGCCTATGCTCTAACCCGCCTGGCAGCTCCCTATCCGTCATATATTTCGGGTCGCCAGCAATCGGCGCGCCGAGAAGCTGCATATGGAGGCGCAGTTGGTGTGTCCGTCCTGTTAGGGGCTGCATGGCCATCCATGAAGCGCGGTTCCCTGCAGCGGAAACCGTCTGGTATATCGTCCGCGCATGCTTGGCGCCTGCGTGGCCATGGCGAACAGCAACCATGACTTCTTTGCCTTCATGCACATTACCGAAACGGTTATCGAGGCGGCCTTTGGCCATATAACCTTTAATTTCGCCTGTACTCGGTTTGGGGTTCCCATTGGTAATGCCCCAATATATTTTCTCAGCCTGCCGGCTTTGAAAGGCCCGTCCAGCGCGCGCAGCAGCCTTCGCGGATTTCGCAATAAGGAGAACTCCAGTTGTGTCTCGGTCAAGCCTGTGGACAAGGCGGCATCCCGCCCCAAGCGCAGGCAGGAGACCATCAATATGGCGCGGCGTTTTCGTTCCGCCCTGCACCGCAAGACCGAAGGGCTTATTCAGCGCAATCACATCGTTGTCTTCGTAAATCACAAGACTACGCATAAAGTTACGGTCGGCGTCGCTAACTTTAACCTCGGCCTTAACTTCGGACGGATCTGGTAGGGGCGGAACGCGAATGATCTGTCCGGCTTCTAGCCGCGCATTGCCTTTGGCACGCTTGCCATCAATGCGGAGCTGCCCCGTCCGCAGCAATTTCTCGACACGGCCATGGGCAATATGCGGGAAGCGGCGTTTAAACCAGCGGTCAAGCCGGACGCCTGCATCTTCGGGTTCGATCTCTATCGTTTGAACAGCGCTCATGAGCCAAATGCCTTTCGGGCCAAAATTAATCCGGCCATTAGGGCCGTAATAGATAAAATCATAGATCCGCTCACATACCCAGCCATCAGGGCGTAAGCCTTGCGCTCATACATTAGCACGGCGTCGAGTGAAAAGGCGGAAAATGTCGTGAACCCGCCAAGCAATCCAACGCCTAAAAAGAGACGTAAGTTTTCGCCGCCGGACACCTTATGCGCCATCCAGCCGATTAAAACGCCCATAAAGAAGCCGCCCAAAATATTCGCGATAAACGTCCCGTAGGGATAGCCCGTGCCAAGCAAAGACTTAGCCGCCAAGCCAAGCAAGTGCCGGCATGACGCGCCTAGGGCGCCGCCAAGCGCTACATATAATAATCCATTCATGCGCGCGGTTTACGACGCGCGGGGCCTTGCGGCAAGTGGGCTGTAACGGCGATTCAAGTCTTTATTGAGATAAGGTTAACTATATTCCGTCAGAACGAAGCAGTATTTCTTGTTCAAACGAAGGAACACCATGCGCGCGCCTATTTTTCTTGCCTTTAGCCTCCTCAGTCTCTCACTTGGCGGATGTGCCAATGAAGTCCTACCGGTCATATCCTCCTGCCAACCCGTAGGCTATGACAATGCGGCTCTGTTAGAACTGCGCGAGAAAGACTTTGCCATATCGGATAATGAAGCCCGGCAAAAACTCGCGCTTGAGCTCGCCGATTGCCTTTCTGATTCAAATCCAGATATTCGGGACGGCGTGGGCTATGAAGGCCTCGCCACATGGATGCGTGCCAAAGCCCTTAACGCAGAAACCCTGCGAAGTTTGAAGCAGACCCTTTTAGAAAATATTGCCGAGGAAAACGATCTACGCGGCTTTGGCAAACCCTTCGCCGCGCTTGTCTTATCCGAAATCGCACGCGTTGACCGAGTGTCCCCGTTTATGAGCAATTATGACCGCACGGCGTTTGTCAAAGCCGCCGAGGATTATATGGTCTCAATTGAAGATTACCGAGGGTATGATGATAAATCTGGCTGGCGGCACAATGTGGCCCACGGCGCTGACTGGCTGATGCAGCTTAGCCTCAATAACCAAATTACCCGCGATGACTTTGTCCGCATTCGCGACGCTGTGGCCTCGCAAATCAGAGCCGATAACGAACACGCCTACATTCACGGCGAATCCGATCGTCTCGCACGGCCCATTCTTTTTCTCGCGCGCCGCGGGGCTTTTACCGAAGCTGAATGGACGCATTGGCTTGCCGAGATGGCCAAACCAGATCCACTCGAAACATGGAATGCCGCGTTTAAATCAGAAGCAGGTCTCGCCCAGCGTCATAACGTAAAGCTCTTCTTCAACGCGCTTTATTTAAACGCATCGCTGTCACAAGATGACGGAACACGGCAACTTTTGACAGGCACTAAAGCAGCGCTTAAGCAGCTGCCTTAAGCTGAGAATATTTCCCTAAACGCCGCAATGAACCTATCAACATCTTCCCTAGGTAGATGATTAATCCCCGCTGCTGCGCTGCGGCCTCCGCCTGTTTCGAACTGGAGACATAATGTATCTGCGCCAGTGCGGCGGGATAGAGGCGCGCGAACGCTAACGAGGTAGCCGTCCTTTTGCGCTGTCAAAACGGCGTGAGCGCGTTCAGGGTTTTCTTGCGCGAGTTGATTACCATAGACACCGGAAATTCTGCGGGAACCTGCAGTATCGCTTAGGCCAATGACGAGTCCGGCTTCGGACTTATCAATTATTTCAGACGCCTTCGCCATGCCAAGATCGGTTTCATATCCGGCGTCCAGCGCCTCAAATACTTCGGGTTTTGTCGCCATAAATGCCATCGGCGTGTCAAAACCTGCGAGATGCAAATATAAATCCTTGGGATGAAACAAAAGATCATTCACACTCCCGCCATAGCCATTGTAATTAATGAGCATACCGAGGCGCTCGAGTTTTTCTAGCGGTAAATCCATACTTTCTGCTTTGCGTTTTGCAAGCGCAGGAAAATTATCTCCGAAGGCCGCAGTCACGGCCCACGCTCGGTAAGCGCCTGACAGATGGCCATCCATGAGCATCGCCGTGCACATTTCCGGCGACGTATCAATCATCGCCGTCAGGTTTTCATGCTCTGGTATGTCGCCGGGGTTATGATGATCGGCATAGAATACTTTTGCGCCAGACGTTAAGACCCGCCGCAGATCATCGCCGTTATTGCGCATAGAAACATCAAGGACAGTGACCCTATCGCCCGCGTTAGCCTTAACATGGCGCAGTAAATCGATGTCACGCTTACGGCCCGTGATGAGCTGGGCCGCACGCGGCTCCGCTCGCCGAAGCTGCACGAGGGAGAGGATGCCATCAGCATCCCCGTTAAAGACATCATAGTCGGCCATTACGCCTCATACCCCGACAGGAAGCCATTGTCTTTTAAATAGCTCACAATCAAATCTGCGGCCTTGTCGGCTGACATCTTCGCCGTATTGACAACAATTTCAGGATTTTCCGGTTCTTGATATTCACTATCGATCCCCGTGAAGTTTTTAATTTCTCCAGCGCGGGCCTTGGCATAGAGCCCTTTCACATCGCGCTTTTCTGCGATCTCGAGCGGCGTGTTGACGAAGATCTCAATGAACTCACCGTCTTCTAATAAGTCACGCGCCATTTGGCGTTCTGCTTTGTAGGGCGAAATAAACGACGCCATTGTGATCAAGCCCGCATCGACCATCAACCTTGCAACCTCGCCGATACGGCGAATGTTTTCCACGCGGTCTTCCTTGGTAAAGCCAAGGTCACGGTTTAGGCCGTGCCGCACATTATCGCCGTCTAGCGTATACGTATGCCGCCCAATATCCAAAAGCTGCTTTTCGACAAGGTTAGCAATCGTAGACTTTCCGGACCCAGATAGCCCCGTAAACCAAAGCAAAGCAGGTTTTTGGTTTTTCTGTTCGGAGCGGGCGGCTTTATTAACATCCAGATCCTGCCACACAACGTTGCTCGCACGGCGTAGCGCGTAATCAAGCATGCCAACGCCGACGGTTTCGTTAGTTTGGCGGTCAATTAAAATAAAGCTTCCTGTGCCGCGATTATCTGCATACGGGTCAAAGGCTATCGGCGCAGACAGGGACAAGGTGCCAACGCCGACTTCGTTAAGGCTTAGCGTCTTGGCTGCCACTTCGGAAAAATCATTAATGTCGACGCGGTATTTTAGGTTCGACACGCTCGCAGGGACTGTCTTATTTGTTGTCTTTAGAAGATATTGCCGCCCCGGAAGCAGTGCTTTCTCGCTCATCCATAGGATATGCGCGTGGAATTGATCGGCTTGCTCCGCAGGGCTATCAATTTTGCAAATCACATCGCCGCGTGAAATATCGATCTCATCCGTCAACGTCAGAGTGACAGCCATATCTTCGCTGGCGGCGTCTAGGCTGCCGCCATAAGTCACGACCTCTTTGACTGTGGATCGCTTGCCAGACGGAATGACAATAATATCGTCGCCTGGCTTCACCGTGCCAGAGGCAATCGTGCCGGAAAAGCCGCGAAAGTCTAGGTTGGGCCGGTTCACCCACTGCACAGGCAGGCGGAACGGCGCCTCTAAACTCGCCGCGTCAACATCAACGCTTTCCAGATATTGCAAGAGGCTCGGGCCCTTATACCAATTTGAGCGCGCCGAGACCGTCGTGACATTATCACCATCCAGAGCTGACATCGGAATACATTGAATATCCGCGAAGCCGAGATCTTTGGCAAAGTCTCTGAAATCGACTTCAATGCCGTTATAGATGCTTTGATCAAAGCCGTTGAGATCCATCTTATTAATCGCCACGACAACGTGCTTCACGCCGAGAAGCGAAACGATATAGGCATGACGCCGCGTTTGTTCTTGCACGCCGTAGCGGGCATCGATGAGCAATACCGCGACATCGGCCGTAGACGCACCTGTCGCCATATTGCGCGTATATTGCACATGGCCCGGCGTGTCGGCGACGATGAACTTACGTTTTTCAGTGGAGAAAAAACGGTAAGCCACATCAATCGTGATGCCCTGCTCGCGCTCTGCGGCAAGACCGTCCACGAGCAAAGCCAGATCAATTTTATCGCCTTGCGTCCCTGATTTTTTACTATCTTTCTCGATTGCAGATAATTGATCCTCATAGATCAGTTTGGAATCATACAGCAGCCGCCCTATAAGGGTCGACTTGCCGTCATCGACGGAGCCGCAGGTAATAAACCGCAAAAAAGACTTGTTCTCCTGCGCCGTAAGATAGGCCAAAATATCCGTGGCAATCAGATCATCATGATGGGCCATTAGAAATACCCCTCTTCTTTTTTCTGTTCCATAGACGCGCCTGCATCCGAGTCTATAACTCGGCCTTGGCGTTCGGATGTCGTTGTCAAAAGCATCTCTTGAATAACCTCCGGCAGCGTATCAGCTTCGGATTCAACGGCCCCCGTCAACGGGTAACAGCCGAGGGTTCTAAACCGTACCATTTTCTCTTCGACCTTATCATCAGGCCCGATTGGCATACGGTCATCATCGACCAAGATAAGCACGCCGTCTTTTTCGACAACGGGACGTATTTTAGAAAGGTAAAGATCAGGAATTTGAATTTTCTCTTTGTAAATATATTGCCAAATATCAAGCTCGGTCCAATTAGACAGCGGGAAAACCCGCATGGACTCACCTTTATGAACGCGCGTATTATAAATATTCCAAAGTTCGGGCCGTTGGTTCTTCGCGTCCCAGCGATGATTTTCTGAGCGGAACGAAAAAATACGCTCCTTGGCGCGAGACTTCTCTTCGTCGCGCCGCGCGCCGCCAAAGGCCGCATCAAATTTATATTTATCCAGCGCCTGTTTGAGGCCCTGCGTTTTCATAATATCCGTATGAACGGCTGAGCCGTGCGTGAACGGGCCGACATTATCAGCCACGCCGTCAGGATTAATATGGACGATAAGTTCCATACCGACCTCTTTGGCGCGGCGATCACGGAACTCGATCATCTCTTTAAACTTCCACGTCGTATCGACATGCATGAGCGGAAAAGGCGGCTTGGACGGATAGAAGGCTTTTTCGGCCAAGTGCAACATGACGGAGCTGTCTTTACCGACTGAGTAGAGCATAACGGGGTTATCACACTGCGCCGCAACTTCGCGCATAATATGGATGGCTTCAGCTTCAAGGCGGTCAAGGTGCGTCAGGCGGTTACCGTCTTTATTAAGACCAGCTTCCAAATCCGATAAACGCGCGAGTGCCGTATCAAGGGTTTTCAGCGTACACTGGCCACCCTCCCTAAGACGGGCAAGGCCCTTACCATCATTCAAGAGTTTACGGGAAATCGTCGACAGGCTTTGCCCACTTTTTTCCGCGTACGCTTCAGACCGAGCTAAAAAATCTTTGATTTGCGACATATAAAATTGGGAATACTCCCACCTTCACTTCATTATGAAGGCCTATATAGACAGTTACATCAAAAATAAAAGACCCCAGCCTTAAAAAATGGGATTAATCCCACGATCTTACTTTACGCAAATGAAGAAAAGAAAAGACAGTGGTCACTTTGCCCCGTAATCAACCCTAAGCCTGCCTTGGGCGCCACATCAGCCATAGAGGCGGAGCGTCCGGCGCAGGGCTAACTTTTTCAGTCACTTCAAAACCGTACTTTTGGTAAAAAGGCACATTCGAATATTTACTGCTTTCAAGATAAGCAGGCATCCCCGCCTCGTCGACCGTCTCCAGAGCCGCTTCAATTATTCGGCTCCCGATGCCTCTGCCCTGATGTTCAGGCAGAGTTCCGATTGTAAATAAATAATAATGCGGGTCTTTTGGTTTATGCCCCAAAAGAAGAGCGTCAATCTTGAGGCCGTTTTTTAAAGACTGCAATCCGCCGTGCCGTAGCATTAAGGCCGCTATATCTAAACTATTCCAAAGGGGGACTTGCTTGGACACGGAAGGCGGCAGCCACAGAGACCCTCCCGCGCCGTCAGCGGTGACGTGGCCAAACCCGGTCTTTAAATAAAGCTTTCGCGCCATAGCCGTAAAAAACGGCACCATGCCTGCATCACCCCTAAACACCCACTGATTAACAGGGTCATCGGCAAAGCTACGGCCAATGATGCCGCCAATGAGATCGTGATCTTTCGCAGTCAGGTGTCGCAAGTCAGTCATAAAACCCCCTTCTGCAATCCTAGACGCTCATGTCTAATTTTTATAGGGTGAATAATTCAGGCTTCGCTCTCTTGATCAAAGGCGCGTTTCCGCCCATGTGAGCATCATGCCTACTTTAACGCCCCGATCCGAAAGCCCCGTAAACTGGAAAACATCAGACGGCCTTACGCCCTACCCTGATGCCGTTCGCGAGATGGAGAGCCGAGCCGCCGCGATCGCCGCGGGTGACCGTTGCGAGCAGGTCTGGCTTTTGGAGCATCCGCCGCTTTATTCCGCCGGAACAAGCGCCAACGCAGCCGACCTTATCGACCCAAATAAATTCGATGTGTTTTCGTCTGGGCGCGGGGGGCAATATACCTATCACGGGCCAGGACAGCGCGTCGCCTATGTCATGCTCGACCTGCGAAAACGCGGGCGCGATGTGTCCGCTTTTGTCCGAACACTAGAGCAATGGATTATCGATACGCTCGCTGAATTCGATGTGACCGCTGAACGCCGCTGCGGGCGCGTCGGAGTCTGGGTCACGCGTGAAGATGGACGCGAAGAAAAAGTTGCCGCGATTGGGGTTCGGCTGAAAAAATGGGTGAGCTTTCACGGCATAGCCATTAACCTTGCCCCCGACCTCTCCCATTTTGCTGGGATTGTCCCCTGCGGAATCACAGAGCACGGTGTCACGAGCTTGAAAGCCCTCGGTAAAGACGTATCCATGGCGCAACTTGACGAAACGCTGAAACGGAATTTCGAGTTATTATTTGGGACTGCCGAAGCCTAGCCCCTTACCCAAACGGGTCATCAATACTTTTGCTAGGCTCGGTGAACCAAACGGGGCCGTCAGCGGCCATATAGAAATGATCTTCGAGACGCACGCCAAATTCGCCGTAAACGCAGATCATCGGCTCATTTGAAAAACACATGCCTGGCTCAAGCAGTGTGTTATCGCCCCAATTTAGATAGGGCCACTCGTGAATATCAAGCCCAATGCCATGCCCTGTGCGGTGCGGCAGTCCTGGTGTCTCGTAACCAGGGCCAAATCCTCGGGCTTCAAGTTCTTTACGGGCCGCCAAATCCACGTCGCCGCAGCGCACGCCGATTTGCGCGGCGTCAAAAGCAACAGCTTGCGCTGCCTTCTCCGCGTCCCAGACCTCTCTTTGACGCGCGCTTGGCGTGCCAAAAACATAGGAGCGGGTAATATCAGAAATATAGCCGTGGAGCTGACAGCCAGTATCGACGAGAACCATATCGCCATCCTTCAAGGTCTGTGGGTCTTTGACGCCGTGCGGATAGCTACTGGCCTCGCCGAACAGAACGATCTTGAAAAAAGAGCCAGAAGCCGCGCCGACCTTGCGGTGCGCTTCGTCAATAAAATCCGCAACTTCTGTGGTCGAAATCCCTGCGTAAAGCATAGATGCCGTCGCTTTATGGACTTCAAGCGTCATGTCCTTAGCGCGCTGCATCAAAGCAAGCTCCGCCTGTGATTTTATCATCCGGCATCCCGCTGTGACGGCTGTGGCGCTTTCAAAGTTATACTCAGGACTGGCTTTCGCGAGGCCGTCGCTCACAAAAAATGCCGTGCTTTCATCAAGCCCGACACGGCCATCCTCAATGCCCCACTCTTTAAGAACCTTGCCGACTAAGGGATACGGGCTTTCATGCTCTTCCCAAACGGCAACCTTACCCTTGATACCCATAAATTGCGTGAGCGTGCTTTCTTCAAAAGCCGGCGCGATATAAATCGGCGGCCCGCTTTGCGGCACAAGCGCGCCGACCATGCGTTCCGAGGCCCGCCACCGCGTTCCGGTAAAGTAATAAAGATTAGTACCGGCATTGAGATAAAGAGCGCTGAGCCCCTGCTCTGCCATAAAGCTTTGCGCCTTTGCGATACGGGCTTCAAATTCGCTCTGAGGCGTCGGAACGGCTCCCGCCGTCATATCCGACAGAGACGCAAGCGCCTCCTCTTTCGTTTTCCCGCCTACGCCTTTAGTGTATTGCTTCTGTGTCATTACATAATTCCGCTACTTCGGCCTGGGGCCGTACCAATCACTTTATCGCCGACAAATGGATTATCAACGCGCTCTTGTCCGAAGGTACTCATAGGGCCGTGGCCCGGAATAAACCGCATGTCATTGCCAAGAGGCCACAATTTATCTTTTATAGAGTCGATCAACGCCTGAGGATTGCTTTTCGGAAAATCCGTCCGCCCAACCGAGCCTTTGAAGATCACATCACCGACAAAGGCGATTTTCATAGCCTGATTATAAATCACTACATGACCGGGGGTGTGGCCCGGCGTATGCACAACACCGAATTCAGTATCGCCGAGCTTCAGGGTTTCGCCGTCTTCTAGGTAACGGTCCGGCACAAGGTTTCGCCCCATGCCCGCTTGCCCATATTTGGCCCAGCTTTCTTCGATAGTGTCGAGCCAGAATTGATCATCTTTATGCGGGCCTATCACAGGAATACCGAGCGCTTCGCGTATATCTTCCGCGCCGCCTGCATGATCCAAGTGACCGTGGGTGAGCCATATTTCCTTGATCGTCACGCCTAGTTCTTTGGCCGCTGCAAGCAACTTCTTTGCTTCCCCGCCGGGATCAACAAAGACGCCCTCCATAGTCTTCGTATCATAAAGAAGGCTACAATTTTGCTGAAACGGGGTGACGGGCAGGACCCGTATATCGAGGGTATTTGGCGTTGAATTTGACATGCCCCGTTCAAATCCTAAACGGTCCAAAGGTCAACCCCCTATTCAGGCTCTATTCAGGGACGGCGTTCTATAAGAGCATAACTTATCGACTTGATGAGTTGTCTCTCTCTTACTTTACCCTGCCCTTTTTGGCGGGGTATTTTTTTTATTTCTTTTTAAATTATTACGCACATGTCACCTGTCCGTATGCATTCGGTTATGTGGCCTGTGTTTATATGGGCATATTGTGAATAGCGAAAACCTCTCCTTCCGAGACATTTTAAGCAGTTCATATAGGGCCGCACAGCGCCCCAGCCCTTATGCAGTGCGCCCTATTGCGGGTCAGTTTTCTATACGAAGGCTGGCCCGCATTTATTCGCAGTTATTTTTTCAGCATCTCTTTAACGCCGTGGACAAGCTGTTCTTTCGGCAAGGTCACCTGCGCTGGCCGCGCGGCTTTCCATTCTTCGTTTGATTCAATGGCCTTGGACATTTCAGCGCCGAGCACGAGGTCTTTTAATGTGACTTCGCCTCGGGCCTTTTCGTCTTCGCCCATAAGGATAGCAACTTCAGCCCCGCGCCTATCGGCGTATTTCATTTGTTTGGTAACGTTTCCGGCCCCGACAAACACTTCGGTACGAATGCCTTCTGCGCGAAGCTGCGCGGCCATGTTGAAATAATCTCCCATAAGCGCGCGGTCAAACGCGCAAATAATCACGGGCGGACGGGCGGTAGTTTCAAGCGCGTCCATGCGTTCAAGCGCCGAAAGAAACCGCGAAACGCCGAAACTAAAACCAGTCGCCGGAACCGCTTGTCCGCGAAAACGCGAGACAAGATCATCGTAACGACCGCCGCCGCCAATAGAACCAATTCGCACTGGACGGCCTTTTTTGTCCTTAATGTCGGCCAGTAATTCAGCCTCAAAAACAGGCCCCGTATAATAGCCAAGGCCGCGAACGATGGACGTATCAAAGCCAACTCTATCAGGGCCAAACCCTGTTGCTGTTAGCAGCGCATCAATTTGCGCAAGCTCATCACAGCCCGAACGTCCACGCTCAGACGTACCGACAAGCTTTTCAAGCGCCATGATCGTTTTACCGCGATCAGGGTCGCTAGCCGTGGTGAAGCCCAAAACAGCCTTGATCGAGGCTGCGTCAAGGCCCGCCCCGTCCGTGTAATCTCCGCTTTCATCTTCGCGTCCTGCGCCCAAAAGCGCTTCAACGCCATCCGCGCCGAGACGGTCAAGCTTATCAATCGCGCGGAGCACGGTCATACGTTGAAGCGCTCCTGCATCCGTATTCGGCACGCCGGAGTTCTCTAGGATACCATCCAGCAATTTACGGTTATTCACTTTAACCGCATATTGCCCGTCTTTAAGTCCCGCTGCGCGCATCACTTCTGCGGCGAGCATGATCATTTCTGCGTCCGCCGCAGGCCCTGCTGCGCCGACACTATCCGCGTCGCATTGTACAAATTCACGGAAACGGCCCGGCCCGGGTTTTTCGTTACGGTAAACACTGCCCGCTTGGTAGCGGCGATAAGGCTTGGCAATCGCATCATAATTCTCGGCGACAAAGCGCGCAAGCGGAGCCGTCAAATCATAGCGCAAAGACAGCCACTGCTCATCATCATCTTGAAGCGCAAACACCCCTGTGTTCGGGCGGTCATCATCGGGCAAAAACTTGCCAAGCGCGTCAGCATATTCAAACGCAGGCGTTTCGAGCGGTTCAAACCCATTCATATCATAAACTGAAAAAGCCGCGTCGATTAATCGGCGCTCTGCCCGTAAGAGCTCTGCGGGTTTATCTTCAAAACCGCGCGGGCGGCGGGCTTTGGGACGAAAGATTTTTTGCTTCTTAGCCATGACTGATCTCTAATTATTTCAAGTCAGCGGTCTATGCGTTTGGGCGCGGCGGGGCAAGGGTTTTGATGGAAGACCTATTCATATTGACATATTAGCCCGCAAGGTGACACTGTGCGCCTTAAGGATTTTACGGCGAACTTGGACACATTATGGCAAGAGAGAAGCGCTCCCTGACATTGCATGGCCACCGCACATCTGTCGCGCTTGAGACGGAGTTCTGGCACGTTGTCGATCAACAAGCGGAAGCCCTAGAGATGTCTCTCGCTGGTCTTTTAACTCGCATTGATGATGAACGCGTTTCGGCGAAAAGCTCTCTTGGGCTCGCTGCTTATCTAAGAGTTTGGGCACTGCTGACTGTTATGAGAGCCGCTAAGAACGGCCATGAAGAATAGACCGCTTATTCTTGTGCTGGGTATACTTGGCATCGCCTTTTGCGGCGCCGCCGCTCTCAATGCACCGGCTATAGCCCGCGCCAAAACCGTAGCCGCCTACGACGGCTTAACCGCGCGACATGAAGCCTATTTGCTCAGGCGGCGTAGCTCAACGCCCAATGGGATAGCGTTTTCGCTCCACATTGATAGAGAGCCGGAGACTAACAGATCGCCAAAACTCCCGACCCTAACACATCGCGAAACAACCGAGCTTCTTACACCCCTTCTTTCAGGTTTTGCCGGACTGAACACTGCACACCTCGCTCCATGCCAAAACTATGAAGCCTATGACCGCACGGCAAAGATAAAGACTATGCTTGCCGTAAACGCGCCCGATGCCCAAAAATCCACTCCGATGCAGACGCTCCTGCAATCCGTTAAAGACCTCACCGGAACCGCGTTTACCACCGAAGACATCACCGCCTTTGCAGAAGCCGAAATATCGGCGCTACACGCTGAGTATGAAGCCTTGGAACAAGGCGTCATAAAGCAAGGCCTCGCCACTGATCTAGAGGGCTACTCCGCAGATCCTATGCACTACCGCACAGACAGCCAGACCATTGCTCATGAATACTCTCAGTTGCTGGCGGAGCTTGAGACAGTCTTCGGCGCCTCTTTATATGCTTACGACACCCCGAAAGCTGGCGTCGAAGTTGTAACGCGCACACACCCATGGAACGCCGTGGCCAGCTACCAAAAGAACAAAATGGTGCTGTATTTCAACACAGCAGCATATGACGCAAAAGACTATGCCTTCTTAGCCGTGCATGAAATTATGCCGGGCCACCATTTGGAAACTTCCGCGCGGCGCAAGGCGCCTATCTGTCCTGCCTATAAGACCCGCAAGGCCCGACGCCTCATGGAGGGCTGGGCGACTTACGCAGAAACTCTCGCCGATGAAGCTGATTTTTTTGATGCGCCCGGCAGGCGTCTTGGATGGCTAGATTACCGCATGATCAGAGCCGTGCGCATTCTTTTGGATATTGAACGCACGCAGAATGGCGACGATTATGAAAGCCTAATGGCGCTTTGGGACGCGCGCACGCCCCCGCGTCTTCACCCGCTTTTTAACCGAGAATATAAGCGTATGATACGCGCAAGGCATCATCACTTCCAATATATGCTCGGCGAGCAAACCATCCTGAGCGCCCGCACAACTCTCAAAGCGGAAATGGGCGAAACCTTTGACATAAAAAAATTCCACGACGCCATATTGCGCGGAAGCTACGGCGATATGAAGATCTTCCCAGAAAAAGTAAAAGCCGCCATGCAATCGATAGAAGCCACAGAGACTTTATCCCATTAAACTACCGCCGTAGCTTTTTCCGGCTCAGACTGCGCTGCAACTACAAACGCGACTGGTAAGCACGCGATCCCCATCTTGACGAAATGATATATTTTCATAGCATACAGCACAAATCAGGCCCTCACTCAAACTCCGCCGTAATTCAGCATAGCCAAAGCCGTCTGTACCCCCTATGTTCGCGCGCATGTCTGCCGCCGATTCGTTTATACCTGCCCCGCCGCCGCCCAAACCGTCTTTATCGGCGCAGGCGATGCCGCGTCCTATGGTGCGGAGCGGGCCGTATCTTGAGGGGCTTAATCCGGAGCAGCGCGATGCGGTGCTCGCCACAGAAGGCCCCGTTTTGGTTTTGGCCGGCGCGGGGACGGGTAAGACGCGGGTTTTGACCTGCCGCTTGGCGCATATTTTGGATAATGGCCTTGCCTACCCCTCGCAAATTTTGTCGGTGACCTTTACCAATAAAGCCGCGCGGGAGATGCGTGAACGGGTGAGCGAAATGTTCGGCCACGCCGCCGAAGGCCTGCCGTGGCTTGGGACGTTTCACTCTATCGCGGCGAAAATTCTGCGTATTCACGCGGAGCTTGTCGGGCTCAAATCATCCTTCACTATCCTCGATACAGACGATCAAATCCGGCTTTTAAAGCAAATCATTAAAGTCGCCGGTATTGACGATAAGCGCTGGACGGCGCGTTACATGGCGACGTTGATTGATAGCTGGAAAAACAAAGGCTGGACGCCCGCGCAGGTAAAATCCAGCGAAGCCTATAAGTTTGCCGACGGCAAAGGCATCGAGATTTACAAAACCTATCAAGACCGCCTTAAGGTTCTCAACGCCTGTGATTTTGGCGACCTGCTTTTACATAATCTGACTTTGTTCATGGAGAATCCAGACATTCTGAAAAAGTACCATCAGAAGTTCAAATATCTTTTGGTGGACGAGTATCAAGATACGAATGTGTGCCAGTATTTGTGGCTGCGGCTTCTCGCGCAGGGCTCGCAAAACCTCTGTGTTGTAGGTGATGATGACCAGTCGATTTATGGCTGGCGCGGCGCGGAAGTGGATAACATCCTGCGTTTTGAAAAAGATTTCCCCGGCGCGAAGGTTGTTCGGCTCGAACGCAATTACCGCTCGACCTCGCATATCTTGGCCGCCGCCTCTGGTTTAATTGCCGCCAATAAAGACCGTCTCGGCAAGACATTATGGACCGATCTTGAAGGCGGCGAGAAAGTCACCGTCATGGGCGTGTGGGACGCGCCTTCCGAAGCGCGGATTATTTCAACCGAGATCGAAAACTGGAAGAGTAAAGGCCGCGCTTATAATGATGTCGCCATCCTTGTGCGCGCGTCTCGGCAGATGCGCTCGTTTGAAGAACGGTTTATTTCGCTCGGTCTTCCCTACCGCGTTGTCGGCGGACCGCGCTTTTTCGAACGCGCCGAAATTCGCGACGCCCATGCGTATTTGCGGGTACTCTCGTCGGATACGGACGATCTCGCGTTTGAACGTATCGTCAACACACCCAAACGCGGCATCGGCGCGACGAGTGTTCAGAAGCTACAGATCACAGCGCGCCAAATGGGCGTCAGCCTTGAAATGGCGACGCGCGAACTGGTCAAAACCGACGAAATTCGCGGTAAAGCCCGCACGTCTCTGAGGACATTTATTGGCGATATTGACCGCTGGCGGCGCGAAGCCCCCGATCTTAAACATACAGAGATAGCCGAACGCATTTTGGACGAGTCCGGCTACACGCAAATGTGGCGAGATAATAAGGATGCTAAATCCGCAGGGCGGCTCGAAAACCTCAAAGAATTAATTCAGGCTATGGGCGAGTTCGACACTCTCGCCGCCTACCAAGAACATGTCAGCCTTGTGCTTGATGTGGAAACCGGTCCGCAAGAAGATGAAGTCTCGTTGATGACGCTCCATTCGGCCAAAGGTCTTGAATTCCCTCTCGTCTTTTTACCGGGGTGGGAAGAAGGCGTATTCCCGTCGCAAAAATCTATGGACGAAAGCGGCATGGCGGGACTCGAAGAAGAACGCCGCCTCGCCTATGTCGGCATTACCCGCGCCCGCGAAGAAGCCAAAATATACTTCGCCGCAAACCGGCAAGTCTACGGTTCGTGGCAATCAAGTCTGCCGTCGCGTTTCATTGACGAACTACCGCCCGCGCATGTCGACGCGCAATCCGAAACAGGTTATTATGAGAACACCCGCTTTGCCGCGCAGGTCTCAGAGAAATTCGCCGACAGCTTCGATCATAATTTCAGCCAATCCCGTACCTCACCAGGGTGGTCACGCTATAAAAGCAACAAAGACAAAACAATCGAAGGCACCGCCAAACGCAAGCCCGTAAAAAATACAGGCTCTAACTTCAAAATCGGCGAACGGATCTTCCACCAAAAATTCGGCTACGGTTCGATCAAATCTGCCGAAGGCAACAAACTCACTGTGACCTTCGAAAAGGCCGGAGAGAAAAAAGTCATGGACAGCTTCGTCGAACGGCCTTGAGGTCCCTTGAATAAAAACGCCCCTCGCTCCTTGAATTTAGATATATCTATACTATTTACAGTTTAGATATAACTAATAGGAGAAAATATATATGAAATCTCATAAGAGACCAAAACAACCGGAACAGAAGGCGCAGAAAGACTGCAGCCGTTTCGCAGACACAACCCAAGCCACACAAAACACAGTATCAGCAGAGCGCGCCCCGAAGCGAGGCCACCGCAGATCAAGAGCCCGCCGCTCAGGAGACCACATGACACACACAGACAGTAATGAAACGCAGCACCCACGAGAAGGCTGCGGCCGCAGGGGACGAGGCGGTCCTAAGGCAGGATACGGCCCAAGAGGTCAGCACCGCGCAAAACGCGCTCTGAAGCATGGCGATTTAAAATTCTTCATCATCGCGTTGCTGAAAGACGCCCCGCGTCACGGCTATGATATGATGACAGAAATCGAAGCCCTCTCGAAAGGGGCCTACAAGCCTAGCCCTGGCGTAATGTACCCAGCCTTAAACCTTATCCAAGATATGGGTTGGGCAACCACCGAAGATCAAAACGGTAAAAAAACGTACAGTATCACTGGCGAAGGCGTGGCAGCGCTCGCGGAAAATGAAGAGCGGATCACCGCGATTTATGAGAGGCTAGAGCGCTTGAGCCAGCCAAAAGAAACCGGCGAAGCACGGCCCTTACGGATGGCGCTCGACGGATTACGCCATGATGTAAAATCATACATGCGCCAAAACAGAGGCGACGAAGTTAAGCGGGAAAAACTCGCGAAAATCATCGCCAAGGCCCGCGCAGAAATAGCCGAGCTAACCGAAGTCAAAAACACATAACATCCGCAAAACGACAAAAAACAAAGCCCGCCTCACAGCGGGCTTGAATGTTTCCGGCGCAACCACTTCCAAGCAATGGCACATTGCCTTGCGGCTTTTGCACCTATACACATCATAAAAACATCACAGGATATGCGTCATGAAAGTTTTTCACTTACTTAGGGCTATGATTGTCATGAGTCTTCTACCGCTATCCGCCTGTCAGAAGACGGCTCCGGTTGATCCTATCCCGCCGCATACGATCCTGACGATTGACTCTAAAATTGTCCAAGAAGAGCGCGTAATTACTGTGTGGACACCGCCCGAATACGAGACGAGCGATCAAGCCTTTCCTGTACTGTATATGCCCGACGGCGGTCTCAAAGAAGACTTCCCCCATATCGCCAACACGCTTTCAAAGTTAATAGACGCAGGCGAAATTGCGCCGCTGATCCTTGTCGGTATTGAAAATACCGAACGCCGCCGAGATTTAACAGGGCCGTCAACCGTAACAGAAGACCTTGAAGTCGCCCCAGGCACAGACGGCGCGGCCGCCTTTGGCCAGTTCATCAAAGACGAGCTATTCCCTGAAATCGAACAAAAATACCGCGTAACTGATCAACGCGCCATAGTCGGCGAGTCGCTAGCGGGACTGTTTGTCATGGACACATTTATGCGCCGCCCTGACATGTTTAATATCTATATCGCCATGGATCCGTCATTGTGGTGGGATAATCATAGCCTGTCTACGAACGCCGCAACAACGTTGGCCGCCTATGATCAACAACCTCGTAAGCTCTGGTTTACGGCCTCAAACGTGGGCGATATAAATCAGCATACAAAGCAATTGGCCGAAGCCTTGGACGCCGCAGCGCCAAATGGCCTAACATGGACATATGATCCGCGCCCCAAAGAAAAGCATCACACAATTTTCCGCGCCACAAAAGAAGACGCATTCCGCTGGGCTTTATGGCCGCTTTAGGTAAGATCAAGGAGACCCTTAAGCCGCATCTTAGGAAGTTTATGCATTTCGATAGTTTATTTCTGGCCCTAATTGCTGTGACATGTCTCCAAGCGCGAACCGCTTATGCAGATCAGCCTATATGCCATGATTTTTCGTCTAAAATCGAGCCAGACATGCAACGTTTTGAGACTGATTTCACGAAAGAAAACTATAGGCTCTCCCAAAACATGCTAAAAGAAACCATTCCCCAACAGATGGAAAAAGTCTTTGAGCATAATAAGAAATACCCGAAGATGTATGATCGGTTATTTCAAGGCGAAGTATGGCTTGCTCATGCAAATGCTAGCGCCGCCGTCAAAGGCTATGTTTTAAAACTCGAATATCTTGCAGCCTCTCCGCAGGATAAAGAACCTGCGAGAATAGATTTTTGTAAGTTCGTCGTTGAAACACCTTATTACGATTAAGGCAAACGCTTACAACAGCGCCTGAACATTTTCCGGCGGGCGTCCCATGATGGCCTTCACTCCATTATCGACAATCGGGCGCTCAATCAGTTTCGGGTCATTAGCCATAGCGCGGATGAGCGCGTATTCATCGATTACGTCTTTGAGCTTCATCTCTTTATAGCTCGCCTCGCCGCGCCGCATCATGTCGCGCGCAGACGCATAACCAAGACGCTCCAAAAGCGTTTTAATATCCGACTCCGTCAACGGGTCTTGAAGATAGAGCACAATCTCTGGGCTTTGCCCCGCCGCTTCGATAAGGGCCAAGGTTTGCCGAGATTTAGAGCAGCGTGGATTATGATAAATAGTCAGAGACATAGACGATCCTAAGTATTCGGTGTTGATTTTCCCGCTAGCATATAGTCCACAGGAGGAAATGAAAACCGCATTGATCATATCGTCTTTTGTCGCGGCCAGCCATGTCGGCGCGAGCGCGAGCGCATTTTGTTTGCGCCGCCTTGACGTCCGCACGGTTTTACTCCCGACAACGCTTCTGGGCCGACACCCCGGATGGGGCGCGCCCGGAGGCGGGCCCGTACCGATAGAAACCCTTCGCAGCATGTGGGAGGGCATAAAAGCGCAGAACCTCGTTATCGACGCGGTCATGACAGGCTATATGGCGGACGAAAGCCATGCCGCTTTAGCCGCCGAAATCATTGTCCATGTCCGCGCAAACAATCCGTTTGCCCACATCTTAGTCGACCCCGTTATGGGCGATCACGGCAAGCTCTATATCAAGGATGCGGTCGCCAAAGCCATCAAAGATACGCTCATCCCCATGGCCGATATTATCACCCCTAATGTATGGGAGCTATCCTATATCAGCGGCAAACCCGTGGACAGCTTGCCAGAAATCATCGCCGCGCTTGGCACGCAAAATCGAGACGTTTTAGTGACCTCCGTGCCGTTTGAAGATAAAATTGGCGCGATGCTCTACGGACAAAATTCTGATACCGTTTTTGTGCGCCATGATAAATTTAGCAAAGTTCCACACGGCGGCGGCGACGCGCTTGCCGCCACGTTCCTCGCCCATATTTTAAACGAAGAGGCGAGAGACGCCGCCTTTGCCAGAGCCACCGCCGCGATCTTTGACATGATGTCGACAGCCGACGCGCAAGACCTTGGCGAGCTGCCGCTCATTCATCAACAAGACGCGCTCAGCAGCGCGAAACCTTTACCGATAGAGAGATATAAAAGTGACTGATACTCCGTTTGAATTAAATGCCGATGCCCGTTTTGATGCCGTAAAAAATGCCTTTGTCGAGAACTTTAAGGACGGCGGCGAACACGGCGCAGCCTTTTGTGTTTATCAACACGGCGAGCCTTTAATTGATTTAAAAGGCGGCTGGGCTGACCGAAAGAAAACGAAAGCCTTCGCGGATGATAGCCTTGTGGCTGTGTTCTCCTCTGGCAAGGCGGCGGCCTCCCTTGTCATCGCCCATCTCGCGGATAGCGGCAAGCTTAGCTACGAAATGCCCGTAGGCACGCTTTGGCCAGAGCTTGATAATCAAGGCAAAGGCAAGCTGACTATAGCGCAGATCATGTCCCACCAATCGGGCCTATCCGGAATAACGAACCCGCATTTCAAACCTGAAGACTGGCTGAATTGGGACCTCGTTTGCGGAGAACTTGAAGCGCAAGAGCCGCTCTACAAACCGGGATCAGCAAGCGGATATCATCCTGTGACATTCGGTTTTTTAGCCGGAGAAATCGCCCGTCGCGCCGATGATGAAGGCCGCACGCTTGGCCGCATATTACGCGAAGACATTTGCGCCCCGCATGATCTTGATATTTGGATCGGCCTACCGGAGAGCGAACATGCACGCTGCGCTGATATGCTCAAGCCCCGCCGCATGGCCGAATTCGGAGAGATCACAGACGTCACCCGCGCCGCCTTCCTCCAGCCTTGGTCATCGCCGGCCGGGATAAGCCGCGAGGCGTGGCGCACGGCGGAACTCGCAGGCTCCAACTGTCACGCCACAGCGAAATCCCTCGCGCAGCTCATGCAGATGGCGGTAGACGGCAGCGTCTGCGGAGAGAAATACCTCGCCGAGGACATGGTAGCGAATTTGCGCAAAGAACGCATCTCTGGACAAGACCGCGTCCTGCCGTTCCACGTCACCTTCGCCGCAGGGTTGATGCGGAATGACCCGAACTATTTTTACGGCCCTAACGCCGAAACCGTCGGCCATAGCGGCTGGGGCGGCTCTTGCGTCTTCGCCGACCCCGTAACAGGCCTATCCGCCGCCTACGTCATGACCCGCCAAGACAACTCCCTCATGGGCGATCCACGGTCCCTGCGGTTGATTGAGGCGCTGTACGGGGCGATGTCATGACCCCCATGTCACCCCAATAAAAATAGAGGCATTCCTAAGCATGACGTATAGAGATTTATTGATCTAAGTTGATCCTGCCCCATGGAACTCATAAAAACTTTTATTTGAAAAACGATCAGGGAACGCCAAAAAACCTTTCTCGAATGCTTCGGAAACACCTATAGGGCTATTTGAATTTCCAGACATAATATGCTCATTGGGGACCTTTAATTCCTCCGTCAGCTTTACATTTAAGGCCTCATTTCCATCATAGTTAATTGCATAAATATCAGCTTCAGAGCTTTTTAATCCTATTAAATCCACGTTTCGTCGGTCGCAATCAAAGCCCACAAGCAATATTTTCTTAGCCGATGTTATGAGCGTTCGCGCGGCCTCCACTTCAGAGTTCGACTCATTTAGCATTTCTTCCATAAAAGATATTCGTTCGGCGGCATATTCAATTTCTGAGAGATGCATTGACTCTCTAATGTTTCCAAATGAACCAAATATATGAACCAGAGCTGGCAATGAGTCGCTTTCTAATTTTTCACAATCTTCGTCAATCTTCAAAAAATGCAGAAAAGCGTCAGCAAATAAAGTGTCATAGTTAAACGTAACCACTGAAAGGTTGTTTTTCAATAAATCTTGTTTTGAAGACCCTGCCTCACGATACTTTTCAACAATTGCGCCGACCCAATTTCTATACTGGCCTATTCTGGAATTCCTCCAATTGTAACTAGGGACAATCCGTCGGAAATTAGAGTTTGTAGAGTATGGCTTAAGCTCCTTGATGTATACCCTACTTAAAATGCACCACGCTGACAGTAATTTTGACGTTTCTAAAAGCGATAAATTTCTCGTGGCAAGCTGATCAATTGATTGATGGTAGCCCTGCCGTCCCTTTTTAAACAATGGAGATAGATTCTCCCTGTTTCCAATCCGCTTAATATAAAAGTCATTAAAGGTACTCCCAAACGTTGAATACCTTTTCGGCATTTCATTTAAATCTTTTGAAAGTATTGGGTTACTAGGAGCTGCTATATGATCAAATATTGCCCTCCCTGTTGGCAGGCCGAATTCCGCACTAGAACCTGCCCCTAAGATAATTACTGTTGGTTCAGTAAACATAAAAGCTAACCTCCCTGTTATCGATTCCGCTTCATCCCCGCAATAATCGCGAGCACTGCGTAGGCCGCCTCAAGCACATTCGTTCCGGGACCGAAAATTTCTTCTACGCCGTTTGCCCGTAGGAAGCTGTAATCTTGTTCGGGGATGACGCCGCCGACGAAGATTTTTATGTGTCCGGCGTTTTTGGCTTTAAGGTGCTTAATCAGTTCCGGCACGAGAGTTTTATGACCCGCCGCCAGAGACGAGACGCCGATAGCATCAACGCCGCTTTGGATTGCCATATCCGCCGTCTCTTCCGGCGTGGAAAACAAGTCCGTCATATCCACTTTGAAGCCTAAATCAGCAAAGGCCGTGGCGATGATTTTCGCGCCGCGGTCATGACCGTCTTGGCCCATTTTGGCGATCAACACATAAGGCGGGTTGCCTTTTTCGCTCTTATATTCCGTGATTTTTTCTTGTACCGAAATATAGGCAGGGTCGTCTTTATAAGCGGCAGAATAGACGCCTTTGATCACGCGGGTCACAGGCTTATGGCGGCCAAACGCCGCTTCCATCGCGTCAGAAATTTCGCCTAGTGTAGCCCGAGCTCGCGCGGCTTCGACAGCGGCCCGCAGGAGGTTACCATCGCCGTTCTTGGCGTAATTTTCGAGCGTTTTAAGCGCGGATTGGCAGGCAGCTTCGTTACGCGAGGCGCGCATCTTTTTAATCCGTGCAATCTGCCCTTTGCGAACCTTATCATTATCAATGTCTAAAATATCGACAGGCTCTTCATCCTCAAGACGGAACTTATTGACGCCGACAATAACGTCTTCGCCCTTGTCCACGCGGGCCTGACGGCGCGCGGCGGCTTCCTCGATTTTCATCTTGGGGATGCCTTTTTCAATCGCCTTGGTCATGCCGCCCTCGGCCTCGATTTCCTCAATCATCGCCCACGCTTTGTCGGCGAGATCTTTGGTCAAAGCCTCAACATAATAGGAGCCGCCAAGCGGATCGATAACGTCCGTGACGCCCGTTTCGTTTTGCAGAATTAATTGCGTGTTTCGGGCGATACGCGCGGAAAACTCCGTCGGCAGCGCAATGGCTTCGTCGAAGCTATTGGTGTGCAAAGACTGCGTTCCGCCCAGAACCGCCGCCATCGCTTCGAACGCCGTACGGACGACATTATTGTAAGGGTCTTGCTCGGTCAAAGACACGCCGGAGGTCTGGCAGTGCGTGCGGAGCATTTTCGATTTGGTTTCCTTCGCGCCGAAATCCGTCATGATGCGCGACCATAATTGCCGCGCCGCGCGCAGCTTGGCCGCTTCCATAAAGACGTTCATGCCGATGCAGAAAAAGAACGAGAGCCGCCCTGCAAACTCGTCCACGCCAAGACCTTTGGCCATCGCCGCGCGGACATAATCCATGCCGTCCGCGAGTGTGAAAGCCAGCTCCTGCGCGAGCGTCGCGCCGGCCTCTTGCATGTGATAGCCAGAGATAGAAATGGAATTATATTTCGGCATTTCCTGCGACGTATATTCGATAATATCGCCGATGATTTTCATGCTCGGCTCAGGCGGATAAATATAGGTGTTCCGCACCATGAACTCTTTCAAGACGTCATTTTGGATCGTTCCAGAGAGCTTAGATTTATCCACGCCCTGCTCTTCGCCCGCCACAACAAACATGGCGAGGATCGGAATAACCGCGCCGTTCATCGTCATAGAGACTGACATTTTATCGAGCGGGATACCGTCGAAAAGGATTTTCATATCTTCGACGGAATCAATCGCCACGCCCGCTTTGCCGACATCGCCGGATACGCGCGGGTGATCACTATCATAACCCCTGTGCGTCGCTAAATCGAAGGCAACGGACAGACCTTTTTGTCCCGCTTCTAAATTCTTTCGGTAGAACGCATTGCTTTCTTCGGCGGTAGAAAAGCCCGCATATTGCCGGATCGTCCATGGACGGTTGGCATACATGGTTGCGCGGACGCCGCGCGTAAACGGCGCAAAGCCCGGAAGTTCTGCCATTTGCGGCGCGTCATCGGCCGTATAGATCGGCTTAATGTCGATGCCTTCAGGCGTCTCTATGGTGAGGCTCTCAACCTCTCGCCCGCGAAGTTCTTTTTCCGCAAGCGCGTACCAGTCTTTCATTGTCGTCATTACGTTTCAAATTCCATGATGATTTCGTCGACGGCGAGGTTTTCGCCAGCCTTAGCGTTGATCTTAGCAATCACGCCCTTCTTCTCGGCGCGCAGAGTGTTTTCCATCTTCATGGCTTCAACCACGGCGAGAGCTTGTCCGTCTTGGACTTCGTCGCCTTCGGCCACCAGAATAGAAACGATCACGCCGGGCATGGGGCAGAGCAGTAGATTGCTTGTATCAGCCGCGACTTTAACCGGCATAAGTTTGGCAAGCTCCGCCGCGCGGGGTGAGCGCACCGCAACCTTAAACATACAGCCGCGATGAGAGACCGTCGCGCCTTCTGGGTATCGCCTTGCCTGACAATTAAACGGCTCGCTGTCGATTATCGCAGAGATTAAACGCTGCCCCGGCCGCCAATGTGTGCTGACTTCCATTTCGACATCGGCCTTTTCGGTTTCGTCGCCGACGATAACTGTGCGGATACCTTCGCTGCCTTTGACGCGGACGTTATAATGCAAGTCACCCACTTGGATTGCCCAGTCTTCGGGTACATGGCGTTTATGGTTTTGCAATGCACCTGAAATTTTGACGTTTCGGTTTTCAACAATATCGAACATAAGCGCCGCGAGCGCGGCGATCTTACGCGCATGGCCAGAATTGACTGGCGCGCCCTCAAAGCCTTCGGGATATTCTTCGGCGATAAATGCTGTTGTAATATCCCCGCGGACAAAGCGGTCATGATCATAGACGGCTTGCAGGAACGGGATATTGTGGCCAATGCCGTCCAGCTCAAATTTATCAAGCGCCCCGCGCATAGCCTTAAGCGCCACGCCGCGATCTTCGCCCCAAGTGCATAGCTTGGCGATCATCGGATCGTAATACATGCTGATCTCGCCGCCTTCATATACGCCCGTATCGTTACGGATAATCGCGCCGTTTTCTAGCGTGCCTTCTGCTGGCGGACGGTAGCGTTTAAGCCGCCCAATAGAGGGCAAGAAGTTCCGGTATGGGTCTTCGGCGTAAATCCGCGATTCCAGTGCCCAGCCGTTAAGCTTCACGTCCTTTTGCGTCATGGACAGCTTTTCGCCTTGGGCGGAGCGGATCATCTGCTCAACCAGATCAACGCCTGTAATTAATTCCGTAACGGGATGTTCGACCTGAAGACGCGTATTCATTTCAAGGAAGTAGAAGTTCTTATCTTTGTCGACAATGAACTCCACCGTACCGGCGCTGTCATAATCAACGGCCTTAGCGAGAGCGACGGATTCCGCGCCCATTGCGGCGCGGGTTTCTTCGTCAAGGAACGGCGACGGGGCCTCTTCGATGACCTTTTGGTTACGGCGCTGAATGGAACATTCGCGTTCGCCGAGATAAATCACATTGCCGTGCTTATCACCCAAAACTTGGATTTCGATATGGCGGGGCTGCTCGACGAACTTTTCAATAAAGATACGGTCATCACCGAAAGAGTTCGCGGCTTCGTTCTTGGAGGACTGAAAGCCTTCGCGCGCTTCTTCGTCATTATAGGCAATGCGCATACCCTTACCGCCGCCGCCCGCAGAGGCTTTGATCATGACGGGATAGCCGACTTTGTTTGAGATCTTCACCGCCTCATCCGCGTCTTCGATCAGGCCCATATGGCCCGGAACACAGGACACGCCCGCTTCTTGCGCGAGTTTCTTAGACGTAATTTTATCGCCCATAGACACAATCGCGTGCGGATTCGGTCCGATAAAGGCGATCTTCTTTTTGTGAAGCAACTTTGCAAATTCAGGGTTTTCCGAGAGAAAACCATACCCCGGATGCACAGCGTCCGCGCCAGTATCCTCGATCGCTTTAATGATTTTATCCATCACCAAATAAGATTGGTTCACCGCCGCGGGGCCAATATGCACCGCCTCATCCGCCATGGACACATGCAGCGCGTTCTTATCCGCCTCCGAATAAACCGCCACGGTTTTGATACCCATTTTGCGGGCGGTTTTTATAACACGGCAAGCAATCTCACCCCGGTTCGCTATCAGTATTTTTTTTATCATTTTATCAATCCAGTTATTAGTCCAAACAGATCAACTCCAAAGGACAGTGTAACAATTAAGCAGACACCCGTAGAAAAAAACAAAGCAGATGCGTTAAAGCCCATTCTTGCTAAGTTGAAGTTATCAGAAAAAGTTAGGATAAAGCTCTCGGTTTTTCTGATGATCTTCGACTGCTCTTCAGACATTTTTTTTAACGCGTCAGATCTTGAAACGAGATCTGATTTCGGAATACCTGTCATTAGACCAAGTCGCTTCAAATGTTCTCTGGCAATTGTAACAGTGGAGTCCAAAGAAAAACCTTTCCAATAAGCAAAAGCAGCCGACACAAATCCTAATAAAAATGGCATTAAGTAAAGTCTATCTAATTCAAACTTTGGCTCATCCAATTTGAAACCAAGTTTCTCAATACAAAATATCAACGCCCCGACATTAGCAACGATCAAATACTTCGCCTCTGTAGTGAACCTTTTGTGATACTGGCCAATTTCGTCCATGCTTTTATTTAGGAAATCACCCTTTTTTGCAATTGTGATCAATTGGTCAGCCCCCTCAGAGATGAGACTGTCTAGTTCGCCTTTCGATTTTTCATATTTGGCTTTTTTCTTAAACATCACAACGTAATCGCAGGTGCTTTTGCCAAACCCCAACATCATCATTCCCGCGCACGCGGGAACCCATCACCTGAACTTTCAATTCAGAGATGGCGGACATAATGGGAGATGGGCCCCTGCTTTCGCAGGGGTGATGAATAGAGAAAGCGGGGCGCGCGGATATGTGAGCGGTGTGTGGCACTAAAGCGGCAAGTTCCCGTGTTTCTTCCACGGGTTCTCGAGGACTTTATCCTCCAGAAGCGCGAATGCCCGTGACACGCGTTTCCGTGTGGATTGCGGCTGTATGACCTCATCTATGTAGCCGCGTTCGGCGGCGCGAAAAGGGGAGAGGAATTTGGTTTCGTAGTCCGCGATGTGTGCGGCGGTTTTTTCGGCGTCGCCTAAATCTTTGCGGTGCAAAATTTCGACTGCGCCCTTTGCGCCCATCACGGCGATTTGGGCGGTGGGCCATGCGTAATTAATATCGCCGCGCAGATGTTTCGGGGCCATAACACAATAGGCGCCGCCGTAGGCTTTGCGGGTAATGACGGTGACTTTCGGCACGGTCGCTTCGCCGTAAGCATAAAGCAGTTTCGCGCCATGTTTGATTACGCCGCCAAATTCTTGGCTTGTTCCCGGCAAAAAGCCCGGCACGTCAACAAAGGTCAAAATCGGGATTTCGAAACAGTCACAGAAGCGCACAAACCGCGCGGCCTTGCGCGAGGCGTCACTGTCGAGACAGCCCGCAAGCACCATCGGTTGATTGCCAACAACGCCGACGGTTTTGCCTTCCATACGGATAAAACCAACAAGAATGTTCTTAGCAAAGTCTTTTTGGATCTCGTAAAACTCGCCTTCATCAGCGACCTTCTGAATGAGCTCATGCATATCATATGGCAGGTTCGGATTTTCCGGAACAAGTGTGTTCAGGCTTTCGTCGATGCGGTCATGTTGATCGTAGAACGGACGTTCCGGCACGCCGGACGTATTATTGAGCGGGAGAAAATCAAACAGGCGGCGAATTTCGGAAATCGCTTCCATGTCATTATCAAACGCGCCGTCAGCCACAGACGATTTTGTCGTATGCGTTTTTGCGCCGCCCAGTTCTTCGGCGGTGACGACTTCGTTGGTCACGGTCTTGAGAACGTCCGGCCCTGTCAGAAACATGTAGGAACTATCCCGAACCATAAAGATAAAATCAGTGAGCGCAGGTGAATAGACCGCGCCGCCAGCAGACGGCCCCATAATGACAGAGATTTGCGGGACAACACCGGAGGCGAGGATATTGTTTTGGAAAACGTCCGTATAGCCAGCCAGCGCCGCAACGCCTTCTTGGATACGCGCGCCGCCGCTATCGTTAAGGCCGATAATGGGCGCGCCTTGCTTCATGGCCATTTTCTGCACTTTGCAGATTTTCGCCGCGTGAGTTTCAGAGAGCGAGCCGCCTAATACCGTAAAGTCCTGCGCGAAGACGAAAACTTTCCGGCCATTAATTGTGCCCCATCCGGTGACAACGCCGTCGCCCGGATAGTGCTTTTTCTCCATGCCGAAATCTGTGGAGCGGTGCTTAATGAACATGTCGAACTCTTCGAACGATCCCGCATCGAGAAGGAGCTCCAATCTTTCGCGGGCGGTCAGTTTGCCCTTAGCGTGTTGGCTATCGATCCGTTTTTGGCCGCCGCCTAGCCGTGCTTCTGCTCGGCGCGCTTCCAACTGTTCAAGAATATCGCTCAAAACCCATCCCCTTTAATTTCAAAGACGCAATTTACTAAGCGAGGCGAGAATTACAAGCCTGATGTGAATCAATCACAAGCCTGATGTGGCTGCGTTTTATTGACGTTATTACACGGATTTTAGATGATTTCAGGTGGCAGATCGGCCATGAGAGAGCAAAATAAAAGGAAACTGACATGTCTCAACCCCAACGCAGCACCCGCAAGACCCGATTCGCCGCCGCATCAGCCGCGTTTTTATCGGCTGCATTCTTGCTGCCTGCGGCTGCAAACGCGCAAAATGCCGAGTCGATTGAGGCTGAGACTATTGAGGTCGAGACCATAAAAGCCGAGAAGCCGCCGACGCTGCGCCCGTCAACACGCGGCCCGATTACGGTCATTCGTCCCGCCAGCCTGTGGTTCGTCACGCTGGATACTAATGGCGACTACAAAATTTCCCGCAGGGAACTTGAAGCAGGCCTTACCAAAACATTTGACCAAGAAGACTCCAATCAAGACGGAAGACTCAGTCTGTTTGATATTGAAAATTGGCGTAAGCACGCACTTGGATCGCCAGACGCCGCCCCTCATGCGCTGCAATTTGATGATAATTACGATAGCACGATTACGCGCAAAGAATTTAATGCGACCCTGACTCACCTGTTTGACCGCGCCGATGCTAATGAAGATAATGTGATCGAATTTAGTGAGCTTATCACGGTAACGGAACGCCCCGGACGCCGCAAACAAGCCGAGGACAATTCGAGTCAACGCCGCGAAAAATCGCAGCAAAGACGCCCGCGCGGACGGTAATTTCTGCCTTGAGGTGTGAGGTTTGCGCCTCTTATTCTAGGCCCTGCACTCTTTTTCTCTGCGCCGACCACGCTTTACGGTAAGCAGGCCCTAAAAAAACAAATCCCCCTGCCCGGTAATTTTTTCAGGTACGCGGAATTGGCTCACGTCCAATGATAAACGAGACCCCCCATCGCAAAGCCCCGTTCGCTCCCGCGCCTTACGGTAGCGAAACGTGATCAGCTTTGAGAACGTGCCTTTCACCTCCGCTCCGCGTGACCACACCGGATCATAATCCTTGCCGCCGTTCATCTCTCGGATATGGCGCATAATGCGCGAGGCCCGCGTCGGCGCAAACGCCTCTAACCATTCCTGAAACAAGGGCGAAACTTCGAGCGGCAACCGCAAAATCGTATAAGCCGAATAGCTCGCCCCGATCTCTACCGCCTTTTCCATGATTGTTTCCATTTCGGAATCGTTAAGCCCCGGTATCATAGGCCCCAGCATAATCCCCGTTGTAATCCCCGCATCGACAAGCCGCTTTAAGGCCTCGAACCGCCGCCCCGGCGTCGGCGCGCGCGGCTCCATCGCGCGGGCGAGTTTCCGGTCTTGCGTCGTGATAGAAATCATACACCGCGTCAGGTTACGCTCCGCCATAGAGCTTAAAATATCTAAGTCCCGCACAATTAAATCGGACTTTGTCAGGATCGACACTGGATGATTAAACTCGGACAAGGTCGACAGGATCGCGCGCATAATATGATGATGGCGTTCTATGGGCTGATACGCATCCGTGTTCGTGCCAATCGCGATGGGCCGCACCTTATAGCGCGGATTGGATAGCTCTTTGGCGAGCAGTTTCGCCGCGTCCGGTTTCGCGTAAAGCTTCGTCTCAAAGTCGAGTCCCGGCGACAGACCCAAATAAGCATGGGTCGGCCGCGCGAAACAATAAATACAGCCATGCTCGCATCCACGGTAAGGGTTAATCGAGCGGTCAAAGCCGACATAGGGCGAGCTGACACGGTTTATAATCGTGCGCGGCGTTTCAAGGGTGACAGAGGTTTTCGTCCCCTTGAGAAAATCATCACTGAGAGAATTCCAGCCATCATCAATCCGGCTGCGGGTTTGGCTCTCATACCGTCCCGACGCATTGGTGCGCGCACCTCGCCCTTTTTCAGTGCGGGCGCGTTCAGGTTCAAAGGATAAAGGGTTCGCTGTAGCCATATAGGAACATTATCCTCAATACGGAACATTACAAGAACATATTCATAGGTATGTGTGGATAAAAAATGGGCGGCAGCGGAAAACCGCTACCGCCCTGACTATGTAAGGGCGTTAAGGGGGAGGGACACCGATACATATGTTTCAAGCCAAGAGAGAGACAAAGCCTGAAAACGTCTCACTAAATATTGTCAGTACCGCCTTCTGTTTCAAGGCCTGCAACGGATTGGTTACGTGACAAATGCGTAATCAATTCTTCGGTCCGATCAGCCAACTGCCCAATATTAAACTCGATATCATCGGCGGTAACCGCGCCCAAAACATAACCCGTTCGGCTATGGACCAAGAGCGCTTTGGCTTTCGCCTCTTCCCACGCGGCGCAATCAGGCTCTACCGTAAGACCCGTTTCGACAAGCGCTTTCCCGCCAAAGCTTGACCATGTGGCATCCGTTCCCACGCCGTAGATCAGCACATAGTCAAACCCTTCATTGGCCGCCGTGACCCGCACCTCGTCAATATTGTTCGAAGACTGAGACGCGCTCAGTGGCAACTCCGGGATATAGGCGATATGCGCGGAAGCGCCGAGCTGCACAATCTTAGCCCCGATCCGGCGGTCGAGAAACTCCCAGTCCTCCACTTCCCCGTAAGGCGTCGGGATCAGGCGTCCACCGTCAAGCCGCGCCACAGCAATCGTTGTATCAGAGGCAAACCTTGGCAGCGGCCCCGGCAGCACTTCGACCTCTACAGTATCCAGTGTCTGCGGCTGCATTTGCGTAAAATCGCTGCCCGCAACAAAGTCTTCGGTCATATCCTCTGCAAAGGCTTGGGGCGCCAGGCTTAAGGTCAAAGCCGTCAGCGATAATGTCAAAAATTTAGTCATAAGGCACTCCATTTCTTTGTGATGAAACCTATATGGCCTTCGAAAAGGGCGGAGTTAGGCCGCGTTCAAGGAATTTTAAGGGCAATGTGTGCCAATTTCGGCCACATTTGTTACGCACCTAATTCGTAGCCCGCCAACGCCCATGACTTTCTGGCTTAACAAACCCCCTCCTCTCATGCCTACCTAACATCCGTTAATGGCTAAATTTAGATGGGTATGGTTAATGGTCGTTAACCCCTTTTACCTTGGCAGAACGTCAATGTTCGCTTACTGTTCTCTTTATGAAAAACAGGATTCGTATAATTGGACTAGACCCAAGCCTTGTTGCCTGCGGTTGGGGCGTAGTGGAAATGGAAGGCACGAAACTGCGCCATGTCGCGCACGGCGTAATCCGGCCCCATACCAAAGCCGATCTCCACATTCGCCTCAAAGATATCTTCGAAACTATCACAGACCTCATTCGAACCTATGACCCCATCGAGGCCGCCGTCGAAGAAGCCTTCATGAAAAACAACCCTGCCAGCGCCATGAAACTCGGCCATGCACGCGCGGCATGCCTTCTCGCGGCAAGCACAACAGGGCTCGGCGTCGGAGAATACTCCCCGCGCACCGTCAAAAAATCCGTGGTCGGAACAGGCGCAGCCGATAAAATTCAAGTCGCCCACATGATGAACGTGCTCATGCCAGGGTGCGGCGTAAAAGCCGGAGACGCCTCCGACGCCCTCGCCATCGCCATATGCCACGGCCACAGAGTCAGCGCAGCTGGCGCTTTGTTTCGGAGAGTGGGATGATGAAATATAACATGTCATCCCGGCCCACGAGCCGGGATCTCGCGCAAACTGTCGAGGTTCTTAATCTTAAGTTTTCAGGCAAACACGGGTCCGAGATGATAATTTCAGATACAAAAAGGACCTCATCATGATCGGAATGCTGACAGGGACATGCCTGATGACAGGCACAGGCGAGGCCATCATTGATGTCAATGGTGTTGGTTATCTTGTCCAGTGCGGGTCGCGAACCCTTGGCGGTATGGGCACAGGGGAAACCACCTGCGTTCACGTCGAAACTCATGTGCGCGAACAGGCGATCACACTTTACGGCTTTGGCAGCGAAGAAGACCGCGCTTGGTTCATGCGTCTGCAATCCGTGCAAGGCGTCGGCCCGAAAGCCGCGCTTGCCATCCTCGACATACTCAGCCCCGGCGAAATATTATCCGCCGCAAGCCTTGGCGACAAAGCCGCCTTTGCCCGCGCGTCTGGCGTCGGCCCGAAACTCGCTATGCGTATCGCCACAGAACTTAACGGCAAACCGCCGCCCTCAGGACGCGGGATCGGCGGCGTCTTCACCGCGCCTTCTGGGGGCACGCCCTCCGGCGCAGACCGCAATGAAGGTCTCTCCGATATGCAGCTCCGCAATGACGCCGTCTCCGCACTAGAAAATCTCGGCATTGACCAATCTAACGCGCTTAGAGCCGTCGCCAGCGCCTACCAAACATTTGCCGAAGATCCGCCGCTTGATGATTTAATTCGGGTAGCACTCAAGGAACTCAGCCGGTGAGTTTTCAGACATTGTCATCCCGGCCTCCGAGCCGGGGTATCGCGCAACCTCTCGAGGTCCTGGATATTTGCACCGCAATTTCCGGGATGACAGATTTATTGACACGCACTCCCCCTTACGAGATGCTTAGAGACCAATGACCGAAGACCGCATCATATCCTCTGATCCGCAAACAGGCGACGGGCGTGACCGCGCGCTTCGTCCGCTTGCCTTTTCAGATTTCGTTGGCCAGTCCGGCGCGATTTCTAATCTTAAAGTCTATGTCGAGGCGGCGCGCAGGCGCGGCGAACCACTCGACCATCTTTTGCTCTCTGGCCCGCCCGGACTTGGCAAGACCACCTTATCGCAAATTGTCGCCCGCGAACTTGGCGTCAACTTCCGCTCCACATCGGGCCCCGTGATCTCTAAAGCCGGAGATCTCGCCGCGCTGCTGACTAATCTTGAACCGCGCGATGTTTTGTTCATTGACGAAATCCACCGCCTCAACCCCGTTGTCGAAGAAGTGCTCTATCCCGCTATGGAAGACTTCGAGCTTGATTTGATCATCGGCGAAGGCCCAGCGGCGCGCTCGATTAAAATTGACCTTGCCCCGTTCACCCTGATCGGCGCAACCACTCGCGCGGGACTTCTTGCGACGCCGCTTCGTGACCGTTTCGGCATTCCCGTGCGGCTTGAGTTTTATGATACCAAAGAGCTCACCCAGATCGTGATCCGAAACGCGCAAAAGCTTGGTATGGATATGAGCGCTGACGGCGCAGGCGAAATCGCCCGCCGCGCGCGCGGCACACCCCGCGTCGCCGGACGCCTCTTGCGGCGAGTGCGCGATCTCGCCGAACATGCAGGCGCAAAAATCATTGACCGCGACGCCGCCGATAAAGCCCTCATTCGTTTGGGCGTCGATGATATTGGTCTTGATAAACAAGACATGCGTTATCTTCATGCCCTATGCGAAATGTTTGGCGGCGGGCCTGTCGGCGCTGGCACATTATCGGCGGCCTTATCAGAAGCCCGCGACGCCCTAGAAGATGTAATCGAGCCTTATTTAATACAGCAAGGCTTCCTTATGCGTTCCCCTCAAGGCCGTATCGCTACCGCTCGTGCCTACGCGCATTTAGGCCTATCCGCGCCAATTAAACCCGCCATGCCGTCTCTTTTTGACGGCGATAAAACAGCAGATGAAGGCAGTGCAGGATGACCGCAGAACAGCCCACATTAGGCCGATTTGAAGGCCGCGAACATCATTACCCTATTAGGGTGTTTTACGAAGACACGGATTTCACCGGTATCGTCTATTACGCTAATTATCTACGGTTCTTTGAGCGCGCACGCTCTAGCTATTTTCGGCTTATCGGGTTTGAACATGCCGCCCTATGGGACGGCGATGACCCGCTCGCTTTTGCCATTAGTAAAATCACGCTCGACTATAAAAAACCCGCGCGCATTGATGACCATGTCACCATCGTCACAACTTATGACAAATTTAAAGGCGCGCGCCTTTGGGTCTCGCAAGCAGCCTATAGAGGCGATGAACTCCTCGTCACCGCCGTGAGTGAGGCCGCCAGCATCACCCCAGATGGCCGCCCAAAACGCGCGCCAAAATGGATGATCGAAACGCTAAAACCTTATTTGCTGGAGGGGTGATTGAAGCAAGAATCGAACACAAAAGGTGACTCGCTTTTGCATAGCGACTTTGTGTAAAAGTCAATTTCGAGATAGATTAGTCTGCACAACTCACAAACCCTTCCGTCCCGCTCTTAATTATTTCCATGAGTTCAGGGTCGCCATATTGATAATCATCTGGAATATCGAGGACCTGAATTTTGGCAAACTTACACGGCGCAGGGTGCATTGCCTTTATACGGTTTTTATGTTTTTGCTCCATAACAAAAACAATATCCGCCCATTTTATATCGGCCGCAGAGACCGTACGGCGGGCACGCGGACTGGTCCCTGCAGAGCGCACGAAGACGCCCGGCGTTTTACGCCAAACAAGCTCACCCGTCGGGCTACGCCATTGATTGCGGGAACACACAAATAGTAAATTCAATTCCATACCCTCTTATCAAATCTGAACAGAGCATTTGCCAAGCGGCAAAGCAACACGTTACAAAGCCACATGACTCAATCTTGCACAAAAGACACGATCTTCCTTCTCGCGCCAGGTTTCGAAGGTGATGGCCGCCGCGAATATTGCCCTGAATGCGCGGAGATGTGGGGCCTACTCTCCTACTTTCCAGCCATAAAAGAGAGCGTCAATATTATCTATGTCCCGATCGACAAACCCCGCGCGGCTATCACAGACTTGCTTGGCGAGAAAAACCAGAACGCGCCAACCCTGATCCTGCACGGCGACAGTCCTCAGTTTGAAGACTGCGGAATCATGAGCTACCGCGGGCAAAAATTCATCAATAATGCCCGCGACATGGGTAAATATTACGCGCAAAGATACGGCACACCGACGCCTCGCGGGAGTTAGACTTATTACGCTATAGGCCTGAAGGTCTTCATGGTTATAAAATTTAGCAAACGCATCGTAGAAACCCTGTATACTATGAAACAGCGTAATCGTCGCATAAATTATTGTTGGCTTCCTGCGGTCCCGCGATTACAAACACGCCCATGATCGCAGAACTTGGACAGATGGCTTTAATCCTCGCCTTTTTGGTGGCCGCCGCGCAGTCCGTCTTGCCGATGCTTGGCGCGTCGCGCGGGGATGGCCGACTTATGGCCTTTGGTGACCGCGCCGCTTATGTGCAATGCGCGTTGACTGTCGCCTCTTTTGCTCTGCTGACCACGGTGTTTTTACAGTCTGATTTCTCGGTTAAATTAGCCGCCTATCATTCCCATTCCGCCAAACCACTTCTGTATAAAATCAGCGGCGTTTGGGGCAATCATGAAGGCTCCATGTTATTGTGGGTTCTCATCTTGACGATTTTTGGCGCGCTTGTGCCCGTCTTTGGGCGCGACCTTCCTGCCGCGCTGAAAGCCCGCGCGCTTTCCGTGCAAGGCATGATTGGTGTCGGGTTCTTCTCTTTCATCCTGCTAACCTCGAACCCGTTTGAGCGGCTTAATCCCGTGCCTCTCGACGGCAACGGACTAAACCCGCTTCTGCAAGACCCCGGCCTCGCCTTTCACCCGCCGTTTTTATATCTAGGCTATGTCGGCTTTTCGATGGCATTTTCATTTTCCGTTGCCGCGCTTATCGAAGGCCGGATTGATGCGATTTGGGCGCGCTGGCTTCGACCTTGGGTTTTGCTCGCGTGGAGCTTTCTAACAATCGGCATTACTATGGGCTCTGTCTGGGCCTATTACGAACTTGGCTGGGGCGGTTGGTGGATGTGGGATCCGGTGGAAAACGTGTCCTTCATGCCGTGGCTTGCCGGAACCGCACTGCTCCATTCCATCCTCGTGCTAGGCACGCGGCATAAGATGGCGAGCTGGACGGTTCTTCTCGGCATCGCTACATTTTCATTATCCCTCATTGGGACTTTCGTCGTCCGTTCAGGCGTCCTCGTCAGTGTCCATGCCTTTGCCGTAGACCCTAAGCGCGGCGTCTATATCTTGGCGCTGCTTGTAATTGCCACGGGCGGAGCTTTGGCGCTTTACGCGCTGCGGGCCGCGACCCTGCGCTCGACCGCTGGATTTGAACCCGTCTCACGCGAAGGCGGATTAATGCTCAACAATATCCTGCTAGTGACGGCGACGGTGACCGTCTTTTTAGGTACGTTTTATCCGCTGCTCATGGACGGGCTAACGGGCGACAAAATTTCCGTTGGCGCGCCATATTTTGATGCCACCTTTGCGCCGATCATGTGCTTGCTTATTCTGTTTATGGGGCTTGCGCCGCTGTTTAAATGGCGAAAGGATTCGCTGAAAACCATCAAACGTCCGGCTCTGATTGCGGCCGTGCTTATCGCGTTGATAGCTGGGCTTACCACTGTTTTCGGCAAATCCGTTCTCGGCGGACTGGCGTTCGGTCTTGCCGCCTATCTCGCCATGGGGACATGTCTTGCTATGGCCAAGAAAGCCCGTTGGGGACAGATTAGCCGCGCAGATAGTTTTGCTATGCTTCGCGCGCAGCCCGCTGCTATGTGGGGGTTTTTCATCGCCCATATGGGCATGGCCATATTTATCTTTGGCGTGACCTGCATGTCCGTCTGGTCCACCGATGATGCCGCGCGCCTGAAAGTCGGAGACTCGATTGCTGTCGCCGGATATGACTTTACGCTCCAAGACGTCTGGCAAGGACAGCGGGACAATTACACATTTTTGGCAGGCAAGATCGATGTCAGCCGAGACGGCAAACAGCTTTCGACGCTATCTTCCGAGCGGCGCTTTTATCCTGTCCGCGAAATGGTCACGACAGAAGCCGGTTTCCGGCTTAGCCTTGGCCGAACTGTCTTTGCTTCGATCTCCGAAGGCGATCCAGAAAATGGATGGATCATCCGCGCTTACTACCATCCATTTGTGGTTTGGATTTGGATCGGCGCGCTGATGATGGCGCTTGCCGGATTTATCTCGCTCGCAGACCGCAGACTTAGATTCACGCAGACGACGCCAATAGAGGCTGCCCCAAAAGAAATTGAGCCTACAGAAACCAAGTCTGCATCATGAACCGACTTCGCGCATTAATCCCGCTCGGTATCTTCTTTGGCCTCGTGATTATGCTGGCCATTGGTTTGACCCGCGATCCTAGCGCCCTGCCCTCTGAAATGATTGACCGTCCGTTCCCTGACTTCACCCTATCAACCCTGCATGACCCGAACCGGATTGTCATAGAAACCGAAATGATTGGGCAAGTCTCTCTTGTTAATGTGTTCGGCTCTTGGTGTACGGCCTGTGTTATTGAACACCCGAAGCTCGTTGAAATCGGCCAGCGCGAAAACATCCGCCTTATCGGCGTCAACTGGCGCGACAAACGAGACAAAGGTCAGGCGTGGCTTTCACGTTATGGAGACCCATACGATATTACCCTGTTTGATGATACAAGCCAGCTCGCCATTGACCTTGGCATTACCGGCGCGCCGGAAAGCTTCATCGTCGATAAGAGCGGAAAGATACGCTATAAACATACAGGCATTATCACCGATGAGGTCTGGTCACAGACCCTTCGCCCAGTCATCACTCAGCTCTCAAACGCGCCATGAAACCATTCCCGCATCTTGTTCTCGCTCTCATGCTCAGCACGGCGATCCCACATACGGGCTTAGCCCAGACCGCAGACACGAAGGCCAAGGCGGAGCAAACCCTCAGCCAAAAAGAAATTGATCAGCGCTCGCGGGACATCGGGCGGGCGCTACGGTGCGTGGTTTGCCAGAATCAATCCATCGAAGAGTCAGATGCCTCGCTTGCCGAAGATATGCGCACCCTTGTCAAAGCCCGCGTGAAAGCCGGAGACAGCAACGAGGCTGTGATCGCCTATATGCAGGAACGTTACGGCGACTTCGTTTTGCTTAAGCCGCCCGTTCAGGGCAATACGGCTATCTTATGGTTTGCGCCTTTCCTGCTTGCAGGACTAGGCCTTATCTGGGTTAGCGTACAATCCCGCCGCCGTAAGAGCCGTCCTAAGACGCACGCCGCCCCTCTCACCGACGAAGAACTTGCGGACATAGATAAGCTTTAAAGCCCTATCAAAAGCGCAACCAAACCCTCAGAAATTTAGGCACAAAAAAACCCGCTACAGCCAAAACTGAGCGGGTTTAAAGTTTTTCAGTTTAGATTTACTTACGAATAGGTAGGTAATCAGTCGCTGTGTAGCCAGTCGAACCGCCATAACCCATTGATGCACAAGAGCCGTCGCCCTGCATCATTGTGCCCGCTGGGCAGCTTTCAGGGACATAAGTCGACGAGCTTGTTGTCGTGTGGCTAGAGTATGAAGATCCGCCTGTGTAAGCTGATCCGCCGCCTGTGTAGGACGTTCCGCTTGAATAAGAAGAACCGCCGCCCTGCATACACGTATTATCTGATTGCAGAGTCGTCCCAACCGGACATTCTACAGTGCCAGAATAAGATGTTGTTGTAGTCGGCGCTGAGTAAGTCGTTGTTGAGCTTGTATAAGACCCAGAGGAATAAGAACTTCCGCCGCCTTGAAGACATGTATTGTCAGGCTGCAATGTTGTTCCAGCTGGACACTCAACGGTTGTTCCGCTCGTATAAGTCGCTCCGCCAGTATGGGTTGTTCCACCTGTGTAGGTTGTTCCACCCGTATAAGTCGTTCCGCTTGAATAAGACGAACCGCCGCAACTCGTGGAGACAACAGGTGTTCCGCATGTTGGCGTTGGCGGGATATATGTTGGTGCCGGCGGCACGTAGGCTACTGGCGGCGGTGCGACTGGACCGCAGCCCGTTGGCGCTGCTGGTGCTGATCCGCATCCTGTATAATAAATGTCGTGGTTCTGCGTACGAACAGCACCGGATTCAAAGTCAAAAGTTTGTTGCGTATGCACAGAACCAGATTCGAAGTCAAAAGAGCCTTCACACGGACTGCTATAACGCTCTGTTACTTTTTTCGCCGCGCAATCGCTGCTGCCGCTTTCATAATCGTAAATGTCCCCTGCATAGCGTGAGCCATGGCTACCTGCACAAGCAGATAACATTAAACCGGAAATTCCCATCGCGGCGATGACGCCGTTGCGGACTAGATAATTCGCGCTCATACTGAGCCTCCCATATTGATACACTGGACTGTGCCTTGCAACATTTAGACCAAAAAATGATTGATGCATCGTTTACATGCACATTATTTTTTCTTGATGAATAAAGCGATAAAAAACCCGTCCATACCACCGCTTTCCCCTAAGAGGTGTGGCAGCACCCTTAAATACCCGTTTTTTAAGGCTAAAACAGTGGGATCCACTAAGTTTGGCACGGTGATTTCTGCCAGTTCAAAATCCGAATGTCGCTCTAAAAAAGGCTCAATATGTTTTTCGCCTTCTTCGGTCTGAAGCGAGCATGTACAGAAAAGCAGCGCCCCTCCGGGCTTAACCCTGCCTGCTGCGGCGCTGAGTAAACGTTTCTGTAGCCGCACTAATGATCCGACGTCTTTTGGCGTTCTATTATGAAGCACGTCTGGATGACGCCTAAACGTACCTGTTGCGCTGCACGGCGCGTCAAGCATCACCACATCATAGGTCTGCTCAGTGTCCTTAGCCCAGTCGAGTGCGTCTTCAGCAATGATCTCTGCTTCAAGCTTCGTTCGGGTTAGGTTTTCTTTTACCCGCTCAAGACGCTCTTCGGATTTATCAAGGGCGGTCACAGCGGCCCCCATCGAGGCTAGTTGCAGAGTTTTGCCGCCGGGCGCGGCGCACATATCGAGCACAGACAATCCCGCCACATCGCCAAGGCAATGAACCGGCAAGGTGGCCGCGATATCTTGCACCCACCAGTCACCGTCTTCGAAGCCCTCGAGGTTGGTGACGCCGGAGGCGCTATCGAGCCTAACCATCCAATCGGAGAGTTTTTCGCCTTCAAGTTTTTCAACCCAACTATCGACCTCTCCGCGCACATGAATATCAAGCGGCGGCGTTTTCATAAGCTGCGTTGCCATGCGGCGCGCTGTTGGGCCGCCGTAAGCGCTTTCCCACGATGCCCGTATCCAGCCGGGTAAGTTCCCGCTTGGCGGAACGGACGCAGCAAGCGCAGGGCCTTGTGCGGCGACTTTGCGCAAGACAGCATTAACTAAACCAGAATAGGCCTTTGTCTTTGAAGAGCGCTTTAAAATATCAACGGATTCGCCAACCGCCGCATGCACGGGGGTTTGCAGGAATAAAAGCTGCGCCGCACCTGTACGTAATACGGCATGGGGAAGCGGGGCTGGAATACGCGTTAAGAATGGTTTCAGCGCGGCATCAATTTGCCCCATACGCCGAAAGACCGTCGCCGCGATTAGACGCGCAAAAGCACGGTCACGCGATTCGAGCAGGTTATAGTCAGCTTGCCGTGCCAGCGCGGTTTCGAGCTGCTCTTGATCCCGCAACACATGGAGAACCGCGCGCGCCGCGCAGAGCCGCGCAGAGGCAGGCCGTTCAGGCGCAGACCGCTTTTCAGCGCCGCGCCCAGAAGGCGCGCGTTCAGATTTGGCAGGGTTTTTAGAGTCAGATTTTTCCATGGCCCGCGTTTAGGCGATATTACGCAGGTTTAAAAGCGTTTATAAATTTGCAATGCTCAGAGCAAATACCGCCTGCGCGCCAAAATACAGCGGACTAATCAAAAGCGCATGGCGCGGATCACGCCTCACAAACCGGTCTTGGCCGACGACAATATCAGACGCCGCGAACATCAAAGCTCCCGTAATGATCATCGGGTTCTGCGTGCCAAATGCGGTGACAACCATCGCCGTTATGATGACATTATAGGTAATAACAGAGGCCCGCATATCTGGCTCCAATGTCTTTGCAAAATGACGATAAGACAGAGCGCTAACCGCCCCGAACAGAATAAGCGCCGCCGCCGCCCACACCATATTCAGGCCGAGGCTATAGAATGCATAGGCATAAATGAGATGCCCAATGGCGAAGGCCGCCATGCCGCCCTGGAATAAATGTTGGTCACTACGCGATAGCAGAAGCACGTCTCCGATCGCACAAGCAATGAGCGCGGCGATAATCAACAACCCGTAATTGGGGTGTGTGAAATCCGTCAGTGAACCGTCCACTTTCAGCGCGATGTAACAGAACGCAAACGCGGCGAGCGGTTTGAACACAAGCTGCATCAAGCGGGTTTGGCTAAGCTCCCCCGCAATCAACCCCGCAACAAGCGCCGCATATACTCCTAGCAAAATCGTCATTACATAGACAGGCGGTAGCCGCCCGGCTCTGTCAATAAGAGCGTCGCATTGCCCTTTTCCGGTTCGATTTTTTGCCGAAGTCTGTAGACATGGGTTTCTAGCGTATGTGTCGTCACGCCGGAATTATACCCCCAAACCTCGTGCAATAGCTCATCTCGGCCAACGGGCTTGCCGCCCGCGCGGTAGAGATATTTGAGGATGTTAGTTTCTTTTTCCGTCAAGCGAATATCGCGCGGCTGCGCCCCTTCTTTCTCGGGCGGAGTCAGGCGCTTAAAGGCTGGCTTGAATTCATAAGGCCCAATTTGAAATGATGCATCTTCGCTTTGCTCAAAATTTCGAAGGTGAGCGCGAAGCCGTGCGAGCAACACCGCAAACCGAAATGGCTTAGTCACGTAATCATTGGCCCCAGAATTCAGCCCTAAAATTTCATGCATTTCGCCGTCATTTCCGGTGAGCATGACAATCGGCGCGGCAACACCCGCTTTGCGCATAAGCTCGCAGGCCTCCGTGCCGAGCATATCCGGCAAGTCTACATCCAAAAGTATCAAATCAAACGTTGCGTTCTTCGCTGCCTCTATGCCTGCGGTGGCCGTGGCAACATCAGTGGTCTCGAATTCATCATAGAGGGCAAACTGCTCACACAGCTCTCCCCGTAAATCATCATCATCGTCAACCAGTAGTAGGCGTTTTTTAACAGCCATAGTTTTTGTCCTCTCGCGCTTGCGCGCTCTTTAGACTTGTTTTTTTGCTAAGACTAATGCCAGTTTGCTCTCAATGCATCACAAAAATGAGATCACCTATGTCACTCTCCGTGAACTGCCGCGATAAAACGATAAGCTTTGGCGGTCAAATCTATCCCTGCCGCATCGGGCGCGGCGGCTATATTGACGGGCATGAAGGCCGCGAAGGCGACGAGAAAACCCCGCTCGGCGATTATCATGTGCGGTTTGGCCTTTACCGCAAAGACCATTTGCCCGTACCGAATAGCCCCCTCACTTTTCGCGCAATCCGCAACGATGACGGATGGTGCGACGCGGTGGATGATGCCGCCTATAACCGTTTCGTCCGCCTCCCCTACGCCGCGAGCCATGAAAACCTATGGCGCGAAGACGGGGCTTACGATATTGTCCTCGTCATTAGCCACAATGACAGCCCGCCAAAACCAAATGCCGGTAGCGCGGTCTTCATCCACATCGCGCAGCCCGATGACAGAGAGACACTCGGATGCATTGCGCTCTCGCCAGACGTGATGATAAGGCTGCTCCCGCATTTGAAAACGGGACTGCCAGTTAGGTTTGAGTAGGGTTGGTTGGCGTTTGGTTTTCGGCGTCAGGTTTCAATACTTTCAAACGCTGCATTTTTAATTTCAAGTCCAAGTCATCCCGCGCTCGACGCGGGACCTCGATGAGATGAAGCGTAAAACACTGCGAGGTCCCGCATCTACGTTTCACTACGTGCGGGATGACAGCGATGAAACGCTGCGATAAACCCAACCACGAATGGCCGCTCCCTCGGGTTTTGAGGGTCGGTGATTTCTTCAGAAGATGAAGTTGCAAAATGTTAGGGCGGCGCGGGGTCTGCGGGCGCGGCGAAGTTCAGAGATGCGAGGCCGAACGGGCCCGCTATGTTTGAGGACAGGCCGGACAGCTTTTCGATTACGCTCCGTATGAAGCCCGTGATTTCATGCGCAGCGTCGAGGCCGTAAACCTGAACGCGGCTGATATTATTATCTCGGATATAACGCTCATTAAACTGCGCGGGCGTGATGGTTTTATCCATTCTCCCTACATAGGCCAAATGCGCGTAGGCGCGCGGTGTGTACCGCTCTGGCTTTATTGTCCCGCCCTGTAAAAGACAGCGTGCCGCGCGGCGTAAGCAGCTTGCCTCCGCGCGCCGTAGCTGGCGGTTCCTAGAAAACAAATCTGGCGTGATATCCGCGCGTGGCGGCATCAAAAACTCAGGCGAAATAAACCCTACGCGCTGCCCGATCCGTATCATCCGCACCGCTAGCCAAACAAAAGGCGCATAGATTCCCATCTGGCGGTAAAGGCCTTGGGCGTGCTCCTCTTTGTATGGTGTGGACGGGACGACTGGGGTCATGAATATGTCTCTTTGGCGTTAAAATAAGTGAGAACATATATAGAACAAAAAGAGGCGCAATGTCAAGGCATAAATTCCTATAATGTAATACAAGCTAGCGCGACGTTTCGACCAATAGATCATCCGCTTTACTCAAAACGACTCATTCTTATCGCTAGTTTATGGCTATAACGGGAAAGTCCTGCACTCGATTTGGAACCTTTTCAGCTGGAAGCCGTTCTCTCCTTACCACAGAGTGGATTGGCATGATCTTGACGCGCGTAATGCGCCGCAATGAGAGTGTCCTTTGCCGAGGCGCATAAAAGCGCGTCGAAATCACCCTGCAAGGAAAGGAAAAACTATGTTGTTTACATCACCCACACTGAATACGCCGCGCGCGAAAACACGCGGACTCACATTAACCTTGGCTACGGCCTTGATGGCTTTCTCAGGCGCGGCCTATGCCAGTCCTGTCACGGATATGGATGCAAAAACGGCCGTAAATGAGACACCTGCCGAAACGACAGAACCAACAGATGTTGCTGATGAATTGACGCTCCCAAAGCCAGAAGCTGAAACGGGTTACACCATCGCCGAGTCCAATATTGTGGAAACGATCTCTATGATCGGTTCACTCTCCGACTTTTCGATTGCGTTGGGTCATGCGGATTTGATCAATACATTGGTTCAGCCAGGGCCTTACACCGTGTTGGCTCCAGTCAATAAAGCCTTCAAAAACCTCCCGCAGGAAAATCATGCGGAGTTCTTGACGGACGAAGACCCTGCGAGTCTCAAGAGCAAGCTTATGACGCATATTATCGAAGGCAAAATGGATGCCTTCGCGCTTAAAAAAAGCATCGAGTCTTCGGATGACGGGATGTTCTCCATAACAACGATGGGCGGAGAGGTTCTACAGGCCTCGATAAATGACGACGGCAAGCTCATCCTGACGGATGAAGGCGGCCATGAGTCTACAATTATTCTCGCCGACATGAAGCAAACCAACGGCATGGTGCATGTCATCGACTCTATTTTATTGCCGCATTAGACACCTATAAAGACACCCACCGAGCGAGGCACGAAAAACCGCGCTGGGTGGGCTATTCTTTATTTCCATTTTCGCATGTCAAAGATGCGAAAAAACTCACAAATTATGTATTCTTAAGGTGACGACAGGTGCGAAACCTATATTTGTAAGCGCAGCCGTCTCATTTGCAGGATATATTTGACCTTGTTATATAAATTTCGCTTTGCCGTTTTGCTGGGATTACTTTTCAGTTTTCTGAGCGTGGCTGCTCATGCTGCAAATCCGCTTGTCAAAATTGAAGGCGATGTGAGCTCTGATATTCGGGAACTGCTTATCGCTGTTATCGGCGAGGCTGAAGCCCCTGCCCGATCTGTGGCGCAAGCTCGCCGCCGCGCTGAACGCGCTTCGGAGCAAGCCCGAAGCGTCATGCGCTCGCAAGGCTATTACGGCGCGGCCATCGAAGCTCGTATTGACGAGCCAGAAATCGATGCTGGAAAAAAGCGAAGAAGCCCACAGCCTGTCCTTTTCATCACAGCCGGCACCCAATTTGTCTTTGGCTCTGTGGACGTGAATTTCACCGACCAAACGCCTGATGTGGCTAAAGAAACAACCGCGAAAGCGTTTATTTCACCGGACAAACCTGCCATAGCCGCCGAAGTTATCGCGGCAGAGCTTCGCGCCGCCAATTACCTTACGGCCAATGGCTATCCTGAAACCGTCATCCTAGATCGAGACGCCTTGGTCAATCACGAGACTAAAACGCTACAGATCGTGTTCCAATACCAAGTTGGAGACAAGACCCGTTTTGGGGAGATCAAGCAAACCGGGACCGCCTATTTACGCAAAACGTGGCCGCAAACTGTGGCCCCGTTCAAGCCGGGCGACGTTTTTAGCAACCAAAAACTCAATACACTGACGACCCGCGTTATCGCTACTGGCGTTTTTGACGGCGCAACGGCGGTTCTTGAAGACGAGAAAACCCCCAATGCTGACGGAACCGTCTCGCGCAACATTCTTTTGAATATCGAGCAAGGCGCGATTAATACGGTCAGCGGCGAACTCGGCTACTCGACAACAGACGGCAGCGGCGTTGACCTGACCTATGAGCGCCGCAACTTCATCGGTTACGCACAGACATTGACGCTAAAAACCACACTTAAAACCAACCAAATCAAAGCGGGCGTTGATTACAATATCCCGTACCTGTTTAGAGAAGACAGGTCCCTAAACCTCGGCGCAGAAGCGGCGCGCGAAGATACTGAAGCCTTTACTGGCGACCGTATCGGCGCGAACGCTCTCATCACCCAAAAAATATCAAAACGGCTAAAAGTCGGCCTCGGCGTCGGGCTTGAAGCCTCGGAGTATGAGGAAGACGGCATTGATGTGCGCGCTTATCTTTTCGACGGCCTTGGACGCGCCGCTTACGATTCCCGCGATAATATTCTTGACCCTGTCAAAGGCGTGTTCATCGAAGCGAGCGCAACGCCGACTTATAATTTCGGGAAACAAGACGGGCTGTTCACCACCGCCCAAGTCGGGGCCAGCACCTATCGCCGCCTATCAGATACGCTTGTAGCGGCGGGCCGCGTAAAGGCCGGAACGATCTTTGGCGCAAACCAAGACTCCGTGCCGCTTAACCGCAGATATTACGGCGGCGGCGGCGGGTCTGTGCGCGGCTTTGGATACCAAACCATTTCGCCCGTAGACGCGGACGGTGATTATATCGGCGGACGGTCTTTGACCGAGGTCAGCGCAGAACTAAGGTACCGCGGCGATAGCGCCATTGGCGGCGTGGCCTTTATTGATGCGGGCAGTGTCACCGCCAATGACCTACCGAACCTAAAAGACATTCGCTACGGCGCAGGGGTCGGTGTGCGCTATTATACGAGCTTTGCTCCGCTAAGAGCGGATATCGCGATCCCTCTCAACAAACGCGAGGGCGATGCCGCTTTCCAAGTTTACATCTCTATCGGGCAGGCGTTTTAATGAGCGAAGCCGTCCAAACTCCTATTATGACTAGCCCGAAACGCAAATGGCCTAAGCGGGTTTTATGGTCTGTGCTGGCCCTGCTCGGCCTTTTAATCCTCACGCTTATTGCGCTGCGGATTTTCATTACCACGGCGTCTGGAGCGCGGTTTATCGAAAGCCAGATCAATAGCCGCTCTTTTGGCCGCATCGAAGCTATTCAGGTTTCCGGCCTGTCCGGTGATCCGCTGAGCGCGTTCTCTGTTGAGGGCCTTGAGATCAAAGATAAGGACGGCGTTTGGCTTGAGGCCGCGAACATTGACATCGATTGGAAACCATTTGCCTTCCTAAAAGATCATGTTTGGATCAAAACCCTCGACATAGAAGAAACGCGCGTTTTGCGGCGTCCCGTTCTTAATGCCGGAAGCCCTGATAGCGGCTCAGGTGATGACGGCTTAAAAATCACATTAGAACAATTCGGCTTGGACACTGTCGACATCAACGAAGCGTTGATCGGTCAGGCCCTAAGCCTTAACGCTTTCGGCGAGTTTGCCGCGCAGCCAAACGGCGCGGTTAAAGCCGCTCTTAAAGCCAAGCGCCTCGACATCGCGGGAGACAGCCTCGACCTTGATTTCACGCGCACCCAGAAAGGTCAAATGACGGGCGATTTCGATATTACTGGCCTTGCGGACGGGCCTATCGCGGCGCTTCTCAAAGCGCCAGTTGGCACGCCCGTCAAAGGCAACGGCATTATACGCGGCGATCTCAATAGCGGCGACGGCGAGGCTTTACTGCGCTTAGGCGATACGGAAAATGTCACGGCGAAACTGACTTGGACGGAAGCGGACATCACAGCCTCCGCTGATATTAATCTTGAAGGATGGACAGCGTTTGAAACGATTGCGTCCCGCGCTGGTAATACTCTGACATCGCGCGCGCGCCTTGATAGGCTCTCTTATCCGCGCGCTTTCACAACCGATATTGACGTCCCCGGCCTTATGTTAAAAGCATCAGGAACTTTGCCAGAATCTGGTTACAGACCCGAAGAAGCAATGATCGATGTAGCCATTCGAACGCCGTCAACATTTATTGCGCTGCCTGAAAATTATACTACAGGCGCGGCGGCGGCCAAGGGACAAGTTCGGCTCAGCCAGCCCTATGCATTTGACGGCACGGTGTCAGCCTCGGATGTCGCGACGCCCTACGGCAGCGCAGCAAAGTTTTCGGGGCCTCTGAAAGTTTCTGAACAAGGCGATAAGCGGTATATATTCGATACCAATATTATCGCTGCTGGCCTCAAGCCTGAGCAAACGCTTCCGATTGAAATTGGTAAGAGCACGCGGCTCACCGCGTCGGGTCAGATTGACCAAAATAAGAGCCAAATCGTTTTTCAAACGCTCTCTCTCGCGGCTGGCGTCAACACATTTAAAGGCGCAGGATCTGCCAGCCTTGACGGAAGCTCCGTGGATATGAAGGGCGCTTCGGCCTTAACATTGATAGCAGACGGCAACCGCCCCGGCGGCAAGCTGAAAGCCGACATCACAGCAAAAAAACGCGCAAATACGGCACTTGCCATATCTGCCGACGGCGCATTTCGGCCGAGCACGCCCCTTATTGACCCTCTCGGAGGTCTTGTTGGCGAGCAGGCCGTGTTTCAAACGCGCCTGAGTTTCCAAGACGGAACGATAACGCTAACGCAGGCCGATATAGTCGGCGACGCAGTGAAAGCCTCGGCTGCGGGGACAATCGGTGACCGCCTCGCCCTTTCCGGCGAAGCCTTCCTTTCGGCTCCCGTTACTTACAATAAGGCTACGCTTTCAAGCGGCACAGAAGCCCTGTTCGAGGTGAGCGGGGCAAGAGACGCGCCGTCTATACGCATCGATGCAAAGACCGATACGCTGACTGTGCCGTCTTATGTGTTCACGTCGGTTCGGCTTCGCGCCGACCTTGACGATTTAACCGCAAACCTGCGCGGGCCTATTCAGTTTGAAGCCAGTACAGAGCACGGAGACCTGTTAGCCGCAGCCGTGCTTACCGCTCAAAACGGGACTTACACCGCTAATGATATCGACCTCACTTGGGGCCGTATGCAGGCGGAGGGCAATGTCTCCTTGCCGCCTAACCGTATCGCAACGGGCGACATAGCTCTCAACCTGCCTAAAAAAGGCGGTCAATATGCCAACGCGTCTTTGGCGCTTTCCAATCTTTCCGGCGAGCAAGGTTTGACCTTTGAGATTGACGCCAAAGAGATTGCGGTTTCGGAGTTTAATTTCGACCATGTCAAAGCCAATGCCAGCGGAACGCTCGCTTCCCTTGGCGGCGCGGTAGACATTGCAGGGCGGCGCGGCGAAGGGCTTAACGCGCGTCAGTTTACAGTGAAATCGCCTCTCAAAGTCTCTCGCGGGGATGACGGCGGCTATGCCGCGTCGGCAACGCCGACGGCGCAGTATGGCAATATTGACCTTTCGGCCAGAACGCCCATCACCGCGTCTTACAAAGACGGAGACATCACGCTTAACGCTCCGCTTAATGTGGCCGACGGGTCCGCAGACATTGTCTATTCACGCGGCAAAGACGGCGAGACGGCCGTGCTTGACACCAAGAACCTGCCTATGGGCATCATGCCTCTACCCGGGCTTTTGGCGGATACGCGCGCGCGGGTTAGCGCAGCCTTAGATATGCAAATATCAAGCGGCGCAGGCCTACGCGGCACAGGCGTTCTTACCATTGATGATTGGCGCGGATACGGCATTGATAAAGGCGAAGGCCTTACGGGGAACATCAACGTCAACATTGATAACCAAAAGGCGACAGCGACACTCGGCAGCCGTTCACCCGCCGGATTTACGGGCACAGGGAACATCACACTTCCGCTGCTGCCAGCCGAGAGATTCAGCGCCGTTCGCCTCAATATGTCAGCCCCTATCACGGGCCAGTATGACGCGTCAGGCGCGGCCATCGCTGTGCTCGGACTTGTCACGCCAAGCGACGCAGAACTAGGCGGAAACCTTGATACTAATGTCAGCCTCTCAGGCACATTGTCTGCGCCCAACCTTGACGGAACCGCCAGCGGTAGCGACATCCAGTTTGAAGGCCCTAGCCTCGGCACGCAGTTTCGCAGCGGACGGTTTAAAGCGAGCTTCACGCAAGACAGCCTTAAAGTCGACGATATTTACACCGCCGATACAAACGGCGGATCGGTTTCCGGCGCAGGGGCGTTTACGCTCGGCGAACTTGGTCGGCCCATCGGTAAAATTGAAATGAAGGCGGAAAACTTCAAAGCGCTCGACCGCAAAGACGTGAGCGCCGAAGTCCAAGGCAGTCTCGTGTTTGAAAGCTTCCCTAAGACGGCAAACCTGTCCGGCGACATCACGCTTAACCGCGCCGAGGTCAAACAATTTGTCAGCGGCACAGTTAGCGTTATTGAAATTGAGGTCGAAGAAATTAACAGGCCAGAGGGCCTTGCGCCTATCGTCCCTAAAGCGAAAGCTGCGCCGATCACGATGGATATTCGTGTGCGCGCGCCGCGCCGTATATTCGTCCGAAGCCGCGGCCTTGATGTTGAGATGAGCCTTGATGCCCAGATCAAAGGCAGCCTCGGCGAGCCCTTAATATACGGCGAGGCGAAAGTCCTGCGCGGGGGGTATAAAATCGCGGGAAAAACGCTCGAATTTACAGACGGCACGATTCAATTTGACGGCGAGGTGAGCAAAGCTAGCATCGACTTTACTGCCGAAACCGAGACGCAAAACCTCAACGCCAGTGTTTCGATTAAAGGCACGGTCGAAGCGCCAGAAATCGTGCTTTCGAGTTCACCCGAACGGCCGCAAGATGAAATTCTCTCCGCGCTACTTTTCGGCAGGTCGGCCACAGACTTGTCTACGATTGAAGCCGCGCAGCTTGCGGGCGCGCTCGCGCAAATGTCCGGCAAGGGCGGCGGGTTTGATCTTCTAGGCGGGCTCCGCGATGCCTTCGGTATTGGGCAGCTCAGCGTGAACTTTAACGAAGACGGTAGCGCGCAGCTTGTCGGCGGACGATACCTTGCAAAGAATGTTTATTTGCAGGTCTTCTCCGGCGCAGGAACAGATCAAACCGGCGCCATCATTGATTGGGAAATCCGCAAAAACATCTCCCTGCGCTCCCGTATCCGAACCGATAATGACCAAAGCCTATCCCTAAAATGGAAACGCGATTTTTAAGCAAATCTCGTATTTAGCTCTGCATATATTGTTGACAGTCAGACCGCTCCGATTGTAGCCATAAAAACATTCAGATTTAGGGCAAAAATCACATGTACTTACAGTTGCGCCAAGCACTTTCTGATAGTTGCCAAAGGCGCGGACTCTATAACTTAGGACGTCGTTTTTATTGTCCGCCAGCTTATACAGTAAATGACAACATGGTTGATGATTCCATGTTACTTAAATCTGGTCACCTTTTTTGGTTCCCAGAACATGAGCGGGATTTCTTTACGGCAGCAACAAAAGATACACAGAAAGACGGATTTAAATACTCGGCTTGGACCTTCCTTCAGGACAGCTTTGCTTTACTTGCAGTTTATAAAGAGACCGCCAAAGACGATCCTAACATATCAGATATTTTGGTGCCGCAAGCGGCGGCTCTTGTCAAAAACTTTAAACCCTTCATTGTTGTCACGGATGATGGCACCTTTACAGAAGCTAAGCATGACTGGCCGTTTTTCTGGACGACATTTAAAGCGCCTTGGCGCGGGGCTTTCTTAAATTGTGTCACGGCCTACGGACTTTTGCTCCTATACGAAATGACGGAAATAAACGCCTATTTAGAGATCGCAGAAAATCTATTACACACAGCGGCTTTTAACAAAAAATCGGCCTTCTTAACCCGCGATGAGGCTGGGTTTTTATGGTGCCACGAATATTGTACGCGCCCGATTAATTCAGATGTCAATTGGCTGAAAAGGTCAGGGTTTTCATTCCGAAAAGACAAATGCATCCGTCCCCGGATTTACAACGGCCATATTCATTGCCTGCTCGCCTTCATTAAACTTAGACATCTGACGAAAACGGCGATTTACAATGACGTCATCAATGACTGCATAGCGACCATGGCTCAATATTTACCCCAGCAGCATGAGTCTTATCTGCATTTTTCCTACATGCAGGATTTCTTGATGTTTCCAGATTACGGGGCAAAACGAGCTGTCTTACTCACGGAAGGCCTTGCGGCGATGACACAAGATTCTCACCTCTCGAAGGTCGCGCAAGACATGCGGGCGAAACTCGCGCGCAATGAGGGTGATTGGAACAGAATTTACCAAGAGAGCTATGAAACTAGCAAAGACATGATAGAATATGAAAAATCCAAGGCTAGAGAAGAAAGCAGGACAGCATGACAAGCTTAGACTCTACCCCGCTGAATCCTGCACCCTTTTCTGGAGTTTTTGGCCAATATTTTCGCATCATGGTCTTTGCACTGATGACCGCTTTCGGTGTGTGTTTCTTTATCTGGGCGAGAAGCAATCCTGATATTCTATCCAACCGTTTCGGAAACAAGATTACGTTAAGCCTGCTCGCAATCTTCATGACTGCATTTGGTTTCGTCGGCGGAATCATGACGATTTTACAGAGCAATTTCAAACGCTTAATCTTTCTTGCAGTTCCCCTTATTTTTGTTTTCTCTGCCGCCAACTTATTGACGGCTTGGACTCAAATTTCCGCGCAAAATGTCAAAATCGAAGCCAAGGACTCGCTCAAGCTTTCGGCTCTTGCAGAAGTCTACCCAGGCCGAAACATCAAAGAGCGCTTTGCTTATTTATTCTACTTAAGAGACCATGAAAAGTTTTCGCAATATTGCTTTGAGACTGGCGGCCGTATCAATAAATCAGTTCTCATTAATTACGCCGCTGCAAAATCTGCAAAAGGCATGGCCCTTTCCGGCGAAGCGCGTGCCGCTCTGATCGGATCTCTTGGCTCCGCAAAACCTGCGGCTGACTATACGCTGCCAAACGGCGAAACGCTATCTTTATACGCCGGATCCGGTGATGATATCGTTTTATTTCGCGCTGCCAAAGACGGCCCGCAATGGCTCGCCGTCAAGCATAAGTGTCCTGCATTATGATCTGGTTTTTTGAATTCTTATACGGTTTTTCACTCTGTTTCACCGGACTTGTTTTCGTCAGTTACCGCACGAATACCATAGCCCTTCCTATTCGTCTTGGACTAAGCTTTCCCATTGGTTTTGCCGCCATTGCTTTTGGCGTTCTGCTGTTGCTGCTTCTGAAAGTGCCTGTCACGCTTTTCTCACTCGGGTTGCTTGTTACCCTAGCGCTCGCCGGTTTCATTTTCATCAGCGCCAAAAAAGGCGCGATGGGTGCCAAAGATTTGGCCATGGACGGGCTTGTCCTCCTCATCATTGTGGCTCTGATCACCCTCATTCAATCGCAGCTTAAAGCCTCAGTCATGCTCTATGACGCCTTTAAATACGCGACCCTCACTGGGAACATCACGTTAATTGATAACGGACTTTGGTCCCCCCCAGTGAAAGGGTTTATCTCAAGTTATTCCGGCTTTCTCGCCTTCGGGAATGCCCCTGCCGGATTTTGGGGCGCAGACTATAGCGCCATTGCCTCTATTCTTTTTGCTGTTTTTATCGCTATTTTGGCTTCCGGCCTTATCTATGATTTTGGCCGTTCTATCGCCCTGCCGCGCGGCGTTCTTATAACCGCGTGTCTCAGCGCTCCCCTGCTTATTCTAAGCACCCCACAATTTATTTATCATAGCGTGTATTACATGCCTAACCTGCCGATGGCGGCATTTTTCTTCTGTGCTTGCGCTTGTATTTGGCTGATCACAGCGCGGGGACAAACAGCCGCTTACGCGCCGCTCGTAATCACGCTAATAGCGGTCAGCATTTGCCGCCTCGAGGGAGTTTTGTTTCTGAACATTATCGGGCTTCTCTTTGTAGCCACCCCCGTCAAAAACCCCAAGGCGCGACTTTTCGCGCTCGGGATTGCTTGCACAGTCGCCGCAGTTTGGATGTTTATTCTTTACACAATCATACCCGCGAACGTGACAGGCACAATTATATCTAAGAACGGAGCTTTGGCGCTGTCAGTCCTGTCTTTGGCCCCTGTCATTGCCGCAGCGCTCTGGCTCATCGCGCCGCTTCGTCCGCTAATCACTCTGGGCTCTAAAGCTCTGCCGGCTTTAATTGTTCTGATTTGCCTTTACATGACCACAAAAGACTTTGCCCACACACAAGATACGGCCAGCCATATGATCCACAATATGACGTCACGCGTTGGGATGAGCGGTTACACATGGGCCGTTCTGTTTGTGCTGCTCATGATATTTACGGTCTATGATACATCGAAAACTCATAGCGGGCTTTTTCTTCGTATCGTTATATCTTCTGTGTTTTTAGTGATCATGCTCGGTCTTTACCGCGAGTTCCCGTACCGTCTCGGCGCGCAGGATTCGGGCAATCGCATCATGCTACAAATCCTCCCCGCGTGGGCTGTCTTTTCTGTCCTCATGTGTCTCGAACTTTTGGATAAGTCGATGAAAAATGTGAAACCTCTTGAAGTTTAATCAACAAGCGCTGCCAACGTTTTCCAAATCACTCACAGCCGCTAGACGTTAGCAGTCCGTATTTTTCTATATCTGCCGCGCTCAAAACATAAAGGTCTTCGGGCAAGGCGGATTCGCGTGTGAAAACGTAGAACGCCGGATCAACGCCCATGTCCGATAGAAAATCCTCATGGAATTTTTGGAAGCGGTCAACGCCGAGGTTTTTCGGATGGTAGCGTGGCCCCTTAATCAGCGCGCCGTCCGTGCCCATCGACCAGCTATGCACGCCGATCAGCGCGCCGCATTCCATTGTCCGCTCGGCCCCTGCAATGAATAAATCCACCGCGCCCGAGGCAATATAGCTATTGCCTTCAAGCCGCGTTTTCAGCCCGTTTGCGCGGATGAGCCGCGCGATTTTCGTATTCGTGACACTGTCCTGTGTCCCTGGCATTTTCTTGAGAACCAGCGTTGTGACCTGCGGGTTGTCGCGAAGGAAGCCTTTAAAATCCGAGAGCGAGCGCGTGGTGGTTGTCCCGTAGCCATAGGCCGTTTCGCCGCGCACTTTGAATTTCAAAAGCCCCGCATCCGGTTTCATCGCGCCGGAAATTGCAAACGCGGCCACGATACCGATTAAAAGGATAATCACGACCTTCTGGGTTTTGAAGTATTGCATCAAGAGACTTTCAAAAATAGACGGCCTTGTATAAAGGATGACCCCATGACTGACCAGACACCACCGCAGCTGACCCTCTATAATTCGCTTACGCGCAAAAAGGAGCCGTTTACCCCTATGGATCCCAATCGGGTGACCATGTATAATTGCGGGCCGACGGTTTATTCCTATGCCCATATCGGCAATGCCCGCGCCGCCGTTGTCGCGGATGTTCTGTTCCGCGTGCTCCGTCATATTTACGGCGAAGATCATGTGGTTTACGCGCGCAACATTACGGACGTAGACGACAAAATCATTGCGGCGGCCAAAGAGCAAGGCGTGCCGATTTCGGAAATCACCGAGAAATATGCGCGGATTTATAATGAAGATTTAGAAGCGCTCGGATGTTTGCCGCCGACGCATCAACCCAAAGCCACAGACAATATTGGCGGCATGATTGATTTGATCGAAACGCTTTTAAAAGACGGTTACGCCTACGCTTCCGACGGACATGTGTTCTTTGACGTGTCCAAATATGAGGATTACGGCAAGCTCTCTGGCAACACGCTTGAAAACTTACGAGGCGGTGACCGTGTCGGCGAAGGCGAAGTCGCGCGCAAGAAAAACGCCGCTGATTTTGTCTTGTGGAAACCTGAACTCGACGGCGTCGGATGGGACGCACCTTTCGGGCGTGGCCGCCCTGGCTGGCACATAGAATGTTCCGCCATGAGCAAAGCCGTCCTCGGCGAAACGATCGATATTCACTGCGGCGGCGTAGACCTTAAATTCCCGCACCACGAAAACGAAATCGCGCAAAGCAACTGCGCCCACGGCAAACCCATGGCCAAATTTTGGGTCCATAATGAGTTCCTCAATATGGGCAGCGAAAAGATGTCCAAGAGCATTGGGAACGTGAAATTGATTAGCGATTTGCGGAAGGATTGGGACGGGGAAGTTATAAGATTGGCGCTGCTTAAGGCGCATTATCGGAGTGAACTCATTTGGTCTGAGGATTTACTGAAAGAGAGTAAGGCTCAGTTGGATCGTTGGTATAGAATGTATAAGCTTTTTAAGGGCAGTAGCGCACCGATTGATGCCCACCCTTATCCATTCAACATTCTGTATGAGGATATAGGTACTCCTGGGTTTATCTCCATGGTATCATTATTTTTCGAAACGATAGGCCGTAAGAACGAAGAAATGAACGCGGATCAAATTCCAGCTGGCATAAACTTAGACGATCAAATCATGCTAAATGAAAGGAAGCTCAAGTTCGTTCAACAACACTTAGAAACAGCTTTGTACTTTTGTGATCTCATTGGCCTCCTACAGAAAGACCCCGAAGACTGGTTCCGCGGGGATACGAGCGATGATGAAGAAGCCGAAATTAACGCGCTGATCGCTGAACGCGACGCCGCGAAGACGTCTGCCATTAAGGCTAAAAAAGCCGGCGACAAAGCCGCTATGGGCGCAAACTTCAAACGCTCCGACGAAATCCGCGACACCCTCAAAGCCAAAGGCATCGTCCTAGAAGACAGCGCCGAAGGCACAACATGGCGGCGGGCGTAGGCTAGCCTGTCATCCCGGCCCCCGCGCCGGGACCTAGGCGTTATCGGGTACTGCACGCCATAACGGCGAGATCCCGGGTCAAGTCAAGGATGACTGACGTTTGATGCCGAGCCTATAATATAAGCGTGTGGCCGCATTGTACGGCCACACTGTTTTTCTTAGAGACCAAAGTCGCCTGTGATCATGCAGGTGCCATCGTCTTGAGCGGTCGTGCCTTCGGGGCAGTTAACCGGCGGGAGCGGCGCAGGCACGGCAGGAACCGTTTCTTCTGTCGTCTCAATCGTTGTGACCTCTGTGATGACGACTTTTTTGACGGTCGTGTCTTCTTCGGCCATTTCTTCTAACGCTTCTTCGACAAGCTCATCATCAGAGACGGTCTTTGCTTTCAGGCTGTCTTTCGCAAGGCTGAAAGCTTTGCCAGTCAGGCTGTTATCTTCTTTTGGCGCGGCTTCGATCACGCCGGTCATTTCCAGCACTTTCTCTGTACCGTCGACAGCGGTTTCCGCCGTGCCTTCGCTAACGCCAGCGACTGACTGTAATTGCTTCTTGGCTTCTTCTTTGGCCTGACGTTTAATTTCTTTTTCGGCTTCTTTTTTCGCTTCGGCTTTTGCTTTGTCCTTAAGCATGCTGAAAGGGCCAGCCATAGCGGGAGCGGCGGCAAAGCTTGTTGTCAAAGCCGCTGTAAGCAGAAGTTTAGATAGTAATTTCATGGTGATCTCCGTTTAAAAAAATGAAGCCCCGACACCGAAATGCCGATAGCGCCCACTATATTGTAGCCTAAAAACTAATCTGGCTCAAGATTTAGGTGGCCACGGGATGAAGCTGGAGGTGCGATTGACGTACGCCACATAGGCGGGGCGTTTCTTCAGCTCCCGCTCCAGAAGATCACGGCCAGACACGCGGGTCAAAAGAAGCGTCATCATCAAAGGCGCGAAAATCGTGACCCATCCAAAAGGCGCCTGACAGGCTACAAGCCAAATCCCCCACCACATACAGGCATTGCCGAAATAGTTAGGGTGACGGGTAAACTTCCACAGGCCTGTGTCAAGCACGGGCTTATCTTCGTAGGCCCCGTCATAATCCTTCATTTTTTTCATGAATTTAGACAGCTGCGCATCGCCAATAGCCTCAAACAGGAAACCGATGAGCCAAAGGGCGGCGCCTATGATTGAGAGAAGGCCAATATCAACAGCTTGCAATTTCCCAGACGCAATACCCGCCCAGACAGGCGCAGAGACAATCATGATCAAAATACCCTGCCCGAGAAAGATCGTCAGAAACGCTCGGCGTCGCCACGCCATTTCGCTCATACCTTTTTTCTCTGCGCGCTTTTGCATGAAAACGTAGCGTTTATCTTCGCCGTGACCGAGATTACGGTTCGCTAAGTACAGTGAAAGCCTAACGGCCCAGATCGTCGGCAGCGCCGCGAGCAGATAGATATAAGGCGTCTTAATCGGCACGAGATAAAGACACACCATCGCAACGACCCCAAAGCCTGCGCCCCAGAAAATATCGATGATACTGGCGTCGCGGATTTTAAGCGAAATCAACCAAAGCGTCGCCAGACAGATCAATAGCGCAGCGGCGCTGTGGCTGGCATTAACTAGAATATCGTGAATTAGCATCAGTAGGTCCCCTTTTTTAGCAAAAGGTATACACGCGTCGTCAACATTACCAGATGAAAATTACTCCCGAAGGAAAGCGAGGCTTACTCGTCTTTTTTTAACAGGCGACCTATTATCGACCCATAGCCTGTCGGCATTAGCCGCTGTATTTTATCGAGCAGCCAAGCATCGCCGCCGACCAGAACACGTTTCTTGTTTTTCGCCGCGCCTTTGAGGATGGTCTGAGCCGCTTTTTCCGGCGTCGTCTTCGCGACAGCATCAAAGCGGTCTGCGAGCTCATCGGGTGTACTCGCGTTCGGATCGTTTGTGTTCACGACGCGGGCTGTTCGCGCAATATTGGTTTTGACACCACCCGGATGCACGCAAGTACAGGACACTGTGCTTCCCGCTGCGTCGAGTTCTATCCGCAGCGCTTCGGTCATGCCGCGCACGGCAAACTTACTTGCATTATAGGCGCTATTGCTTGGCGAGGCGATGATGCCAAAGATGCTGGAGATATTAACGATATGTCCCCACTCGGCCTGCTCTAAAATCGGGAGGAAAGCTTTCGTGCCGTAGGCGACGCCCCAAAAGTTGACATCCATCTGCCATTTGAAATCTTGCATAGACGCCTTGGCAAAATCGCCCGACAAAGCCGCGCCTGCGTTGTTGATGACAAGATTAACGTGGCCGAAATGATCCCGAATCGCTTCGGCATACTTAAACACGCCGTCTTCGTCCGTGATGTCCAAAACATCGGCCTTAACTTTCACGTCAAAAGCGGCAAGCATATCCGCCGTCTCGGCGAGGCTGGCTTTATTAATATCAGAGATCGCAATATGCGCGCCCTGCCCTGCCAGATTAATCGCAAGCGCTCGGCCTATGCCTGACCCCGCGCCTGTCACTACAGCCACAGCGTTTTTAAAATCTCTCATTGTCTTCCCCTTATTGCCCCGCTTGCCTAGCCAAGAGGATTTAGGTTTTCAATAGAAATCGCTTTGGCTAAGGTGCATTATGAACATGATACAATCCGTACAAACCTGCCTACGTAAATATGCAGACTTTTCTGGCCGCGCGAGCCGATCAGAGTTTTGGTGGTTTATGTTTTTCACCGCTATCGTCTATTTTGTGTTTGAGACGGTCGATATAAAAGTCTTCTCCTTCTTTCCCGAGGGAGAGTATAGGGAGACGTTTAGCACGACCCTTTTAATGACATTAGGGTTATCCAACGGTCTGTTCGGCACGATCAGCGGAGTCGCGCTTTTGATCCCTGCACTGGCCGTCACTTCACGTAGACTTCACGACATTAATATGTCTGGCTGGTGGCAGGGTTTCAGCTATCTTGTTTTCTTCATCGACGCGCCATTTGCGCACCTACCAGAAGAGCACCCCTTATTTCTGATGAGCATTACGGTCATGGCCGTCGTCTATTTAGGCTTCGTGATTCTATGGGCCAAACGTGGCACGCTTGGCATGAACCGCTACGGCCCGCCGACCGATCATGAAGACAGGATGGCAACTTTCGATTAGCTTCGCGGCTAACGCCTCCGAACCTCATACAGCGCAATGCCGGCCGCCGTGGCGACGTTGAGGCTTTCGGCTTCTCCGGCAACATCAGAGGATAACATGGGGATTCGGGCGAGTTGATCGCAGTTGTCACGGACGCGGGTTCTAAGCCCTGGGCCTTCAGCGCCCATAACGATGACATGATTACCGCCGCCCGATAGCGCTTGGGAGAGCTCAATATCGGTTTCCCCCGCGAGGCCCGTTACGATCCAGTGCTGTTTTTGCAGGTCTTGCAGCGTGTTGGCGATATTGGTCACAAGGCAAACAGGCACAGTTTCAACGCAGCCAACAGCGACTTTTGCCGCCGCGCCTGATAAAGGCGGGGCTTTGCGGGTCTGCATGACAAGGGCGCGAACGCCGAACGCCGAACAAAGGCGAAGCATAGCGCCCACATTATGCGGGTCTGTGATCTGGTCGAGCACAAGAATCAGGCCGTTTTCTTCGTCCTGCGCAGCGAGGTCAATAATGTCTGGCCATTCAAGCGGGGCGGCTTTGATCGCAACGCCTTGGTGCCCTTGTCCAAATTCACGGTCAAGCTGAGCGGGGAGTACAATGCGCGGCTGCGGCGCGCCGTCTGGAAGATCGATTCGGGACAAAGCCGTATCCGTCACCATAACGTCATGGATGGTTCGGCGCGGATTGGCGAGCGCAGCGCGGACAGCGTGCAGTCCCCAAATCCAGCCTGCGCCGCCTTCGCGGCCTCTGCCGTTTACTTGACCTCTGCCTTGGCTCTTGCTTCCGCCGCCTCTTTTATCGCGGCGCGGCCCAGAATCGCGCCCCTTATCCGCTTTTTTAGGCGATCGAGGCGTGTTATCAGCGCTTGGAGCGCGCATACCTGCAGAACGGCGTGCAGGCACATCCGATTCCCCGGTATTTTGTCGGGATTGTCGCGATTTTCTTTCAAATCGTCTCTTGCGTGTTTCGTTTGTCATCTCTATATAGCGTCAGGTTTTAAAAGACACTCTCTGTTTATGAGGACGCTATACACGATAGCTATCCATATGACAGAGCGTTTTTTGTTGGAGGCAACACTTTTATCATCAGCCCTTAACCAGCTGATGTTTTGGACTGGAGAGGTGGCCGAGTGGTTAAAGGCGTCAGACTGTAAATCTGATCACGTATGTGTACATTGGTTCGAATCCAATCCTCTCCACCATCCGCCTCTTAGCGGAAAACTAAATAAACACAGCGGGCGTTGTGTAGTGGTAAGACCTCAGCCTTCCAAGCTGATGACGCGAGTTCGATTCTCGCCGCCCGCTCCAAATTTACGGGGTGATCCCGAAAAGCCATGCTATACACTGTAGCGCGGCACAAGCGGCCGAAAGGCCACATTTTTAACCGGCTCTTTGAATAAGGGCGTAGACTTGAAAGAGTTAAAAAATGGCAAAAGAGAAGTTCGAGCGCAATAAGCCGCACGCAAACATTGGTACTATTGGCCACGTTGACCATGGTA